>NZ_JBEZEC010000008.1:285530-421124 GCF_040648595.1 Micromonospora sp. NPDC049107
CCGTGTATAACCAGCTCGGGGATGGCGAGCGGGCGTTGGCCTACTTGGGGCAGGCTCTTCCTATTCAACGGGAGGTGGGTGATCGTGCTGGCGAGGCGATCACCTTGAGCAACATCGGTGCCGCGTACGAGAGGCTCGGCGATGCTGAGCGGGCGTTGGCCTACTACGGGCAGGCCCTTCCCATTCGACGGGAGGTGGACGATCGCGTAGGCGAAGCAGTAATCCGATTCAATGTCGCGAGGATCCACCGGGCGGCGGGGCACCTGGACCAGGCGATCCGCGAGCTTGAACTCGTCGTCGAACTCGACCAGCAGCTGGGCCACCCGGATCTGGCATCCGACACCGCCATGCTCGACTTGCTCCGCGAAGAACGCAGAAGAGCGCAGGACGCGACCTGACGCTCCCGCGCCCCACCGCGCATCTGAGCAACGGCCACACCGCTTGGGTTCGCGTCGGCGGCCGGTCCGGTCAATGGGCGTCATCCCTCAAGATCCGCGCAACTTCTCTGTTATTGCTGCTTCCCGCAGGCCGCAAGCAGCAACAACAGAGAAGTTGCTGAGATCTTGGTGCCGGGGTGCTCGCCCGCGGGGCCCGACCTACGTGGCCTGCGGCGGCCGTGCGGTGTGTCCGCGGCCTTGATCGACACGAGATCGCCGATGTCGCGGCATCCCGTCGACAGGGATACCGCGACATCGGCGAAGTCGAGTTGATCAAGCAGCCGAGCCGCCGAGCCGCCGCGCGGCTTACTCGGGGACGCGGCGGTAGGCGCCGTCGCTGGCCGAGGTGGCCATCGAGGCGTACGCGCGCAGCGCCGCCGACACCGGACGCTGGCGATCGGTCGGGGTGTACGGCCGGTCGCGCTTCTCCTCGGCCACCCGTCGTGCCTCCAGCTCGTCCTCCGGCACGTTCAGCTCGATCGACCGGGCCGGGATGTCGATGACGATCTCGTCGCCCTCGCGGACCAGGGCGATCAGGCCGCCGGAGGCGGCCTCGGGGGAGGCGTGCCCGATGGAGAGGCCGGACGTGCCGCCGGAGAAGCGGCCGTCGGTGAGCAGCGCGCAGGACCGGCCCAGCCCGCGACCCTTGAGGAACGAGGTGGGGTAGAGCATCTCCTGCATGCCCGGGCCGCCCTTGGGGCCCTCGTAGCGGATCACCACGACGTCCCCGGCGACGACCTCCTTGGCGAGGATCGCGGTGACGGCGTCGTCCTGCGACTCGTACACCTTCGCCGGGCCGCGGAACGTCAGGCAGTCGTCCGGCACGCCGGCGGTCTTCACGACGCAGCCCTCCGGGGCCAGGTTGCCGTGCAGGATGGCCAGGCCGCCGTCGGCGGAGTACGCGTGCTCGCGGTCGCGGATGCAGCCCTCGGCGGCGTCGGTGTCGAGTGACGACCAGCGGTTGGTGGTGGAGAAGGGCTCCACGGTACGCACCCCGCCCGGCGCGGCGTGGAACAGCTCGACCGCCTCCGGCGTCGGCGAGCCACCGCGCACGTCCCAGTCGGTCAGCCACTGGGCCAGCGAGGGGGAGTGCACGGCGTGCACGTCCCGGTTGAGCTGCCCGCCCCGGTCCAGCTCACCGAGGATCGCCGGGATGCCACCGGCGCGGTGCACGTCCTCCATGTGGTACTTCGGGGAGTTCGGAGCCACCTTCGCCAGGCAGGGCACCCGCCGGGAGATGGCGTCGATGTCGGCGACGCCGAAGTCGAGTTCCGCCTCGCGGGCGGCGGCGAGCAGGTGCAGCACCGTGTTGGTGGAGCCGCCCATGGCCACGTCGAGGGCGACGGCGTTCTCGAAGGCGGCCTTGGACGCGACGGTGCGGGGGAGCACCGACTCGTCGTCGCCGTCGTACCACCGCTTGGCGATGTCGACGACGGTCCGGCCGGCCTCGACGAACAGCGACCGGCGCGCGGCGTGGGTGGCGAGGGTCGAACCGTTGCCGGGGAGCGCGAGCCCGATGGCCTCGGTGAGGCAGTTCATCGAGTTGGCGGTGAACATGCCGGAGCAGGAGCCGCAGGTCGGGCAGGCGGAGCGCTCGATCTCGCCGAGCTGCGCGTCGGTGACCGCCTCGTTCGAGGACGCGACCATCGCGTCGATCAGGTCGATCTTGCTGTGCACGATGCCCTCGATCGCCGCCGTCTTGCCGGCCTCCATCGGGCCGCCGGAGACGAAGACGGTCGGGATGTTGAGGCGCAGCGCGGCCAGCAGCATGCCTGGAGTGATCTTGTCGCAGTTCGAGATGCAGACCAGGGCGTCCGCGCAGTGCGCGTTGACCATGTACTCCACCGCGTCGGCGATCAACTCGCGGCTGGGCAGGGAGTAGAGCATGCCGCCGTGGCCCATCGCGATGCCGTCGTCGACCGCGATCGTGTTGAACTCCCGGCCGACGCCGCCGGCCTCGGCCACCGCGTCGGCGACCAGGCCGCCCATGTCCTTGAGGTGTACGTGACCCGGCACGAACTGGGTGAAACTGTTGGCGATGGCGACGATCGGCTTGCCGAAATCGTCGTCGGTCATCCCGGTGGCCCGCCAGAGGGCCCGGGCGCCGGCCATCGTCCGACCGTGTGTGGACGTCCTCGATCGCAGCTCAGGCATGCGTACCAGCATGACACCGCCGCCGCGCGGGACCCCGCGGTAGAGGGCCCGTGTCCCAACAGATGCACATCCGGTCTCCCGCGACGTGCGCTCATCCGGCACTCTTGTTGTCGTGCATCTCCCCCCGGGCATGGTCGCCGTCGCGGCGCTGAGCGGGCTGGTCGCGGCCGTGGCCACCGCGCTGCTCACCATGGTCGTCGGGCAGCGGACCGGGCCGCGCCGACCGGCGCACGTGCTGCTCGCGGGCGCCGCCGGGGTTACCCTGGTCAGCCTGCTGGCCGGGGTGGTGGCGGTGCTCTCGGCGAGCGACCACTGGGCACACGAGCAGGGCCAGCGGACCGGATGGGCCACCGCCACGGCGATCGGTACGGCGCTGGCCGGGCTGGCCTTCGCGGCCGGTCTGCTCCGGCTGCCGGGCGTCGCGGCCACCGCCGCGGGGACCGCCCGGCTCGCGCTGGACGGCGTCACCGTGGCGGCGGCGCTGTGGTTCGTCGGCTGGGTGCTCTTCTCCGAGCCGACCCGGCTGCTCGGCGCCGCCACTCCGATGGCCTGCCCGGCGATCCTGGTGACGACGGTGAGCGCCGCGCTCGGGGCCGGCCTCGCCGTGATCGTCGTCTTTCGGGCCGCCGCGCCGCGTCGCCGGCTGGCCGTGCTCGCGACCGGCATCACCGCGGTGAGCTGCGGCGGGCTGGGCCTCAGCGCGGGGCTCTGCCAGTCCGGGCCGACCATGGCGCTCGCCGGCGCGGCGCTGCTGTCGGCCGGCCTGCTGGCCGTCGCGCTCGAGGTGCGCCGGGCCGATCAGCCGGGGGAGGTCGCGCTGGACCTCATCGGTCGGGACGGTGAGTACGCCCTCGCCCCGATGCTGGCGATGGCGGCCTCGGCGATGTACCACCTGCTCCAGGACGGCCGCTTCACCGCGCCGGGCATCCTCGCCGGCAGCGTGGAGGGCTTCGCCCTGGTGGCGCGGCAGTACCTCACCCTCAAGGACGTCCGGGACTACGCCGGCCGCCTGGTCGAGCGGGAGGCGCACTTCCGTGAGCTGGCGCACACCGACCCGTTGACGTCGCTGGCCAACCGGCGCGGGCTGCTGCGGGCGCTGCACGACGGCGCGGCGGCGGGCACGCCGTGCGTCCTGCTCGGTCTGGACCTGGACGGCTTCAAGAACGTCAACGACATGCGCGGCCACGACGTGGGTGACGCGGTGCTGGCCGAGGTGGGCCGTCGGCTGCGCGGCAACCTGCGTCCGGGCGACGTGGCGGCCCGGCTCGGCGGCGACGAGTTCGCCGTGCTCATGCCGGCCCGCCCCGCCGAGGCGGACCGGGTGGCCGAGCGGCTGCTCGGGGTGCTGAACCGCCCGTACGACCAGCCGGAGGGCCCGGTCTTCCTATCCGTGAGCATCGGCGTGGCCGGGTGGGCCGCCGAGCCGGACGTGGAGTTGCTGCTGCGCCACGCCGACCTGGCGCTGCGCTACGCCAAGCAACGCGGCAAGAACCGGATCGAGCGCTACGACGCGGCGTACGACCAGTTGTTGCGCCGCCGTACCACCGTGGAGCACGAGTTGCGGGGCGCTATCGACCGCGACGAGCTGCGGCTCGCCTTCCAGCCGGTGGCGTCGCTGCCGTCGGTCCGGCCGGTCGGCGCCGAGGCGTTGCTCCGCTGGCACCACCCCGAGCTGGGCAACGTCCGCCCGGACGAGTTCATCCCCCTCGCCGAGGAGTGCGGGATGATCTCCACACTCGGCGCCTGGGTGCTGCACCAGGCCTGCTACCAGCTCTCCCGCTGGCTGGCCGACGGGCACGACGTGTGGGTCTCGGTGAACGTCTCGCCGCGCGAGCTGCACGCCCCGGAGTACGTGGTCCAGGTCGCCGAGGCCCTGCGCGCCCACCACGTACCGCCGCAGCGGTTGGTGCTGGAGGTCACCGAGCACGCGGTCGCCACCGATCTGGACGAGCTGATCCGGCGGTTGACCGCGCTGCGGCTGACCGGCGTACGGATCGCGCTGGACGACTTCGGCGCCGGGTACTCGTCGCTGGGGCAGCTACGCCGGCTCCCCATCGACATCCTGAAGATCGACCACAGCCTGGTGGCCGAGCACGAGCCGGTCCGCCCGGTGGGCAAGGACGGTCCGGCGTTCGCGCCCATGGTCGACATCGTCATGCGGCTGGGCCACCAGCTGGGCATGGAGGTCATCGCCGAGGGCGTCACCACGCCGACGGAGCTGGCCGCGGTGGTCGCCGCGGGCTGCCGGTTCGGTCAGGGAGCGCTGTTCGGCTGGGGGGTGCCCGCGGAGCACCTGGAGGCGATGCTGGAGGCGGCCACCTCGCCGGGCGCGCGGCCCGGTCCGGTGCCCGTCCAGCGCCGCGCACCCGGCGGGTCCGGGCAGGTCATGCCCCCTGGCGGCGGCGCGGCGTCGGCCGACGCGCCGCCGTCCGTTAACCAACAGGTGGGATCAGTTGACTCATCGCGTGAGATGCGTCAGGCTTAGCCGCATGTCGTCGTACCGGTCGCTGCGAGTACTTATCTGAGCGCACTCTCCTCCGTCGAGAGTGCGCTGGCCCCGTGCATCTGCACGAGGGCCGTTTTTATTGCCGTCGGAACCTGTCGCGACGGGCCCCACGCCCACGTCGCATCGCTGAACAAGCCCCAGCCACTCCAGCCGAAGGCCAGAACCACCATGACGAGACCAACGCCCGAGACCCTCGCCCACACCGCCCGGCGGGCCCGCGCGACCGCCGACCCGGCCGGCGCCGCCGACCCCGCCACCCGCGCCGCGGCCACGCCGGCAGTCCCGGCCGTACGGACATCCGCCCCGGCAGAGGTCTCCGGTGCCGGCTCGCTGGTGCGGTCCCTTGAGGCGCTCGACGTCGACGTCGTCTTCGGCATCCCGGGCGGCGCGATCCTGCCGGCGTACGACCCGCTCTACGACTCCACCGTCCGGCACATCCTGGTCCGCCACGAGCAGGGCGCCGGTCACGCGGCGACCGGGTACGCGCAGGCCACCGGCAAGGTCGGCGTCTGCATCGCCACCTCCGGCCCGGGCGCGACCAACCTGGTGACGCCGATCGCCGACGCGTACATGGACTCGGTCGCGATGGTGGCGATCACCGGGCAGGTGGCTCGCCCGTCGATCGGCACCGACGCCTTCCAGGAGGCGGACATCCAGGGCATCACGCTGCCGATCACCAAGCACAACTTCCTCGTGCAGACCGCCGAGGAGATCCCGCAGGTGCTGGCCGAAGCGTTCCACCTGGCCAGCACCGGCCGGCCCGGCCCGGTGCTGGTCGACATCCCCAAGGACGTGCTCCAGGCGTCGACCACCTTCACCTGGCCGCCCACGCTGGACCTGCCCGGCTACCGGCCCACCCTGCACCCGCACGGCAAGCAGATCCGCGAGGCGGCCCGGTTGCTGGCCGGTGCCCGGCGGCCGGTGCTCTACGTGGGCGGCGGGGTGCTCAAGGCCGGCGCCACCGAGGGGCTGCGTCGGCTCGCCGACCTGACCGGCATCCCGGTCATCACCACGCTGATGGCGCTCGGCGCGTTCCCCGACTCGCACCCGCAGCACCTGGGCATGCCCGGCATGCACGGCACCGTCGCCGCCGTGTACGGCCTCCAGAAGGCCGATCTGATCGTCGCGCTGGGCGCGCGGTTCGACGACCGGGTCACCGGCAAGCTCGACTCGTTCGCGCCGGACGCGGCGGTGGTGCACGCCGACATCGACCCCGCCGAGATCGGCAAGAACCGGCACGCGGACGTCCCGATCGTCGGTGACGCCAAGCACGTCATCGACGAGCTGATCGCGGCGGTCACCGTCGAGCGTGCGGCGGGGCGGGTCACCGACCTGAAGGATTGGTGGACCCAGCTCGACGACCTGCGTAACCGTTATCCGCTGGGCTACGACGAGCCGTCCGACGGCACGCTCTCCCCGCAGTACGTGATCAAGCGGTTGGGAGAGATCGTCGGCCCCGACACGATCTTCGTGGCCGGGGTGGGGCAGCACCAGATGTGGGCGTCCCAGTTCATCTCCTACGAGAAGCCGTACACCTGGTTGAACTCCGGCGGCCTCGGCACCATGGGCTACGCGGTGCCGGCGGCCATGGGCGCGAAGGTCGGCAAGCCGGACGCGGTGGTGTGGGCGATCGACGGTGACGGTTGCTTCCAGATGACCAACCAGGAGTTGGCGACCTGCGCGCTGGAGGGCATCCCGGTCAAGATCGCCGTCATCAACAACGGCAACCTCGGCATGGTCCGGCAGTGGCAGACGCTCTTCTACAACGAGCGCTACTCCAACACCGAGCTGGGCACGCACAAGCACCGGATCCCCGACTTCGTCAAGCTCGCCGAGGCGCTGGGCTGCGTCGGGCTGCGCTGCGAGACCGCCGAGGACGTGGACAAGACCATCGCCGCCGCCATGGAGATCAACGACGTCCCGGTGGTGATCGACTTCGTGGTCGGCAAGGACGCCATGGTCTGGCCGATGGTCGCTGCCGGCACCAGTAACGACGAGATCATGTTCGCCCGCGGCGTCCGCCCGGTCTTCGACGAGGATGACATCTGACCATGAGTGAGCGAAGCGCACGAATCATCAAGGCCGATGCCCCGACCGAGCGAAGCGAGGTCGTGGCATGACCATGCACACTCTGTCCGTGCTCGTGGAGAACAAGCCGGGCGTCCTCGCCCGGGTGTCCGGCCTGTTCTCCCGCCGCGGTTTCAACATCGACAGCCTCGCCGTCGGCGAGACCGAGAACCCGGACGTCTCCCGGATCACCATCGTGGTGAACGCGGACTCGTCCCCGCTGGAGCAGGTCACCAAGCAGCTCAACAAGCTGGTCAACGTACTCAAGATCGTTGAGTTGGATCCGCAGGTCTCGGTCGCCCGGGAGTTGCTGCTGGTGAAGGTCCGCGCCGACCGGGCCGCCCGGTCCCAGGTGCTGGAGACCGTCAACCTGTTCCGGGCCCGGGTCGTGGACGTCGCACCGGACACGCTGACCATCGAGGCCACCGGCACGCCGGACAAGCTCGACGCGCTGCTGCGCGACCTCGAGCCCTTCGGCATCAAGGAAATGGTCCAGTCCGGGCTGGTGGCCATCGGGCGCGGCTCGCGTTCGATCACCGCCGGTCCCGCGCTGCGGGCCGCCTGACCCATCCGCAAAGACCACGACGGGCACTCAGGCCGTCGTACGAAAGGGAAGTTCTCATGAGCGTTGAGGTGTACTACGACGACGATGCCGACCTCGGCCTGATCCAGGCCAAGAAGGTCGCGGTGATCGGCTACGGCAGCCAGGGGCACGCCCACGCGCTGTCGCTGCGTGACTCCGGCGTCGACGTGGTGATCGGTCTGCCGGAGGGCTCGAAGAGCCGTCCCAAGGCCGAGGAGCAGGGCCTTCGGGTGCTCACGCCGGCAGCGGCCTCGGCCGAGGCGGACGTGATCATGGTGCTTGCGCCGGACACCGCCCAGCGCAAGATCTATGCCGAGTCGATCGAGCCGCACCTGGCCCCCGGCAAGGCGATCTTCTTCGGCCACGGTTTCAACATCCGGTACGGCCTGATCAAGCCGCCGGCCGAGGTGGACGTGGCCATGGTCGCCCCCAAGGGCCCCGGCCACCTGGTGCGTCGCCAGTACGTCGACGGCAAGGGTGTGCCCTGTCTGGTCGCCGTCGAGCAGGACGCCACCGGCACCGCGTTCGCCCTCGCCCTCGCGTACGCCAAGGGGATCGGCGGCACCCGGGCCGGCGCGATCAAGACCACCTTCACCGAGGAGACCGAGACCGACCTCTTCGGCGAGCAGGCGGTGCTCTGCGGCGGTGCCTCGGCGCTGGTGCAGACCGGTTTCGAGGTGCTCACCGAGGCGGGTTACGCCCCGGAGGTCGCCTACTTCGAGTGCCTGCACGAGCTGAAGCTGATCGTCGACCTGATGTACGAGGGCGGCATCGCGAAGATGCGGTACAGCATCTCCGACACCGCCGAGTACGGCGACCTCTCCCGGGGCTCGCGCATCATCGACTCCCGCGTCAAGGATGAGATGCGCAAGATCCTGGGCGAGATCCAGTCCGGCGAGTTCGCCCGTGAGTGGGTCGCCGAGGACGAGGCCGGCCGCCCCAACTTCACCAAGTGGCAGGCCGAGGGCGCGGCGCACCCGATCGAGGAGACCGGTAGGAAGCTGCGCGGAATGATGAGCTGGGTCGACCGCCCGATCACCGAAACCGCCTGACGCCACCCCGAAAAACGGATCACCCAGCCCCGGGCCGCGCTCTCCCCAGCGCGCGCCCGGGGCTCGCTCCGAGCCCTCGTCGATCTTGCACTTTCGGATGGCGATTTGTGGGGGTTGGCCCCGTAGGTCGCCGCAGAAAGTGCAAGATCGCGGGGACGGAGGGGTGTAGGGGGGCGGGGTGGGTGGGGTTTCGGGGTGGTGAACGGTTGATGTCGGTCGCTTGTCCGGGCGTGTGAGGGCACTCACCCCGCAGACCGGAACACGCCGGCCAGCGCGGCCCCTACGATCGCGGGTAGGTGCGCTGAGCCGGCACCTGACGGCCACGGCACGGATCAGCACGGGGTGCAGTGCGGCGCCCCGCCACCCGCGCCGATCGCAAACACGACCTCTACGAGGACCGATGAATCCTGTCGTACTGATCGCCGAAGAACTCGCCCCCGCCGCCATCGAGGTGCTCGCCCACGACTTCGACGTCCGTCACGTCGACGGCACCGACCGTCCGGCCCTGCTCTCGGCGCTCTCCGAGGCCGACGCCGTCATCGTGCGCAGCGCGACCCAGATCGACGCCGAGGCGGTCGCCGCCGCACCGCGGCTCAAGGTGGTCGCCCGCGCGGGCGTCGGGCTCGACAACGTCGAGGTGCCGGCGGCCACCGCGCGGGGCGTGATGGTCGTCAACGCACCCACCTCGAACATCGTCTCCGCCGCCGAGCAGGCCGTCGCACTGCTGCTCGCCGTCGCCCGCAACACCGCCAGCGCCAGCGCGGCGCTCAAGGCGGGCGAGTGGAAGCGGTCCAAGTACACGGGCGTCGAGGTGCAGGGCAAGACCGTCGGTGTGGTCGGGCTCGGCCGCATCGGGGTGCTCTTCGCGCAGCGCATCGCCGCGTTCGGCACCCGACTGATCGCGTACGACCCGTACATCCAGCCGGCTCGGGCGGCGCAGCTCGGCGTACGGCTGGTCGGGCTGGAGGAGCTGCTGCGCGAGAGCGACTTCATCTCGATCCACCTGCCGAAGACCCCGGAGACGGTCGGCCTGATCGGCGAGAAGGAGCTGGCGCTCGTCAAGCCCAGCGTCCGCATCGTGAACGCCGCCCGCGGTGGCCTGGTCGACGAGCAGGCGCTCGCCGACGCCATCGCCGAGGGGCGGGTCGCCGGCGCCGGCGTCGACGTGTACTCCAAGGAGCCCTGCACCTCCTCGCCGCTGTTCGCCTTCGACAACGTGGTGGCCACCCCGCACCTGGGCGCCTCGACCCACGAGGCGCAGGACAAGGCCGGTCTGGCGGTTGCCAAGAGCGTGAAGCTGGCGCTGCAGGGCGAGTTCGTGCCGGACGCCGTCAACGTCCAGGCCGGCGGCGTGGTCGCCGAGGACGTCCGCCCGCTGCTGCCGCTGGCCGAGAAGCTGGGCCGGGCCTTCACCGCCGTCGCCGGTGGGGTCGCGGCCAACGTCACCGTCGAGGTTCGCGGTGAGGTCGTCGGCCACGACGTGTCGGTGCTCAAGCTGGCCGCGACGAAGGGCCTGTTCAGCTCGGTGGTCGAGGACCAGGTCACCTACGTCAACGCCCCGCACCTGGCCGCCGAGCGCGGCGTCGAGGTCACTCTGGACAGTCAGGCCGAGACCGCCGACCAGCCTCTCCTGGTCACGGTGCGCGGTGCCCTGCCGGATGGCCGGGCGGTGAGCGTCTCCGGGACGGTCACCCACGCGGGCAGCCGCGACGTCCCGCGGCTGACCGAAGTGGACGGCTTCGACGTGGAGATCGCCGCGGAGGGCATCCTGCTGTTCCTGCGGTACGCGGACCGCCCGGGCGTCGTCGGCACCGTCGGTACGCTGCTCGGCGAGTCGGGCATCAACATCGCCGCGATGCAGGTGGCCCGGCGCGAGGCGGGCGGCGAGACGCTGATGACCCTCACCGTCGACCAGGCGCTCGGCGCCGATCTGCTGACCTCGGCGGCCGACTCGATCGGCGCGACCGCCGCCAGCGCGGCCGACCTGCGCGACGAGTAGTTAGCGGCCGCCACGCGACAGGTGGCGGCGCGGACGACAGCACCACGGGGGGCCCGGCGACAGCGCCGGGCCCCTTCGTCGTACGCCGGGAGGTGTTCCGCCCCGGGAGCGGTCAGTTCGGCAACCGGACCGGGGGCGGGTAGACCGAACCGTCCTGGGCGTCGAAGAGCATCAGCCCGTGCTCGCCGGCCAGCCGCTCGATGTCGAGCAGCACCTGGTCCGGGCAGGTCGGGTGCAGGTTCAGCTCGACGTGATCGTGGGCGGCGTGCAGCGGCGCGACCGCCCACGGGCTGTCCGGGCCGGGGTGACGGTCCGGATAGGACGCGGTGATCGCCCGGTAGAAGCCGACGACGCGCGGGTCCGGGTATCGGTCCACGTGCCGCCCCTGCCGGCAACCCTCGACCGCTGCCCGCACGTCCTCGGGCGTCGCCCCGTCCTCCAGGGCCCACACACTCAGATCGAAACTCACGGCGGACAGCGTGCCATCCGTCGTTCACCATGTCGAAACTGCCTCACCGCCGGCCAATCGCCGAACCCGTGCGGGCGGCGTCCGAAGGCGTCCGCTGTGGAGACTCTTGCGTCGAGTTGCGTCGATTCGCTAGCGTACGACTGCGGTTACTGGCCGCCAGGCCGTGGCGCCGGCCCGTCTTCGGGTGGCGCGGTCGACGTCCGGCCCGACCGGTCCGCACCCCTCGATTGTGCGAGCCACGCGCACTCGTCGCTGATCGGCCCCCACAGCCGTTGCCGAGGCCGTGGGGGCCGATCGCAATTCAGGCGCTCTGCGGGTCACCCCGTCTGACGTGCGACGCGGCTATGATCGGCCGCCGTGACAAGCGCCCAGTTGTTCAATGGCGGTGGCCGCCGGGTCGCCCGGCCGCGGCGACCTGCGCCGCCACGACGAGCCCTGCGGTCGACGCGGCTCCTCGCGGCCCTGGTGGCGGTGCTCGTGCTGGCCGGCTGTTCGCCCGATCCGACCGGCTCGCCCGCTTCGCGCGACCCGTCGTCGGCTCCGGGGACCGCCGAGCCGCGGTCGACGAGTGGGCTCGGCCCGGCCGGGGGCCGGCAACCCGGCACGGGCAGCGCGGACGAGGCCCAACGCCGCCGTTTCGCGGCGGCGGCCACCCTCCTGAAGAGCAAGCCGGGGGTGCTCGGAATCCTGGTACGGGACCGGCGCACCGGCACTTCCTGGCGGGCGGGGACCACCGATCATCCGATCTGGACGGCCTCCACCATCAAACTCGCGATGGTCGTCGGGCTGCTGGAGCGCTCACGGGCGGGCGAGATCAAACTCGACAGCGCCGCCCGTCGACAGATCGCCGACATGCTGAACTTCTCCTCCGACGACGCGGCCACCGCTCTGTGGAACCGCTACGGCCGGGACGGACAGCTCAAACGCTTCCAGCAGCGCTACGGCATGACCGGGCTGACCACCGTCGCCGGCTACGCGCGCTTCTGGGGTCACCTCAAGTGCACGGCTGAGGATCTGCAGCGGTTGATGTCGTACGTGCTGGACGACCTCGACCCGACCGACCGGGCCTACATCGTCGGCGCGATGCGTTCGGTCGGCTCGATCCAGCGTTGGGGTGTCTGGGCGGCCGGCAGCGACAAGCACCCCGGCACCAAGGACGGCTGGTCGATCGAGCCGGACCCGGGCGGGGAGCACTGGGTCACCAACACCGTGGGGTTCGCCGGCGACGACCAGCGCTACGTCGTCGCCGTCATGTACCAACTGCCACCCGGCAAGGGGATCGATGTGGGGGTGCACGCGGTGAGCGACCTGGTCGCCACCGTCTTCGGGGCACGGACCCCGGCGCGGGTGACCGTGCCGGACCCCAGCACGGGACGCTAGGGCCTGTTTCATAAGAACTGGCCGGCCTGCGGCGGGCCCGGACGACGACCGGCGGCGTTGCGGTTTCGTCCGGATACAACACCGGTATCCGGACGAAACCGCGCCTTGCCGGATCGCCGCCCGGACTCCGCCTCGGCTCGACCGCCTTTATGAAACAGGCCCTCGGGCCCTCAGCGCCGGTGGGCGAAGAGCGCCCGGTACTCGGAGCCACCCCGGAACCAGGCCAGGCCGGTGGGGCCGGCGGCGTAGAGCGCGGTGGCGTACGCGTCGGCGACCGTCAGGTCCGGGCCGACGACGGTCGCGGCGATGAGGTGGTTGGCCGGCTCGCCGGTGTGCGGGTCGACGACGTGTCCCCGCCGTCCGGACACCCCGGAGGTGCCGACTGCTCCCGAGGTCATCTCCAGCATCAGTGGCGCGCGGTCCGGCGCCGTCGGGTGGTGTACCGCGACCCGCCACGGTCCGCCGTGCGGCGCGCGGCCCCGGACCACGAGGTCGGCGCCGGCGAGTACGGCGTAGTCGTGCACGCCCGCCGCGCGCAGCCGGGCGGCGGCGCGGTCCACGGCCCAGCCGCCCAGTAGGCCGCCCGGGTCGAAGCCGCCGGGGACCGCCCAGGCGTCGAACCAGCCGTCGGTGGCGGCGCGCATCGCCGTGCAGCGGTCCACCAGGTCGGCCAGCGGGGCGTACGACGCGGGGCTGATCTCGCCCCGGCGCAGCCTGGAGACCAGGCTCTCCGGACGGTTCGGGCCGTAGGTCAGGTCGATCGCGCGCAGTTCGGCGACGCTGTCCCGCAACGCCTCGCCGACGCCCCGGCGGCCGAGCCCTTCGGGGGCGTTGAGCAGCAGGGTGTACTCCGCCGTGGCGGTGCGGACGGTGTGCTGCACGGCGATGCGGCCCTGGGTGGCGGCGGCCGGGTCGAACCGGCGACGGCGGCTGCCGAGGCGGAGGTCGGGCCGGCGGTGCCGGAACGCCGACAGGTCCGGCCAGCGGGTCCGCGGCTGCTCGTCGATGCGCATGGCGCCTGCCCCCTCGCAGTTGACGTCGCGTCGTCACGACCACCGTTCGCGGGCCCCCTGACCCGCTGTCCCTTACCGTAGGCAGCGCAGATGATCGCTACATGAATCCCAGCTGAGAGGGTGCTGTGCATCCTCCTGTCTCAGATGCTGGAAGCTTCGTACCGGGAGTCGGGACGGCGACGTACCGTTGCCGGACAGGGCAGTCGAGCGTGGGGAGAGCGGGCGTGACGCGGATCGCGGTGGTGGCCGGGGACGGCATCGGGCCCGAGGTGGTCGCGCAGGCCCGCAAGGTCCTCGACGCGGTGCTTCCCGGTGTGCAGGCCACCGAGTACGACCTCGGCGCCGCCCGCTGGCACCGTACCGGAGAGGTCCTGCCCGACTCGGTGCTGACCGAGCTGGCCGGGCACGACGCGATCCTGCTCGGCGCGGTGGGTGACCCCACGGTGCCGCCGGGTGTCCTGGAGCGCGGCCTGCTGCTCAAGCTCCGGTTCGCCTTCGACCAGTACGTCAACCTGCGCCCCTCGCGGCTCTGGCCCGGGGTCGCCGGGCCGCTGGGCAACGTGAAGCCGGGCGAGGTCGACCTGGTGGTGGTCCGCGAGGGCACCGAGGGGCTGTACGCCGGCGCGGGCGGGACGTTGCACCGCGACACGCCCGCCGAGGTCGCCACGGAGGAGAGCCTCAACACCCGGCACGGCGTGGAGCGGGTGATCCGTGACGCGTTCGCGCGGGCCGGTCGTCGGGAGCGGCGCAAGGTCACGCTGGTGCACAAGACCAACGTACTGACCCACGCCGGGTCGCTGTGGTCGCGCGCCTTCGCGGCGGTCGCGGCCGAACACCCGGACGTGGCGACGGAGTACCAGCACGTCGACGCGGCCGCGATGTTCCTGGTGACCCAGCCGCAGCGCTACGACGTGGTGGTCACCGACAACCTCTTCGGCGACATCCTCACCGACATCGCCGCCGCCGTCACCGGCGGAATCGGGCTGGCCGCCAGTGGCTGCATCAACCCTGAGGGCGCGTACCCCTCGATGTTCGAGCCGGTGCACGGCTCGGCGCCGGACATCGCCGGGCAGGGCGTCGCGGACCCGGTGGCCGCGGTGCTCTCCGTGGCGCTGCTGCTGGAGCAGCTCGGGCACACCGAGGCGGCGGCCCGGGTCGACGCGGCGGTCGCCGCCGAGTTGGCCGGCCGTACCCCGGGCGCGACGCTGCGCACCGCCGAGGTCGGCGACCGGCTCGCCGCCCACGCCGTAGCCTGACCGCCCCGGGCCGCATCGCGGCCGGGGCGGTCTTCGCCTGTCCGGGCAGTCCACCCGGTCCCGAGCGGCGCTACCTTCTGAACGGTCGTTCGGGGTAAGTTTCTGGCACAGCCATGTCGGTGTGCGATCCCGCATGCCGTTGTCCCGCAGGGAGGTCAGCGCGATGAGCGGTGGTGACAAGCTCGACTTCGAGATCCGTCCGAATCCCACGCCGGTATCCGCCGCCGACCGGGCTGCCCTGCTGGCCAACCCCGGATTCGGCCGCGTCTTCACCGACCACATGATCACGATCCGCTACGCGGAGGGCAAGGGCTGGTACGACGCCCGGGTGGAGGCGCGGGCGCCGATCCCGATGGACCCGGCCAGCGCGGTGCTGCACTACGCGCAGGAGATCTTCGAAGGGCTGAAGGCCTACCGGACGGCCGACGGTGGCGTGACGATGTTCCGGCCGGACGCCAACGCCGCCCGCTTCGTCGACTCGGCCAAGCGGATGGCGATGCCGGCGTTGCCGCCCGAGGTGTTCGTCGACTCACTGCACAAGCTCATCGAGATCGACCGGGAGTGGATCCCGACCGGCGAGGACGGCAGTCTCTACCTGCGGCCGTTCATGTTCGCCAGCGAGGTCTTCCTCGGCGTCCGTCCGGCCAACGAATACCTGTACATGGTGATCGCCTCGCCGGCCGGCGCGTACTTCACCGGTGGCGTCAAGCCGGTCACGATCTGGGTCTCCCCGGATTACACCCGGGCGGCGCCCGGCGGCACCGGCGCGGCCAAGTGTGGCGGCAACTACGCCACGTCGCTGGCGGCCCAGGCGGAGGCCATCGAGGCCGGCTGCGACCAGGTGGTCTTCCTCGACGCCGTGGAGCGCCGCTTCGTCGACGAGTTGGGCGGCATGAACGTCTTCTTCGTCTACGACGACGACACGGTGGTCACCCCGCCGCTGACCGGCACGATCCTGCCGGGCATCACCCGCGACGCGATCATCACGCTGGCCGGCAAGGCGGGGCACCAGGTGCAGGAGCGGCCGGTCTCGTTCGCCGACTGGCAGGCCGACGCGGCCAGCGGCCGGCTGCGCGAGGTCTTCGCCTGCGGCACCGCCGCGGTGATCACCCCGATCGGCGGGGTGCGCTTCCCCGACGGCGAGTTCCTGATCGGTGGCGGCGAGCCCGGCCGGGTCACCATGTCGCTGCGTCAGCAGTTGGTCGACATCCAGCGCGGCAAGGCCGCCGACCCGCACGGTTGGGTGCACCAGGTCTTCTGACGTCCGTCGGCCGACCGACCCGTCGAACGGGCCGGTCGGCCGCGGCGCTGGGACACGCGCCCTAACCCTCGTCGAGCAGGTGGTCGCGTAGGGCGGCGAGCTGCTTGTCGGTCACCCCGGCATGCCGCAGGTACGCCTCGATCGAGCCGTGCCCCTCACGCAGCTCGTCAAGGAACATCTGCATGGCCTCGGCGGGCGACGCCAGGAACGGCGCCGGCACCTCCGCGGCGTCCGGCATGGTGGCGGCCAGCCAGGCGCTGAACCGGGCCGACGCCTCGGTGCTCAGCGCGTAGTCGGCGGTGATGTCCGCGTCGTCGACGCCCAGCACGGCGAGGGTCAGGGCGCACACGATGCCGGTGCGGTCCTTGCCGGCCACACAGTGCACGACGACCGGGGCGTTCGCCGAGTCGGCGATCAGCCCGATCGCCTCGCCCAGGCCCGCGGTGCCGGTCTGGGCCAGGTCGGCGTAGCGGTCGGCGAGGTAGCGCGCCAGGTCGGTGCCCTTCTCGTGCGGCGTCAGCGCCCAGTCCTCGTGCTCCGGGTGGATGTGCCGGTACGTCAGCCCCTGGTAGGCCGGCACCCGACCGTCGCGCTCCACCTCGGTGGGGCGGCGCAGGTCGACGACGGTGCGGATGCCGATGGCGGCGAACGCGTCGCGGTCCTGCTCGTGGAGCCGGTGCAGGGAGTCGGAGCGGTAGAGGCGACCACGGCGCACGGTACGGCCGTCGTGGCCGAGGTAGCCGCCGACGTCGCGGAAGTTGAAGGTCGCGGGCAGCGTGATGTGACGTTCGTCGTCGATGGCGTCCACGTGCACACGGTAACGGCCGGCGGGCTCATGTCCCACCGGCCGTCGGGTCGGATCGGTCAGCGCGCGGTGCCCGGGGGAAGCGCGCCGTACGTCTCGTCGTAGTAACCGCCGAGCTGATCCCGGTACGCCGGGTCGCTGTGGCTGGCCTCGTCGTACTCGGGGGCGGCCTTGATCTGGTCGCGGGTGCGGTCGACGGAGACGGTGCGCTGGTCGTGGTCGACCAGGTTGACCGTGCCGGCGGGCAGCATCACCTTCTTGCCGAAGACCCACGGCCCGGTGTCCACGACCAGGTAGCTGCCGCCGACCTCGTGGCTGGCGCTGTCGATCTTGCCGACACCGCCGTCGCTGGCCTCGACCTTGTAGCCGACCAGGTCGGCGTCGGCCACGCCGGCGGTGTCGCGGTAGCGCCACGGGTCGAACGTGCCGGCCGGCGCCCCGCCGGCCACGGCGCCCTGGTCGCCGCCGCGCAGCGGGTCCGGCCCGGCGTGGGCGGCGTGTGGGTCGATCCTGTCCATGCCGTTCGCTCCTGACTGTCGCCGACGTCCCGGGCTGTCGTGCCCGCCCCTGAGGAGCTACCCGGCTGCGGGGGCCCGGAAACGGCGACCGGACCGGAGCGCCGGCCGGTCCGGGCCGCACGAGGGGCCTCAGGCCAGGGCGGCCTCGGCGTCCAGCGTGACCGCCGCCGCGTGGACGACGGCGGAGATCCGCAACGCCTCGTGCACCTGCTCCCGGGGGACGCCACGACGGCGCAGCGCCTTCTCCTGCGTCTGGAGGCAGATCTCGCAGCCGATGATCGCGGAGACGCCGAGGCACCACAGCTTGAAGTCGCTCTTGTCCACGCCGGGTCGGGCGACGAGCTGCATGCGGAGGCGGGCCGGCATCGAGGCGTACTCCTCGTCGCCGATGAGATGCGTGGCGCGGTAGTAGATGTTGGTCATCGCCATGACGGCCGCCGCGCCCTTGGCCGCCTCGACGCCGTCCGGCCCGAGGTGGTCGAGCGCCTCGGCGGCGATCTCGCGCAGTACCAGCGGGTTGCGCGCGGCCACCGCGCAGGCCAGCGCCGTGCCCCACGTCCGCGCCGGGGTCAGCGTCGCCGCGCCGATCGTCGAGTCGAGGTTGTGGGCGATGTCCGTGGCGTACGCGGGCAGGGCCGCCCGGATCGTGTCCAGTCCCACGGGTCAGTCCTCGGCGGGTGGGGTGTCGGTGTCGAGCGACACGGTGCGCACGGGGCCTCCTTGTGGGCGGGATGTCCCACCATATGGATTGTCTCTCCCAAAAGCGGGAGCGGGTGGCAGAGTGGCGATCGTGACCTGCACCGCCCTGATTATTGCGACCTAGCGCGCCGGCTCTCCCCTCCGCCGAGCGCGCAGACCTCCCGCATCCCGCGGGGGGTCTTTTTGTTGCTCCGAGAAAGGATCCTGATGACGTTCCAGGTCTTCGACACGACGTTGCGAGACGGCGCCCAGCGCGAGGGGCTCACCTACTCGGTGGTCGACAAGCTGGCGGTGGCCCGGCTGCTCGACGAGTTCGGCGTCGGGTTCATCGAGGGCGGTTGGCCGGGCGCGGTGCCCAAGGACACCGAGTTCTTCCGCCGCGCCCGCACCGAGCTGACCCTGCGTCACGCCGTGCTGGTGGCGTTCGGCGCCACCCGCAAGGTCGGTGTCGCGGTCGCCGACGACCCTCAGGTGCGCGGCCTGCTGGACGCGCAGACCCCGGCGGTCGCCCTGGTCGCCAAGGCCGACATCCGCCATGTCGAGCGCGCGTTGCGCACCACCGGCGCGGAGAACCTGGCGATGATCCACGACACCGTCACCCACCTGGTCGCCGAGGGACGCCGGGTCTTCGTCGACGGCGAGCACTTCTTCGACGGCTACCGCCACGACCCCGCGTACGGCGCCGCCGTGGCGCAGACCGCGCTCGCCGCGGGCGCCGAGCGGATGGTCCTCTGCGACACCAACGGCGGGATGCTGCCGTCCCAGGTGACCGCCGCGATCCACGACCTGACCGGCCGGCTCGGGGTCGACGCCGCGCTGTTCGGCATGCACGCCCAGAACGACACGGCCTGCGCGGTCGCCAACACGATCGCCGCCGTCGAGGCGGGGGTCCGGCACGTGCAGGGCACCGCCAACGGGTACGGCGAACGCCCCGGCAACGCCGACATCTTCGCCGTCGTCGCCAATCTCCAGCTCAAGCTGGGTATGCCCGTCCTACCGGAGGGATGCCTGGCCCAGATGGTGCGGGTCTCGCACGCCATCGCCGAGATCGCCAACATCGCCCCCGACACCCACCAGGCGTACGCCGGGGCCGCCGCCTTCGCCCACAAGGCGGGGCTGCACGCGAGCGCGATCAAGGTCGACCCGTTGCTCTACAACCACGTGGACCCGTCGGTGGTGGGCAACGACATGCGGATCCTGATAACCGAGATGGCCGGCCGGGCCAGTGTCGAGCTCAAGAGCCGCGAACTCGGCCTGGACCTGGCCGGCCGTCCGGAGGCGCTGACCCGGGTCACCAAGCGGGTCAAGGAGTTGGAGGCGGGCGGGTGGTCCTTCGAGGCCGCCGACGCCTCGTTCGAGCTGCTCGTCCGCTCCGAACTGCCCGAGGGCGGCCCGGCGCGGCCGTTCACCCTGGAGTCGTACCGGGTGCTGGTCGAGCACCGCGAGGACGGCGCGGTCGTCTCCGAGGCGACCGTGAAGATCCGGGTACGCGGCGAGCGGGTCATCGCCACGGCGGAGGGCAACGGCCCGGTCAACGCGCTGGACGAGGCGCTGCGGGTCGGGCTGGCGCGGCACTACCCGCAGTTGCGTGACTTCGAGCTGGCCGACTACAAGGTGCGCATCCTGGAGGGCAGCCACGGCACGGGCGCGGTGACGCGGGTGTTGCTGGAGACCGCCAACGGCACCGGCCGGGACTGGACGACGGTGGGCGTACACCCCAACGTCGTCGAGGCGAGCTGGCACGCCCTGGTAGACGCCCTCACCTACGGCCTGGCTCCCGCCCCGGTCTGACCGCAGACCACCGCGGCGCACATCGCCGTCGGTCCGGCGCGTCGGCGGTGCCGTACCTCGCCGGACGGGAAGCGGGGAGTCGGTTGAGGGTGATGCCGGTGAGTCATCTAGATGACTCACCGGCATCACCCGCACCGGGGTGCGTGCCCCCGCACCGGTGGGTTACCGGGTTGGGAGGGTGACGGTGGCCAGGACGGGGCGGTGGTCGCTGCCTGGCAGGGCCAGGACCTTCACTGTGTCGACGGCTATCCGGCGGTCGACCAGCACGTGGTCGATGGTGACCGGGGGGATGAGGTCGCCGTCGTACGGGCCCCACGTGCCGGTCAGCCCCTTGCCGGTCGCGTCGGCGGCGTCGACGTAACCGGTGCGCAGCAGCGCTCGCAGCGGCCCGTGGTCCAGGGTGGAGTTGAAGTCCCCGGCGAGGATCCGCAGCTCACCGTCGGGCGTGGCGGGTGGTTGGGCGGTCAGGTCGGTACGCCACGCGTCGACCTGGTCCAGCGCGGACGGCGCCGACGGGTGGGCCGACTCGACGCGGACCGGTGGCGCCCCGGGGACGGCCACGGTGCCGTACGCCTGGGTGAACCCCCAGCCGCCCTGGCCCCGGTTGTTACGGATGCCGACGTCGCTGATCGGCCAGCGCGAGTAGAGCCCCGAGCCGGGCGTCCCGACGTGCGCGTTGAGCTGCCGGTGGGGGAGCAGTCGGTCGAGCCCGAGCCGGTCCAGCGCGGCCTGCGCGTCGGGTGTGAACTCCTGCACGGTGAGCACGTCGACCCGGTGCCGCCGGACCAGCTCCACGAGCGCCGACGCGTCGGCGGCCCCGGCGAGCAGGTTCGCGGTGAGCAGCCGGATCGTCGGGCCGGTAGCCGTCGGCTGCGGCGCGGCCAGGGCCCGGGGCGCGACCACGCCGAGTAGCGCCACGGCGGCCAGGGCCGCGACCGCCGCCGGCCACCAGCGCCGCAGGGCGACGCTGAGCCCGAGCGCCAGAACGCTCACTCCGGCGACGTACGGGGTGAAGGCGAGCGCCTGCACCAGCGGTCCCCGGTCCAGCCCGGCCAGACGTACGGCGGCCCAGGTGGCCGTAGGCCCGACGACCACCCAGCAGAGGGCGGTGCGGATCAGATTTCGGCGGCGGGTCGGCGCGGGCGGGTCGTCGGTGACGATCATGGCGCTCAGCCTAACCGGGGTCGCGGCCGAGCAATTTCGTGAATGGTTCTCCGTTCACCTTTCACAATTATCTGACGGCTGGATGACAGGTCGATAATGCGAGATCAACTATTGACCTGCGGCTTTTGGCGGTGCTACGTTCCATCTGGTTGAAACGACGCAACTCTGAGTAGTAATCCCAGCTCAGGGCGGGTGAATCTCACCGAGTAATCAACCGTCCAATTCATTGTTGGCAGTCATCCGTCCCGCCCCGCGGGTCGGCCGAATTCGCACGGTCACACAAGGGGGACCTGTCATGAGTACATCCTTCCGACGTAAGGCGGCAGCGATCGGGTTCGCGGTCGCGGCACTCACCCTGGCGGGTGGGGGCATCGCCGTCGCCCAGCCGTCGGCGAAGGCGCCGCAGGCGGCCGTCCAGCCGGCGGCGAAGCGGATAGGCGACCAGCCGCCGGTCACGGCCGAGTCGGCACGGTCGGCCAAGACCGCGCTGAAGGCCAACGGCGCCAGCACCCTGGCCACGGCCACCTACTACACCGTCGTCAACGCCAACGGCACCAAGGTCCGCGGCACCGGCACCCTCATCAAGTACGGCCCAGGCCAGTATGAGGTGCAGTTCGGCGTGAACGTCTCGACCGGTGCCTACCTGGCGACCATCTCGAGCGCCAACTCCTGCTGCGTCCCACCCGCCGGCGAGGTCTCGGTCGCCCCGCGCCTGAGCACCCCGAACGCGGTCTTCGTCCAGACGTACAACTCGTCCGGCGTGCCGGCCGACCTGGGCTTCACGCTGCTCACGCACACCTTCTGAGCGAGGTGACACGGCCCGGCCCCCGCGCACCCGCGCGGGGGCCGGATCGCGTGTCGGGCCCTCGGCCGGCGTGCCCTCCTGGTCGCCCCCCCGTGGGTGATTCGACCCCGCGCGGCCGGCTCGCGTGGCTCGTCACTCTTTCGCGCGGCCCGTGCCCGTTGCGGGTGCTCCCGGCCGGTCCGGCCCGCACAATCCCACGTTTGCCGGGGGTCCCGGCCGGGAAGCAAGCACCGTGACGGACATCTCGGACACCCTGGCCAGCATGCCCACCTCGGTCGATCCCGAGCCGACCGGCGCCGACCTGGAACAGACCCTCTTCGAGGTCAAACGCGTGATCGTCGGGCAGGATCGGCTCGTCGAGCGTCTGCTCACCGCACTGCTCGCCAACGGGCACTGCCTCCTGGAGGGCGTGCCCGGCGTCGCCAAGACCCTCGCCGCGCAGACCCTCGCCACCGTGGTCGGCGGCACCTTCTCCCGCATCCAGTTCACCCCGGACCTGGTCCCCTCCGACATCGTCGGCACGCGGATCTACCGGGCCTCGAAGGAGACCTTCGACATCGAGCTGGGTCCGATCATGGCCAACCTGGTGCTGGCCGACGAGATCAACCGGGCGCCCGCCAAGGTCCAGTCGGCGTTGCTGGAGGCGATGGCCGAACGGCAGGTCTCCATCGGCGGGCGCAGTTGGCCCGTACCGGTGCCGTTCCTGGTGCTGGCCACCCAGAACCCGATCGAGTCCGAGGGGGTCTACCAGCTCCCCGAGGCGCAGCGCGACCGGTTCCTCATGAAGGTGGTCGTCGACTACCCCGGCGACGCCGACGAACTGGCGATCCTCTACCGGATGAGCAGCGACCGGCCCACCGCGCGCCAGGTGCTCGACCCGCAACGGCTGCGACACCTCCAGGGGCTCGCCGAGCGGATCTTCGTCCACCACGCCCTGGCCGAGTACGTGGTCCGGCTGATCCTCGCCACCCGAGACCCGGGCCGGTTCGGCCTGGCGGAGATCGCGCCGCTGCTCGCGTACGGCGCCAGCCCCCGAGCCACGCTGGGCCTGGTCGCCGCCGCCCGAGCGCAGGCGCTGCTGCGCGGGCGGGAGTACGTGTTGCCCGAGGACGTCCGGGAGTTGGCGGTGGACGTCCTGTCCCACCGACTGGTGCTCTCCTTCGACGCCGTGGCCGACGGGGTCTCGGCGGAGAGTATCGTCCGGCGACTCGTGGAGGCGGTGCCCCCGCCCCGGGTCGCCACCGGGCACCCCCAGCAGACGCCCGACCTGGCGGCGGCATGAGACGCGCCGCCCGTGAGTCGGTGCGCACGGCACCCGATCCCGGCCTGGCCGAGCTGACCCCCGACCAGCGTCTGCGCCGACTCGAACTGACCGTCACCCGGCGACTCGACGGTCTGCTGCACGGTCAGTACCGTGGCCTGCTGCCCGGGCCGGGTAGCGAACCCGCCGGCAGCAGGGAGTACCGGCCGGGGGAGGACGAGGTCCGCCGGATGGACTGGGCGGTGACGGCCAGGACCGCGGTGCCGCACGTCCGCCAGGTCGACGCCGACCGGGAACTGACCACCTGGCTGCTCGTCGACTCCAGCGCCAGCATGGAGTTCGGCACCGCCGAGCTGGACAAACGGGAGCTGGCGGTGACCGCGGTGGCGGCTGTCGGCTTCCTGACCGCAGGCGTCGGCAACCGGTTGGGCGCCCAGGTGTTGAGCGCCGACGGGATGCGACGCTTCCCGGCCCGCTGCGGGCGTACCCATCTGCTCGGTCTGCTGCGGGCGTTGCTCGCGGCCCCGCGTGCCAGCGCGCCCACCCATGGGCCGGGGCAACGGTCGACCGCGCCGGCTCCGGAGCTGGCCGACGGGCTCGACGCGTTGCAACGGGTGGCCAACCAGCGTGGACTCGTGGTGGTGGTCTCCGACTTCCTCGACGGCCTTCCGGACGACCCCGCCGACCCGCCGCCCTGGGAGCGGACCCTGCGCCGGCTGTCCGCGCGCCACCAGGTGCTGGCGATCGAGGTGACCGACCCCCGTGAGCTGGAACTGCCCGACGTCGGCCTGATCACGCTCGTCGACCCGGAGACCGGCCGTCGCCGCGAAGTGTGCACATCGGACCGTCGCCTGCGGGAGCGCTACGCCGCGGCAGCCGCCGCCCAGCGGGATCAGGTCCGAGCGGCGTTGCGCCGCAGTGGTGCGACACACCTGGGGCTGCGTACCGACCGCGACGTCAGCGCGGACATCGTCCGCCACGTGCACGCCCAGCGACGGATGGCCGCCGCGCCGGCCGGGGCCGCCCGGGGAGGTGCCGCGTGAGCTGGGAGTCCCCGCTGCGGCTCTGGCTGCTGGTGGGCGTGCTCGCGCTTGTCGTCGCGTACCTGGTGGTGCAGCGCGGACGCGCCCGCTACGCCGTCCGCTTCACCAACCTGCGGCTGCTGGACCGGGTGGCGCCCGAACGGCCGGCCTGGCGTCGGCACGTACCCGCCGGGCTGTTCCTGGCCATGCTGGCGTTGCTGGTGGTCGGCTTCGCCCGGCCCACCGCCGAGGTCCGGGTACCCCGCGAGCGGGCCACCGTGATGGTGGCCGTCGACGTGTCCACCTCGATGCTCGCCACCGACGTCGAGCCGGACCGGCTGGCGGCGGCCAAGCAGGCGGCCCGACGGTTCGTCGAGGGCCTACCCGACGAGTTCAACGTGGGGCTCGTCGCGTTCGCCGGCAGCGCCGCCGTCCTGGTACCACCGGGCACCGACCGGGACGCCCTCGACGAGGGCATCGGCCGGCTGGCCGAGGGGGTGACCGGGGTCCAGGGCACCGCGATCGGCGAGGCCATCAACACCTCGCTCGGAGCGGTCAAGAGCCTGGACAGCGAGGCCGCGAAGGAACCACCGCCGGCCCGGATCATCCTGCTGTCCGACGGGGCCAACACCTCGGGAATGGACCCGATGGAGGCGGCGGCGGAGGCCGTCGCGGCGAAGGTGCCGGTGCACGCGATCTCCTTCGGCACCCCGTCGGGGTTCGTGGACCGGGGCGGACGGCCGATCCAGGTGCCGGTCGACGGGCAGACGCTCAGGGCCGTCGCCGACGAGACCGGCGGGATGTTCCACGAGGCCAGCACCGTCGACGAACTGCGCGCCGTCTACGACGACATCGGCAGCTCGGTCGGCTACCGCAGCGAACGCCAGGACGTCTCGGCGCGGTTCATCGGCCTCGGACTGGTGTTCGCGATGGGGGCCGCCGCCGGATCGATGCGCTGGTTCTCCCGACTGCCCTGACCCGTAGCGCCGACGTCGACCGTGAGGAGTACGCATGGCAGTGCAGACCGGACTGGGCGAACCGCGCGGTCCCTGGTTCATCTCGCCGGACCTCGACCCGGACGGGCGAGGGTGGTGGGACGCTCCCGGCTCGGGCCGTGACCCCGGGGGGCGGCGATCCGGTCGGTTGCTCGCCGCGCTGGCGATCGTGGCGGTCTCGGCCGTGTCGGGCGCGCTCGCCGGGGGCGTGGTGGCCAGCCGGGACGGTGCCGGCGGGCCGGCCGCCGCGTCCGCCGCGCCGGTGCCGGCGGAGCTGGTCACCGCCGCCGAGCGGACGGTGCCCGGTGTGGTGTCGGTGCTCGCCGGCGGCGCGAACGGCGCGTCCGCGACGGGCTCGGGATTCGCCATCGACGACCAGCAGCACCTGGTCACCAACGACCACATCCTGGCCAAGGGCGGCGGCGGACCGGTGACGGTGGAGCTGCCCGACGGCCGCCGGTACGAAGCCGAGGTGGTCGGCCGGGAGGCCGGCAGCGACCTGGCGGTGCTGAAGGTGCCACCGTCGGCCGGACTCGCCCCGCTGCCGCTGGCGAAGCCGGGCGCGACCCGGGTCGGTGAGCCGGTGCTGGCGGTGGGCTCACCGCTGGGCCTGTCCGGGACGGTCACCGCCGGCATCGTCAGCGCGCTGGACCGTCAGGTGCGGTTGGGCAACAACCGGCACCGCGCGGTGCAGACCGACGCGTCCATCAACCCGGGCAACTCCGGCGGGCCGCTGGTCAACGCCCGGGGCGAGGTGGTCGGAGTGAACACCGCCATCGCCACCATCGACGGCAACGGCTCGATCGGAATCGGCTTCGCCATCCCCATCGAGCAGGTCCAGCAGACCGCCGACACGATCATCGGCAAGGGTGGCTGACCTGCCCGAACGGCCCTGCCGGCCGCCTCCAGTGTCGGATATCCGGCCCGAGGCCATCGGAGGATGGAAATATGACGCTCGGTCTGGATACTGGCTCAGGTGGAGCGTCCTCTTCTTACGGTCCTCCTGCTGGTGGGCCTGGTCATCGGATGGGCGGTGGGGTCGGCGTACGCCCGAGCACGGCGCGGGTGGACCGACTACCAGGCCGCGAAGAAAGCGGTGCCCGGCGCTCGCCGTGGCGCGTGGTCGCTGGTCCGCGGGATCGCCGTGAAGGCCGCGGTCGTGGGGTTGCTGCTGTTCGGCGCGGTGGCGTACGCCGCGGTCGGTTCGGACGACGAGACCGCCGGCCCGGCGCCCACCTCGTCCACGACGCAGGGTGAGCCTGCACACCGGTGACCCGGTGCGACTCCCGGCGGGTTAGCCTCGGGGCGTGGACGACGGACTGCGGGTGACCGACCGGTGGGTCGTCCCCGCCGGGGAGCTGCGGGAGCGCTTCTCCCGTTCGTCGGGCCCCGGTGGGCAGGGCGTGAACACCGCCGATTCCCGGGTCGAGCTGAGCTACGACCTGGCGAACTCGCCGGCCGTGCCCGAGTCGCTGCGGGCGCGGGCGTTGGCGCGCCTCGCCAACCGCCTCGTCGACGGCGTGCTGACGATCGCGGCCAGCGAGCACCGGGCGCAGCTCGCCAACCGGGAGGCGGCCCGCGAGCGAATGGCCGCGCTGCTGCGCGAGGCGGCCGCCCCGCCCCCGCCGCCGCGCCGGGCGACCAGGCCGTCGCGGGGCGCGAAGGAGCGCCGGTTGGCCGAGAAGAAGCGCCAGTCGCAGCGCAAGCGCGACCGCCGCGTGGACGGCGAGTAGCGGATCCCGACGTCATCTCGATGGGCCTCGTGCCGCCCTGGGTGACAGAATCTGGAATCTGTCAGTCGATCGGTGTACTGTCATTTGGGTACCCCACGTGAGAGGAAGACCGATGGACACCCGCACCCTCGGCAGCAACGGCCCCACCGTCTCCGCCCTCGGGCTCGGCCTGATGGGCATGTCCGACCTCTACGGCCCCGCCGACGAGGCGGAGAGCATCGCCACCATCCACGCCGCCCTGGACGCCGGCGTCACCCTGCTCGACACCGGCGACTTCTACGGCATGGGCCACAACGAGATGCTGCTGCGCGACGCCCTGCGCGGCCGCAACCGCGACAACGCCGTGATCAGCGTCAAGTTCGGCGCCCTGCGCGACGTCGACGGCAACTGGATCGGCCACGACCTCCGACCCGTCGCGATCAAGAACTTCCTGGCGTACACGCTGCGCCGACTCGGCACCGACCACGTCGACATCTACCGTCCGGCGCGGCTCCCGTCGGACGTGCCGGTCGAGGACGTGATGGGCACCCTGGCCGACCTGTTACGGCCGGCCACATCCGGCACATCGGCCTGTCCGAGGTGAGCGCCGAAACGCTGCGACGGGCACACGCCGTGCACCCCGTCGCCGACCTTCAGATCGAATATTCGTTGATCTCCCGTGACCCCGAGGCCGCGATCCTGCCCACGGCCCGCGAGCTGGGCATCGGCATCACCGCGTACGGGGTGTTGTCCCGGGGCCTGATCAGCGGTCACTGGACGCCGCAGCGCCAGACGACCGCCCGCGACTTCCGCACCGACCTGCCCCGGTTCACCGGCGCGAACCTGGACCGCAACCTCGCCCTGGTGGACGCCCTGCGTGCCGTCGCCGAGGCGCGGGGCGTCACCGTGGCGCAGATCGCCATCGCCTGGGTGCTGTCCCGGGGCGAGACCATCGTGCCCCTGATCGGCGCGCGTCGCCGGGAGCGGCTGACCGAGGCGCTCGGCGCGGCCACGGTCACCCTGACCGAGATGGACCTGGCCGCGATCGAGGCCGCCGTGCCCTCCGACGCGGTGGCCGGCAGCCGTTACGGCGACGCGCAGATGGCGATGCTGGACAGCGAGCGGGCATGACCGCTCCGTCGTGGCGCGACAGCCGGGCCGGGGGTCGCGCCACGACCGGCGACGTCGTCAGGGAGGCTGGGACGATGAGCGACGCCACCGCCCTGACGGCCGACCGCATCCTCGACACCGCCGAGGAGGTGCTGCGCCGGTACGGCCCGGCGAAGGCCACCGTGCTCGACGTGGCCCGCGCGCTGGGCGTCAGCCACGGCAGCGTCTACCGGCACTTCGCCAGCAAGGCCGCGCTGCGCGAGGCGGTCGCCGAACGCTGGCTGGCCCGGGTGTCGACCCCCCTGATCGACGTCGCCAGCGCAACCGATCCGGCCTCTGAACGGCTGCGCCGGTGGCTGGCCGAACTGAGCGGCACCAAGCGGCGGATGGCCCGCGAGGACCCGGAGCTGTTCGACAACTTCCACCAGCTCGCCACGCTCTCCGAGGGAGCGGTCGCCAATCACCTGGAGGTCCTCGCCGGTCAGCTCAGTCTGATCGTCGCCGACGGGGTGGCTGCCGGCGAGTTCACCGTGCCCGACGCGGCGGTCGCCGGCCGTGCGCTGCTCCAGGCCACCGCACGCTTCCACCACCCGTCGCACCGGACGGAGTGGGACGAGCCGGGCCTCGACGACGACCTGAACGCGGTGGTCGCGCTGCTCCTCAACGGACTGCGGGCCCGCCCGCGCTGACAAGGCGGCTAGGGGACCGCCGCGAGCAGCCGGTCGCGGAGCACCGCCGCGCGGTCGGCGAACCCGCGCTGCGCCGTCGCGTACTCGGCCCGACCTTCCGGCGTCTCCACCCGCACCGGCGGATGACCGAGCGCCGCCAGGTCGTACGGGCTGGCCCGCATATCCAGCGTGCGGATCTCGCGGGCCAACTCGAAACAGTCCGCCACCAGCTCGGACGGGACGAGCGGCGACAGCTTGTACGCCCACTTGTAGAGGTCCATGTTGGCGTGCAGGCAGCCCGGCTGCTCGTTCGCGTGCTGCGTCTCGCGCGTCGGGTTGAGCAGGTTCAACGGCCGGGCGGGCGGGGTGAAGAACCGGTACGCGTCGAAGTGGCTGCACCGCACGCCGCGCTCCTCGACGACCTCGGCGGTCCGCTCCGGGGCCAGCCGCAGCGGCCAGGCGTTGTGACGCAGCTCCTCGCGGGTCTGTCGGTACACCATCGCCCACTCGTGCATCCCGAAGCAGCCGAAGTGCGGCGTCCGGCCCGCCGTGGCGGCCAGCAGCGAACGGATCCACGCGATCGAATCGCCGCGTCTGAGGCGTACCCCCTCGGTGTCGAGGGTGACCCCGGCGGACGTGGCACGGTAGTCCCGGCCGAACTCGGCCGGGTCGGCGTCGCGTAGCTCGACGCCCGCGCCGGGATGCCAGCGGCGGAGCTGGGCCGGCCGGTGCGAGTAGTAGGTGAAGAGGAAGTCCTCCACCGGATGCCGCTCGCCACGATGACGCCGCGCCAGGTGCGGCGTCAGCCAGGCGTCCGCCCGCTCCTCGTGGGCCCGGCGACGGGCCTGCCAGGTCGCCACGTCGAGCACGGCGGGGGCGAGGGCGGCGGTCACGGAACCCAGGGTACGACCGCCGCCCGCGCGCCGGTCAGGGCATCTGCACCCGGACGCCCGCCGAGAACACCCCGCTGCGCAGCTCCAGCTGCCGGGGCGGGTCCCGCCCGTCGACGGTGAAGACCAGCGGAAGCACCACCCGACTGCCGGCGGCCACCGGGTTGGCGAAGACGTCCCGCCCCAGGTTGGCCGCCCGGGTGGCCGACTCGTCCGTGCTCACCCAGCGGTTGCCGGGCAGGTAGGCGCGTTGCAACTGGCCGTGCCAGGGCTGCTGGGACCCGGTGAGGTTGCGCACACCCACGGTGGCCTGACAGCTCCGCGCGCCCGGCGGTGGCGCGCTGGCCCCCGGGGCGGTGGCCGCGCTACCCGCCGCGCCGCATGTCATCCGGTAGACGGTGAACTCGAACGCGGACTCCCGCAGCGGCACGCCCATCGGGCCGGAGACCCCGCTACCCCGCCACGCGCCACTGGTCGGCTGCTTCTGGGTGTCGATCGACGAGACCTGCCGGGTCGCCGTCCAACCGGCCGTGCCGATCACCCCGGCCAGGACCACCGCCGCGGCGCCGACCAGCAGCCAGACCGGCGGCGTACGCCGGCGTCGGCTCGGGCTGGGCGTCGCCGGGCGGGGGTAGATCGTTCCACGTCCACCGTCCGCCAGGGCGGCCGCGGTTATCCGTCGTCCGCGGCGGCCCCGCCGTCGACGCCACACCCACGCCACGGCGGCGCTGATCAGCAGCAGGATCCCCAACCCGGCCAGCAGCACCGGGTACCGCCGCCACGGCGGCGCCTCGGTGGCCTCCGCCGCCGGGGCTGCGGCGGCCGCCTGCCAGGTGGCGGTGGCGCAGTCGTACGGCCGGCTGCCGTCACTGGTGAACGCGCAGGCCGGCGCGGTCAGCGGCTGACCCGGCGCGGTCGCGGTCAGGGCCGTGCCCAGCGTCGTGCTGCTGTGGGCCGGCAACCGCAACCGCCACGTCACCTCGGCCGTCGACCCGCCGGAACGGCTGGACCGGCCGCCCGCGCTGATCGCGGTCGCCGACGACCCGGACGGCAGCTCCTGACGCACCGTGGTGTCGACCGGCGAGTTGCCCACGTTGCGGACGTGGATCCGGTAACGCGGCGCCGGACTGCTCTCGGGCGCTACCGCCACCGTGACCGGAGGCGGGGGCGCCGGCACGACGGCCCGCGTGGGCGTCGCCACCGCCGGTGGCGCCGAGGGCGGCGTGGGCTCCGCGCTGGTCGCCCGCGCGGCCACCGGCACCGGCGGCCCGATCGCCGTCGGACCGGTCGTGGGCGTCGGCGCGGCCGGTCGTGGCGTGCCTGCCGCCGGTCGTGGCGCGGCCGGTTGTGGTGTGCCGGCCGCCGGTCGTGGCGCGGCCGGTTGTGGTGTGCCGGCCGCCGGTCGTGGCAGGGCTGGCGGTGGCGTGACGGCCGCCGGTCGTGGCGCGGCCGCCGCCTCCGGGGCCGCCGCGGGCAGGGCCGGCACGGCGGCGAGGATGCCGAGGCAGTGTACGAACACCGCGAGGGCTCTGTGGTGTCGTGTCGATGCAGGCATACGAACGAACCTCCGGAGCCGACGCTAGGGCCGCCCGGCCTCCGTGCGGGTACGAAGTGCGGAATCCCGCCTCGGCCGTCCCGACCTGCGCTAAAGTGCCGCGCCACTGACGGGTTGCGCACACCCGCCGGGCGTTGTGGCCGGTGGACGCGTCGGCGGGGCTAGATTGGCCGGGTGCGTATCGCTCGTTTCGCTCATGCCAAGGGAATGTCGTTCGGAGCCGTCGAGGGCGAGCCGGAGGCCGGGCCGCAGGGCCTGACCATCGCCGAGATCGAGGGTCACCCGTTCGGCCAACTCTCCTTCAGTGGGGCCCGCTGGGCCCTCTCCGACGTCCGGCTGCTCTCGCCGATCCTGCCCAGCAAGGTGGTCTGCGTGGGCCGCAACTACGCCGACCACGCCGCCGAACTCGGCAACGACGTGCCCAAGGAACCGTTGCTCTTCCTCAAGCCGTCCACCTCGGTGATCGGGCCGCGCGACGCGATCCGGCTGCCGATCTTCTCCAAGCAGGTCGAGCACGAGGCGGAGTTGGCCGTCGTGATCGGCGCTCCGGGAGCCCGCCGGGCCGACCGTGCTGCCGCCGAACGCGCCATCTTCGGCTACACCTGCGCCAACGACGTGACCGCCCGGGACCTTCAGCGCTCCGACGGGCAGTGGACCCGGGCCAAGGGCTTCGACTCGTTCTGCCCGATCGGGCCGTGGATCACCACCGGGCTGGACGTCTCCGACCTGGAGATCCGGTGTGAGGTCGGTCGCAACCCCGACGAGATGGAGGTACGCCAGCTCGGCCGGACGAAGGACATGGTCTTCGACGTGCCCGGCCTGGTGTCGTACATCTCGCACGTGATGACGCTGCTGCCCGGCGACGTGGTGCTCACCGGCACCCCGGCGGGGGTTAGTCCGCTCGTCGAGGGGGATACGGTCTCCGTGCGGATCGAGGGCATCGGCGAGCTCAGCAACCCGGTGGTCCCCGTCGCCTGATCGGTCTGATGCCCCTGTTTCCGCAGCTCAAGGGTGTTTCGGGGGGATCGGATTTGGCCTGCCGGCACCGGGAGGGTAATGTTCACTCCCGGCGCCGCAAGGGGCCGATGGGGTATGGGGTAATTGGCAGCCCGACTGATTCTGGTTCAGTTAGTCTAGGTTCGAGTCCTGGTACCCCAGCGCAGCTGGGATTCGCGAGAATCCCGGACGCTGGATTCTGACGGAGATCGACTCCGTCCCTACGGGGGCGGAGAGTGGTCTCCGGTGGAGTGCAGCTCCTCCGCCCGACGAGGGTGGGGGAGCGAAAGTTGTTCTGGCCCCGTCGTCTAGCGGCCCAGGACGCCGCCCTCTCAAGGCGGTAGCGCCGGTTCGAATCCGGTCGGGGCTACATCGTGCACAGCCCGTCTCACTGCGGTGAGGCGGGCTGTTTCGTGTCCGCCGCCTGCCCGCCGGTCGCGGCCTGCCGGTCGCGGCCTGCCGGTCGCGGCCTGCCGGTCGCGGCCTGCGGGTCGCGGCCTGCGGGTCGTGGCCTGCGGGTCGTGGCCTGCGGGTCGTGGCCTGGCTTGATCGACTCGGCTTGCATGAAATCGTGGTGTCCTGAGCCGGCTGACAGCCCGACTTCACGAAACCCGAGTCGATCTGGGCCGCCGGACGTGCGGCCGTTGCCCGTACCCGGTTCTCGTCCTCGAGGGCGGTGCCGCTAGACTACAAGCCGTACCGCCCGCGAGGGCGGTGAACAGGAAAGTTCTGGCCCCGTCGTCTAGCGGCCCAGGACGCCGCCCTCTCAAGGCGGTAGCGCCGGTTCGAATCCGGTCGGGGCTACAACCAAAGGCTCATCTCGCTCCGCGAGGTGAGCCTTCTCCATGTCCCCCCGCCCCACCCGCATCCACCCCACCCACCCCACCCGGCCCACCCGGTCCGTCCCGTTGATCAAGAGGTTTGCGTCATCGGGATCGGCGTGTCGTGACGCAAACCTCTTGATCACCCGGGAGTGGGCGGGCGGGTCGGCGGGCGGGGTTGGCTGGACTCGGTCTGGGGGTCTCACACCCGCCCCCGGCTGCGCTCCGGCCCGGCTCCGTCCCGTCCCGTCCCGGCTCCGTCCCGTCCCGTCCCGGCTCCGGCCCGGCCCGGCCCGGCCCGGCCCGGCCCGTTGATCATGAAGTTATTGCCACGCGCGGCGGCGTGTCGGGACAACAACTTCATGATGAACGGGCGACGGGCGACGGGCGACGGGCGACGGGCGACGGGGGCGCGGGCGCGGGCGCGGGTGCGGGGGTTGGGTTAGAGGCCGGAGAGGCGTTGGCCGGCTCGCACCACGGCCATGGCGTGGCGTTCGCCGGGGCGGCGGCCGAGGCGTTCGATCGGGCCGGAGATGCTGATCGAGGCGATCACGCGGCCGGTGCGGTCGCGGATCGGTGCGGAGACGCTCGCCACACCGGCCTCCCGCTCGGCGACGCTCTGTGCCCAGCCGCGGCGGCGTACCTCGGCCAGGGTGCGGCCGGTGAACTTGCTGCGTGGCAGCAGCGGCATCACCGCCTCCGGCGGCTCCCAGGCGAGCAGGATCTGCGCCGCCGAACCGGCCGTCATGGGCAGCACCGAGCCCACCGGGACGGTGTCCCGCAGGCCGCTGGCGCGCTCCGCGGCGGCCACGCAGATGCGCTCATCGGCGCGGCGCAGGTAGAGCTGGGCGCTCTCACCGGTGGCGTCGCGCAGCGCGGCGAGCAGGGGCTCGGCGGCGGTCAGCAGGACGTCCGGTGCGGCGTTGGCCAGCTCGCCGAGCCGAGGCCCGGGGCGCCAACGGCCCTGGGTGTCCCGGACCAGCATCCGGTGGATCTCCAGGGCCTGCGCCAGCCGGTGTGCGGTGGCTCGGGGCAGCTTGGTGCGTTCAACGAGTTCGGCAAGGCTGGCGCCGTCGACACAGGCGGCCAGGATGACCACCGCCTTGTCGAGAACGCCGACACCGCTCATACTGTGTCCCACAAGCCGAAACTTACCTCCCAGAATTTAGGATGTCCAGATGGTGGGAGTCACTCCTGAGCCGAGGACCCTGGCCGAGAAGGTCTGGGACGCGCACGTCGTACGGTCCGCCGCTGGTGAGCCGGACCTGCTCTTCATCGACCTGCACCTGCTGCACGAGGTGACCAGCCCGCAGGCGTTCGACGGGCTCCGGCTCGCCGGGCGTCGGGTGCGTCGTACCGACCTGACCCTCGCGACCGAGGACCACAACACCCCGACCGGGTACGCCGATCCGGCGTTCCGCCTCCGCCGTGGTGACCTGCTCACCATCGCGGACCCGACGTCGCGTACGCAGATCGAGACGCTGCGCCGCAACTGCGCCGAGTTCGGGGTGCGCCTGCACCCGCTCGGCGACGACAACCAGGGCATCGTGCACGTCATCGGCCCGCAGCTCGGGCTCACCCAGCCGGGTCTGACGATCGTCTGCGGCGACTCGCACACCGCCACCCACGGCGCGTTCGGGGCGCTCGCCTTCGGCATCGGCACCAGCGAGGTGGAGCACGTGCTGGCCACCCAGACGCTGCCGCAGAGCCGGCCGAAGACGATGGCCGTGAACGTCACCGGCCAGCTCGCGCCGGGCGTCACCGCCAAGGACCTGGTGCTCGCGCTGATCACCCAGGTCGGCACCGGCGGTGGCCGTGGGCACATCGTGGAGTACCGCGGCGAGGCGATCCGCAACCTCTCCATGGAGGGGCGGATGACCATCGCCAACATGTCCATCGAGTGGGGCGCCAAGGCCGGCATGATCGCGCCGGACGAGACGACCTTCGCGTACCTCAAGGGTCGGCCGAACGCGCCCCAGGGCGCCGACTGGGACGCGGCGCTCGCCTGGTGGCGGACGCTGCCCACCGACGAGGGCGCGCGCTTCGACGCCGAGGTGACGCTGGACGCCAGCCGGATCACGCCGTTCGTCACCTGGGGCACCAACCCCGGCCAGGGCGCACCGTTGAGCGCGCCGGTGCCCGACCCGGAGGAGTTCACCACCGACGCGGAGCGCGCCGCCGCACGCCGGGCCCTGGAGTACATGGATCTGCGCCCCGGCACCCCGCTGCGGGAACTGCCCATCGACGTGGTCTTCGTGGGCTCCTGCACCAACGGCCGCCTGGAGGACCTGCGGGCCGCCGCCGACGTGCTGCGCGGGCACCGGGTCGCCGACGGGGTACGGATGCTCGTGGTGCCCGGCTCCGCCTCCGTACGCGAGGCTGCCGAGGCCGAGGGGCTGGACAAGGTCTTCGCCGACGCGGGCGCCGAATGGCGGTTCGCCGGCTGTTCCATGTGCCTGGGCATGAACCCGGACACGCTCAAGCCGGGCGAGCGCTCCGCCTCCACCTCCAACCGCAACTTCGAGGGCCGGCAGGGCCGGGGCGGACGTACCCATCTGGTGTCCCCGCCGGTCGCCGCCGCCACCGCCGTGGTCGGCCGGCTGGCCGCCCCCGCCGACCTGTAGAAGGGACCGACGAGATGGACAAGTTCACCACCCACACCGGTACGGCCGTGCCACTGCGGCGGTCCAACGTGGACACGGATCAGATCATCCCGGCCGTGTACCTCAAGAGGGTGACCCGTACCGGCTTCGCCGACGGGCTGTTCAACGCCTGGCGGGAAGACCCGGCATTCGTGCTCAACGATGAAACCTATTCTGGGGCGTCGATCCTCGTCGCCGGACCGGAGTTCGGCACCGGATCCTCGCGTGAGCACGCGGTCTGGGCGCTGCGGGACTGGGGCTTCCGGGCGGTCGTGTCGCCGCGCTTCGGTGACATCTTCCGCGGCAACGCACTCAAGGAGGGCTTGCTGCCGGTCGAGTTGGAATTGAAAGCCGTCGAGGAGTTGTGGGATCTCGTCGAGGCCGATCCGACCACGCCGGTGACCGTCGACCTGACCGCCCGACAGCTCCGGGCCGGGGACGCGACCTGGTCGTTCCCGCTGGACGACTTCAGCCGCTGGCGGCTGATCGAGGGCCTGGACGACATTGGACTCACCCTCCGACACGCCGCCGACATCGACTCCTACGAGGCCGGCCGACCGCCGTTCCTGCCCTCCGTGGCATAGCCGTAGGCGCACCCCACATCGGATTTCGCCCTCACCGGTCCAACCGGTGGGGGCGAATCCGTTACGACACAAGGGCTTTTTTCCGCCGAATGTTTGTGTCCAGGCACTACAGGGCATACGGTGCGCGCAGAATGGCTCGCGTCGAGTCAGTTGCACAATCGGGAGGAAGTCGTGAACAAGGCCGAGCTCATCGAGGCGCTCGCCGTTCGCCTGGGGGACCGGAAAACGGCGACGGCCGCGCTCGACGCGGTCCTCACTGAGGTCCAGGCGGCGGTCACCAAGGGCGAGAAGGTGGCGATCACCGGATTCGGAGCATTCGAAAAGCGTGTCCGTGGCGCACGAACAGCGCGCAACCCGCGTACCGGCGAGGCGGTGAAGGTCAAGAAGACGTCCGTCCCGACCTTCCGTCCCGGCGCCGGGTTCAAGGAGATGGTGGCCAGCGGCAAGGTGCCGAAGGCCACGGTGGCGGCGAAGAAGACGGCGACCACCACGGCGAAGGCGGCCGGCGCCAAGGCGACGGGCACCAAGGCCACCGCCACCAAGGCCACCGCCACGAAGGCCACCGCCACGAAGGCCGCCAGCAAGAAGACGGCCCCGGCCAAGGCGAGCAAGACCACCACGGCCACGAAGGCGGCCAGCAAGAAGACCGCCCCGGCCAAGGCGAGCAAGACCACCGCGACCAAGACGGTCGCCAGCAAGAAGACCGCCCCGGCGAAGAAGAGCGCCGCGGCGACCAAGTCCGCCACGGCGAAGAAGACCACTGCGGCGGCGAGCAAGAGCACGGCGGCCAAGAAGGCTCCGGCCAAGAAGGCTCCGGCCAAGAAGGCGGCCAGCAAGCGCTGACCGACCGAGCTGCGAGGGGCGTCCACCGCGTGGTGGACGCCCCTCGTGCGTGTCGGAACCGTTGACCCGACCCGGCGGTACGCGCAGAATCGCCGTGCCGGCTCCCCCCTTTCGAGCCGGTCCGTCGACGGGAAGTGGGGCGCCGGTGCGCTACCGCCAGCTCACCACCTCATCGCTCGCGCTGGGCGTCATCCTGCTCATCGACGTGCTGCGCGTCTGGTTACCCGGCATCATCACCATCTTCGGGCAGGCCGCTTCCACTCCGGCCGAGCTGATGGGCGCGTTCGCGCTCGGCTGGTTCGTCCTGGCGTTGGCCGCGCCGGCACTGGTCCGTCGGCTCGGTACCCGCCCGGTGACCGTCGCCGCGGCCGTCGTGCTGGCCGTGGCCCGGCTCGCGCTCACCGCGACCCCTGGTGGCCGCCCGCAGCTCTGGTTGGCCACCGTGGGCCTGATGGCCGGGCTGGTGTGGCTGGTCGGCGTCGCCGCCGGCACCGACCGCCCGGTGCCGGGGCTGGCGCTCGGGCTGGCGGTCAACGCCGTTGGTCACGCGCTGCTGGACACCTACGACCTCGTCTGGCGCGGCGGCTGGGCGGCCTGGCTGCTCAGCGTCGTCGCGGTGGCGCTGTTCCTGCTCGACGCCGCCCTGCCCGCCGCGCCGCCCGGCCCCGGCGGGGCCCGAGCGTGGCTGCTGTTCGGGCCGACGCTGCTGCTGTCCGGCATGGTGGCCCTCGCGCCGGCCCTGGCACAGGCCGGGATGTCGTACCTGCAAGCGGATGGGGCCGTCGCCCGTTCGCCGCTGTTCGGCCTGGCGCCGGTGCCGGTCGCGGTCGCCGGTTTCCTGCTGGCCGCGCTGGCCGGCTCGACCCGGCCGTGGACCCGCCCGCTGGGTCCGGTGGCCCTGCTGGCGGGCGCGGTGCTGTTCGCTCTCGACCGTGGCGATCTGCTGGTCGCGGCCATGCTGCTCAGCGCCGTCGGCCTCGGCGCCTGCCTGGCCCTCACCGACAGCGCGGGCCGGATCGACAGCGCGGGCCGGATCGACAGCGCGGGCCGGATCGACAGCGCGGGCCGGACCGACAGCGCGGGCCGGAACGACAACGCGGGCCGGGCCGACAGCGCGGGCCGGGCCGACAACGCCGGCCCCGACCGGGTACGGGCGGACGAGGCGGGCGATGGACCGCGGGCGGCGGCCCGCCGGGGGTACGCGCTGGCCGCCGGCATGCTCGTCTTCGTGGTCGGTTCGATCGGCTACTACTCCGCCTACGACCTCGGCTACCCCAACGCCGCCGTGCCGGTGGTGGTGGCCGCGGTGGTCGCCGTGGTGGCGGTGACGGCCCGTCCCCTCCGCCGCCGGCTCCCCGGACCGTTGTCGCCCCTGCCGACCACGGCCGTGGTGACCGTGCTGGCCCTGCTCGCGCCGCTGGTCAACGAGGAGCTTCCGGTTGCCAGCAACCGGGAGGGCCCGCCGGAGCGGTTGCGGGTGGTGGCGTACAACATCCGGATGGGCTTCGGCCTGGACGGCCGGTTCGACCTGGCCGGACTGGCCACCGCGATCAACCGGCAGCGACCGGACGTCGTGCTGCTCAGCGAGGTGGACCGGGGCTGGCTGCTCAACGGCGGCCACGACACGCTGGACCTGCTGTCCGATCGGCTCGGCATGCCGTACGTCTTCGGGCCGGCCGCCGACCCGGTGTGGGGTGACGCGGTGCTCAGCCGCTGGCCGGTCACCGCGCCGGAGTCCCTGCCGTTGTCGGCCGTCGGGGCGCCGACCGGCGCGCAGGCGCTCGCCGTGACCCTCGACCTCGGCGACGAGGTGCGTACCGCCGTGGTGAGCACCCACCTCCAGCCGCCGCCCGGCCGGGGACCGGTGGTCCAGGCCCGTGCGGTCGCCGACTTCGCCATCCGGTACGCGGCGGGCCGCCCGCTCGTCGTGGCCGGCGACCTGAACACCGAGCCGGGTGACGAGGCGTTCGGCCAGTTCACGGGGGCGGGTCTGGTGGACGCGTTGGCGGCCGCCCGGCCGCTGGCGACCAGCCCCGCCGACGACCCCCGGCAGCAGATCGACCATGTCTTCGTCTCACCCGGTTTGACGGCGGCGGACCCGGTCGCGCCGCGTGGCGAGGCCAGCGACCACCTGCCGGTGGCGGTGACCGTCACGCTGCCGCCGCGCTGAGCCGGTGCGCCGGGCCGACGATGCCGTCCTGACCCGGTGCGCCGTGCCGGCGAGGCCGCGCTGACCCGGTGCGTCGGGCCGACGATGCCGCGGTGTCCGGTGCGTCGACGAATCGGTACGGATCAGCGCCCAGGCGTCAGAGGCGATCGGTGGCGAGCAGTCGATCGCCGACGAAGGCGAGCAGCCAACCGCCGCCCTTCGGGGTGGTGAAGTCCTCCTCGGCGCGGCCGGTCAGCCGCTCCAACGCGCCGGGTAGCACCTTGCCCTGGCTGCACACCGTCACCTGCCCGCCGGCGCAGGCCAACTCCAGCACCCGCGCGGCGGTCGCCAGCACCCGCTCGTCCTGCTGCTGGCCGGGATGCGGCTCGTCCAGGTCGCCGCAGACCTCGATGGGCAGGTCGAGCAGCGCGGCGGCCGGGTCCAGGGTCTGCACGCAGCGGCGTGCCGACGCCGACAGCAGCCGGGCCGGCCGGACCACGGCGATCAGCGGCGCCAGCGCGTACGCCTGGGCCCACCCCTCGTCGTCGAGCGGCCGGGCGGTGTCCGGGCCGGTCCACGTGGCCCGCTTGCCCGCGTGCCCGTGCCGGACCAGCGCGATCGTCGCGGTCACCGACGGCAGCTCCGCGAACGCGGCCAGCACTTCGGCGTCGTGCGGGTAGCTGACCAGCCGGATCGCGTCGTCGACGGTCAACCACCGGATGTCGTCGACCTCGGTGCCCGGCTGGAAACCCCCCTCGGCGACGGCGAGCATCGACCAGTAGTCGACCAGTTTGGCCTGTCCTTCGCTGCGGTAGCGCACCGACGGCAGCCGCACCTGCGGTACGCCCCGCACGTCGGCCTCCTCGGCCACCTCGCGGACCGCCGCGACGAGCGGGTGTTCGCCCGGTTCCAGCTTGCCCTTGGGCAGCGTCCAGTCCCCGTAGCGCGGGCGGTGCACCACGCAGACCCGTACGCCGTCGTCGGTCGGTCGCCAGCAGACCCCGCCGGCGGCCCGGATGCCCGTCACGGCAGCCATCTGGTCCGCCGTCGCCGGGTCGCCCGGTGCCACGCGTCGGGGAACCGGGCCCGCATCCGACGGACCGTGTCGCGTTCCCGCTCGGCCAGCCGCCCGGCGGTGACCGCGATCTCGTGGTCGCCGGGACGCTGGGCGGCGAGGGCGAGCCAGGTCTCGGCGGCCACCGCGGCGTCCTGGTGCTCACCGAGCACGTCCTGGACGCGAGCCAGCGCGCGGGCCAGCCGCCGTGCGTCCCGGCCGACCGCCGGGAGGACGGCGGTGACCGCGTACCGGGCCTGTTTGCCCTGCTTGCGGACGGCGTGCCAGCGGTCGTCGGGCGCGAGCGGGTCGAGCCCGTCGACGCCGTCCGGGCCGGTGAGCTGCCGCCATGGTCGGGCCACCAGCTTCGGTAGCGTCCGGGCCGCCGGGGTGGCCGCCCGCCGGGTGAGCCGGGGCGCGCGGGCGGCCAGCACGAGGGCGTCCAACAGGGCCAGGTAGCGCGGGGAGCGCAGCGCCTCGTCGATGGCGGCGAGCGCCTGCCGCTGCCGTTGCGCGAGCGCGTCGTCGAGCCGGTCGACCGCGTCCGCGTCGAGTGGGCTGAGCGGGTCGGCGGTCGAGGTGCGCCGCAGCCGCTCGCGCAGCACCTCGGCGTCGCGCGCCCCGCCGAGCACCCCGGCCAGCCAGCGCAGTTCGTCGCGCAGTGGACGGGCCCAGCTCCGACGTACGAGTGGACGGAAGGTCCGCAGGTCGCTGCGCAGCCGTCGGCAGGCCACCCGCATCTGGTGGACGGCGCTGTCGCCGTCGCCGGTGGAGTGGTGCAGCCGGACGAGGGGATCGTGCGCCAGCAGCCGGCGTACCTCCTTGCGGACCGCCTCGGTGACCACCTCCCCGGCGCTCGGGTCGTCGGCCAGCTCGCCGGGTGCGACCAGGTCCGGTTCGGCCTGTGCCACGGCCCCCAGCGCCCGTACGTGCTTCGGGGTGAACGAGCCGGCTCGCGCCCCGGCGTCGCGCAGCACCGCCCCGATGCGGCCCAGCAGCTTGCGGTCGCCGGCCTTGCGCTCGACCTCCACCTCGCGGAACTCACCCGTGGTGGCGCCGGCGTCGTCGAGGACGCGCACCCGGTCGTCCACCACCTCGGCGAGCACCGTGCCGTCCTCGGCGCGCACCTCGTGGGCGTGCCGGACGGTACGCACCACCGTGACCGGTGCCAGGGGCGTACCCCGGTGCAGGGCGGTGACCAGCTCGACCAGCTCCGGCGGCGGCTGCCCGGCCGGCCCGGGACGGGAGATCTCGTGCCGGACGCCGGGCGTGCCGGTGGGCAGCTTCACCGTCCACGGCGGCTCGTCCCCGTCACGGTGGCGAAGGGACGCCCCGGCGCGGGCCAGCCGCAGGTCGACCGTGTCGAGGTAGCGGGCGACGAGCGTCACCGGCGGCAGCGCCCGGACCCGGCCGCCGACCGGTGCGATGGCGGACAGGTCGGGTATCACGAAGGTGTCGTCCACCTCGTACTTCTGCTCCTCCTCGACCATCAGCTCAGCCTAGGCGGTGATCGCTCAGCCGGCCGTGCCACCGACGCGGCGCAGCAACAGTTCCTGGAGATGGACGCGGGACGTCTCGTCGCCGCCGGCGCGCCGGGTCCAGGTGCCGTCGCCGGCCAGCTCGAACGCGTCGACGTCCGGGCTCATCGCGGCGGTCAGCACGTGGTCCAACTCGGCTCGGGCGATCGGGTCGCTCACCTGCACCAGCGCCTCCACCCGCCGGTCCAGGTTGCGGTGCATCAGGTCCGCCGAGCCCATCCAGAACTCGGCCTCGCCGTTGTTGCCGAAGCGGAAGATGCGGGAGTGCTCCAGGAACCGGCCCAGGATCGAGCGGACCCGGATGTTCTCCGACAGCCCCGGCACCCCCGGACGCAGCGTGCACATACCCCGGATGAGCAGGTCGACGTGGACGCCGGCCTGGGAGGCCCGGTACAGCGCGTCGGTCACGCCCTCGTCGACCAGTGAGTTGACCTTGAACTGGACCAGGCCGGGCATGCCGAGGCGGACGTGCGCGATCTCCCGCTCGATCCGTTCGATCAGTCCGCTGCGGATGCCCTGGGGGGCGACCAGCAGCCGCCGGTACGCGGTCTGCCGGCTGTAGCCGGTCAGCACGTTGAACAGGTCGGTGAGGTCCGCTCCGATCTCCGGATCGGCGGTGAGCATGCCGAAGTCCTCGTACAGCCGCGCGGTCTTCGGGTGGTAGTTGCCGGTGCCGATGTGGCAGTACCGGCGGATCTGGTTGCCCTCCTGCCGGACCACCAACGCGGTCTTGCAGTGCGTCTTGAGCCCCACCAGCCCGTACACCACGTGACAGCCGGCGCGTTCCAGGGTCCGGGCCCAGCCGATGTTGGCCACCTCGTCGAAGCGGGCCTTCACCTCGACCAGCACCACCACCTGCTTGCCGGCGGCGGCCGCGTCCACGAGCGCGTCCACGATCGGCGAGTCACCGCTGGTCCGGTAGAGCGTCTGCTTGATGGCGAGCACGTTCGGGTCGGCGGCGGCCTGCTCGATGAATCGCTGCACGCTCGTCGCGAACGAGTGGTAGGGGTGGTGCACCAGGATGTCCCCGTCGCGCAGGGTGGAGAAGACGCTGCGCGGCACCTCGCCCTCGGTGAGCCGGGGGTGCGTGGCCGGTACGAACGGCGGGTCCTTCAGGTCCGGGCGATCGGCCTCGCCGTACACCTGCCAGAGCGCGGACAGGTCCAGCAGGCCGGGCACCCGAAGTACGTCCTGGTCGTCCATGTCCAACTCGCGGACGAGCAGTTCCAGCATGTGGTCGGAGATGGACGCGGCGACCTCCAGCCGCACCGGCGGACCAAACCGGCGGCGGGCCAACTCCCGTTCCAGCGCCTGGAGCAGGTCCTCGTCGCGGTCCTCGTCGACCTCCACCTCGGCGTTACGGGTCACCCGGAACAGGTGACACTCGACCACCTGCATGCCGCTGAAGAGCTGACCCAGGTGCACCGAAATGAGGTCCTCGACCGGCAGCATCCGTACGCCCGGCTGGTCCCGGTCGACGCGTACGAACCGCGGGACGTTGTTGGGCACCTTCACCCGCGCGAACAGCTCGGAGCCGCCGTCCGGGTCGCGGACGGCCACCGCCAGGTTCAGCGACCGTCCCGAGATGTACGGGAACGGGTGCGCCGGGTCCACCGCGAGCGGGGTCAGCACCGGAAAGATGTGCTCCCGGAAGTAGGTGCGCAGCCGCTCCCGTTCGCCGTCGCCCAGATCGCCCCAGCGCAGGATGCGGATGCCCTCGTCGGCCAGCTTGGGCAGCACGTCGTCGACGAAGCAGGCCGCGTGCCGGGCGCCCAGCTCGGCGGTCCGTTCGGCGATCAGTTCGAGCTGCGTGCGCAGCGGGAGGCGGTCGCCGCCGCGTACCGGCAGGCCAGCGGAGAGCCGCCGCTTCAGACCGGCGATCCGCACCATGTAGAACTCGTCCAGGTTGCTCGCGAAGATCGCCAGGAACTTGGCCCGCTCCAGCAGGGGAGTGCGCTGGTCCTCGGCGAGGGCGAGCACCCGCGCGTTGAAGTCGAGCCAGGACAGCTCGCGGTTGAGGAAGCGGTCCTCCGGCAGCGGGGGAGGGGTCGGTGCCTGCTCGTCGTCCCCGGCGGATGGCGACCCCGGCTGGACCCCACCGGCCGCCGGGCCGTCCGTCTCGGTGGTCGTGACGGCGGGGTCGAGGACCTCGTCCAGCCCGGAGGAGGCGCCCCCCGGGTCGTCGGCGAGCGTGTCGGCGCGGGCGGCGCCGGCCCGTTCGGCCCGGGACGGGCGGAAACGGCCGTCGGTGCCGCGGATGCGGGCGCCGTTGCGGGGGTCGGTGGCGGGCGGGGTGACCGGGTGCTCGCGAGGGGTGCTCACCCGCTCATAATCACCCGATTCGAGTTAACGCAAAATGAACTTGGCCCTGCCAGCTCAGTTCATCGTCGGCAATGTCACCCGGACGACCTCGCCGTCGGGATCGGTGTCGATGCGGACCCGCTGGCCGAGCCGGAGCAGCCGCAGGCCGGAGGCGTCGAACGCCCGGGCGGGAAAGCGCAGCTCGGTGCCGTCGTCGAGCAGCAGGACGCCGCTGCGCGTCGCCGCGTCGTAGCTGGCCACCGTGCCCTGCATGCTGGCACCGTACACCGGCGGGGTCACCCCGGTGCTGCGCGGCCGGCACCCTCAGCTCGTGGCGCGCGCCGGGCGGACCGTGGCGAGCAGCGCGGCCGTGCGCGGTCCCAGACCCAGGCGGGCGGCCTCGGCCAGGTCGTCCGCGGTGTCCACGTCACGTCGCAGACTCGGCCAGTCGCCGGTCAGCGGCAGCGCTCCGCTCGCCTCGTGCGCCGCCGCCGAGTCGATCCCGAACCGCGGATCGAGGTCGACGCCCGGCGGGGCGGTGAGCAGCACGGTCCCCGTACCGGGCGCGTCCGCGACGAACCGGCGTACCCCCTCGGCCCCGCGCAGCGCCGCGAGCAACGCGGCGGCCAGGTCCTGCGGGCGCAGCGCCGGCAGGTCGGCGGTGAGTCCGGTCACCCACCGCGCCTCGGTCTGTGCCGCGCCGTGCCGGAACGCCGCGTTCAGGCCGGCGTCCGGCAGGTCGGCGAGGGTGCGCGCGCCGAGGGCCCGCGCCGCCCGCGCCACCCGGTGGTCGTCGGTCACCACCAGGGCCTCGGCGACCGCCGGGCAGGCCAGCACCGCGCGCAGGGTGTCGGCCGCCAGCGCCAGCGCCAGCTCCTCATGGGGTACGCCGGGCAGCGCGCCCCGCAGCCGGCTCTTGGCTTCGGTCAGACGCTTCACCGGCACCACGACGGCCCACCTCGGCTGACTCACGTCCGCAATCCTGCCAGCCGGACGACGGGACCCTCGCTGGCCGTACCGGGGGCGAGCAGGCATGATTTCCGCTGCGGGTGTCGCGGGTGGGGCGCGCGCGTGTGGTCGGGGCGCGACGAGGAGGCACAGTGGCACGGCGGAGGCTGGGGTTCTGGCAACGGTTCGCCGTGGGGCTGGTCAAGCCGGTGATGACCGTCTGGACCCGGCGGACCTGGCGCGGCCAGGAACACCTCGCCGGTGACGGCGGTGTGATCATCGTGCCGAACCACATCTCGCACGCCGACCCGCTGGTCTCCGCGCACTTCGTCTACGACTCCGGCCGGTGGCCGCAGTTCCTGGGCAAGGCCAGCGTGTTCCGGGTGCCGGTGGTCGGCTGGATCCTGCACCGCTGCCGGCAGATCCCGGTCGAGCGGGGCAGCGTCGAGGCGGTCCGCTCGCTGGACGCGCTGGTCGCCGCGCTCGACGAGGGCGGTGCGGTCGTGATCTACCCGGAGGGCACCACCACCCGGCAGCCGGAGCTGTGGCCGATGAAGGCCAAGACCGGTGCCGCCCGGCTGGCGCTGGCCACCGGCGCGCCCGTGGTGCCGGTGGTGATGTGGGGGCCGGAGCGGATCTTCGACCCGCGTACCAGCCGGCTCAACCCGCGCCCCCGGATCCCGGTGACCGTGGTCGCCGGCGCCCCGGTCGACCTCAGCCGCTGGGCGGACGCGCCGCCGACCCGGGAAACCCTCGAAGAGATGACGGACGCCATCATGCTGCGGCTGCGGGACATGCTCGCCGAGATCCGGGGCGGGACCCCGCCACCCCTGTGGGAACGGCCGGTCCGACGGTCCGTCGAGCGGCCTGAGGGCGAAGCGGCATGAGCGGCCACGTCGCGGTGCTCGGTGCCGGCTCCTGGGGCACCGCCTTCGCCAAGATCCTGGCCGACGCGGGCCGGGACGTGACGGTGTGGGCCCGCCGGGCCCCCGTCGCCGAGAGCATCCGTACCGAGCGTCGCAACCCCGAGTACCTGCCGGACCTGCTGCTGCCGGCCCGGGTCACCGCCACCACCGACGCCGCCGAGGCGATCACCGGCGCCGAGGTGGTGGTGCTCTCCGTGCCGTCGCAGACCCTGCGCGGCAACCTCGCCGAGTGGGCCCGGCACCTGCACCCGGACTCGACGCTCGTGTCGCTGATGAAGGGCATCGAACTCGGCACCACCAGGCGGATGAGTGAGGTCATCGTGGAGACCGCCGGGGTGGCCGCGGACCGGGTGGTGGTCGTCTCCGGCCCGAACCTGGCCCCGGAGATCGCCGCCGAGCAGCCGGCCGCGACGGTGGTGGCCGGCACGAACGCCGACCGGGCCACGCTCGTGCAGTCGTCGATCCGGACGCCGTACCTGCGCCCGTACACCAACGACGACGTGATCGGCTGCGAGCTGGGCGGCGCGGTCAAGAACGTGATCGCGCTGTCCTACGGCATCGCCACGGCGATGGGCTTCGGCGACAACACCCGGGCCATGCTGATGACCCGGGGGCTGGCCGAGACGGCCCGCCTGGGCGTGGCGCTCGGCGCGGACCCGATCACCTTCGCCGGCCTGGCGGGCATGGGCGACCTCGTCGCCTCCTGCTCGTCGCCGCTGGCCCGGAACCGCACCTTCGGCGAGCACCTGGGTCGGGGCGAGACCCTGGAACAGGCCCAGGCGGCCACGCGACAGACCGCCGAGGGCGTCAAGAGCTGCCTCGCGATCCGCGACCTGGCGCGGGCGCACGGCGTCGAGATGCCGATCACCGAGCACGTCGAACGGATCTGCCATGAGGGGATGGACCCGCGCCTCGCCGTCCAGGCGCTGATGAGCCGCACCGCCAAGCCCGAGTCGTACGAGTGAGGACCTGATGAGCGAGTGGGGAGACGGTACCCGCTGTGTCCGCGCCGGCCTGCCGGAGCCGGCACCGGGTGACCCGTTCCTGCCGGGGCCGGTGTTCGCCGCGCCGTACCACCTCGACCCGCGGCAGGGGCCGGACGCGTCGCCGAACGGCTACGGCCGCCCGGACAACCCGACCCGGCGGCTGCTGGAAGCCGCGGTGGGCGAGTTGGAGGGCGGGGACTGCCGCGTCTTCGCCAGCGGTCAGGCCGCCATCACCGGTGCGCTGTTCACCCTGCTGCGCCCGGGGGACACGGTGGTGCTGCCCTCCGACGGGTACTTCCCGGTGCGGGCGTTCGCCACCGCCGTGCTGGAGACGATCGGCGTACGGGTGCTCTTTGTGCCGACCGTCGGCCCGTACCCGTCGTTCGAGGGCGTCCGGCTGGTGTTGGTGGAGACCCCCGCCAACCCGGGCCTGGACGTGGTCGACGTGGCCGCCCTGGCGGAGCGGGCGCACGCCGCCGGCGCCCTGCTCGCGGTCGACAACACCACGGCCACCCCGCTCGGGCAGCGTCCACTGGACCTCGGCGCCGACCTGGTGGTGGCCTCCGGCACGAAGGCGCTCACCGGCCACTCCGACCTGCTGCTCGGCTACCTGGCCAGCCGGTCCGCCGAGGTGGTGGAGGCGGTGACGCTCTGGCGTACCAGCACCGGTTCGGTGCCGGGCGCGTTCGACGCCTGGCTGGCCCACCGGTCGCTGGCGACCCTCGACCTGCGGCTGGCCCGGCAGAGCGCGAACGCCGCCGCCGTCGCCGACCTGCTGGCGGCCCGTCCGGACGTGACCGGGCTGCGCTGGCCGGGGCTGCCGGCCGACCCCGCCTATGCGGTGGCCTCGACGCAGATGCGCCGGATGCCCGGGGTGCTGTCGTTCGACCTGGGCGACGCCGATCGGGTAGCCCGCTTCGTCGAGGCCGCCCGGCTGGTGGCGGCTGCCACCTCCTTCGGCGGATTGCACACCACGGCGGACCGGCGGGCCCAGTGGGGCGACGACACGGACCCCGGTTTCGTCCGGCTCTCCTGCGGCGCCGAGGACACGGCCGATCTGGTGGCCGACATCGCCGCCGCGCTGGACGCCAGCGCGGGGGCCTGAGTGAAGTCACCGCCGATCGACCGGTCGGCCCTGGTGGGTCGGCTGCGCGCCGCCGGCTGTGTGTACGCCGAGGACGAGGCCGAGCTGCTGCTCGCCGCCACCGACGATCCGGTGGCACTGGCCGAGCTGACCGACCGCCGGGTGGCCGGTGAGCCGCTGGAGTACGTGCTCGGCTGGGCGGAGTTCTGCGGCCTCCGGATCGGCGTCGACCCGGGCGTCTTCGTGCCGCGCGGCCGGACGGCCCTGCTGGTCGAGGTGGCGGTCGAGCTGACCGGTCCCGCCCCGGCCGTGGTCGACCTCTGCTGCGGCTCCGGGGCTGCCGCCGTCGCGCTGGCGCACCGGCTCGCGCCGCGCTGGCTGGCCGCCGCCGACATCGACCCGGTGGCGGTGGCCTGCGCCCGGCGCAACCTCGCCGGGCTGGCCGCCGAGGTGTACGAGGGTGACCTGTTCGCCCCGCTGCCCCAGCGCTGGCGGGGGCGACTCGATCTGGTGGTCGCCAACGCGCCGTACGTGCCGACCGACGCGGTGGCCCTGATGCCGCCGGAGGCGCGGCTGCACGAGGCCCCGGTGGCGCTCGACGGCGGGCCGGACGGGCTGGCCGTGCTGCGCCGGGTGGGCGTCGAGGCGGCTACCTGGCTGGCCCCGGGCGGTCACCTGGTGGTCGAGGCCGGCGAGACGCAGGTGGACGCGCTGTGCGCGGCCCTCCAGGCAGCCGGCCTGACCCCCGCCGTCCACCACGACGAAGACCGCGACGCGACAGCCATAACAGCCCGCCGCCCCCGCTGACCCCGCTCTCCCGCGCGCCTGCTCGCCGCGATCTTGCACTTTCGGTGGTCTAGATGTGGCTATACGTGCCCTTTGTCGCCACAGAAAGTGCAAGATCGCGGGGATCCGGGGTCGGGAGGGGGAGTGACGTGGCGGGGGAGCGGGGTTGGCACTAGCCTCGGCTCACACTCATGAGGGCGGGAGGCGGTTGCGGTGGGCAGCGCAGGGGTGCCGGTGGTCGTCGGCCTGGACAACGGCGGCACCAGCAACAACGCCACCGTGCTGACGGTGGACGGCCGCTTCCTGGTCGACGGCCTGCTGGAGATCCCCAGCGAGGTGCAGGCCGGCCCGGAGGCGGCGATCGAGGCGCTGGCGCGGGCGCTGGACGGGGCGCTGGCGCAGACCGCTGTTCCGCGCGAGCTGGTCCGGGCGGTCGGGCTCGACACCCCCGGACCCGCGAGCGCGACCGGCGTCATCTCGTCGCGCGGCTCGACCAACTTCTCGCAGCCGGCCTGGCGTGGCTTCGACGTCCGAGGCGCGTTGGAGCGTCGGCTGGGCCTGCCGGTGATCTACCACAACGACGGCAACGCGGCCGCGCTCTACGCCCACCACGTGTACTTCGGTGACGAGGCGATGACCCGGTCGTCGGTCTCGGCGATCGTCGGCACGGGCCTCGGCGGCGGGGTGGTCGAGAGCGGCCGGGTGATCGCCGGCGCAGCCGGCATGGCCGGCGAGTTGGGTCACGTGCACATCCCGCTGGGCGGCCTGCTCGGCGCGGAGCAGTCGGAGCCGACCTGCGCCTGCGGCTTCACCGGCGATGTCGAGAGCATCGCGTCGCTGACCGGCATCGAGCGCAACCTGCTGCCGTACTGGCTGGCCCGGTATCCCGACCACCCCCTCGCGGCCGAGCCGGTGGCACGGGCGGCGAAGCTCGTGCGGGGCTACGGCGAGCGGGGTGACGCGCTGGCCCGGGACCTCTTCACCCAGCAGGCGATGGCGCTGGGCCGCCTGTTCACCCTGGCGGCCAACTTCACCGACCCGCACGCGTACTTCGTCGGTGGCGGTGTGGTGGAGGCCGCGCCGGCATTCCGGGACTGGTTCCTGGCGACGGTCCGCGAGCACACCGTGCTCCGCGCGGAGCAGGCCGCCGTCGCCACCTTCGCGCTCGTGCCGGACCGCGACATGGCCGGCGCCCGTGGCGTGGCGATCGCCGCCCTGGAGGCCGTACGTGCCGCGCCGGAGCCCCGCCCGCTGGTCGCCTGACCCCCACCTGGCCGCGCCCCGCGTTCCGGGCTGTGTCCAGCCCGGTCGGCGGGGCGCGGGTCCTACTGAGTGGTCAGCGGCGCGGTGGGGCCTGGGCGAAGGTGGCCCAGGCCGCCGGGGGGAACAGCAGGGCCGGGCCGGCCGGGTCCTTGGAGTCGCGGACGGCCACCAGTCGGGGGATCGCGGCCACCTCCACGCAGGCTCCCTCGTCGCCGCTACGGCTGCTCTTGCGCCACGCCGCCGTGGCCAACGCCGCTGAGATCGTCGGTGTCATCGGTCTCCTACCGTCCCTTCAGGACTGACAGGAGCATCGCCCGGCTGTCCGCCGGACTGAGCGCCACGCTGCGCAGATGCTCCATGATCTTGGTGCAGGTACGCGTCTCGCCCGCCCGGTCGAGGATCATCTGACCGGCGACGGTCTCCACCGACGCGATGATCGGGTCCTCCGGATCGGCGAACTCCAGGATGTGCAGCGAGCCACGGGTGCCCCGGTGGTAGCCGGCGGAGAGGGGAATCACCTGGACGGTGATGTTCGGCAGCTCGGCCATCTTGACGAGGTGCCGCAGCTGGCCCTCCATCACCGACTCGTCGCCGACGGGGCGCAGCAGCGCGCCCTCGTCGATGATCGCGTCGAGGATGGGTGGGGTGTCGGCGGTGAGCCGCTGCTGGCGGTCGAGCCGGATCTTGACCCGTTGCTCGACCAGCTCGTCGCCCAGGGTGTGCGGGCCGCCGCGCATCACTCCGCGGATGTAGTCGGCGGTCTGCAGCAGGCCGGGCACCACCGACGGCTCGAAGTTGGAGATCGCGGTGGCCTCCGCCTCCAGGGCGATGAAGTCGATGGTGCGCGGGTCGAGCAGGTACGAGTACGACACCCACCAGCCCGGTTTGCGGGCGTCCTTGGCGAGTTGCACCGCGGCGGCCACCTCCTCGGACGTCACCCCGTACGAGGTGAGCAGGGCGCGCACGGTGGCCGGGCTGATCAGCGTCTGGGCGTTCTCGTAGCGCGAGAGGGTGCTGCGGGTGCTGTTGATCTCGTCTGCGGCGGACTCCAGCGTCAGCCCGGCGGCTTCCCGGAACTGGCGTAGGGCGATGCCGAGTCGGCGGGCACGGGCGGTCTTGGGGGCCATGCATCGATGGTCGCACACATTTATGGGAACGGGTACATGAGAGATGGCCGATGAGAGTTGCATTCATGGCTGTAGACGTGTCAATCTGTTATCGCGTCCTCACCGCCGGTTGTCGTGGCGACGGTGGTGGTGAGCGACCGGAGGGGATAGGGCGCGCGGCGATCGGGTTTCTCCCCCGTACCCGATCGCCGCGTGCCGCCCGTGCCCGACCGCCGGAAGGGGACGACGTGCGTACCGGTCCGAAGTCTCCGCCCCCGCGCCCCGGGGTTCGGGGATGACCCGCTTCCTGGTCGTGCTCACCGACGTGCGTCCCGTCGAGGGCATCGACCGCAACGAGCGGGTCGCCCCCGAGCGTCGCCGCCAGGTCGTGGGCGCGAGCAGCAGGGAGGCCGCCGACCGGATCGCCGGCGCCTTCATGGCGCTGGGCATGGTCCGGGCCGGCCGGCAGCGGGTCAAGGTGATCGCGGTCGGTCGCCGGCACTCCCGGGACTGATCGACCCCACCATTCCGTCACACACCGTATATGCTCTGTTGACCGAATGCCGTGTCGCGTCGTGGCTCGCCGGGTATCGCCGCGCCTGATCGCCACGCACAGTAAGGTCAACCGGGTGAGCGCCACCGGCGAGCACGACCAGCCGCAGCCGCGTACGAAGAGGTGACCGGAGTGACCACCCCAGGCAAGACCCGCGTGGCGATCGTCTTCGGCGGCCGCAGCCCGGAGCACGGCATCTCCTGCGTCAGCGCCGGCAGCGTGTTCGGCGCCCTCGACCCCGACGAGTACGAGGTGGTGCCGGTCGGCATCACCCGCGCCGGCCAGTGGGTGCTGACCAGTGGCGATCCCGCCCAACTCGCCATCGACGCCCGCCAGCTCCCGGAGATCACCGCCGAGTCGGGCGCGGACATCGTGCTACGGGCCGACCCCACCGGCAACGGGCTGATGGTGCTCGACCCGACCGAAGGGCCCCGGGCGCTGGCCGACGTGGACGTGGTCTTCCCCGTGCTGCACGGCACGTACGGCGAGGACGGCACCATCCAGGGCATGCTCGAGATGGCCGGCATCCCCTACGTGGGGGCGAACGTCTTCGCCTCCGCCGCCGCGATGGACAAGGAGTTCACCAAGAAGCTCTGCGCCATCGAGGGCATCCCGGTCGGCGCGTACGCGGTGCTGCGCAACGGGATGACGCTGAGCGAGCAGGACAAGAAGCGGCTCGGCCTGCCGGTCTTCGTGAAGCCGTCGCGCGCCGGCTCCTCGTTCGGCATCACACGGGTGACCGACTGGGCGCAGCTCGACGAGGCGGTCGCCACCGCCCGGCAGTTCGACCCCAAGGTCATTATCGAGGCCGCGATCGTCGGCCGCGAGATCGAGTGCGGTGTGCTGGAGGGCGAGGCCGGTGGCACCCCCGAGGCGTCCGTGTTGGCCGAGGTGCGTGTCGTCGCCGACCACGACTTCTACGACTTCGAGGCCAAGTACCTCGACGACTCCTGCGAGTACGACATCCCGGCCGGCCTGCCCGACAAGGTGACCCGCCAGGTGCAGGAGTACGCGGTCCGCGCGTTCACCGCGCTGGACTGCGCCGGCCTGGCTCGGGCCGACTTCTTCGTCACCCCGGACCTGGACGTCTACCTCAACGAGATCAACACGATGCCCGGGTTCACCCCGACGTCGATGTTCCCCCGGATGTGGGCGGCCTCCGGCCTGGAGTACCCCAAGCTGGTCAGCCGGCTGATCCGTACCGCCCAGCGGCGCGGCGTCGGCCTGCACTGAGCCGAGGACGTCCTCGACGCGTGGCCCGTCGTACGGGCCATGCGTCGGCGCGTCAGCCCTGGCAGCCGGCGGGGACGGCGCCGCCCGAGGGCACCGACGCCACGATGGCGCTGGAGATCGGGGCGGCCCACTGCAGCGGCTGCGGGTAGGAGCGCGGGATCCGGACCGTCACCGGCGTCTCCCGGTCGACGGTGGTGAGCACCGTCATGTCGGTCCCCTCGACGGGGTGCCAGCAGACCCGGTTGACCACCCAGACCTCGTCGGTGGCCGGAATGGTCGGCTCGGCGCCGCCGCAGGCCACGGTGAGCGCGGGGTCGCCGTAGGCGGCGTTCTGCTCGGGGCCCGCCGTGACCGGACGCTGGGTCAGGTCGCGGATGGTCTGCGGGAGCTGGGAGAGCAGCGCCCGGCAGACCGTGGCCGGGCGCTCGGCCAGCGCCGGCGCGGCCATCTCGACCGGCGCGCTGGACTGTGCCCGGGTGGTGCTCGCCGACGGGCTCGGCGCGGCGGTCGGCGTCTCCGGGGCGAGTTTGGCAAAGGCCAGCACGGCCACCAGCAGCGTGACCGGTAGTGCGATCACCGTGGCGAGCAGGGCCGCTCCCCGGACGGTCCGGTCCCGGCCGGCCGGCGCGTCGACGGCCGGATCGGCGTCCGCGTGGGTACCTTCAGCCGGCTCGGGCGCGGTGTCCGCCGGCTCCCGCTCGCCGTCGTCCCGAACCGCCGAGGGGGTCGTCATCTCGTCCACTTACAGCCGCACCACCGAACACGTGAGGGTGCGGGTGATGCCGGGCACCATCTGCACCTTGCTGACGATGAGTTTGCCGAGCTCGTCGACGGTGTTCGCCTCGGTGAGGACGACCACGTCGTACGGCCCGGTGACGGCGTCGACGCGTACCACGCCGGCGATGTCCGCGATGAGACCCGCCACGTCCCGTGCGCGGCCGACCTCGGTCTGGATGAGGATGTACGCCTGTACCACGACTCGACCTCCGTCCGTCGCCGCCCGAAGGCGGCCCGAAGGGTGAAACTACCTTACGGACCAGGTCTGATCCCTATCGGTGGTCAAGGAGCAGCGGTGAGCGAGCGCGGCGGTGCCGGGCAGAACGGGTCGAACGCCGGCAGTGCCGCCAGCGTGGCCGGGATCGGCGAGTTCGGGCTGATCGGGCGGGTCACCGCCCGCCTGGCGATGGGCCCGACGACGGTGCTCGGTCCGGGTGACGACGCGGCGGTGGTGGCCGCGCCGGACGGCCGGGTGGTCGCCTGCACGGACGTGCTCGTCGAGGGGCGGCACTTCCGGCGGGACTGGGGGTCGGCGCGCGACGTCGGTCACCGGGCCGCCGCCGCCAACCTGGCCGACGTCGCGGCGATGGGCGCCGTCCCGACCGCACTGCTGGTCGCCCTCTGCATGCCCGCCGACCTCGAGGCGAGCTGGGCGGAGGAGCTGGCCGACGGGTTGGCCGCGGAGGCCGCCACGGTCGGCGCGAGCGTGGTGGGCGGGGACATGTCGTCGAGCCCCACCCTGACCATCGCGGTGACCGCGCTGGGCGACCTCGGTGGCCGGGCGCCGGTGGTGCGCTCCGGCGCCCGTCCCGGCGACGTGCTGGCCCTGGCGGGCCGCATCGGGTACGCGGCGGCCGGGCTGACCGTGCTCAGCCGCGGCTTCCGCACTCCCCGGCTGCTGGTCGAGGCGTACCGGCGACCGAACGTCCCCTACCCGGCCGGGCCGCAGGCCGCCCAGCTCGGCGCGACCTCGATGATCGACGTCTCGGACGGGCTCCTCGCCGACCTGGGGCACGTGGCGCGGGCCAGCGGTGTGGCGATCGACGTGCGCCGCGACGCCTTCGAGGTGCCCCGGCAGATGGCGGATGCCGCGCAGGCGCTCGGTGTCGACGCGTACACCTGGATCCTGGCGGGTGGCGAGGACCACGCGCTGGCCGCGACCTTCCCTGCGACGGTGGCGTTGCCGCCGCAGTGGCGGCCCATCGGCACGGTGACGGACGGTGTCGGGGTGACGGTCGACGGCGGTGCCTACGACGGGCCCCGGGGCTGGGACCACTTCCGCTGAGGCCACGCGGCGGCCGTACCCTGGATACCGTGAGTGAGATCGAGATTCGGCTGGTGCGGTTCGACGCGCCGGTGGCGCAACAATTGATCAAGGCCGCGTTGGCTGACCTGGCCACCCGGTACGGGGGCACCGGCGACGACACCCCGGTGGCGGCGAGCGAGTTCGAGCCGCCGGACGGCGCGTTCCTCGTCGCCTACCTGGCCGGTGAGCCGGTCGGCTGCGGCGGCTGGCGCAGCCACGGCACGGACACCGCCGAGCTGAAGCGGATGTACACCGCCCCGACCGCGCGTGGACGCGGCGTGGCGCGGACGGTCCTCGCGGCCGTCGAGCGCTCGGCCCGGGAGCACGGCCGCAAGCGGATGGTCCTGGAGTGCGGGGACAAGCAGCCCGAGGCGATCGCCATGTACGCGTCCGCCGGTTATGACCGGATTCCCAACTTCGGGTTCTACCAGGACGCGGAGGGCTGCGTCTCCTTCGGCCGCACGCTCTGAGCGGCCGGCGTCAAGCCGGGTGCGGACACGACAGAGCCGGCGGGCCGCAGGGCCCGCCGGCTGAGCCGAACGAGAAGAGTCGGTGCTGCCGCGTCAGGCGCGGGTGACCTTGCCGGCCTTGATGCACGAGGTGCAGACCTGCAGCTTCTTGGTGTTGCCACCACCGGCCGGGGTGCGCACCGACTGGATGTTCGGGTTCCAGCGGCGGTTGGTCTTCTTCTTGGACCAGGGCACGTTGTGGCCGAAGCCCGGTCCCTTGCCACAGACGTCGCACACGCTAGCCACGGGATACTCCTGGGATTGAAACGTTCATGAGGTCGCCGGCAGGTGCTGCCCGGGCAACCGCGTCAGCCTACCCGATGCCCCGCCGAGGTGACCAACCGCCCTGACCCGCGGAGCAGCCGCCCCACCGCTCAGTGGCTGGTGGCCGGCCCGCCGGGTGACGGGGGTGGTTCCGGCGGCAACTGTACCTGGCGGGCGGATCCCGCTCGTGCGGGCCGGGAGGGTGGGGGCCCGTCGGGCGTCGGCGCAACCGGACACGCCGGACGAGTCCGACGTGTGTCGGCGCGCGCCAGTAGGCTTCTGCCCGTGCTGGACACCCTCGACGCCGCCACGGTCCGCCGTTGGTGCGCGAGCGGGGTGGTCGCGCTCAAGCGCCACCAGGGCGAGATCGACCAGCTCAACGTCTACCCGGTGCCCGACGGCGACACCGGCACCAATCTGGTGCTCACCCTCACCTCGGCGCAGCAGGCGCTCTCGATGGACCTGGACACCCTCCCCGACAGCGGCCCGACCGCCCACGGGCACGCGCTGCGGCTGATGGCGCAGGGCGCGCTGCTGGGCGCGCGGGGCAACTCGGGCGTCATCCTCTCGCAGATCCTGCGCGGGTTCGCCGACGCGGTCGTCGGCGTGCCGGCGGTGCGTGGGCGGGCCCTGGCCGCCGCGCTGCGGGCGGCGACCACCGCCGCGTACACCGCGGTCGGCCGTCCCGTCGAAGGCACCCTGCTCACCGTCGTCGCCGCCGCGGCCACCGGGGCCGAGCAGGCGGGCAGCGACGACCTGGCGGTGGCGGCCCGTGCCGCGGCGCGGGCGGCGGCCGAGGCCCTGGCCCGTACCCCCGAGCAACTGCCGGCCCTGGCCCGCGCGGGCGTCGTCGACGCCGGCGGGCGCGGGCTCTGTGTCCTGCTCGACGCCCTGGTCGAGGTCCTCACCGGGGAGAGCGCCACCCCGCCCGCGCCGCCGCCGCGCACCGCCCGTCCGGCGGCCACCGTCGCGCGCGAGACCGGTTCCGAGGAGTACGCCTACGAGGTGCAGTACCTGCTCGACGCACCCGCCGACGCGGTGGCCGCGCTGCGCCGCACCCTGGACGCGCTGGGCGACTCGCTGGTCGTCGTTGGTGACGGCCGCGAGCCGGACGGCACCTGGACCGTCCACGTCCACGTCAACGACGTCGGCGCGGCGGTCGAGGCGGGGATCGCCGCCGGCCGCCCGTACCGGATCTCGGTGACCCGCTTCGCCGATCAGCCGGAGCCGTCCGGCGGTCCGACCGAGGACGGCCGGGCCGCCGTGGTGGTGGCCACCGGCGTCGGGATCGCCGAGCTGTTCGCCGCCGAGGGCGCGACGGTGGTGCGCGGCAACCCGTCCATCGGTGACCTGCTGGCCGCGGTGCGCGGCACCGGGGCGACCCGGGTGGTCGTCCTGCCGAACGATCCGAACACGGGGGCGGTCGCCAGCGCGGCGGCCCGCGAGGCGCACCGGCACGGCGTCAAGGTGAGCGTGGTGCCGACCCGTTCACCGGTGCAGGCGCTCGCGGCCCTCGCGGTCCGCGACGGCACCCGCCGGTTCGAGGACGACGTGATCGCGATGGCCGAGGCGGCCGGCGCGTGCCGCTACGCCGAGGTCTGCCACGCCAGCCGCGAGGCGCTCACGGTCGCCGGCCCCTGCCGCCCCGGTGACGTGCTGGCGCTGGTCGAGGGCGAGGTGCACCTGATCGGCACCGACCTCACCGACACCTGCGCCGCCGTCGTCGACCGGATGCTCGGCGGTGGCGGGGAGCTGGTCACCCTGCTCGCCGGGGTGGACGCCCCCGCCGGGCTCACCGATGCCGTCCGCGCGCACGTCGCGCGACGCTGGCCGTTCGTCGAGGTGCAGGCGTACCCGGGCGGTCAGCCGTTCTATCCGCTCCTGGTGGGGGTCGAATGAGTGAGCCGGCCACGGTGGACACGCCGCTGAAGAAGCTCGTCGGCGACAAGACGGCGAAGGCGCTGGCCTCCCAGCTCGACCTGCACACGGCGGGCGACCTCATCTACCACTTCCCGCGCCGCTACGACGAGCGGGGCGAGCACACCGACATCCGGTCGCTGGACGTCGGCGAGCAGGTCACCGTGCTGGCCCAGGTGCAACGCACCGCCGTACGGCCGATGCGGCAACGTCGGGGCAACCTGCTCGAGGTGACCGTCGGCGACGGCTCCGGCGGTGTTCTGACGCTGACGTTCTTCGGCAACCAGGCGTGGCGCGAACGGGAGCTGCGGCCCGGCCGGTGGGGGCTGTTCGCCGGCAAGGTCACCGAGTTCCGGGGCAAACGGCAGCTCAACGGCCCGGAGTACGTCCTGCTCGGCGAGGGCGGCGAGGGTGAGGCGGCGGTCAACGACGAGATCGAGGAGTTCGCGGGCGCGCTGATCCCCGTGTACCCGGCCGCCGCTGCCGTACCGACCTGGGTCATCGCCCGCTGTGTACGGGTCGTCCTGGACACGTTCACCCCGCCGGACGACCCGCTGCCGGCCGCCGTCCGGGCCAGCCGCAACCTCGTCGACCTGGGCGCGGCGCTGCGCGAGATCCACCGACCGTCCACGAAGGAGGCCCTGCACCGGGCGCGACGGCGGCTCAAGTGGGACGAGGCGTTCGCCGTCCAGTTGACGCTGGTGCAGCGCAAGCACCGGGCCGCCGACTGGCCGGCCCGGCCCCGGCCGCCGCGCGTCGATGGGCTGCTGGACGCGTTCGACGCCCGGCTGCCGTACGAGCTGACCGCCGGCCAGCGCGAGGTGGGCGCGGAGATCGCCGAGGACCTGACCGCCGCGCACCCGATGCACCGCCTCCTGCAGGGCGAGGTGGGCTCGGGCAAGACGGTGGTGGCCCTGCGGGCCATGCTCCAGGTGGTCGACGCGGGCGGGCAGGCCGCGCTGCTGGCCCCCACCGAGGTCCTGGCCGCGCAGCACTACCGCGGCATGCTCGACCTGCTCGGGCCGCTGGGCCGGGCCGGTGAGCTGGACTCCGCCGACCACGCCACCCGGGTCGAGCTGGTCACCGGCTCGCTGGGCGCGGCGGCCCGTCGCCGGGCGCTCGGTGAGGTGGCCAGCGGCGCCGCCGGCATCGTGCTGGGCACCCACGCGCTGCTCTACGAGGGCGTCGACTTCGCCGACCTGGGTCTCGTGGTGGTCGACGAACAGCACCGCTTCGGCGTGGAGCAGCGCGACGCGCTGCGCGCCAAGGCCGACCAGCCGCCGCACACGCTGGTGATGACGGCGACGCCGATCCCGCGAACGGTGGCGATGACCGTCTACGGCGACCTGGAGGTGTCCACCCTCTCCCAGCTGCCCCGGGGCCGGTCGCCGATCGCCTCGCACGTGGTCCCGGCCGCCGAGAAGCCGGCCTTCCTCGACCGGGCCTGGCGTCGGCTGCGCGAGGAGGTGGCCGCCGGCCACCAGGCGTACGTGGTGTGCCCGCGCATCGGGGACGGCCCGGTGTCCGACGAGGAGCCGCCGCCCGAGGACGACAACGGCCGCCGGCCTCCGCTGGCGGTGACCGAGGTGGCGCCGCTGCTGGCCGAGGGGCCGCTGCACGGGCTGCGGATCGGGGTCCTGCACGGCCGGTTGCCGGCCGACGAGAAGGACGCGGTGATGCGCTCCTTCGCGGCCGGCGACCTGGACGTGCTGGTGGCGACCACGGTGATCGAGGTCGGCGTGGACGTGCCGAACGCCACCGTGATGATCGTGCTGGACGCCGACCGCTTCGGCGTCTCGCAACTGCACCAGCTCCGGGGCCGCGTCGGCCGGGGCGCGGCCGCCGGGCTCTGCCTGCTGGTCAGCGAGGCGGCCGAGGGCTCGTCGGCGCGGGAGCGGCTGGACGCGGTGGCCTCCACCAGCGACGGTTTCAAGCTCGCCGAACTGGACCTCGAACAGCGTCGCGAGGGCGACGTGCTCGGGGCCACCCAGTCCGGGCACCGCTCGCACCTGCGGCTGCTGTCCCTGCGACGCGACGCCGACCTGATCCGCGACGCCCGCGCCGAGGCCATCACCCTGATCGGGGACGACCCGGAGCTGACAGGCAATCCGGCGCTGGCCGCGTCGGTGGCCGCGCTGGTGGACGAGGACCGCGCGGAGTACCTGGAGAAGGGCTGACGTCACTGCGGCGGCTCGTCGCGCAGGGGGGCTGAGCGCGGCCAGGCGAGAAACCGCGAGTGCAACAGCCCAGACGGCGTAAGCGGCAGGTCGGCACACGCCTGTACCAGGTACGCGGACAGATACAGCAGCAGCGATATCCGCGCGCCCCTGAACTCCTCGATGAGCTGCCGTTTCCTGGTTCTGCACGGCCACGGTGCTCCGCACGCCGTGCAGGTCCACTGCGGCCGTACCGGCTGATGCGCAGACAACAGTCCCACCACCCTCCTGGATAGTTTGGAGAGGGGAAGAGGCCCTCCGGGGGAGTCGAGGACCCCTTCCCCCTGGCGCTCGCCAGCCCGGCGAATCTGCCGCAAGCGGACCGGCGAGGCCCTGCCGCTGAACTTAAGAGCCGGCCCACGGCACCCCAACGTCCCGATAGACACCATGCCGGACACTTCCACGCCCCTGATGCGTCCCGACGTGTCCACTACCGTGGGGCGGTATGAGTCACCGCCTCCGCGCGGCCATGCTCCGCGCCCACCTCGACTCGGCCGCTCTTGCCACGGCTGTCGGTGTCGATGTCAAGACCGTCACCCGGTGGCTCGCCGGCCGCGTCCCGCACCAGCGCACCCGGCTCGCCGTCGCCGACGCCCTCGGCGAGACCGAAGCAGACCTCTGGCCCCAGACCCGTCCCGACCAGGCGCCCGGCGCGGAGGCCACCGCCGAGGTCGTCGCCGCCTACGCCCACCGCGCCGACATCCCGCACCATGTCTGGGCCGCGCTGCTCACCGGCGCGACCACTCGGATCGACCTGCTCGGCTACGCCTACCCGTTTCTGCTTGAGTTGCTGCCCAACACGATGCAGCTCATCTCCGACAAGGCTGCGGACGGCGCTCAGGTCCGGCTCGCGTTCGCCGATCCCGACTGCCCGCACGTCGCCGAACGCGACGCCCTCGAACAGATCGGGGGCACACTACCTGGCCGGATCCGCAACGCCCTCAACTTCTGCGCACCCCTCCACGACGTGCCCGGTGTGGAGATCGGCCTGCACGCCGTGCATCTGTACAACTCGGTGTTCCGGTTCGACCACCAGATGATCGTCACCCCGCACCTGTACCGCGCACGCGGTTACCAACACCCCGCCCTGCACCTGCGCGAACTCTCGCCGCACGGCATCTTCGCCGCCCACGCCGACCAGTTCGAGCAGGTATGGCAGACCACCACCGCCTACCCGAGGGAAGCCCGGTGACCGGCCGGCGCGACTATTACCACGACCCGCAAGCACCGGTCGCCAACAGTCTCGTCCCCGCCGCCGCCGCCGTCGTCACCGACCAGTACGGCCGCGTGCTGCTCCAGCGGCGTAGCGACTCCGGCAACTGGTCCCTACCCGGCGGCGCAATGAACATCGGCGAAACCCTGCAACAGTGCGTCGTCCGCGAGGTACGGGAGGAGACCGGCCTGGACGTCGAGGTCACCGGTCTGCTGGGCATCTACAGCGACCCTGCGCACGTCATCGCCTACCCCGACGGCGAAGTCCGCCAGGAATTCACGGTCACCTACCGCGCCCACGTCATCGGCGGCACGATCAGCATCAGCGACGAGTCGACGGACGTCCGCTTCATCGACCCTGCCGAATTCCCTCACATCCCCATCCATGACACCGTTCGACTCCGCCTCAAGCATCACCTCGAAGGCCGTGACACTCCCTATCTCGGATAGCGTCGATTCCTTGGCGCGCTGACGACCCTCTCCTGCTTGCGGAGGGCGGGACCGCTGACTGCACCGCAGATGCTGTCAACGCACAACGACCGAGGGCGCGTCGACCAGGTGGTCGACGCGCCCTCGGGCTTCAGCTCAGGTCAGGTCAGGCGGTGAAGGTCACCCGACGCCGACGGGCGATGACGAAGAGCACCGCGCCCGCGATCAGCAGGGCGACCGCGCCGGCGGCGATGCCGCCCGCCGCCGCACCGGTGACCGGGAGACCCGGCTCGTCGTCGCCGCCACCGCCGCCGCTACCGCCGCAGTTGCCCTCCGGCGTGTAGACAGCTTCCAGCTCCAGGTCCAGGTCCGGCAGGGCGACGAGCGCCGACTCGGCCTTGCCGGCCTTGAAGGTCACCGTCTCCGAAGCGCCGGCCGCGACCGTACGGGTCTCGGTCTTGTCGCCGTAGGTGAAGGTGGTCTTCACCGGCATGCCGCCCTCGGGGTTGGTGACGGTGAGGGCGAACTCCTTGCAGTCGGCCTTGGTGGTGACGGCCGGCAGCGGGCAGTCCTCGGGGCGCGCCCACGAGTAGGTGCCGTTCTCGATAACCTTGCCGTCGACCAGGACCTCGATCTTGCCGGCGTCGGCGGCGGGCACCACGATGCTGGTGTCGGCCTTGCCGGGCGCGACGGAGACCTTCTTGGTGAAGCCGTTCTCGCCCTTGACCTCGAACTCGACGGCGTACTTGCTGATCTTGCCGTCGTTGCTCAGCGACACGGCGACCGAACCGTCGCAGTTGGACGCGAAGGTCGAGGCCGGGGTGACGCAGCTCTTGCTACCGCCGTTGTACCAGCCCTGCGGGCCCTTGGAGCGGTTGCCCGGGGTGCCCGGCGAGCCGAGCTTCTTGTTGTCGTAGCGCTTGCCGCCGTCGACGATCTCGTCGATGACCTGGTCCTTGTCGCCCCAGATGAGGTCGACCTGGGTGTGGCAGTCCGGGATCTCGACGTTCAGCGTGATCTCGGTCTGGGTGGCGCTGACGAAGTCGCTGTCCGGCGTGCCGTACACGTACTGCGGGGTGGCGAACTGCGGCCGCGGCGCGAAGTACGACACCAGCGTGAAGTACTGCTTGCCCTCGCCGCAGAGCGGCAGGTCACCGTCGAGCTTGACGGTGGCGGTGCCCTTCGGGCCGTCGAAGGTGTGGCTGTACTTGGCCTTGTCGAGCTCGACGCACTTCGGGGCCGGAGCGCAGGACTGGTCGGCGGGGATGGTGATGCTGCCGTCGTTGGTGGCTTCCTGGCCGTTCTTCTTCCACTTGCCGAACACCACGAGCTTGGCGCTGGCGGTGTTGCCCGGCACCCGCTGGACGGCCTGCACGGAGCCGGCCTTCTTGATGACGTAGCCCTGCAGCGGCACCGCCTTGGCGCCCTCGACGGGCACGGTCACCGGCGTCGCCGGCTCCGCGGTCACCCGCTGGAGCGTCACGGCCTTGTCGCGCTCGCTGTTCTCCACGTTCCACGTGATCACGCGCTCGCCGGTCTGCTGGTCGCAGTCGACGGTGGCCTTGATCGTGGTGTGGTGCGCGCTGGCTGGGGCGGCCACCGCGACGACCCCGGTGAGGCCGACGATGGCGGCTCCCAGGATGGCCAGCGGTCGCCGGAGCGACAGCTTGGGACGGATCACGGGTACTCCTGGAGTGCTGAAGCGTCAGGGGTGTGGCACGGGAGAGACGGTGGACGGTCACCGCACGTCCGATTCGGAGAGGCGCCCTCCCGAGCCGTGGGCCGGCGGGTTGTCGCCGGCACCCGGCAGACCCTAGCGATATCGCCTCGCGTGAGACAGTGCTCAGGATTTGCTAAGACTGATGTTATGAACTTGAGATCATTGATATACGAGAAGTGATCACATGGTCCGCTTGGTGGTACCGACCGTGTCGGCCGTCGGGTCCGGCTGATCGCGTAGCGTCCTGGTCATGAGCAGGAGGAGACGGTGACCCGGATCGTGGCCGGGACGCTCGGGGGCCGGCGGATCGCCGCACCGCCCGGCGCCGGCACCCGGCCCACGTCCGACCGGGTTCGGGAGGCGCTGTTCAGCGCCGTCGAGTCCGAGGTCGACCTCGACGGCGCGCGCTTCGCCGACCTGTACGCCGGCTCCGGCGCGGTCGGGCTGGAGGCCCTGTCCCGGGGCGCCGGGCACGTCCTGCTGGTGGAGTCCGACCCGCGCGCCGCCCGGGTGATCCGGGAGAACGTGGCGACCCTGCGGGCCGGCTCGGCCGTACGCCTGGTGGCCGGCAAGGTGGCGACGGTGCTGGCCGCCGGTCCGGACGGCGGCGGGTACGACGTGGTGTTCGCCGACCCGCCCTACGCCGTGCCGGACGCGGAGATCACCGCGCTGTTGACGACGCTTGTCGACGGCGGCTGGCTGACGCCCGACGCCCTGGTGGTGGTGGAGCGGTCGCGCCGGACCAGGGACTTCGAGTGGGTGCAGGGGATCACCCCGCAGCGCAGTCGCCGGTACGGCGAGACCACCCTTTGGTACGGTCGCCGATCATGAGACGTGCGGTCTGTCCCGGCTCGTTCGACCCGGTCACCAACGGACACCTCGACATCATCGGCCGCGCCAGTCGGCTGTTCGATGAGGTGATCGTCGGCGTACTGGTGAACCAGTCCAAGAGCGGCCTGTTCACCGTCGACGAGCGGATCGACATGCTCCGCGAGGTGACCGCGTCGTACGAGAACGTGCGGGTCGAGTCGTTCCGCGGACTGCTCGTCGACTTCTGCCGGGCGCAGCAGGCGAGCGTCCTGATCAAGGGGCTGCGGGCGGTCAGCGACTTCGACTACGAGCTGCAGATGGCGCAGATGAACATCGGGCTGGCCGGCGTCGAGACGCTCTTCATGCCGACCAACCCGCTCTACTCGTTCCTCTCCTCCAGCCTCGTCAAGGACGTGGCCAAGTGGGGCGGCGACATCTCCGCGCACGTCCCTGACCCGGTCCGCGAGGCCCTCCAGTCCCGCCTGGGCCCCCCACCCCGGACCTGACCCCAGTACCTGACCCTCGCGCCGATCTTGCACTTACTGTTCCCGGATCGCCCCGTTTCGGGACGCTTTGCCGCGACCGAAAGTGCAAGATCGCCGCAGCAGGGGCGGGGAGTGACCATGTCGCGACGCGCCGGGTTGGGGTGGTGGGGGCTCGGGTGGGGCGGGCAGGCCATGATGGGCGCAGCGGGAAACCGGCCGTAGCCCGCATCATGGAGGTCGGCCGACGAACGACAGGGGTGAGGTACCGGTGGACCCGCTCGATCGCATCGACGAACTGATCGCCATGGTGGAGCAGGCGCGCTCCGTCCCGATGTCGCGGAACAACTGCATGGTCGACCGGGGCGAGATGATCGCCGCTCTGGACGAGATGCGCGCTGACCTCCCCGCCGACCTGCGTCGCGCCGCCGCGCTCCTGGAGGAACGCGACAAGATCATGGACGCGGGCAAGCGCGAGGCGGACCGGATCATCAGCGAGGGTGAGGCAGAACACGCCCGCCTCGTGTCGGTGAACGAGATCACCGTGTCGGCCGAGCACGAGGGCGCCCGGATCATCGCCGAGGCCCGTGCCGAGGCGCAGCGCCTGCGTGAGGAGGTCGACGACTACGTCGACACGGCGCTGGCCAACTTCGAGCAGTTCCTCACCCGGGCCCTCGCCTCGATAGAGCGTGGCCGCGACAAGATGCACGCGCTGCGGGAGATCGGCACCTTCGGTGGGGATGAGGCGGAACGCCCGCTACCCTTCTGAGCGGCACCTCACCAGCCGACATTCGCGCCTCAGGCGTCGCCCCCGGTTCGACGGCCGGGCGGTCGCCCAGGTAACCTTTTTTGTCGGCCTCTCACCGGCCGGAGTCTTACTATGCCCAAGCACTCGCCATCGACACTCGACCCCAGGTCGCCGCTGGTCCTCGACACGAGAGACCTGCCGCGCCGCCCTGGTGCGTTGCGTGAGGTCCAGCGGGTCGTGCCGGCACCGGTGGACCTCGGTGTGGAGTTGATCGCCGTACCGGAGGGCGCGGACCTCGACCTCGATCTGAGGTTGCAGTCGGTGTCCGAGGGTGTGCTCGTCTCGGGGACCATCACCGGTCCCGTCCGGGGCGAGTGCGGGCGCTGCCTACGCGAGATCAACGAATCGATGGCCGTGACGATCCAGGAGCTGTACGCGTACGAGAACAGCACCACGGACGCCACGACCGACGAGGACGAGGTGGGCCGGATGCAGGGCGATCTGATCGACCTGGAGCCGGCGCTGCGGGACGCGTTGGTGCTCACGCTGCCGACCAACCCGCTCTGCCGGGAGGACTGCCCAGGACTGTGCCCCGACTGTGGGGCGCACTGGGACGATCTGCCGGCCGACCACAGTCACCAGCAGATCGACCCGCGTTGGGCGGGCCTGTCGCAAATGACCGTTACAGAGGAGTAAGAACCGTGGCCGTCCCGAAGCGCAAGATGTCGCGCAGCAACACCCGGTCCCGCCGGGCGAACTGGAAGGCGACCGTGGTCGCGACCGTCGCGTGCCCGCAGTGCAAGTCCCCGAAGCTGCCGCACGCCGCCTGCTCCGTCTGCGGCACCTACAACGGCCGCCAGGTTCTCGAGGTCTGACCTGGACGCCGAGTGACGCCCCCGACCCCAGGTCGGGCGGCGCGCGCATCCTGGCATTCGCCCGGTGCCCCGGCTCCCTCCGACGCCCGGCCTACTCCGGCCGGCGTCCCGGTGGAGCCGGGCACCGCGCGGATCGCCGTTGACCTCCTCGGCGGGGACGACGCTCCCGCCGTCGTGGTTGACGGCGCTCTGCGGGCCATGCGCGCCGACCCTGACCTGCACCTGCTGCTCGTCGGTCCGACCGAGGTCGCCGACGGGCTGATCGCTGCCCTCGCCCCGGCCGAACGGGCCCGGATCACGGTCCGGCCGGTCCGCGCCGCCGTCGGTATGGCCGACCATCCCAGCGCCGCCCGCTCGGAGAGCACCGTCCGGGCCGCCGTCACGGCCGTCCGCGACGGCACCGCCGACGCCCTCGTCTCCGCCGGCGCCACCGGCGCCACGGTCACGGCTGCCGTGCTCGGCCTCGGGCGCTGGTCGGAGATCCGCCAACCCGCCCTGGTCGCCACCCTGCCCGCGGTCGCCGGGCCGGTGGTCCTGCTCGACGTGGGCGGCTCACTGGAGCCCCGCCCCGCCACCCTCGCCCGGCACGCCGTGCTCGGCGCCGCGTACGCCGCGGTGGCCCACTCGATCGCCGCGCCGCGGGTCGGCCTGCTCTCGGTGGGCACCGAGGCCGGCAAGGGCGACCGGGTACGCCGGGCCACCGACCCCCTGCTCGCCGTCGAACCGCTGCCCGGCGGGGCGCGCTACGTCGGGCTCGTCGAGGGGTACGACGTGGCCGTCGGCGCGCGCGCCGATGTGGTGGTCACCGACGGCTTCACCGGTAACGTGCTGCTCAAGGCGATCGAGGGCGCGTACGCCATGGCCGGCGGCCCACCCGCCGAGGGTGGCGCTCCCCGCGCGGCGGCCCTGCTGGGCGTCGCGGGGACCGTCGTCGTCTGTCACGGCTCCGCCCGGGCCGCTGACGTCGCCTCCGGCATCGCCCTCGCCGCTCACCTGTGGCGGCGGCGTGCCACCGATCTGGTCTCCGCGTTGCTCGACGGCGACGCCGCGACGGACCGCACCGACCGCCCCACCGACACCGAGGTACGCACATCATGAGCAACGACAAGCGGCGGCGGGCGTCCGTCGGTCACCTGGAAGCCGCGTTCGGCGTCAGCCTGGAGCCGGACCTGCTGCAACGCGCGCTGACCCACCGCTCGTACGCGTACGAGAACGGCGGCCTGCCGACGAACGAGCGACTGGAGTTCCTCGGCGACTCGGTGCTCGGCGTCGTGATCACCACCGCCCTGTTCCACAACCATCCGGACCTGCCCGAGGGGCAGTTGGCGAAGCTCCGGGCGAGCGTGGTCAACATGCGGGCGCTCGCCGACGTGGCCCGTGGCCTCGGCCCGGACGGTCTCGGCGCGTACCTGCTGCTGGGCAAGGGCGAGGAGACCACCGGTGGCCGGGACAAGGCGAGCATCCTCGCCGACACCCTGGAGGCGCTGCTCGGCGCGATCTACCTGCAGTACGGGTTGGACACCGCCGGGATCGTGATCCACCGCCTCTTCGACCCGCTGATGGCCGAGTCGGCCGGCCGGGGCGCCGCCCTGGACTGGAAGACCAGCCTGCAGGAGTTGACCGCCGCGCTCGGCCTGGGCGTGCCCGAGTACCGGATCGAGGGCACCGGACCGGATCACCTCAAGACGTTCACGGCCTGGGTCGTGGTGGCCGGCAACCGGTACGGCGGCGCGGAGGGGCGCAGCAAGAAGGAGGCCGAGCAGCGCGCCGCCGAGGCGGCCTGGCGGATGCTCTCGAACGAGCACGAGCAGGCCGACCAGGACAACGCGGCCGACCGGGACGCCTCGGCCCAGCACGAGCAGGCCGACCACGGCACGGCCGACCAGGGCGACGCGGCCGGGCCGTTGGAGCGCGCCGATCAGGCGACCCTGGCCGAGGAGGCCGACCACCTGGCGCAGGTCATGCCGGCCGACGTGGCGCAGGAACAGGGGTCCGGTCGTGCCTGAGCTGCCCGAGGTGGAGACCGTCCGGCAGGGGCTGGCCCAGTGGGTCACCGGCCGACGGATCGCCTCGGTCGAGGTCCGGCACCCGCGTGCCGTCCGGCGGCACGTACCCGGCGGCGCGCACTTCGCCGACGTGCTCGCCGGCCGGACGATCCTGGACGTCCGGCGGCGCGGCAAGTACCTGTGGCTCCCGCTGGACAGCGGTGACGCGGTGGTGGGGCACCTCGGCATGTCGGGCCAGTTGCTGCTCCAGCCGCCCGGCACCCCCGACGAGACCCACCTGCGGGTCCGGTTCCGGTTCGCCGACGACGGACCCGAGCTGCGCTTCGTCGACCAGCGCACGTTCGGCGGGCTCGCGGTGAGCGAGGGCGGCGCCGACCTGCCGGCCGAGATCGCGCACATCGCGCGTGACCCGATGGACCCGGAGTTCTCCGACGCGGCGTTCGTGGCCGCGCTGCGACGCCGGCGGACCGAGGTGAAGCGGGCCCTGCTCGACCAGACGCTGATCTCCGGGGTGGGCAACATCTACGCCGACGAGGCGCTCTGGCGTGCGCGGTTGCACGGCGCCCGACCGACCGACGCGCTCACCGGTCCGGCCGCCCAGCGCCTGCTCGGCCACGTCCGTGACGTGCTCGCCGAGGCCATCAAGGAGGGCGGCACCAGCTTCGACGCCCTCTACGTCAACGTCAACGGCGAGAGCGGCTACTTCGACCGCGCGCTGAACGCGTACGGCCGCGAGGGCGAGCCGTGCCGGCGCTGCGGCACGCCGATCCGGCGGGAGTCGTTCATGAACCGCTCCTCGTACAGCTGCCCGCGTTGCCAGCCCCGGCCTCGGGGTGCCCTTCGGGGATGACCCGGAGCCGGCTCCGGGTCGGTGCCGGCGGGTCGCGGCCGGACGCTCCGGGTAGTTCCCCGGCGTACGTCCGAATCGCGGGTTGATGCCCGCCCGGCGGACCCGCCGCCCCCGGTCGGACGATTCCGGGGCGGGCCGGGGCCGTTCCCCGATGTGACCGCCTCGTCACCCCCCTAACGTCAGCACGGTCGGCAGGGGGTCGACGTGACAGGGGGGCACTGATGGGCAGCAGACCGGTGACGGTGCGGATGGCGCGGTGGAGCGCCGAGCATCCGTGGCGGGCGATCGCGATGTGGATCGTGTTCGTGGCGGTGTGCTTCGTTGGGGGCAACGCCGCCGGCCTCAGCGAGGCCACCAGCGGTGACCAGGCGATCGGCGAGGCCGGGCGGGCGAGCCTCATCATCGACGGCGGGGCCTTCGACGACCCGGCCGTGGAGAACGTCCTCATCACCTCCCGGGGCGGCGCCCTGGACCCGGCCGTGGCGAAGGCGGCCGCCGACGATGCCGCCGCCCGGCTGCGTACGGTCACCGGGGTTGCCGAGATCGGCGCACCCGTCACCGCGCGGGACGGGTCGGCGCTGCTGCTGCCGATCACGATGTCCGGTGACCCGGAGACGGCGTCCGACCGGGTGCAGCCGTTGCGGGACGCCACCGCCGGGGTGCAGAGCGCGCACCCCCAGGTACGCGTCGAACAGGTCGGCGGGCCGTCGATCGGTCAGGCGCTCGACGACACCCTCGGCAAGGACTTCGAGCGGGCCGAACTGCTGAGCCTGCCGGTGACCCTGGCCATTCTGATCATCGCGTTCGGCGCGTTGATCGCGGCCAGCGTGCCGGTGCTGCTGGCGCTCTCGTCGGTCGCCGCGGCGATGGGTCTGTCCACGCTGGCCTCGCACCTGGTGCCGGCCACCGACACCACGTCACCGGTGATCCTGCTGATCGGCATGGCGGTGGGGGTCGACTACTCGCTGTTCTACATTCGCCGGGAGCGGGAGGAACGCGCCAAGGGCCGCTCCGGCCTGGACGCCGTGGAGATCGCCGCGGAGACCTCCGGGCATGCCGTGGTGGTCTCCGGGGTTGCGGTGATCATCGCGATGGCCGGGCTGTTCCTCGCCGGCGACGTCGTCTTCTCGTCGCTGGCCGTGGGTTCGATCCTGGTGGTGGCCGTCGCGGTGACCGGTTCGCTGACCGTGCTGCCCGCCCTGCTGGCCCGGCTGGGCCGCTGGGTCGACCGTCCCCGGGTGCCGCTGCTGTGGCGCCTCACCGCGCCGCGCACGGGACGGCACGGCGAGGCGCGTACGCCCCGGCTCTGGCCGACGGTGCTGCGTCCCGCGCTGCGGGCGCCGGTGGCGACGCTCGTCATCTCGGTCGGTCTGCTGCTCGCGTTGGCCGCGCCGGCGCTCGGCATGAAGCTGAAGTTCCCCGGCATGGAGGACCTGCCGCGCACCACACCGGCCATGCAGGCGTACGACCGGCTCACCGCAGCCTTCCCGAGCACCGGCACCAATCACGTGGTGGCCGTGCGCGCGCCGGCCGACCAGGCCGACCGGGTGGGCGCGGCCCTCACCGACCTGGCCGCCCGCGCCTCCGCCGATCCGCTGTTCGCCCCCACGGAGGCGGACGGCCCGAAGATCAAGGTGTCGGCCGACCGGCGGGTGTCGGTGCTGGACGTCGCCACCCCGTACGCCAGCCGCGACGACCGGTCGGTGCAGTCGCTGGAGAAGCTGCGCGCCGACCTGGTCCCGGCCGAGCTGCGGGGCATCCCCGGCATCGAGTACGCGGTGGGCGGCAGCGTGGCCGACAGCGAGGACTACGCGGCGCACGTCCGCGACAAGCTGCCGCTGGTGATGGGCTTCGTGCTGGCGCTCACGTTCCTCGTTATGACGCTCACCTTCCGCTCGGTCGTGGTGGCGGCCAGCTCGATCGTGCTGAACCTGCTCTCGGCCGGCGCCGCGTACGGGCTGCTGGTGCTGGTCTTCCAGGGTGACTGGGCCGAGGGACTGCTCGGCTTCACGTCGATGGGGGCGATCGTCTCCTGGCTGCCGCTGTTCCTGTTCGTGGTGCTGTTCGGCCTCTCGATGGACTACCACGTGTTCGTGGTGAGCCGGATCCGCGAGGGGGTACGGGCCGGGATGTCCAACCGGGACGCGGTCTCGTACGGCATCACGTCGTCGGCCGGGGTGGTGACCAGCGCGGCGATCGTGATGGTCGGGGTGTTCTCGATCTTCGCCACGTTGAGCACGATCGACATGAAGCAGCTCGGCATCGGTCTGGCGGCGGCGATCCTGCTGGATGCCACGATCATCCGGGGTGTGGTGCTGCCGGCTCTGATGACCATGCTCGGTGACGCGAACTGGTGGGCGCCGCGGTTCCTGCGCCGGCGTTCGGAGCCTGCGCCCACCGACCCGCCGACCTCCGCCCCGGAGCTGGTGCCCGTCTCCTGAGCAGCAGATCGTTCCCCGTGCCGGGCCGCGACTCGCGGCCCGGCACGTGCCTTACCGGCGTGCACGGGGGCGCCGGGCGGTCACGGCAGCGGGCAGGGCTCCCGCCAGGCGTCCAACTCCCGGTCCTTGCGGATCGACGCGAAGCCGTAGCCGACCGTGGTGACGCAGAAGTCGTCGGTCGTGCCGACGTACTCGACGTGGAAGACCGGTTTGCCGGCGTCCGCGAACGGCAGCAGCTTGGCGCACTGGTCGAGCCGGACGCACTCCTCGTTGACCACGAAGTCGAAGTCGGGTGCCAGGGCCGCGAGCTGCGGCACGTCGTTGACCAGCCCGGGGGAGAGGTCCAGCGAGCGGGCCAGGCGGGCCAGCCGGCGGTTGAACAGCAGTTGATCGTCGAACGCCAGGGGGAAACCACTGCGGTGCGCGTACCCGTCGGCGTCGGCCAGCGCCACCGCGCCGAAGCCCTTGCCCCGGCACAGCCGGAACCGGTCGGTCAGCACCGGCTCCAGCGCGTCCCAGGCCCGTACGTCCAGCCACCGACTGCCGGACTGTCGACCGGGAGCGCCGAGCGCGACGGCGGGCAGTCGGCTGGCGTCCGGGTCGGTCGGGCGCACCGTGCCGACCGCCACCTGGCAGATCAGCCGTCGGTCCCGGGCGCGCAGCTCGGCCGTCTGCGCCGCCGTGGTCGCCACCGGGTCGAGCAGGAAGACGTCCGCGTCCACCGTCTCGTCGAGCGGGCCGTCGAGTTGCCACTGCCACTGCCAGTGACGGGACTGGGCGGCCGGCCAGGGGGTGGGCGCGCCGGGCGGGGTCAGCTCGCGCCGGCAGCCGTACGCCGGCAGCACCAGGACGAGCGCGACGGCGGCCGACGCGATCCGGCGTAGCGGGCGTGCGGCGCGACGTCGCCGCGGCCGGATCCGCATCGGCAGCTCCCGGGTCCCGGGCGGCCCGTCGCCGCCCCCACCGGCACGCCGCCGTGTACCCCGGCGTACCCAACCGGGTCAACGAGCGCGGGGGCGCGGACGACGCGCGGTCAGCGCGGCGCCGCGAAGACCTGCGTCCAGTACGGCCCGTCGCTGCTGGCGATGCCGACGCCGATCTCGGTGAACGCGCAGTTCAGGATGTTGGCGCGGTGCCCGGAGCTGTTCATCCAGGCATCCATCACGGCGGCCGGCGTCTTCTGGTTCCACGCCACGTTCTCGCCGTAGGTGCGCCAGGCGTAGCCGACGCGGTCCAGCCGGACGCCCGTGTCGCTGCCGTCGCTGCCGGTGTGCGTCATCTTGCTGTGGTCGGCCTGGTCCTGGCTGTGCCGCTGCGCGGCGGTCATCAACTTGTCGTCGATGCTGAGCGCCTTGCAGCCGGCCTTGGCCCGCTCGGCGTTGACCAGGTCCACCACCTCGCGGGCCTGGTCGCTGACGGTGCCGCTGGCGGTGCTCGGGGCGGTGCTGCGATCGACGCTGCGGCGGGACGTGGCGGTGGTCCGCGACGAGGCGGGGGTGGGCTTGACGACCTTGCTCGGCGACGGGCTCGGCCGTGCCGGGCTGGGCGAACTGGTCGCCGACGGTGGGGCCGGGGTGTCGCTGGTCGCCTGCTCGGTGGGGACCGCGGGCGCGGCGGCGACGGTGTCGTCGACGGCGGTCGGCTCGTCGGCCGTGCCGTTGCCGCCGGGCATCGCGAGCGCGCCGACGCCGATGCTCACCACGAGGGTGGCCGTCGCGGCCGCGCCGCCGATCATGAGCGGGCGACGCCAGTTCCGCGGCGAGCGGTGCCGTCCGGTGCCGGTCCGTCCGTCGCCGGCGGCCGCCGTGTTCCGGCCTCCGGTGGGGTACGCGTCGGTCCCGGCGCGCCACCCGTCCGTGACCTCAGTCGCCCGGGTGTCCCCGGTCGGTTCGTCGCCTCGCGGGTGTCCCGGCCAGATCGTGGTCGGCGCGTCCACGGGGGCGGCTTCCCAGCGGGGGGAGGGCTCGGCGGCGTGCCACTCGTCAGCGGGCTGGTCGGGGTCGTCCCCGAACAGGTACGCCGAGCGGGGCTCCGGGCGGTCTGTCAGCCAGTCCGGCTCGTCGGTCGGCCGCTCGGCGCGCCGGGCGGCGCCGTTCGGGTCCATCGGGTCGGTCCAGCCGTACACGCCTCTGCCTCCACGGGGTCGGTTGTGGGCCCGGGTGACGCTACGACTCGCCCGCGACCTGCGGCAACGTGGCTAAGGAAGAGTTAAGAGGAAGTCGGACGCCAAGGCGGTGACTTCCGGGAATACGGGCGTACAGTAAAGGCGTCCGGACAGAGCGTGTCCGTGCCTTGCGGCAGCCCCCCCGACAAGTGGACAGGTCGACGTGGAGATGATCTACGGCCTGCGAGAACTTGACGAAGGAGGGGTTTGCGGCTCAATATATAGGTGTCGCCAGTCGCGCCCGGTCATGCCCAGATACACCTGGAATGACAGCCGCGTACTTAATGGGCGCGCGCTTGGCCGGCCTTTCCGGCAGCGCATATCAAGGAGTCAGCATGGCGAAGGCCCTCTACGGCCACGTAGGTGCAGCGCCCGACCGGCGTCTGCTCGACGAGGTCACCCGACTGCGTGCCAGGGTTCAGGCACTGGAGTTCGAGATCACGCGTCTGCGTGCCGACAATGATCGGCTCGCGGCGGCTGCGGCGGAAGCGGACGACCTGCTCCGTCTCGCCGAGCCGGCGCTGACCTGATCTTCGGGGTTGGAAAACTGAATCGCAGCACCACCGCAAAAATGCGCGCCGACACTCGTGTGCCGGCGCGCAACGCTGTCCGGCCCCTTTCACGGCCGACGATTTATGATCTTGTAACTGGCTCGCTCTCAAGCGCTCCCGCAGTTTCGACAGAACGCCGGCAGGCACCTTTCGATCATGAGCGGTGTTTGTCTTTCCGTCACCGCCGCGACGAGAGCAGGGCCACCTCCCGCCTGACGGGGAGCGCGGGTCGTCGCCCCGGCCGGGGCGGGTCGCGTGCCGGGCGGGTGCCGTCACCGGGTTAGTCTGCGGGTTCACCCAGGTCCCCGCAGCCGGCGACGGTACGGCGGCCACCGGACGAGGATCGAGAAGGTGTATCTCAAGAGCCTGACGGTGAAGGGCTTCAAGTCCTTCGCCTCCGCCACGACGTTGAAGCTGGAGCCCGGGATCACCTGCGTGGTGGGCCCGAACGGCTCCGGCAAGTCGAACGTCGTCGACGCCATCGCCTGGGTGCTCGGCGAACAGGGCGCCAAGGCGCTGCGCGGCGGCAAGATGGAGGACGTCATCTTCGCCGGCACCGCCGGCCGTGCCCCGCTGGGCCGCGCCGAGGTCACCCTCACCATCGACAACACCGACGGCGCGCTGCCGATCGAGTACACCGAGGTCTCCATCACCCGCCGGATGTTCCGCTCGGGCGAGAGCGAGTACGAGATCAACGGCAACACCTGCCGACTTCTCGACATCCAGGAGCTGCTGTCCGACTCCGGCATCGGCCGGGAGATGCACATCATCGTCGGGCAGGGCCGCCTGGACGGCATGCTGCACGCCAAGCCGGAAGACCGCCGCTCGTTCATCGAGGAGGCGGCTGGCGTCCTCAAGCACCGCAAGCGCAAGGAAAAGGCGCTGCGCAAGCTCGACGCGATGCAAACCAACCTGAACCGGCTCACCGACCTCACCGCCGAGCTGCGCCGTCAGCTCAAGCCGCTCGGCCGGCAGGCCGAGGTCGCCCGCCGGGCGGCCGCCATCCAGGCCAACCTGCGCGACGCCCGGCTGCGGCTGCTCGCCGACGACCTGGCCACCCTGCGGACCACGCTCGACCGGGAGATCGCCGACGAGACCGCGCTGCGGGAGCGTCGCGAGCAGATCGAGGGCGAACACGCCGAGGTGCAGGGCCGGCTCGGCGAGTTGGAGGCCGCCCTCGCCGAGGACGCGCCGCTGCTCGCGGCGGCGCAGGACACCTGGTACAAGCTGTCCGCGCTGCAGGAGCGGTTCCGCTCGATCGAACAGCTCGCCCGGGAGCGGCTGCGGCACCTCAGCGCCAGCGGCGACGACGAACGGCCCGGCCGCGACCCCGACCAGTTGGAGGCCGAGGCCGAGCGCGTCCGCGAGCAGGAGGAGGAGCTGCGCGCGGCGCTCACCGACGACCAGATCCGGCTGGCCGAGGCGGTCGAGCACCGCCAGGAGCTGGAACGGCAGCTCGCCGCCGCCGAGCGCGAGCTGGTCGCCGCCGCCAAGGCCATCGCCGACCGACGCGAGGGCCTGGCCCGCCTCACCGGCCAGGTCAACTCGGCCCGCGCCCGGACCACCAGCGCCGGTGAGGAGATCGAACGCCTCGCCGTCGCGCACGCCGACGCGCTGGGTCGCGCCGAACAGGCGCAGGCCGACCTGGACGAGGTCGCCGCCCAGTCCACCGAGGCGGACCGGGACAACGCGGACCTGGACGCCCGGCACGCCGAGGCGCTCGCCGTCCAGGAGCGCGCCCAGGCGGCCGTCCGGTCGCTGGCCGACGCCGAGCGGGCCGCGGAGAAGGACGCCGCCACCTGGAAGGCCCGCGAGGAGGCCCTGGCGCTGGGCCTGCGGCGCAAGGACGGCGCCGGGGCGCTGCTGGCCCGCGCCGGGGACGTACCCGGCCTGCTCGGCAGCCTGGCCGGGCTGCTCACCGTCGCGCCCGGACACGAGGCCGCGTTGGCCGCCGCGCTCGGCGGTCTCGCCGACGCGGTCGCCGTCAGCGGGGTGGACGAGGCCGTCGAGGCGATGCGGCTGCTCAAGATCTCCGACGCCGGGCGGGCCGGTCTGCTGGTCGGCAGCCCCGCCGGGCCCGGCATGACCGGATCGGCCGACGCGCTGCGCCCGAAGCTCCCCGACGGCGCCCGCTGGGCTCCCGACCTGGTGGAGTGCGCGCCCGACATCCGGCCGGCGGTGCACCGGGCGCTGCGGGACGTGGCGCTCGTCGACGATCTCGCGGCGGCGGCCGAGCTGGTCGCCGGCAACCCCGAGCTGCGGGCCGTCACGCCGGACGGTGACGTGGTCGGGGCGTACGCGGCGGCCGGCGGGTCGGCCAAGGCGCCCAGCTACATCGAGGTGCAGGCGGCCGTCGAGGAGGCCCGCGCCAACCGGCTCACCGCCGAGCGGACCGGCGCGGAGCTGCGCGACCAGCTCGTCGAGGCGCGCGCCGAGGTGACGACCGCGAAGGAGGCCGTGCAGCACGCCGCCGCCGAGAAGCGGGAGGCGGAGAGCCACCGCAACGCCGCCGCCCGCCGGCTCGCCGAGCTGGGCGCGGCCGCCCGTTCCGCCAAGGCGGAGACCGACCGGCTCGGGGAGTCCCACGCGCGCGCCGAGGCCGCCCGGCAGCGGGATCTCGCCACGCTCGACGAGCTCCAGGAGCGGCTGCGGCTGGCCGAGGAGACCCCGGTCGATGCCGAGCCCTCCACCGAGGAGCGGGACCAGCTCGCCGCCATGGTGCCGCAGGCCCGGCAGAACGAGATGGAGGTCCGGCTCGCGGTGCGTACCGCCGAGGAGCGCGTCTCCTCGATCGCCGGCCGGGCCGACTCGCTCGCCCGGCAGGCCACCGCGGAACGTGCCGCGCGCGAACGCGCCGCCGCCCGGCGGGCCGCGCGCGCCCGGGGCGCGGGCATCGCCCGGGCCGTGGCGGGCGGAGCGCGCGCGGCGCTCACCCGGCTCACCACGTCGATCGCGACGGCCGAGCAGCACCGCGACGCCGTCGCGCGCGAACGCGCCGCCCGCGAGGCGGAGCTTCAGGAGGTACGCGGAGCGGCCAAGCGCCTCGGTGCCGAGCTGGAGCGGCTGACCAGCCAGGTGCACCGCGACGAGGTGGCCCGCGCGGAGCAGCGGCTGCGGATCGAGCAACTGGAGGCGAAGGCCGCCGAGGACTTCGGGCTGGACGTGGAGACCCTCGTCGCCGAGTACGGCCCGAGCCAGCTCGTCCCACCGACCCAGGTCGACGTGGCCGCCGCCGAACGCGACGGTCTGCCGGTGCCCGAGCCGGTGCGCTACGAGCGGCCGGTGCAGGAGAAACGGGCCGCCAAGGCGGAACGCGAACTCGCCCTGCTCGGCAAGGTCAACCCCCTCGCGTTGGAGGAGTTCGCGGCGCTGGAGGAGCGCTTCAAGTTCCTCTCCGAGCAGTTGGAGGACCTCAAGGCCACCCGACGGGACCTGCTCACCGTCGTCAAGGACGTGGACGAGCGGATCCTGGAGGTCTTCGCCAGCGCCTTCGAGGACACCGCGCGCGAGTTCCAGCAGGTGTTCACGGTGCTCTTCCCCGGCGGCGAGGGCCGGCTCATCCTCACCGACCCCGAGGACCTGCTCACCACCGGCGTCGAGGTCGAGGCCCGCCCGCCGGGCAAGAAGATCAAGCGCCTGTCGCTGCTCTCCGGTGGCGAGCGGTCGCTGACCGCCGTGGCCATGCTCGTGGCGATCTTCCGCGCCCGGCCCAGCCCGTTCTACATCATGGACGAGGTGGAGGCGGCCCTGGACGACGTGAACCTGGGCCGGCTCATCACGCTGCTGGCACAGTTGCGGGAGAAGAGTCAGCTGATCGTCATCACGCACCAGAAGCGGACGATGGAGATCGCCGACGCGCTCTATGGGGTGACCATGCGCAGCGGGGTCACCCAGGTGATCAGTCAACGGCTCAACCGAACCGACGAGGACGACCAGCGGCCCGGCCGCGGCGAGGAGAACGGGTAGTGGCTCGGGAACGCGCGAAGGCGCTCCTGCTGGACTTCGACGGCGTACTGCGCCGGTGGGACCCGGCGGTGGCCGCCGACGTCGAGCGGGAGTACGGCCTCTCCGAAGGGGTGCTCACCGAGATCGCCATGCAGTGGGGGAGGCTCCAGCCGGTGCTCACCGGCCAGGTCAGCCACGCCGACTGGGTGAGCAGCGTGGCCGACGCGCTCGCCGAGCCGGCCGGCGGGCCGGACCGGGCCCGCGCGGCCGTCGAGCAGTGGCAGCGCTACCGGGGTGAGGTTGACGAAAAGGTGCTCGACTTCGTCCGGGAGGTGCGCGCCGCCGGCATTCCCGTCGGCCTGGGCACCAACGCCACCGACCTGCTCGACGCCGACCTCGCCGTGCTCGGCCTGGTCGGCGAGTTCGACGTGGTGGTCAACTCGTCCACCCTCGGCGTGCACAAGCCCGCTCCGGAGTACTTCCAGGCCGCCTGCCAGGCGCTGGCCACCCCACCGGCCCGGGTGCTCTTCGTCGACGACGAGGACTGGGCGGTACGGGGCGCCCGCGCCGCCGGGCTGTCGGCGCACCGCTGGGGCGGCCACGCCGACCTGCGCTACCTGCGGGCCGCGCTGGCGGCGTGAGGAACGATCAGCGCAGACCGGGGACCTGGGTGACCGTGAACGGCCAGGCTGGACTGGGCGCGTTGAGCTGACTGTTCCCAGTGCAGACGGCCGACGGTGGTCGGTGACTGCGACCGGCCCCCTCCAGCGGTCAGCCCGGGTACGTGTCCGGGCACGCCGGCAGGAACGGCTGTAGCTCCCGGCCCCGCATTGATTCGACTTGACCCGGTGACGCGGTGAACCTTCGTGATGGGCGCACCGTAGGGGAGTTGGACCCGGCCACCCGTACGAGAGGAGCAGAAACATGCCCCGACGCCCCAGAGCTTATGATCCGATGGCCTACGACGAGGTCATCGCCGACCCTGGCGTCGCCGATGCCCGCCTCGTGATGGCCTGGGCACACGCGTCCGGCAGATTGAATCCCAAAACCAGGAAATACACTGACCTGAACCAGAAAGTGTTGGACGACTTTGCCGATTCTCACGGGCTCCCCTCCGGCTACTACACACTGAAGCGGAAGGGTTCCGAACACCTCCTGCAGGACCATCCTGAGCGTGCCCCTGGCGGCGTCAACCCGGGAGCTGTGGCAGCTCAGCGAATTCGACCGCCCGCCGGATGGGGGCGTGTTTTCACAGCGGCGGCGTATCAGGAGGTCATTGATTTACCTGGGCTCGCCGATCCCCTGCTAGTAGCGGCCTGGGCGCATGAAACGGGTCGTCTGTCCCGCTTGGACATAGCCAGGGTGACTCCGGGGGTGGTGAACGATTTTGCCACCGCACACGGGCTACCTGCAGGCTCGTACACCCTCATCTACAGCGGCGAAGGCTCGGTCTACTCGCCGAAGTCTTACCGGCTGCAATCGAACCCGGATCTTTTTCCCGGCGGCGCGGACCCAAATTCTGCGGCACCCATCAGGATTCGCCCACCCGACGGCTGGGGGCGGAATTATGAAAGGCTGGCTTACGATGAGGTCATCGACAACCCAGAAGTCGCCGATGTCAAACTCCTCGTAAGATGGGCGCGGGCGACCGGCCGACTCCCCGCTTCGGGAACAATCGACAAAGTCGGCCGGGACATGTTGGTGGACTTCGCCGCCGACCACGGGCTCCCCCCGGCCTCATACACCCTCACCTACGACGGTCGCGGCAGCGCCGTATCGACGAAGTCATATCGGCTGCGGGCACACCGCGAGAATTTCCCCAACGGTGCCGATCGAGCGTGGGCAGCGGCGAAGAGGATGCAGTTTTCCCTCGCGGGGGAAAAACCCTATGCGCCGGCCGCCTACCTGGACGTCATATTCAGCCCCGGCATCGTCGACGGCCGGCTCGCCTTGGCCTGGGCGCGGGAGACCGGCCGACTCGCTGACCCGAAATCTGGACTGGCGAACTTGAGACAGGGGGTGTTGAACGACTTCGCCACTGCCCACGGATTGCCCAACGGGTATTACACTCTCGCCAAAGTGGGTCGTGAATATTTCGTGGAGTCACACCCGGACCGCGCGCCCTATGGTGCCGACATGACCCAGGCGGCAGCTCAAAAAATTCCCCTGCCCGCCGGCTGGGTGAGAACCTTTACGCCCGCCGCCTACCAGGAAGTCATCGACAATCCATGCATCGTCGATGACCGACTCCTGCAAGCCTGGGCTCGCGACACCGGCCGGCTCGCCCACGCCACCAGTTCAAACATGACCGTGGCTGTGTTGAACGATTTCACCGATGCCCATGGACTCCCCAGAGGTTCGTACACCCTGCCCAGAGAGGGCGGGAACTGCTTCCTACAGTCACACCCCGACCGCTTCCCCTATGGTGCCAACCCGGAACAGGCGGCGGCGGCCAGGATCAGTCTGCCGGCGGGCTGGCGACCGGGCGTTCCCGCCGAGGCCCGCCAGCACGACCAGGTTCTCGACCCGCTTGGCAACCGGCTGCCCGCACCAGGAGCACCCGCCCTTGCCTATTCGGCGCCCTCCGGGCAGTACGCCGCCGACCCTGCGCCGCAGGGCGACTATGCGCAAAATCCGTACGAGTTTGCGTCCTCGGCGCAATTCCAGTATGCCGGTCCAGGACCGGCAGGACCGGATCTGAGGTACCCGAGCGTAAATCCCTATGCGGTCGAGGCCCAGCCGCCGCTTGCGCTCCAACGATCCCATCCCTCCCACGACGTCAGTAGGTACACATCTGACTACGGGACGAGCGCGTCCTACGGCTTCAACCAGCCCACCACCGATGCCTCCCGATACACCGGATACTCCGACAGCGGAGGTCCCAACCCTTCCTCCGCCGGCCCGAGCCTTTCCAATTACCACGACTACGCCCGAGTCGTCAGCGCGCCGAACTATCAGTACGGCAGCAGCAGCGTCAACCAGGAAGCCATCAGCTACACGACACAACAGATGGACTCCATGAGCATCACGACCAACAGTTGGCAGCATGACGTGGCAGGCGTCCAGTCATCAGCGCGCCCGGCGAACCAACAGGCCGACTACAGCTTCGACGAAGTGCAGCCACCGACTCCCGAACAGGGGCGCAGAAAACACCGCCGACGCCGTTAGCTGTCGAAGACCGTCGCAGGCGCACCCTGGCGCGGTCAGACGCGCGGCGGCGAGGTCGGGGCTACCCGGCCCCGACCTGGGCTGTCCCGCCGCCCGGACTCCGCCTCGGCTCGACCGCCCTTATGAAACAGGCCCTGGAAGCGGGTGGCTGGGCCCGCCTGGTGCCGACCTACCCGACCCCGCCGGTTCGTCGGTGCTGCCTACGCCGCTGGGCGCGCACACGCTGGCGGCCGGGCGGATGGGGTCACTCGCCGGTGACGCCGTCGATGCGTTCCCGGATCAGGTCGGCGTGGCCGTTGTGCCGGGCGTACTCCTCGATCATGTGCACGTACACCCAGCGCAGGTTGAAGGTGCGCTTCTTGCTGCCGACCTCGATGAACGTCTCGTCGAGGGAGTGCCCGGCGGCGGCCGCGCGGGCCAGTGCCACCTCCCGGTGGAAGGTGGCGAAGTCCGCCTCGGCGTCGGCGGCGCTCACGTCGTGGTCGGCGTCCGGGTTCTCGGGCGTGAAGTACGGGTAGTCGACCCGCTCGCCGGCGAAGCACTCCCGGAACCACCACGCCTCCACCTCGGCGAGGTGCCGGACGAGGCCGAGCAGGGTCAGCCCGGACGGCTCGACGCTCGGCGTGCGCAACTGCTCCTCGGTGAGGCCCGCGCACTTGAGCAGCAGTGTCTGCCGGTGGTAGTCGAGCCAGCCGTCGAGCATCGTGCGCTCGTCGCCGACGTACGGTTCGGGGGTCCGGGTGAGCTCCGGTGCGGTCCACGTCATGGCGCGCATCCTGCCCGGGACGTGGGACAACACGCGACGGGTTATTCAGGGCACCACGACGACGGGCCAGTGCCCCTTGCGAACCAGCCGGGTGGCGACCGAGCCGACCAGCCGGTGCCCGGCCTGTTCGGACGCGCCCACCACGACCATGTCGGCCCGGAACTCGTCGGCCGCCGCACACAGCTCGGCGTACGCGTCGCCGCGTCGGCACAGCAGCGTCACCGGAATGCCCAGCTGCTCGGCCCCGCGTCGGCACTCCCGGCGCAGCTCGTCGGCCAGCTCGTCGTGGGTGCGCTGGACCGCGCCGGCGTCCATCCCGGGCACCAGGGAGGTGAGGCCGCTCGCCGAGCTGACGAAGACCACCACGAGCGCGGCGCCCTGGCGGCGGGCCAGCCCTGCGGCGTAGGAGCCGGCCCGCCCGGAGGTGCGGGTGCCGTCGACGCCCACCATGATCACCCTCGGGCCGTCGGTGCCGCGCTCGAAGGGAAGCGAGCTGACCCGGGGGCCGTACTCCTCGCGGTCCGGTGCTCCCACGCCCATGGCTCTACCTCACCTCTGCTCACCGGCGGGCACCGCGCCAGCGCCTACGACAGGATTCGATTCCCGCTCGCCCCCGCCGGAAACCGGGCTGCCGTTGTGCTGCCGCAGCGGCACTTCCTTGATGAAGAGCACGGCGATCAACGCGATCAGCGCGAACGGGGCGGCGGCCAGGAAGATGTCACCGGCGCCGTGGCCGTACGCGGCCTCCACCACCACCCGCAGCGGGCCGGGCAGGGCGTGCACGTCGGGCAGGGTGCCGCCGCTGCCGGAGCTGGACGCGGGGATGCCGAGCTGGGACAGTCCGTCGGCGGTGTAGTCCTTGACCTTGTGGGCGAGGACCGCGCCGAGGGCGGAGACGCCGATCGCGCCGCCCAGGCTGCGGAAGAACGCCACCACCGAGCTGGCCGCGCCGAGCTCGTGCGTGCCGACGGTGTTCTGCACGGCGAGGACGAGGTTCTGCATGGTGAGGCCCAGGCCGACGCCGACCAGCAGCATGTAGACGCTGAGCAGGGCGTAGCTGGTGTCCGCGCGCAGCGTGCCCATGAGCGCGAAGCCGACGGTGAGCAGCGCCGAACCGGCTACCAGGAACCGCTTCCAGCGGCCGGTCTTCGTGATGATCCGTCCGCCCACGGTCGAGGCGACCAGCAGGCCGAGGATCATCGGCAGGGTCATCAGGCCGGCCATCGTCGGGGACTCGCCCCGGCTGATCTGGAAGTACTGGCCCAGGAAGATCGACGCGCCGAACAGGCCCACGCCCACCGCGACGCTGGCGACGACGGCGAGGGTGATCGTCCGGTTGCGGAACAGCCGCGGCGGGATCATCGGCTCGGCGGCGCGGGTCTCCACCCGGATGGCGAGCGCGCCGAGGAGCAGGGCGCCGAGCACCATGGCGACGGTCTGCCAGGACGCCCAGGCGAACTGGTCGCCGGCCAGGGAGACCCAGATCAGCAGCACCGAGACCGCCGCCGTGATCAGGGTGGCGCCCCACCAGTCGATCTGTGCCCGGCGCTTGACCACCGGCAGGTGCAGGGTCTTCTGGAGCACGACGAGCGCGGCGATGGCGAACGGCACGCCGACGTAGAAGCACCAGCGCCAGCCGAGCCACGAGGTGTCGACGATCACGCCGCCGATCAGCGGGCCGCCGATGGTGCCGACGGCCATCACGGCGCCCAGGTAGCCGCTGTAGCGGCCCCGCTCGCGCGGCGCGATGATCGTCGCCAGGATCACCTGGGCCAGCGCGGTGAGGCCACCGGCGCCGACGCCCTGGAGCACCCGGCAGGCGATCAGCTCGCTGGTGCCCTGCGCCAGGCCGGCCAGCACCGAGCCCAGGACGTAGATGCCCAGGGCGAGCTGGACCAGTGTCTTCTTACTGGTCAAATCGGCTAGTTTGCCCCAAATTGGGGTGGTCGCGGTGGTTGCGAGCAGCGCCGAGGTGACCACCCAGGTGTAGGCGGACTGACCGCCGTGCAGCTCCGTGATGATCCGCGGCAGCGCGTTCGAGACGACCGTGGAGGAGAGGATCGCGACGAACATGCCCAGCAGCAGCCCGGAGAGGGCCTCCAGGATCTGCCGGTGGGTCATGTCGACGGCGGGCGCTCGGGACGCTGTCGCCTGGGTCATCGTGTGGTGCCTCCAGCCTTGACGCTTTGGTTGCCTCAAGCAACAACTGGGGAGAAGGTGACAACATTCCCCACGTCGCGGGTCATCTCCAGGAATCGTTGAACCGGCCGAGGAGCCGAGCGAACTCCTCCACGTCCCGGGCCGGCCAGTCGTCCAGCGCCCGCAGGAACTCGCCCAAACGGGCGGACCGGGCCACGTCGAACCGTCGCTGGCCCTCCTCGGTGAGGCTGATCTGCGCCGCCCGCCGGTCACTCGGGTCGGGCTCGCGGTGCACCAGGCCGAGTGCCTCCAACCCGTTGATCTGCCGGCTGAGCGTTCCCTTGCCCACGCCGAGCCGCGCCGCCAGCTCGGTCAGCCGGATCGACCCGCTGCGCCGCAGCCAGAGCAGCAGCCCGTAGGTGTTCGGTTCGAGGGTCGGGTGCACCTCGCGGGCGATCTCCCAGGAGACCGCCCGCCCGCGACGCAGCAGCGCGGTCAGCTCGTGCTCGACGGCCCGGATCGGTTCCGGCTGATGCTCGCTCACGGCCTAGAGAGTACGGCGAGGCCCGGTCACCCGTCGCCGGAGAGGCGGCGGCTCATCACCGGGCGTAGGTGCCCGTCGCTGGTCGTACCCTCGATGATCACCTCAGCCTGCCGGCCCCGGTGGGTCAGAGTGGCGACCGCGTTGCCGAAGTAGGGCCCGGCCAGCTTGCGCCAGCGCACCCCCGGCCGCCGGACACCCGCCGAGCGGGCCAGCGCCCGGGTGGCCCCCGCCGGGCCCGACGACCAGCCCATCTTCATCAGCGGTCGGATGCCGGCCGGCACCTGGTTGTGGATCGGCGAGCAGGTGAGCTGGTGCACCGGCGTGACCACCGCGGGGTCGGCGAACCGGGCCCGGGCCACGTACGAGTGGTGCACGTCCCCGGAGAGCACGCTGATCGACGCCGGTGGGGCGTACGCCGGGCCGGCGCCGACCCGTGCGCCGGACTCCCTCGGCGTGCCGGTGCCGATCCGGGCGAACGTCTCACCGAGCGCCTCGAAGGACCGCCGGAACGCGGCCCAGTGCTCCAGATCGAGAGCCCGGCGCAGCTTCTCGGCCGTGCGGGCCACCCAAGGCCGGCGCGAGTCGGCCAGCTTCTCGTTCCACGCCTCGATGTGGTGGATGCCCTGGGGCAGCAGCCAGGGCAGCGAGGCGCCCACCACGAGGTGGTCGTAGACGCCGTGGGCCTGGTCCAGGAACCACGACCACTCACCCGGCGGCAGCATCGCCCGGCTGCCCGGCTCAAGCACCCGGCTGCACCTGTTGTCGAGCATGACCAGCCGGGTACGCCCCAGGTCGAGCGCGTAGCTCCACTGGTACTGCACGGCCCGCCAGCGCTCGGTGTCGTGCGCCAGGTCGGCCTCCTGGTCGACCCGGTGCCCGAACTCGCGCAGCACGCCGGTGGCGTCCTCGGCGGCGACGACCTTGGCGTAGACCGGGTCGGCGGCGATCTCGTCCGGCGCGAGGTTGCCCAGGTGCTGGTAGACCCAGTACGAGGCCAGCCCGCTGCCGATCCGTTCGGCCCACCACGGCTGCTCGCGCATCTCGGCACGCCACGACGCCGAGGTGTTCCAGTCGTCGATGATCTCGTGATCGTCGAAGATCATCACGCTGGGCACGGTGGAGAGCAGCCAGCGGATCTCCGGATCACGCCACGACTCCAGGTAGAGCTTCGTGTACTCGTCGAAGCTCACCACCTGGTCGGCCGGAGCGCCCTTCGGCCGCCGACGGCGTCGGCGCAGCAGCCGACGCACGGTCGGTGAGGTGACATCGGCGTACACCTGGTCACCGAGGAGCACCAGCAGGTCCGGCAGCGGGTTCGACTCCGGGTCCGCCATCGACCGCCGGGCGTACGCGTCCAGGGCGTCCGGCGGGAGCTTGCGGGTGGTGGCGTGCTGGGTGGTCTCGCGACACGAACCGAAGATCAGGTTGACCGGCTGGTCCAGGTCGTCGACCGCCCGGGTACGGATGACGCTGGGCGGGAAGCCGCTGCTCTCCACGGGCCACACCAACTCGTCGTCGACCAGCACCTCGTACGTGGTGGTGCTGTCCGGGGTGAGGCCCTCCACCACGACGAGGGCGTAGTGGTGGTCGTACGCCGAGAAGGTGGGCGCGGTGCCGGTGGCGCCGTCGGCGGTGCGGACGGTGACCACGGCGGGCGCGGCGGTCTCCACCCAGATCGTCGCCCGAGTGTCGACCACTCGCCGCAGAAGTGGGCCGATCAGGAGGTGTGCGGCGGGCATGACGCGAGCCTACCGCCGGTTTCCGGACACCGGCCGGGTGCGGTGGCTGGGACGGCGTCGCCGGCATCTGACAGGATTCCGGCATGGCCGAATATCTCGTCCTCGCTCTGGTCCTGCTCGGTGTGCTGATCGTCGGCACAGTCGGGCTGGTCGTGCCCCGTCTGCGGCGGCGGCCCGAGCCTCCGCTGCCGCGCACCGAGGTCGACACCCGGGCCGAAGAGGATCTCGCCGGTCCGCCGGTCGAGGCACCAGAGTCCGATCTGTCCACCGGTGTCCTGGTCGAGCCGCCGCCGGTGCTCGAACCGCAGGTCGAGGTCCCCGAGCCGACCGCCGGGCGGCTGGTCCGGCTCCGCTCCCGCCTGTCGCGCTCGCAGAACGTGTTCGGCAAGGGCCTGCTCGGCCTGCTCGCCCGCGACCACCTCGACGAGGACGTCTGGGAGGAGATGGAGGACAGCCTGATCACCGCCGACGTCGGCGTCGACGCGACCCGCGACATCGTCGACCGGCTGCGCGAGCAGACCCGCGTGCTGGGCACCCGCTCGGCCGGTGAGCTGCGCGCGCTGCTCGCCGCCGAGCTGGTCAACGCCCTCGACCCGAGCATGGACCGTTCGCTGCGCACCGCCCCCAAGGACGGCGTGCCGGCGGTCGTGCTGGTCGTCGGCGTCAACGGCGCCGGCAAGACCACCACGTGCGGCAAGGTCGCCCGGGTGCTGGTCGCCGACGGCCGTACCGTGCTGCTCGGCGCCGCCGACACCTTCCGGGCCGCCGCCGCCGACCAGTTGCAGACCTGGGGCGAACGGGTCGGCGCGGAGACCGTGCGGGGCCCCGAGGCGGCCGACCCGGCCAGCGTGGCCTTCGACGCCGTCAAGCGGGGCATCGACACCGGCGTGGACACGGTGCTCATCGACACCGCCGGTCGCCTGCAGAACAAGGTCGGCCTGATGGACGAGCTGGGCAAGGTCAAACGCGTCGTGGAGAAGCAGGGACCGATCGACGAGACGCTGCTCATCCTCGACGCCACGACCGGCCAGAACGGTCTGGAGCAGGCCCGGGTCTTCACCGAGGTGGTCAACGTGACCGGCGTGGTGCTGACCAAGCTCGACGGCACCGCCAAGGGCGGCATCGTGATCGCCGTACAGCGCAAGCTCGGCATCCCGGTCAAGCTCGTCGGTCTCGGCGAGGGCAAGGACGACCTCGCGCCGTTCGACCCGGCGCAGTTCGTCGACGCGCTGCTGGGCACCGAGCCCGCTGGACGGGACGCGTAGTCTCGGGTGACCAGTGACGATCGCGCGTACGCGGGCTGGCGTGATCCCGGCCATTCCTCGCAGCGCCTCGGGAGACCGTACGTGACTTCGCAGGAGATCCCGCTGCACGGCGGGAACGTGAGCACCGTGGTCCGGGTCGGCGACACGGTCCGTCGCAACGCCGGGCCGTGGACCCCGTCTGTGCACGCCCTGCTCCGGCACCTGGAGTACGTCGGCTTCACCGGCGCTCCGCGGGCGCTCGGGATGGACGAGCGCAACCGTGAGGTGCTGTCGTACCTGGAGGGGGAGTGCGGGGAGTACCCGCTCGCCCCGCACTGGGTGACCGACGAGGCGCTGGTCACCGTCGCCACCATGCTGCGGATGTTCCACGACGCGCAGTACGGCTTCGCCCCGCCGACGGGGGCCGTCTGGCGCTCGTTCGGCCCTCCGCCGCCGGACACCGAGGTGATCTGCCACCACGACGCCGCCCCGCACAACGTGATCTGGCGTCCGGACGGCACCCTCGGGCTGATCGACTTCGACCTCGCCTCGCCCGGCGCGCGGATCTACGACGTGGCGTACGCGGCGTGGACGTGGGTGCCGATCTTCGCCGACCGGGACTCGATCACCCTGGGCTGGAAGCACCCGGACCGCCCGCGCCGGCTGCGTCTGTTCGCCGACGCGTACGGGTTGATCCCGCGGGACCGGCACCGACTGATCCGCACCATCCGCAAGCGGATCGTGGATCACGTCGAGGGCATCCGCCGGATGGCCGCCGCCGGTGAGCCGGCGTTCGTCCGGATCGTGCACAAGGGGCACCTGCGGCGTCCGATGCGCGACCTGCGGCTGCTCGACTACGAGCGGCACGCTCTGGAGAACGCCCTCCGCTGAGCGCGGACCGGTCGATGCTCGGCCGGGCCCGTCAAGCGGACCGGTCGATGGGCCTGGCCGGTCAGCCATCGACGTGCGCCGTCCGAACGATCCACCATTGTCCATGCCGCCGACTGTGCGGACTCCGTGACACGTACGAAACAAGCCGTCACGAATTGGAAACCCGCACGGGACCCTGGGTGAAACAGCCGGCAACAAAGCTTCCGCGCAACCGGCCTACGGGCGACGCTGCCCCGGAAAGCCGCGAAGGAGGACTTCACCTTTAGGAGGCCAGCGTGCCTGAAGCACCGACGATCGACGGCGCCAATACTACGTGGCTGCTGGTTTCGACCGCGCTCGTGCTGCTCATGACCCCGGGACTGGCGCTGTTCTACGGCGGCCTCAACCGGGCCAAGGGCGTACTCAACATGATGATGATGAGCTTCTCCGCCATCGGGCTCATCTCTATTCTGTGGTGGTTTTACGGCTTCAGCGTCGCCTTCGGGACCGACGTGAACGGCTTCTGGGGCGACCCGGGCGCGTACCTCGGCACCAAGACCTTCCTCGCCGAGACCGACCTGTGGGGCGCGACGACGGAGAACCCCAGCGGCATCGGCATTCCGCTCTACGTGTTCATGGCCTTCCAGATGGTCTTCGCCGTGATCACCGTCGCGCTGATCAGCGGTGCCATCGCCGACCGGGCCAAGTTCGCCGGCTGGCTGCTGTTCGCGTTCGGCTGGGCCACCCTGGTCTACTTCCCGGTCGCCCACTGGGTGTGGGGCGGCGGCATCATCGGCGGTGACATCCACGCGCTGGACTTCGCCGGCGGTACCGCGGTGCACATCAACGCCGGTGCGGCGGCCCTGGCCGTGGCACTGGTGCTCGGCAAGCGTCTCGGCTGGCCCCGCGAGGGCATGAAGCCGCACAACATCCCGCTCGTCGCGCTCGGCGCCGGTCTGCTGTGGTTCGGCTGGTTCGGCTTCAACGCCGGCTCGGAGCTGACCGTCGACGGGGTCGCCGGTCTCGCCTTCATCAACACCCAGCTCGCCACCGCCGCCGCGGTGCTCGGCTGGATCGCGGTCGAGTGGGTCAAGGACCGCAAGCCGACCATGGTCGGTGCCTCGTCCGGCGCGGTCGCCGGCCTGGTCGCCATCACCCCGGCCTGTGGCTTCATCGCCCCGTGGGCGTCCGTCCTGCTCGGCATCGTCGCCGGCATCGTGTGCGCGCTCGCCGTCAGCCTGAAGTACAAGCTGGGCTACGACGACTCCCTCGACGTGGTCGGCGTGCACTTCGTCGGTGGCTGGATCGGCTCGCTCTGGCTCGGCCTGTTCGCCACCAACTCGGTCAACGCCGCGATCAGCGACGTGGTCGGCGCCTCCGACGGCCTGTTCTACGGTGGCGGCGTGACCCAGCTCGGTCGGCAGGCCCTGGCCGGCCTGATCGTCACCGCCTGGTCGTTCGGCATCGCCTGGGTGCTCGCCTTCGTCATCGAGAAGACGATCGGCTTCCGCGTCAAGAACGAGGCCGAGGTCGAGGGCATCGACATCGCCGAGCACGCCGAGAGCAGCTACGACCTGTCCCCGTCCGGCGGCGGCACGGGTGGCGCGTTCGCGATGGCCGGCATCGGCACCCCCGGTGGCGCGCCGAGCACCGCCGCTCCCGAGACCGACTCCACCGAGCCGGTCAGCGCCAAGGTCGCCGGTTAACGTTCCTTAGATGGAGGGGTTGGACATGAAGCTGGTGACCGCGGTCATCAAGCCGTACCAGCTGGACGCGGTGAAGGAGGCTCTGCACGCCCTGGGCGTGGCCGGGCTGACCGTCAGCGAGGTCCAGGGGTACGGACGGCAGAAGGGGCACACCGAGGTCTACCGGGGTGCCGAGTACACGGTCGAGTTCCTGCCCAAGATCCGGGTCGAGGTGCTCACCGACGAGATCGACGTGGAAAAGATCGTGGACGCCATTGTCGGCGCCGCCCGTACGGGCAAGATCGGCGACGGCAAGGTCTGGGTCACCGGTGTCGAAGAGGTCGTCCGGGTACGTACCGGCGAACGCGGCCTCGACGCCCTCTGATCCGGACCACGACTGACATGACCTCGTTGATCAAGAAGAACGCGTCAGGAAACGCCGAGAACGGTGACGCGAACCTCTTGATCAACGAGGTCGTCGGCGTACCCGGGGGGATCGGGGAGGCCGCCCGAGTGGGGCGGGCGGCCGCGTACGACGAGTTCCTGCGTGGGCTGCTGCCCGTGCGCGACGGTGTCGCGCTGATGGCCGTCGGGGGCCTGGGGCGGCGGCAGTGCGCCCCCTACGGCGACCTCGACCTGGTGCTGCTGCACGCCGGAGTGCCCGGCACGGACGAGTTGGCCGCCTCGGTCTGGTATCCGATCTGGGACGCCGGACTGCGCCTCGACCACTCCGTGCGGACCGTCTCCGAGGCCCTGTCGGTGGCCCAGGACGACGTCAAGGTCGCCCTCGGGCTGCTCGACGCCCGCCTGGTGGCCGGCGACCAGGCCCTGGCCGACGCCCTGACCCGCACCGCCGCCGACCACTGGCGACGGACCGCCGTGCGGCAGCTCCCGGGGCTGCGTGAGATCACCGTCGCCCGCTGGCAGGCGCACGGCGAGCTGGCCTTCCTCCTCGAAGGCGACCTCAAGGAGGCCGCCGGCGGGCTGCGCGACGTGGGGTTGCTGCGCGCGATCTCCGCCGCCGGGATCACCGACGCGCTACGTCCCGCCGTCCGCGCCGCCCACCTGCGGCTGCTGGACACCCGTGACGCCCTGCACCAGCAGGTCGGCCGCCGGGTCGACCGACTGGTCGCCCAGGAACGCGACGGCGTCGCCGCGCTGCTCGGTCTGGAAGACGGCGACGCCCTCCTGCGGCGGGTGGCCGGGGACGCCCGCACGGTCAGCCACGCCCTCGACGACGCCTTCCGCGCCGCCGACCGGCTGCGCTCGGGCCGCTCCCGGGGTGGGAACGGCAGCCCGGTACGTCGGCCCGTGGCCCGGGACGTGGTCGAGCACGACGGCGAGCTGGTGCTGGCCCGGACGGCGATCGGCGCGCGCCCCGACCCGAGCCTGTCCCTGCGGGTGGCCGCCGCGGCGGCCACCACCCGACTGCCGATCGCGCGGGCCACCTGCGAGTGGCTGGCCGCGTACTGCCCTCCGCTGCCCGCGCCCTGGCCGGCCGAGGCCCGGGCCGCGCTCACCACGCTGCTGGGCGCCGGTCCCGGCCTGGTGCCGGCCTGGGAAACCTGCGACAGGTACGGGCTGGTGGACGGCTGGCTGCCCGAGTGGACCCGGCTGCGCAGCCTGCCCCAGCACAACCCGGTGCACCGATACACCCTCGACCGGCACCTCGTGCAGGCCGCCCACGAGGCCAGCCGGCACGCCCGCGAGGTGGACCGTCCCGACCTGCTGCTGCTCGGCGCCCTGCTGCACGACATCGGCAAGGGCCTGCCCGGCGACCACAGCACCGTCGGGGTGCCGCTCGCCGAGACGGTGGCGACCCGCGTCGGGCTGCCCGCCCCGGAGGTGGCGCTGATCGGCACGCTCGTCCGGCTGCACCTGCTCCTGCCGGACGTGGCCACCCGGCGGGACCTCGCCGATCCGGTGACCATCGCGTCGGTCGCCGAGGCGGTGGGCGACACCGGCACGCTCGACCTGCTGCACGCCCTCGTCCGCGCCGACGCCGCCGCCACCGGCCCGGCCGCCTGGTCGGACTGGAAGGGCCGACTCGTCGCCGAACTGGTCGCCCGCGTCCGTACCGCCCTGGACACCGGTGTGCTGCCCGAGCCCCCGGCCCCGGACCCGGCGCTGCTGGCCGGGCCGCTGCCGGTCGTCCACCTCACCGGAGACCGGGTGGCGGTGGCCGCCGCCGACCGGCGGGGACTGCTCGCCACGGTGGCCGGCTGCCTCGCCCTGCACCGACTGGAGGTGCTCTCCGCCGACGCCTCGGTGGTCGACGGCCGAGCGCTCGTCGAGTGCCGGGTGCAACCCCGCTACGGCCTACCGGCCGACCCGGTCCCGCTCCGTGCCGACCTGCGCCGCGCGGTCGCCGGCGACGTGTCCGTCACCCAACGGCTGCGGGGTCGTGCGCTCGCCGCCCGGGGCAGCGGCGCCGCACCCCGGGTCGTCTGGCACCGCGAGGCGGCCACCGACGCCGTCCTGCTCGAACTTCGCGCGGCCGACGCCGCCGGGCTGCTCTACCGGGTGGCCGGCGCGCTCGACGAGGCGGGTGCCCTGGTCCGGGCCGCACGGATCTCGACCCTCGGCGCGGACGTCGTCGACGCCTTCTACCTCGTGGGCGGCTGGCCGGACGACGCCACCCGGGCCCGCCTGGAGGCCGCGGTCCTGGCCGCCGTCTGACCAGCGATGCGCGCCGTGCGACGGCCCGCGCTGGCCGTGTTGGGCCCGCGCTGGCCGTGTTGGGCCCGCGCTGGCCGTGTTGGGCCCGCGCTGGCCGTGTTGGGCCCGCGCTGGCCGTCGTGGGTCGGCGCTCGTCGTGGGCCCTGCGAAGCCTTGGGATGCCCGCGGCCCGCATGCGCCACTTCGCGGCTGATGACTCAGTGGCATCAAGATGCCACCGAGTCATCACGCTTGTTGCAGCGCCCGCTCCCCACACTCCGGCCGCCATACGCCGCGCCCGCTCAGACGCTGCCGGCCCCTCGGGCGCCTGCGGCGTCGCCGCGCTACCGCCACCGGCGGCATCCGTGCGTCGTCGGCTGTCGGCATCTGTGCGTCGCCGGCTCGCGGGCCCACTCGGCGGCTGGGGCCGGGATTACCTGGGCGAGGTGAGGTCGTGGCTACGTTCGGGGACGTAGCGGCGGTGCCGCTCGTGGACGCACGTCAGGAGACGTCTGCGCGGGCAGAATGACGGCCATGCGAGGGAACGGGTGGCGTGGGCGGGACGCGGTGTCGGACGCCGTGCTTGCCCTCGTGCTGTTCGGGTTCGGACAACTCGCCACCGGGCTGGCCGGGGACAACCAGCCGGGCTCGATGCCGGTTGACGCCCTCTGCCGGGCACTGATCGCACTCGCCGCGCTCGCCCTGCTGCTCCGACGGCGTGCTCCCGTGGCGACTCTCGTCGTGGTTACGCTTGCCACCTCGACGTACCTGGTGCTCGGCTACCCGTACGGGCCGATTCTGCTCGCGTTCCTGCTCGCGGTGTACACCGTGGCGGTGCGACTGCCGGTGCGTCCGGCGGCGCTCGCCGGCAGCGGCGCGTTCGTGGTGCTGCTGGCGCATGTCTTCGCCTCGCGCGGCCCCGCGCCGGGCTGGACCGGAGTGCTGCCCGCGTCGGCCTGGGTGGTCGTACCGTTCGCGGTGGGTGTGGTGGTGCGGGTCAGCCGGGAGGCGGCCGCCCGTACCCGAGCCGAGGAGGCCCGTGAGCGTGCCGAGCAGGGTCGGCGGCAGGCCGACGAGGAGCGGCTGCGCATCGCCCAGGAGGTGCACGACGTGGTGGGGCACGGGTTGGCCGCGATCAGCATGCAGGCGGACATCGCCCTGCACCTGCTGCCGAAACGGCCGGAGCAGGCGGAGATCGCGCTGACCGCCATCAGCCGCACCAGCCGGGAGGCGCTGGACGAGCTGCGGGTCACGTTGGGCGCGGTGCGGCGGGGCGCGGAGCGTGAGCCCGTGCCCGGTCTGGCGCGGCTCCCCGCACTGCGCGACCGCCTGGCGGGCGCCGGTCTCGCCGTCGACCTGCGCCTGGCCGGTGACCCACGGGAGTTGCCGGCGGCGGTCGACCTGGCCGCGTACCGGGTGGTGCAGGAGGCGTTGACGAACGTGCTGCGGCACGCCGAGGTGGCGCGTGCCGAGGTGACCGTGACCTACCGGGCCGACGAGGTGACGGTCGAGGTCACCGATCGGGGCGTCGGCGTCCCGGGCCGGCTCGACGCGGCCGGCGACCTCGAACCGGCCGACGGCCGGTCCGGCGGGCACGGGCTGGCCGGCATGCGGGAGCGGGTGACGGCGTTGGGCGGGCGGCTGAGCGTCGGACCGCGCTCGGCCGGCGGGTTCCGCGTGTGGGCCCGGCTGCCGGTGGAGCCGTCCCCGTGATCCGGGTACTGATCGCCGACGACCAGGACCTGGTCCGCCTCGGGCTGCGGGCGCTGGTGGAGAGCGAGGACGACCTGGCGCTCGCCGGTGAGGCCGCCGACGGGTTGCGGGCGGTCGAGCTGGCCCGGCGGGAGCGGCCGGACGTCGTCCTGATGGACATCCGGATGCCGGGCATCGACGGGATCGAGGCGACCCGGCGGATCGTCGCCGATCCCGACCTGACCGGTACGCGGGTGGTGGTGCTCACGACCTTCGAGCTGGACGAGTACGTCTTCGACGCGCTGCGCCACGGCGCGAGTGGGTTCCTCACCAAGGACACCCGGCCGCCGGAGCTGCTGCGGGCGATCCGGCTGGTCGCCGAGGGGGAGGCGCTGCTGTCGCCGTCGGTGACCCGCCGGGTGGTGCGGGAGTTCGCCACCCGGCCGTCGCGGGCACCCCGTCCGCACCCCCGACTGGACACGCTCACCGACCGGGAACGCCAGGTGGTGGGCCTGGTCGGTGAGGGGCTGAACAACGAGGAGATAGCCGCCCGGTTGGTGGTCAGCCCGGCGACCGCCCGGACACACGTCAGCCGGGCGATGGGCAAGCTGGCAGCCCGGGACCGGGCCCAGCTCGTCGTCTTCGCGTACCAATCGGGCTTGGTTCCGGGGTGAGGCCGGGCCGCCAGCGGCCGTGCGGCCGGGCGGCTACCCTAGCGGTGGCCGGACTCCGCAGTGCCGGCCGCGTTGTGCCCGCCGGAACACTGACAAACGGGATGTTCGCGTGTTTGACACCTTGAGTGACCGCCTGTCCGGGATCTTCACCAAGCTCCGCGGCAAGGGACGGCTCACCGACGCCGACATCGACGCCACCGCGCGTGAGATCCGCCTCGCGCTGCTGGAGGCGGACGTCGCGCTGCCGGTGGTCAAGGGCTTCATCGCGGCCGTCAAGGAGCGCGCCCGCAGCGCCGAGGTCTCCCAGGCGCTCAACCCGGCCCAGCAGATCATCAAGATCGTCAACGAAGAGCTGATCAACGTGCTCGGCGGCGAGGGGCGACGACTCCAGTTCGCCAAGCAGCCGCCGACCGTGATCATGTTGGCCGGCCTCCAGGGCTCGGGTAAGACCACCCTCGCCGGCAAGCTGGCCCGCTGGCTCAAGGGTCAGGGCCACCAGCCGCTGCTGGTCGCCGCCGACCTCCAGCGCCCCAACGCCGTCGGGCAGCTCCAGGTGCTCGGTGGTCGCGCCGGGGTCGAGGTGTACGCGCCGGAGCCCGGCAACGGCACCGGCGACCCGGTGCAGGTGGCCCGCGCGTCGATCGAGCACGCCAAGCGCGCCGCCCGGGACATCGTCATCGTCGACACCGCCGGCCGGCTCGGTATCGACGCCGAGATGATGCAGCAGGCCGCCGACATCCGCGACGCCGTCTCCCCGGACGAGGTCATCTTCGTCATCGATGCGATGGTCGGTCAGGACGCCGTCCGCACCGCCGAGGCGTTCCGCGACGGCGTCGGCATCACCGGCGTGGTGCTCTCCAAGCTCGACGGTGACGCCCGTGGTGGTGCCGCGCTGTCGGTTCGCGAGGTCACCGGGCAGCCGATCCTGTTCGCGTCCACCGGTGAGAAGCTGGAGGACTTCGACGTCTTCCACCCCGACCGGATGGCCAGCCGGATCCTCGGCATGGGCGACGTCCTCACTCTGATCGAGCAGGCCGAGCAGGCCTTCGACTCCGATCAGAAGGAGAAGATGACCGCCAAGCTGATGGGCGGCGAGCAGTTCACGCTTGACGACTTCCTCGACCAGCTCATCGCGGTACGGCGGATGGGTCCGATCGCCAACGTGCTGGCCATGATGCCGGGCATGGGTCAGATGAAGGACCAGCTCGCCGAGTTGGACGACAGCCACTTCGACCGGGTCACCGCGATCATCCGGTCGATGACCCCGGGCGAGCGCAACAACCCGAAGATCATCAACGGCTCCCGCCGGGCGCGTATCGCCAACGGTTCCGGAGTCACCGTCATGGACGTCAACCAGCTGCTCAACCGCTTCGCCGACGCGCAGAAGATGATGAAGCAGATGGGCGGCATGATGGGCCTGCCCGGTGCTGGCCGCCGCAAGGCGACCAAGTCGCCGAAGAACAAGCGCAAGGGCACCAAGGGCGGCGGTCGTCCGCGTACCGGCGCCGGGATGCCGGCCGGCTTCCCGGGTGGCATGCCGCAGCTCCCGCCGGGGATGGACCCGAACGACCTGGCGGCTGGCCAGGGCCTCCCGCCCGGCTTCAAGCTCCCGAAGATCGACTTCAACAAGCTCGGCAAGGGCGGCGACAAGGGTCCGCGCTGACGCGGACCTGCCCGCGCTGACCTCCCGGAAGAACGACCTGCTCGCCCCCGACGGGGAGTGATCGGGTAGGACTGTGCGCATGGCCCTTCATGTGCGCGGCGTGCTGCTCCCCGACGACGAGGTCCGGGACCTCTGGCTGGTCGGCGAACGGGTGACCTTCACCCCGGTCCCCGACGCGGAGACCGTCGTCGACGGCGGGTTCGTGCTGCCGGGGCTGGTCGACGCGCACTGCCACCTCGGCATCGCCCGAGGTGGGGCCCCGATCACCTCGCTCGACCAGGCCCGCGAACTGGCCCACATCGACCGGGACGCCGGGGTGCTGGCGATCCGGGACGCCGGCTCGCCGTACCCGTACCCCGAGTTGGACGACGAACCCGACCTGCCGCGACTGGCCCGCGCGGGCCGGCATGTCGCCCCGCCGAAGCGCTACCTGCGGGACATCGGCGTCGAGGTCGACGCCGCCGATGTGGCCGCGACGGTGGCCGCCCAGGCCAAGGCCGGCAACGGCTGGGTCAAGCTGGTCGGCGACTGGATCGACCGTGGCGTGGGCGACCTCGCGCCGGCCTGGGACGCCGACACCCTGACCGCCGCCGTGCGGGCCGCGCACGACGCCGGGGTACGCGCCGCCGTGCACACCTTCTCCGAGGCCGCCGTCGAGATCATGGTGCGCGCCGGGGTGGACTCGGTCGAGCACGGCACCGGCCTGAGCCTCGACCTGATCGACGAGATGGCCCGCCGGGGCACCGCGCTCGTCCCCACAATGATCAACATCGCGACCTTCGGCGGGATCGCCGAACAGGCGCAAGCCAAGTTCCCCGGGTACGCCGAACACATGCTCGCGCTGCGCGACCGCTTCCCCGAGGTGGTGCGGGCCGCCCACGAGGCGGGTGTGCCGATCTACGTGGGCACCGACGCCGGCGGCGGCATCGACCACGGGCTGGCCGCCGAAGAAATGCTGCTGCTGCACGAGCGGGCCGGCATGCCCGCCGAGGACGTACTCGCCGCCGCCTCCTGGGGCGCCCGGGAATGGCTCGGCTTTCCCGGGCTGGTCGAGGGCGGTCTCGCCGACCTGACGGTCTACCCCGAGGATCCCCGCCGCGACCTGCGGGTCGTCCGTGCCCCGTCCCGCACGATCCTGCGCGGCCGAGTGGTGCGCTGACCCGTCTGCGCTGGGCCGCGCTGGGCCGCGCTGGGCCGCGCTGGGCCGCGCTGGGCCGCGCTGGGCCGCGCTGGGCCGCGCTGGGCCGCGCTGGGCCGCGCTGGGCCGCGCAAGGCCGTGCTGGGCCGTGCTGGGCCGCGCAAGATCCTCACAGCATCAGGGATATTGCTGCTTCCGGCGTGGCTGAGGCAGCAACATCGGTGATGTTGTGAGGATCTTGGCGTGGGCTCACCACGAGTCGGACGATCGTCGGCGGCGAAGGCCAGCGCGGTCGGATCCGCGCCCGGCAGGCGGTCGCCGGCCCAGCCGAGCAGCGCTTGCAAGGGGCGCCATGCCGCCACGCGGAGGGCGTGACGCCTCCCGGGCGCGGTGACGCCTCGCCCGGCGCATAGGATGTGCGGTCATGGCACGCGTGCTCACTCCCCGTGCGGAGGACTTTCCCCGCTGGTACCAGGACCTGATCGCCAAGGCGAAGCTGGCCGACAACGGCCCGGTCCGGGGGACCATGGTCATCCGACCGGCCGGCTACGCCATCTGGGAGCGGATGCAGGCCGAGATGGATGACCGGATCAAGGCGGCGGGCGCGGAGAACGCGTACTTCCCGCTGTTCATCCCGGAGAGCTACCTCAAGCGCGAGGCCGAGCACGTCGAGGGCTTCTCGCCGGAGCTGGCGGTTGTCACCCACGGTGGTGGCAAGCAGCTCGCCGAGCCGGTGGTGGTGCGTCCCACCAGCGAGACGGTGATCGGCGAGTTCATGGCCAAGTGGATCGACTCGTACCGGGACCTGCCGCTGCTGCTCAACCAGTGGGCGAACGTGGTCCGGTGGGAGCTGCGTCCGCGGATCTTCCTGCGGACCAGCGAGTTCCTCTGGCAGGAGGGGCACACCGCGCACGCGACCCGCGAGGACGCCCGCGCCTACGCGCGGCGGATCCTGCACGAGGCGTACGAGGACCTGATGGTCAACGTGCTGGGCATCCCGGTGGTGGTGGGCCTGAAGACGGCCCGTGAGCGGTTCGCCGGGGCGACCGCCACGTACACCTGCGAAGGCATGATGGGCGACGGCAAGGCGCTCCAGCTGGGCACCAGCCACGAGTTGGGGCAGAACTTCGCCAAGGCGTTCGACATCAGCTACTCGGCCAAGGAAGGCGGCCGGGAGCACGCCTGGACGACCTCCTGGGGCACGTCGACCCGGATGCTCGGCGGCCTGATCATGGCGCACGGCGACGACAACGGCCTGCGCGTGCCGCCGCGGCTGGCGCCCATCCAGGCGTACATCATGGTTGTCAAGGACGGCGAGGGCGTCGCGGAGGCGGCGGCCAAGCTGCGCGACGGCCTGCGCGACGCCGGTGTCCGGGTCGCGCTCGACGACCGGACCGACACCGCGTTCGGCCGCCGGGCCGTCGACGCCGAGCTGCGCGGTTATCCGGTACGCGTCGAGGTCGGTCCTCGCGATCTGGCCGTCGGTAACGCGACGGTGGTTCGTCGTACCGACGGATCGAAGTCTCCGACGCCGGTGGCCGACGTGGTCGGCGCGGTGCTGGCGGCGCTGGAGGCCGACCAGCAGGTGCTGCACGACCAGGCGCTGGCCCACCGCACGTCGCGCACGGTGGAGGTGTCGACCCTGGCCGAGGCGATCGAGGCGGCCGCCACCGGGTGGGCCATGGTGCCGTGGTCGGCGGTCGGCGTGGCCGGCGAGGCCGAGGCGAACGGCCAGGGCGTGACGGTGCGCTGCCTGCTGCGGGCCGACGGCTTGGTGCCGGACTCGGAGGACGAGCCCGACCTGGTGGCCATCCTCGCCCGCGCCTACTGAGACGTTAGGAAGGGCCCCTTCCTACCGTCTGCGGTAGAGGAAGGGCCCCCTGCTTACAGTCCGGAGGTGTTGCCGTGCGGTTTGCACCGGGTCGGCTGATCATGCACCGCAACGTGCGGCACGGCCGGATCGGCTGGGTGCGCCCGGGGCGGGTGGTCAGCGACGACGAGCGGGGCCTGCTGGTGTGGATCGCCCGGGACTCGCCGGTGGCCCACGAGGTCACCGAGGCGGGGCTGAACATGCGGGCGATGCCGTTCGCCCAGTGGGTCTCGTCGTCGTACCGGTTGGCGCACGGCCACTGGAACGGTCCGCCGCTGTTGAAGTTCCTGCCCACGGGCGCGGCGCATTCGGTGTGGTGGTTCCGGGACGCGCAGGGTCGGTTCGCCCACTGGTACGTCAACCTGGAGGAGCCCGGCGTCCGCTGGGACGACGGCTCGGTGGCCGGCGTCGACGTGGTGGACCAGGACCTCGACGTGGTGGTGCGTCCGGACCTGAGCTGGCAGTGGAAGGACGAGGACGAGTTCGTCGAGCGGCTCGCCTTCGGCGACGACTACTGGGTGACCGACGAGAAGGCGGTCCGGGCCGAGGGGGAGCGGGTGATCGCGCTCGCCGAGGCCGGCGCGTTCCCGTTCGACGGCACCTGGGGTGACTTCACCCCGCCCGCAGATTGGGACGTGCCGGACAAACTGCCCCTAGGGTGGGATCGGCCGCCGGTGCGCTGAGAGGTGTTCCGGATCACCGGTGACGTGGTGTCCGGGTCCGATGCGAACGATCGGCGTCGGATCTGGCAGAATGGGTCGCTGGTATCCGGCGCGCGTCCGGCGCCCTCTAACCCGGGCACGTCGCCAGTCCACCGAGTAGTCTCCGGCCCAACCCCACTGTGCCGGTCGGCGCTCACCCATGCACACCGCCCGTAGTGGGCCGGTGAGATCGCAACAGGAGCGAAACAACTGTGGCCGTAAAGATCCGGCTCCTGCGGATGGGCAAGATCCGCAACCCGCAGTACCGCATCGTCATCGCCGACTCGCGCACCAAGCGTGACGGCCGGGCGATCGAGTTCGTCGGGGTGTACCAGCCGAAGGAGGACCCTTCGGTCATCGAGGTCAAGTCGGAGCGGGTCCAGTACTGGCTGTCCGTCGGCGCCCAGCCGAGCGAGGCGGTGCAGCGGCTGCTGGAGCTGACCGGTGACTGGCAGAAGTTCAAGGGCCTGCCGGCCCCGCCGCCGCTGAAGGTCGCCCCCGAGCGGGCCGACCGCAAGGCGGCGTACGAGGCCGAGGCGAAGGCCGCTGCCGGGCTGGCCCCGGAGACCCCGGCCAAGCCGGCCAAGAAGGCCGCCAAGGCCGCCGAGGCGCCGGCCGCTGAGGCCCCGGCGACCGAGGCTCCGGCCGAGACCCCCGCCGCCGACGCCGGTGAGCAGGCCTGACATGCCGCTGCGTCCCGCCTTGGAGCACCTGGTCAAGGGCATCGTCGACCACCCGGACGACGTCCGGGTCCGGATGGTCGATTCCCGTCGGGGCAAGCGGCTGGAAGTCCGCGTGCACCCCGAGGACCTCGGCACGGTGATTGGGCGGTCCGGTCGGACCGCCAAGGCGCTGCGTCAGGTGATCGGCTCCATCGGTGGGCGCGGAGTACGCGTCGACATCGTCGACTCGTACTGATGCAGCTCGTCGTCGGAAGGATCGGCAAGCCGCACGGTGTCCGCGGTGAGGTCACCGTGGAAGTGCGGACGGACGAGCCCGAAGCGCGGTTCGCCCCCGGTACAGTGCTGCGCACTGAGCCGGGGGCGGTTCCGCCGCCCGCGCCGGCGGACGGGCCGGGCGTGGTGTTCCGGGTTCCGGCCGAGCTGACCATCGAGGAGTCCCGGTTCCACCAGGGCCGGATGCTCGTCGCGTTCGACGGGATCCTGGACCGCAACACCGCCGAGGCGCTGCGCGGCACCCTGCTCGTGGTGGACAGCGCCGACGTCGAGCCTCCGGAGGACCCGGAGGAGTTCCACGACCACCAGTTGGTCGGTCTGGCGGTGGTCACCCCGTCCGGCGAACGTCTGGGCGAGGTCGCCCGGATCGACCACGCGCCCTCGTCCGACCTGCTGGTGCTGCGGCGGCCCGAGGGGCGTACCGCGCTGATCCCGTTCGTCCGGGCGATCGTCCCGGAGGTCGACCTGGCCGGTGGACGCGTGATCGTCGACCCGCCGGCCGGACTGCTCGATCTTTAGGACCACCGCGCATGCGCGTCGACGTCGTGTCGATCTTCCCGGAGTACTTCGCCCCGCTGGACCTGTCGTTGATCGGCCGTGCCCGGGCCAACGGCGTACTCCAGCTCGCCGTGCACGACCTGCGGACCTGGACCCACGACGTGCACCGCACGGTCGACGACACCCCGTACGGCGGCGGCCCGGGGATGGTGATGAAGCCGGAGCCGTGGGGTGCGGCGCTCGACGCGCTCGCCCCGGCCGGGGCCGCGCCGCCCCGGCTGCTGGTGCCGTCGCCGGCCGGCGTGCCGTTCACCCAGGCCCTGGCCCACGAGCTGGCCGCCGAGCCGCACCTGCTCTTCGCCTGCGGACGGTACGAGGGGATCGACCAGCGGGTCCTGACGCACGCCGCCACCCGCATGCCGGTCACCGAGGTGTCGCTCGGTGACTACGTGCTCTTCGGCGGCGAGGTCGCCGTGCTGGTCGTCCTGGAGGCGGTCACCCGACTGCTGCCCGGGGTGCTGGGCAACGCCGGCTCGCTGGACGAGGAGTCGCACGCGCACGGGCTGCTCGAGGCGCCGATCTACACGAAGCCGCCGAGCTGGCGCGGCCACGACGTGCCGGACGTGCTCCGCTCCGGCGACCACGGCAAGATCGCCCGTTGGCGGCGCGAGGAAGGGCTGCTGCGCACGGCGGCCCGACGTCCGGACCTGCTGGCCGCGCTGCCCCCCGAGCGGCTCGACAAACGGGACATCGCGGCGCTGGAACAGGCCGGATTTCAACCACCGCCGGGGGATGTGGCAAAGTAGAGGGGTTGCCGCATCCGTCCGCGCCCGCGGGCGGCTGCGAGGATCCCCGACCGGGGTTGGCCCGCCGACCACCACCCGGGAATCAGAATCACCCATCCGCGCATCGAGTGACGGTGCGCCGTGAGCCTTACGAGGACGCAGCGATGAACATCCTGGACGCCCTTGACGCCCAGTCGAAGCGGACCGACCTCCCCGACTTCCGTGCCGGTGACACCGTCAAGGTGCACGCGCGGGTCGTCGAGGGCAACCGGTCCCGTGTCCAGATCTTCCAGGGCGTCGTGATCCGCCGCCAGGGTGACGGTCTGCGCGAGACCTTCTCGGTCCGCAAGGTCAGCTTCGGTGTCGGTGTCGAGCGGACCTACCCGCTCAACGGCCCGGGCATCGACCGCATCGAGGTCGTGACCCGCGGTGACGTGCGTCGCGCCAAGCTCTACTACCTGCGCGAGCTGCGCGGCAAGAAGGCCAAGATCAAGGAGAAGCGGGAGAAGCAGCCCAGCTGACTTCCCGCTCGCCACGCCGCCTGAGCTGCGCGTATGCCGTACCGACCGGACCGCACTACCCTGGTCGTACGGGCGCAGCCAGGCGGTGGCCCCGCCCACGAGGCGGGCAGCCGTCCACAACCGCCCGTGGAGCCTCGACGAGGCTCCCGGGCGGTGGTGTTTCTGCGGACCGGGGAGTGGCGTGGTGCAGACGCTTGACGAGGACGGCACTGTCGATCCGTGGCGGCGGCGGGTTCGCCGCACCCGGCGTCAGATGCCCCTCTGGCAGGAACTTCCACTGCTGCTGGTGGTGGCCTTCTGCCTCGCGGTGTTGATCCGCACGTTCCTGCTCCAGGCGTTCTTCATCCCGTCCGGCTCGATGGAGGACACTCTCCTGATCGGCGACCGGGTGCTGGTCAACAAGGTCGTCTATGACGTCCGTGACCCGGTGCGCGGCGAGGTGGTGGTGTTCCGGGGCACCGACCGGTGGGCGCCGCAGGTCGACCAGCAGCCCGAGCCCGGGTTCGCCGGCAAGCTCGCCCGGACCGTCGGGGACCTGGTCGGGGTGAGCCGCCCCGGCGAGAAGGACTTCATCAAGCGGGTGATCGGCGTGCCCGGCGACCGCGTCAAGTGCTGCGACTCGCAGGGCCGGGTCACCGTGAACGGGACCCCGCTCGACGAGTCGTACGTGCTGCGCGACTCGCCACTGGACCTGCCGCCCAACCCGCAGGAGTGCCGCTCGCGGCGCTTCGACGAGGTGGTCGTACCCCCGGGTCAGATCTTCGTCATGGGCGACCACCGTGAGGTTTCCCAGGACGCGCGCTGTCAGGGGCCGGTGCCCATCGACAACGTCGTCGGCCGGGCGTTCATGGTGGTCTGGCCCTCGTCGCGCTGGGCGGCGCTGTCGGTGCCGGCGACGTTCGACGACGTGGCCGCGCCGGCCACGGCCTCGTCCGGTGTGCCGCCGACCCGCCCGTCCCCGCAGGGCGGTGTGCTGCTGATACTCCCGCTGACGGTCGCGCTGAGGGGTTCCCGCGCGTTCCGGACGGTGACGTCCGGTCCGGCAACGTAGGCTCCTTGGCGTGATTGACGAGCAGACCGACAAGCCGCGTAGCTCCTTCTGGAAGGAGCTGCCGATCCTGCTGGGTGTGGCGATCCTGGTCGCGGTGCTGGTCCGCGCCTTCGTGCTGCAGACCTTCTTCATCCCGTCCCCGTCCATGGAGAACACTCTCAAGATCGATGACCGGGTGTTGGTCAACAAGCTGGTCTACGACTTCCGGTCACCGCACCGCGGCGAGGTGATCGTGTTCAAGGCCCCCACCGAGTGGAGTGGCAACCCCGACGGCGAGGACTTCATCAAGCGGGTGATCGGCGTCGGCGGCGACCACGTGGTCTGCTGCGACCCGCAGGAGCGCCTGATGATCAACGGCAAGTCGCTCGACGAGCCGTACATCTTCTCCATCGACGGGGTCCAGGACAAGGCGGCCGACCAGGAGTTCGACATCACCGTGCCGAAGGGTCGGCTGTGGGTGATGGGCGACCACCGGTCCGCCTCGGGTGACTCGCTGGAGCACTGGCAGCAGTCCAACCAGAACATCACCGAGGCCACGATCCCCGAGAGCGAGGTCGTCGGGCGGGCGTTCACCGTCTTCTGGCCCGTCAACCGGGCCACCTGGCTGACGGTGCCCGACCAGTTCGACGGCATTCCCAAGCCGTAGAACTGGTGGGGGCGTGGGCGATCGGCCGCCCGTCTGGCAGGCTGGTGCGGTGACCGTGAGGAGTGGGCTGACGAGCCCCACAGACGCGAACGGTGCCGACCGCGTCTACATCCCTCGACGCGCGGCGCGGGTGCTGCTGGTCGACGCGGCCGGTCGGATCCTGCTGTTCCACGGCTTCGACCCGGCCCGCCCGGAGCACCGCTACTGGTTCACCCCGGGCGGCGGGCTCGACAGGGGTGAGTCTCCGGCGTCCGGCGCGGTGCGGGAGTTGGCCGAGGAGACCGGGCTGCGGGTCGATCCGGCCGAGCTGGGTGAGCCGGTCTGGTCCGACGCCACCGAGTTCCCGTTCGACGGCGACTGGTACCGCCAGGAGCAGGACTTCTTCCTGCTCCGCGTCCCGTCGTGCGAGGTCGACACCGTCGGCTTCAACGACGTCGAGCAGCGCAGCATCGCCGGTCACCGCTGGTGGCTGCCCACCGAGTTGGCCGCCAGCGGCGAGCGGTACTACCCACCGGAGCTGCCCGACCTGCTGGCCCGGCTGCTGCCGCCGGCTGCCGAGGCGTCGTGCTGACCCCGCCGCGTACCGTCGTTCGTCGGGAGGCCGGGCTCTACGCGCTGGAGCGGGCGTTGCAGCGGCGCGGCTTCCGGCACGTGGCCGGCGCCGACGAGGCCGGCCGGGGCGCGTGCGCCGGGCCGTTGGTCGCCGCCGCGGCCGTGCTCCCGGAGGGGCGGCGCGGCGAGATCGACGGGCTCGCCGACTCCAAGCTGCTCACCCCGGCCAGCCGGGAACGGGTGTACGCCGAGGTCGTGGACCGTGCCCTGGCGTACGCCGTGGTGATCATCCCCGCCGACGAGGTCGATGCCCGAGGGCTGCACGTGTGCAACCTGGCCGCGATGCGCCGGGCGCTCGCCTCGCTCACCACCCGACCGGAGTACGTGCTGACCGACGGCTTCGGTGTGGACGGCCTGGGGGTGCCGGGGCTGGCGGTGTGGAAGGGCGACCGGGTGGCCGCCTGCGTGGCGGCGGCCAGCGTGCTCGCCAAGGTCACCCGGGACCGGATCATGGTGGAGTTGGACGGGGTGTACCCGGCGTACGGCTTTGCCGAGCACAAGGGCTACATCACCCCGGAGCACAGCGCGGCGCTGCGCGAGCACGGGCCGTGCCGGGAACACCGCTTCTCGTACGTCAATGTCGCGACGGTCTCCGGCCGCGACGGCCGGCCACCGCGCGCTCGGCGACCGGCCGACCCGGGCTCGGACGAGCCGATGGGGCACTCCGGGGCGTCAGGGGGTACCGTCGGCGTGGCGTTGGGCGAGCAGCCTCGGCCTTCGACGCCCGTGGGGGAAGATGTGGTCATGGAAGGCGGAGTGCGATGAGCGCGGAAGATCTCGAGAAGTACGAGACCGAGATGGAGCTGCAGCTCTACCGGGAGTACCGCGACATTGTCCGCCAGTTCTCCTACGTGGTGGAGACCGAGCGTCGGTTCTACCTGGCCAATCAGGTCGACCTGCACGTGCGCAACTCCGACGGCGAGGTCTACTTCGAGGTCGAGATGCACGACGCCTGGGTATGGGACATGTACCGCCCTGCCCGCTTCGTGAAGAACGTCCGAGTGATGACCTTCAAGGACGTCAACGTCGAAGAGCTGGAGAAGCCCGACATCTCGCTGCCCGCCGACTCCGGCTTCGGCAACTGACCGGACCGTCGCGCCCCGGGCCCCCACCCGTGGCGGTCACTCGGCGGGCACCACGACCTCGACGCGCTGCACCAGGTTGTTGGCGAAGCCACCACGATTCCACGGCTGCTCGACCGGCTGGGTCCGCCCGGACGCGTCGGTCGCCCGTGCGCTGAGCACGTACCGGCCCGGCGTCGCCGTCCACTCGTACCGCCACCGTCGCCAGGCGAACTCCCCGCCCGTCGCCGGGTCCAGCTCGGCCTGCGCCCAGCTCGCCCCACCGTCGACGCTCACCTCCACCGCCACCACCGGCGCGTGCCCCGACCAGGCCCGACCGTCCACCGTGCACGGTCCCGCCGGCAGCACCCGGCGGCGCGTCATGAAGTCGGGAAAGCCCGGTGGGCGCACCAGGGCACGCGGCTCGATCCGGGTCACCGGCTCGCCCGGATCGTCCGCGTCACGGCGCAGCCGGTAGGCCACCGCGTTCTGGTAGCCGTCGAACGGCGTGGTCCGCACCTCGATCGAGTGCAGCCACTTGACGTGTGCCATGCCGTACCAGCCCGGCACGATCAGCCGTAGCGGAGCGCCGTGCTGCGGCAGCAGGGGAGCGCCGTTCATCTCGTACGCCAGCAGCACCTCCTCGCGCAGCGCGTCGGCCACCGGCAGCGCCCGCTGGTAGTCCTGCTCGACCCCCCGCTCGACGCCGTGATCGGCGCCGGTGAAGACGACGTCCACGGCGTCCGGGCCGAGGCCCGCCTCGCGCAGCAGGGGCGCCAGCGGCGTACCCGTCCACTCGGCGTTGCCGACCGCCTCGACCAGCCACGGCTGGCTCACCGGCCGGGGGTGCAGCAGGGCCCGTCCGTTGCCGGCGCACTCCAGGGTGACCCGGTGGGTGACCCGGGGCCGCTCGCGCAGCTCGGACAGACCGACGGTCAACGGCCGCTCGACCGCCCCGCCGACGGTGAGCGAGTGCGTCGCCGGGTCCACCTCCGGGATGTCGTAGTGGACCAGCAGGTAGTGCAGCCCGGCGGGGGTGACGTCGTAGCGCAGCGCCTCCAGCGGCAGACCGTGGTTGCGGGCCGCCAACTGCAACTCGTCGGCGCTGATCGCCTCGTCCGGCTCGGCGAGCCGGGACGGGCCGCTCACGTCCGCCACCGTCGGGCCGGAACCTTCGGCGCCGCCCGCGCGGGACGTCGTCCGATCGTCAAGAGTGGTCATGCCGGCCTCCCCGGTACAGACGGCGGCACCCGCCGTACGCGGCCCAGCCTAGGCCTTCCGCCTGCGCCGGAGGACGGATCACCCCTCCGGGGAGCGGGTGGCTCAGCGGCGGATTCGCCGGGCCAGTGACAAACATCATCGACGGTGGGGCTTGCCGATCGACGGCTGTCGTGCATGCGCCGATCTCAAGCGCCGGGTTCGGTCCGCCCGGCCGCCGTCGACCTGCGCAACATCCTTCTTGCGTGTTGCGTTGCCTGGGATTCCCAGACTGCGGCTTAACGTCCTTTTAGGAGCGTTATCGGCGAGCGAATATCCATGATCCGACCTGGCGTCAAGACATTGAAAGCTGTTAACCGCCTTCGTACGCTCCGCTCGCTCACAGAGAGCCAGGAGCGGGGGAGGGTGTCGTGCCGATGCACCGACAGTCACGCGTGTTCATCACGTTGGCCGGGGAGGGCTGCGCGGCGTGGGTTCGTCGCCTGTCGATCTTCTTGATCCTGGCCCTGGTGGCCACGATGGCGGACGTGCCCACCCGCCCGGCGCCGCCGGCCGCCGCCGCGGCGGCACCGACACCCGCACCGAAGCCGAAGTGTCCCGACGACCGTGCCGACGAGGTGTCGGCGGCGATCGCGGCCAAGCTCTGCGCTTCCCGGGTCGAGGTGAAGAACCGCCGGACCGAGACGACCCAGGTCTTCGCCAACCCGGACGGCACCCTGACCGAGGAGCAGGCACTCGCCCCGGTGCGGGTGCGCCGGGGCGACCAGTGGGTGCCGGTCGACCTCACCCTGCAGCGCCGGTCGGACGGCTCGGTGGCGCCGATCGCGCATCCCCTCGCGCTGACGTTCGCGGGCGCCACACCGGGTACCGGCGAGCACGAGGTGGTGAAGATCGGTGAGGGCGCGGACCAGGCAGGGCTGGCCTGGTCCGGCGCGCTGCCCGAGCCGGTGCTCGACGGACGCACGATCACCTACCCCGACGTACGACCGGGTGTCGACCTGGTGTTCCACGCGCACGCCACGGGCTACGAGCAGCACTTCGTGGTCAAGGACCGGGCCGCGCTCGCGCAGGTGCGCAAGCTGTCGGTGCCGCTGCGTACCGGCCAGCTCACCGCCGCCACCGACGGCATGGGGGGACTGCTGCTGAAGGACCGGCGCGGTCGGCAGGTGGGCCGGGCCCAGACGCCGTTGATGTGGGACGCCGAGGTGGCCCCGCAGTCCGGCGAGCGCCTCAACCACGCCCGGGTCGCGTTGCGCGCCGTCGCGGCCGGCAAGGGTCGTACCGTCATGGAGCTGACGCCGGACGCGACGTTCCTGGCACGGCCGGACCTGACCTTCCCGGTGACGATCGACCCACCGACCTCGCTGTCGCCGTCGTTCGACGCCTTCGTGCAGAACACCTACTCCAGCGACCAGTCCGGCTCGGCGGACCTGAAGCTGGGCTACTCGAACGACGGTGGCTCGTTCACCGCCCGCTCCTACCTCCGCTTCAACACCAGCGGTTTCGCCGGCAGCCGGGTGATCTCGGCGAAGCTGCGACTGTGGAACTACCACTCCTGGTCGTGCACGGCGGCGTCCTGGGAGGCCTGGCGCACCGACCTGGTCGACTCGTCGGTGCGGTGGACGGCCCAGCCGACCGCGCGGGCGAAGGTGGGCACCTCCACCGAGACCCGCGGTTACAGTTCGTCCTGCGGCGACGGCTACGTCTACGTCGAGGTCGGCGGGGCGCTGCAGTACGCGGCGGACACCAGCGCGTCCAGCGCGAGCGTGATGCTGCGGGCCACATCCGAGACCTCGACCTCCGGCTGGAAGCGCTTCGACTCGGCCGAGGGCACCCACCCGCCGCTGGTCTCCATCACCTACAACAGCGCGCCGTCGGTGCCGTCGGCACTGGCCGCCGCGCCCTGCTACACCGCCTGCGGATCCGGCGCCCAGACTTCCTCGCTGCGGCCCACCCTGTCGGCGAAGCTGACCGACGCCAACGCCGGGCAGACCCTGCAGGCCGAGTTCGTGGTGCGGAACAAGACCACCCAGGCCGTCGTCTCGTCGTCCGGCCTGCGATCGGGCAGTCCCGCCTGGACCAACGGCTCCACCGCCTCCTGGCAGGTGCCGGTCGACCTGGTCAACGGCGTCCAGTACGAGTGGCAGGTCCGGGCCAAGGATCCGTACGCCTACGGCACGGCGACGGCGTGGACCCCGCTGACCGTGGACACCACGAAGCCCGGTGTTCCCTTCGTGGCGGCGACGATCTACCTCAACGACGCCCAGCCGCACGGCGGCGCGGGCCAGGCGGACACCTTCACCTTCACCCCCGCCTCGGGCAGCACCGACCTCGCCGCCTTCGTCTACAAGTTCGACTACGACACGGCCGCGACCACGGTGGCCGCGACCGGGGCGAAGTCGGTCACGCTCAGCCCACGCGACGGGCACCGCACCCTGTCCGTGCAGGCCAAGGACTCGGCCGGCAACCTCTCCGACCTCAACCAATACGTCTTCGACGCGGGTAACGCCGCGCTGGCCGAACCGCTGCCGGGCGCGACGATCGTCAAGCGAACCAAGTTGCGGATCACCACCCCGGTCTCCGGCTACACCCGGACGTACTTCGAATATCGCCGGGGTCCGGGCGGTGCGATCCTGCCGGTGCCCTCGGCGAACCTGACCTCCGCCACCGGGGCGCCGATCACCGCGACCTCCGCCAGCCCTGTCGGCCTGTCGGCGCTCGGCGGATACGCGATCTGGAACGCCACCGACACTCTCGGCCTGACCGGTGGTGTCGTCGAGGTGCGAGCCCACCTCTACACCGCGACCGGCACGACGCCGGCGTACACCATCCCCTGGGTGCGGGTCTCCGTCGACTCGAGCGGCGACGGCGCCGCCGACGACGAGATCGGCGCCGGTTCAGTCAACCTCCTCACCGGCGACTACTCCATCTCCTCGACGGACGCTGACGAACTGGGACTCTCGGTCGCCCGGGCCACGTCGTCGCGGGACGGGGCCGCCGGCTACCAGCCGATGGCGCAGCGGTTGACCGCCAACCAGCAGCAGATCTCCACCGACCTGACCGGCTTCACCGTGCCGTCCACCTCGTCGGCGGCGCGTTCCACCGCACGTGGCCAGGGCGAGACCAGCCCGGCCGACTCGTTGGAGATCACCCCGGTCACCACCACGAGTAACGACACCTACGTGGCGGTCGGTGGCGACGGTGGGGCGATGCGGCTGAACATGGCCGCCGGCCGGACGTACCGGATGACCGGGTGGATCTTCGTGCCGGGCGCGACCGGGCTGGTGCCGGCCTACGCCCAGCGTGGCCTGCGGATCGTCGGCCTCACCAAGACCGGCAGCACCTACACCGAGACCTCCTCGGCGATGGCCGCCTACACCGACGGCTGGCAGGAGCTGTCGCTCGACATGACCGTCCCGGCCGGCGCGTCCGAGGCGTTCTTCCGGCTCTACAACGGCATGCAGGGCGGCTCCGGCCGCAAGGTCTACTGGGACAACCTGTCGTTCACCGAGATCATCGCCCCATTCGGCCCGGCCTGGACCGGCGGCGCGACCGGCGGCGCAGCGGACATCGAGTACAGCACCGTGACGCTGCCCGAACCGTCATTGGCCAGGGTCAACGGCATCGGTGGCGGCTGGATCACCTTCGCCAAGAACACCGACGGCGTGACCTTCACCCCGGAGCCGGGCTCCGAGGGGATGGTGCTGACCAAGGTCGGTACCACCGCCTACCGGCTGTCGGAGTTGGACGGCACCGTCACCGAGTTCACCTCGCAGGGTGGGGTCTGGGCGGCCACGTCGTCCTGGACGCCGGAGTCCGACACCACCTCCCGCTACATCTATGACACGACCGGCAGCCGATTGCTGCTCAAGAAGGTGATCAACCCGGCCGAGCCGGGCGTCGACGACACCAACCACTGCACCACCGCCGTACCGGCGCGGGGCTGCGAGGTCCTGGAGTACGAGTACGCCACCACCACCTCATCCGGACTGAGCCAGACGGTGTTCGGCGACTACACCGACCGGGTCTCCGGAGTGAAGCTCTGGGCCTGGGACCCGGACACCTCGGCGACGACCGCCACCCAGGTCACCCGATACGCGTACGACGACCTCGGCCAACTCCGTGAGGTGTGGGACCCCCGGGCCACCCCGGCGCTGAAAACCACCTACGAGTACGGCGGCGGCCGGGTCACCAAGGTCACCCCGTCCGGCGAGCTGCCGTGGAACTTCGACTACGGCAACCCGGACGTCGACTCCGCGGCACTGCGCTGGGACCTCGACGCCGGCTCGGGCACCGCCGTCGCCGACTCCTCCGGCAGCGGCCGCAACGGCACCATGGCCAGCGGTGTCTCCTGGGGGCAGGGCAACGACCCGGACAACCCGGCCGACCGGGCCTCGGTGTTCACCGGCGGCACCGGCCAGCAGATCAACGTCGCCGGCACGGCCCTGTCCAACACCGCCTCCTACACCGTCTCCGCCTGGGTGCGGATCAAGGACAAGTCGGTCAACCGCACCGCGGTGTCCAAGGACGGCTCCCGGACCAGCGGCCTGTTCCTGAACTACGTCGCCGCCGAGGACAAGTTCGCGTTCTCGCGGGTGACCTCGGACAGCGACAGCGCGACCCCGGTTCGGGCCATCGCGAACAGCACCGCCGTGGCGGGCAAGTGGACCCACCTGACCGGCGTCTACGACACCGCCAGCGCCAAGATGAAGCTCTACGTCAACGGCGTGTTGCAGAGCACCACCGCGGCCACCGGCGGCTGGAACGCCGGCGGCGCCTACGTGATCGGCCGGGCCAAGTGGGCCGGTGCCGCCTCGAACATCTGGGACGGCGAAGTCGACGACGTCCGCGTCTACGGGAAGGCGCTCACCGACCAGCAGGTCACCCGCCTCTCCGGCGACGAGAACACCGGACGGCTGCTGAAGGTCCGCCGGGCCGCGCTCCAGCAGGGCTCCAAGACCGCCACCGACGGTGAGGTCGCCACGAACGTCGTCTACAACGTGCCGTTGGCCAGGTCCCTCGGCGGTCCGTACGACCTGAACTCGGCGGCCATCTCCACGTGGGGCCAGGTCGACCTGCCCACCGACGCGACCGCCGTGTTCGGCCCCGAGGACAACCCCGGCCGCAACGCCGCCACCCCGGCCAGCCCGGGTAGCAACGGCTACCCGTACGCCACCGTGCACTACCTCAACGCCGGGGGACAGGAGGTCAACACGGCCAGTCCGGGTGGCCACCTCGACACCGCCGAGTACGACAGGTTCGGCAACGTGGTCCGGAGCCTGGAGGCCACCGACCGGGAACTGGCCCTCGGCACGTTCCAGGGCTCCGCTCGCTACCTCGACGAGTTGGGCCTGGCCGGCTCGGACACCGCCAGCAGAGCGCTGGCGCTCTCCACCATCAACACGTACAGCACCGACGGTGTCGACCTCCTCGAATCCGTCGGGCCCACCTCGACGGTGGTACTGGAGAACCCCCTCGCCGATCCGGACGGCACCGGCCCGCTGGAGGCGATCCCGGCCGGCGCGACGGTGATCGGACGGTCGCACGCCGTCAACAAGTACGACGAGGGCAAGCCCGACGGGGCCACCTATCACCTGGTGACCACGGAGAGTGAAGGCGCGCAGATCGTCGGCTATCCGGACGCCGACGTGCGGGTGTCGAAGAACGCTTACGACGCGGAGTACGGCGGCGTGTCCGGCTGGACGTTGAAGTCCCCGACGAAGGTGATCGCGGACGCCGGAGCGGGCGGGCAGAACCTGACCGCGTACGTGGTCCGCAACGCCAGCGGTCAGGTGCTCAAGTCCTGGGGCATCGGCTCCACCGGCTCGGACGCGATGGCTACCGAGGTCATCTACTACTCGACCGGGGCCAACGCTCAGGACGGCGCGTGCGGCAACCGGCCCGAGTGGGCCGGCGAGCCCTGCGTCACCCGGGCGGTCGGAGCCGTCACCGGGCACGATCCGGCTCGGATGACCACCAACCTGCCGGTGCGGAGGATCAACTCATACACCCGGTACGGCGACGAGGCCGTGGTGTCCGAGACGTCGAACGGCAAGACCCGCACGACCACCACCCAGTACGACGCGGCCACCCGCGTGACCAGCACGCAGGTCAGCTCCGACGAGGGCGCACCGGTGCCGGCGGTGACCACCGCCTACAGCCCGACGTCCGGCGACGTCACCGTCACCACGATGGGCACCTCGACGGTCACCCGCGAGTACGACCTGCTCGGCCGGCTGGCGTCCTACACCGACGCCGACGGCGGCACGACGACCAACGAGTTCGACAGGTTCGGCAAGTCGGTGAAGGTCTCCGACCCCACCGGGTACTCGACCTTCGCCTACGACCGTGCGGCGGAGCCCCGCGGCCTGCTGACCAGCGTCACCGACAGCGTCGCCGGCACGTTCTCGGCGAAGTACTCCCCGGACGGCCAACTCACCGAGCTGAAGTACCCGGGCGGGCTGACCCGGACCGACCGGCTCGACGCGAACCTCCAGCCGGTGGAGCGGACCTACACCCGCGACTCCGACAACGAGGTCATCTACTCCGAGTCGGTCCAGGAGAACACCGCCGGTCAGTGGGTGAACCACACCTACACCGGTGGCAGTAAGGCCTACCGCTACGACCGGCTGGGCCGACTGACACGTGCCCAGCACGACAGCGCCATCACCGACGGCTGCGTCACCCGCACCTACACCTACGACGACCGGACCAACCGGACCGGGAACTCGCGGTACGCGCCGGCAGCCGACGGTACGTGTGACGAGACCGGCACCCCGGTGTCCGGCACGCACAGCTACGACACCGCCGACCGGCTCACCGACGCCGGCTACGTCTACGACGCCTTCGGGCGGACCACCACCATGCCGGACGGCCTGACGAACGCGTACTTCGCGAACGATCTGGTGCAACGGCAGCAACTCGGGGACTCCCGCCAGAGCTGGACGTTGGACCCCGCGCACCGGTTCCGGGCGTTCACCACCGAGACCATGGTCGACGGCAACTGGGTCAACGCCACCTCCAAGCTGAACCACTACGGCGACGACTCCGACGAGCCCCGCTGGATCATCGAGGACACCACGCTGGGCAGCTACACCCGCAACGTGTCCGGCCCCGACGGTGACCTGGCTGCCACCACCTCCGACGCGGGAGACGTCCGGCTGCAGCTGTTGAACCTGCACGGCGACGTGGCCGCCACGATCGACACGGCGTTGCTGGAGCCCGAGTTCCTCGACTACGACGAGTTCGGTGTGCCGGTGGCGGGGCAGGCCGACCAGCGGTACGGCTGGCTCGGCGGCAAGCAGCGCTCCGGCGACGCGGTGGGCGACGTCATCCTCATGGGTGTCCGCCTCTACTCGCCGGGGATCGGGCGGTTCCTCCAGGTCGACCCGGTCGACGGCGGAAACGCCACCGCCTACGACTACTGCGCCGGGGACCCGGTCAACTGCACCGACCTGGACGGCAAGTTCGGCTGGGGCAGCATCAAGAAGGGCCTGTCCAAGGTCGCCAAGGTCGCGTCCTACGCGTCGATGATCCCGGGGCCGATCGGCACCATCGCCGGGGTGGTCTCCGCGGTCTCGTACGCCGCCACCGGCAACTGGCGGGAGGCTGCCTGGGCCATCGGCGGCGCGCTGGCCGCGACCGTGGGGGCGGGCGCGGCGGTCCGCGGAGCCCGCTTCGCCGTCGGTGCCGCGAGGGCCGCCCAGAAGGCCCGCAAGGCCAGCCGGGCACGACGGTTGTACAAGGGCAGGCATCGAAGTCGCTGTAACTCCTTCACGCCGCAGACCCAGGTGTTGATGGCGGACGGGTCATCGCTGCCCATCTCGGACGTTCAACTGGGCGACTGGGTCATGGCGGTCGATCCTACGACTGGCGTGGCCGAGGCCAAGCCCGTCCTCGCCGTGATCGACGGCGTTGGCGCGAAGCACCTGATCGACATCGACCTCGACGAGGGTCAGGGCGGGGCGCTGGAGGCTACGGCTGAGCACCCGCTGTGGGTGGAGGGCGTGGGCTGGACGTTCGCCGAGAAGGTGCGGGCCGGCGATCGGCTACGCGCCGCCAACGGAACGACGGTGCAGGTGGCCTCTGTTGTGGACCGTGGCTGGGTGCCGGCACAGACCGTGTACAACCTCAACGTCGGGGATGTGCACACGTACGCTGTCCGGGTCGACGGTGTCGACGTGTTGGCGCACAACGTCAGCGCGTGCGGTAAACACGGCAACTCACTCGACTGTTCCTGCCCCCACTACGTCTACCGAATCGACAAGAACGGCGAGGTGTACAGGTACGGCGAAGGAAAGGGTGACCGGCTTCCGAAACAGCTCAGGAAGCTCAATCGCAAGAATCCGAATGACAAGTACACCGCTAAGTACCTGCGGCGCGGCATCCCGGGTAAGCGGCGGGCAAAGGCTATAGAAACACGACTGATCAGAGGCTTCTTCCGGATCTTCGGAAAACGCCCTGACGGAAACAAGAACTGGCACTAGTTCGACCTGGTCGACGATTGGTTGAGGATTTCGATGCTTGCAGACGAGGAATTCTGGCGGCTCGTGGCGGTGCTCGGCGGCCAGCCCGAAGTCCAGGACGACCGGCCGTACGAGCGGTTGACCTCCGTGCTGTCGGACGAGCCGGTGGAGCGGATCATCGATTTTGCTGAGACGCTCGCCTTCAAGCTCTATCAGTTGGACCGTCGGGTGCTCGCTCAGGCGGTCCCACCGGGCGCTGATCAACTGACTGAGGACGGCTTCCTGTACGCGCGCTGCGCGGTGGTGGTGGCGGGGCCCGCGGCATTCGATGCCGTGTTGGCCGATCCGGCGGCGTTCACCCGCTTCACCACCGTCGAGGCCGCGCACGCGGATTCGATCCTCGACGTCCCCTCGAACGCCTATCAGAAGCTGACCGGGGTGGAGTGGGACCACGTCGAGGAGTACGACTACGAAACCGGTTCCAACGAACAGTGGTGGTGAGCTGACCCGGGCTCGTCCGAGGATGTCGGGTAGGTGAAAGGGCCTACCCGACGCCTCGGCGAGCCCGGCACGCACAGCAGCTCCCCAGCGCGGCATAGCAGATCATCGGCGCCTCCGGGTGGTCGTCCACAGGGCCGTCTGTTGTCCACAGCTTCGCTGGCCGGGCTGGCGGACGACCCGGCCCCGGGCCGAGGCTGCCGGCATGCGATCGCCATCCGCCACCCGTCTCGGCTCGAACCTCCGTACCGTGCTGCTCTGCGCGGCGTTCCCCCTCGCTCTGATCGTGCAGCTCTGCGGTCTTGCGGTGCTTGTCGCGTCGGTGCCCGGCCTGCCACCGACGCCGACCGTGCCGATCGCGTTCGAGCCTCCCGCTCCCACCGAGCGCTTCCGCTGGCCGCTCGACGGGCCACCGCGACTGGTGCGCCGCTTCGACCCGCCACCTGAGCCGTGGCTGTCCGGCCACCGGGGCGTCGACCTGGCCGCCTCGGCTCAAACCGTGGTCCGCAGCGCCGGGCCGGGCACCGTCCTCTTCGTCGGTCTGGTGGCCGGCCGACCGGTGGTCACCGTGGGGCATGCCGGAGGGCTGCGAACCACCCACGAGCCCGTGCGACCCGGGGTACGCCCCGGTCAGGCGGTCGCCGCAGGAGCGCCGCTGGGCGAACTGCTGCCCGGCCACCCGGGTTGCCCGGCCGACGCGTGCCTGCACTGGGGCCTGCGCCGGGGTGTGGAGTACCTGGACCCGCTCGCCCTGCTCGGCCTCGGCCCGGTGCGGCTCCTCCCGCTCGACCCGGTGCGCGGGGTCAGCGCTGGGCGAGCAGCGCCGGCAACCGGGTGGCCAGCCGCTCGTACTCGTCGGCGGCGTTGTAGACCTGGCCGGTGAGCCGCAGCCACCCACGGCCGTTCCAGCTCATCACCGCCACCTCGGCGGCGAGCCGCTCGCCGATGCGCGTCTGCAACGCCCGCGCCGCGTCGATCGTGGTGCCCGTCCCGGCCGGCAGCGGGATGAGACGCAGCGACACCCCCGGTCCGCCGGGGTCGGGCAGTTGGGCGGGGGGCACCCCCAGAGCGTCCCCCACCACCCGCTGGCCGTACGCGGCGAGCGCGGCGTTGTGTTCCCGTACCCGGTCGACACCGAGGCTGCGCAGCGTGAACAGCCCGGCGGGGGCAGCCAACCACGAGGTGTAGTCGAGGGTGGCCTGCCATTCGATCCGGGCCGGGAAGCCGGACTCCTGCTCCCACGACACCACCAGCGGCTCGATCCGCTCGCGCCACTGCGGGGCGACCGCCAGCAGGGCGGTGCCGCGCGGCGCGTACCCCCACTTGTGCAGGTTGCCCGCCCAGAAGTCGGCGCCGATGCTGGCGACCGTGGTGGCGAGCATCCCGGGGGCGTGCGCGGCATCCACCAGGACCGGCACACCGTTCTCGTGGGCCACCGCCACGATGGCGACCGTCGGGAAGAGCTTTGCGGTGGCCGAGGTGAGCTGGTCGACGACGAGCAGCCGGGTCCGTCCCGGGCGCAGGCCGGCCCGGATGGTCTGCACGATCTGCTCGTCGCCGGCGTCCAGCGGAATCGGCAGCACCCGGCTGACCGCGCCGGTGCGGCGGCACTCCCGCGCGATGGCCAGACTCACCGCCCCGTACCCGTGGTCGGTGCTGACGATCTCGTCACCGGGTCGCAGGCCCATCGACTGGAGCACCACGGCGACGCCGGTGGTGGTGTTGCCGATCAGCGCGCTGCCCTGCGGGTCCGCGCCGAGGAACCCGGCGAGGTGCCGCCGGGTGTGCGCGAGCCGGTCGACGAGCCCCTGGGTGAAGAAGCGCAGCGGGTTGGCCTCCATCTCGTCGCGCAGTCGCTGCTGGGCGCGCTGCACGCCGATTGGCACCGCGCCGAACGAGCCGTGGTTGAGGTGGCTGACCGCCGGGTCCAGGGAGAACAGCAGGCGGGCGCCCGGAATCGGCTCGGGAGGCTGCGGGACGCTCACCGAATGATCGTAACCGTCGGGCGGTCCGGCCGGCCCGCCAGTGATCAGGCGCGGGGGTGCGCCTGGCGGTAGGCGGCGCGCAACCGCTCTACCGACACGTGGGTGTAGATCTGCGTGCTGGCCAGCGACGAATGCCCGAGCAGTTCCTGCACGGCGCGCAGGTCCGCGCCGCCCTCCAGCAGGTGGGTGGCGGCGGAGTGGCGCAGCCCGTGCGGGCTCGTCCGGGGCAGGCCGGCGGCCTCGGCGTACCCGCCGACGATCTGACGCGCCGTGGTCGGGTTGAGCCGACCGCCGCGGGCCCCGAGTAGCAGCGCGTCGCCCGAGTGCGGGGCGACCAGCGCGGGGCGGCCCCGCCGCAGCCACTCGTCGAGCGCCCGCTGCGCCGGCACGCCGTACGGCACCGACCGCTCGCGGCGGCCCTTGCCGAACACCCGGATCACGCGCCGGGCGTGGTCGACGTCCTCGACGTCCAGCCCGCACGCCTCGCTGACCCGTACGCCGGTGGCGTAGAGCAGTTCCAGCAGCGCCCTGTCGCGCAGCGCCACCGCCGCGTCGGTGGCTCCGTCCGTCGTGGGCTCCCCGCCGGGGGCGGACCCCGTCGCGGGCGTGCCGTTTGCGGGCGATCCTGTCGTGGGCGTGCCGGGTGCGGTTGCCGGGTGCCGGGTCGGCGCCTCCAGCAGCGCGGTGGCCTGGTCGGCGCGCAGGACGCCGGGCAGCTCCCGGTGCGCGCGAGGGCTGGCCAGCGCGGCCCCCACGTCGGCGGCGAGCAACCCGGCGCGGTGTGCCCACGCGCTGAACGCCCGTGCCGAGGCGGCTCTGCGCGCCAGCGACGTACGGGCGGCGCCGGTGGTCCGCTGCCGGGCCAACCAGCTCCGCAGGACCGACAGGTCGACCTCGCCCAGGTCGCGGCAACCCATCCGCACCGCGTGGTCGAGCAGCGCGACCACGTCGGTGACGTACGCGCGGACGGTGTGCGCCGACCGGTTGCGAACCTGGGAAAGGTGCCCGGCGAAGTCGTCGACCGCGTCCCGCAGCGGCGGTGGCAGGTTCTGATGAGTGGCCCGGGTGCCCCGGGCGGACCGGCTCACGGCCGCCGCGCCTCTCGCGGCGTCACCGATGCGGTCCGCCGAGCGGCACGCGCACCTTCGCTGGCAGCAGGCACGGCACCAGCGTACGGCCGAGGACCGTGCTCCGCCGGCCACGTCGGCGTCCGCGTTTACCGGCGGTCGGCCGGTCCCTTGGGTTTGTCGACCGGGGCGAGGGCGTAGCCGTCGTCACGTCGTACCACCATGGACAGCTCTTCGAGCAGGGACAGTTTGCGTAGCGCGGTACGCACGTCCAGACCGGCGCGGGCGGCGAGCGTGTCCACCCCCCGTGCGCCCCGGCGGGGCAACGCCTCCAGCACCGACCGGGCATCGTCGTCCAGGTCGTCGGTCGGCCGCTGCGGGCCGCGGGCCGGCGGGGCCAGGTCCGCCCCGATCCGGCCCACCTCCTCGAGCACGTGCGCGACGCCGGTGACCAGCCGGGTCTTGTCGTTCTCGCGCAGCAACTCGTGCGCGCCGACGGACATCGCCGAGGTCACCGGCCCGGGTACCACCATTGCCACCCGACCGGTGTAGATGGCCCGCCGGGCGGTCTGCGTCGCTCCGCTGCGCGCCGACGCCTCCACCACGACGGTGCCCAGCGTGCCGCCAGCGATCACCCGGTTGCGGATCAGGAACCGGGGCCGCAGCGGCTCGGCGCCCGGCGGCCATTCGCTGACCAGCAGCCCGGTGTCGGCGATCCGGTCGAAGAGGGCGGTGTTGCCCATCGGGTACGGCCGGTCCACCCCGCAGGCCAGCACCGCCACGGTGCGGCCCTCGGCGTTGAGGGCGCCCCGGTGGGCGGCGGCATCGATCCCGAACGCGCCACCGGAGACGACCGTCCAGTCCCGCTCGGCCAGCCCGTACCCGAGGTCGGTGGCCACGTGCTGGCCGTAGGCCGTGGCCGCCCGCGCGCCGACCACGGCCACCGAGCGCTCCAACGCCTCACCGAGCGGCCACGCGCCGCGCACCCAGAAGCACAGCGGTGGGGCGGTCTCCACGTCCACGCGACGGGTCAGGTCGGGGAGCCGCAGCGTGCCGAGATCAGCGACCCGGGCCGGCCACTCGTCGTCGTCCGGGGTGACCAGACGCGCGCCGAGTCGATCCGCCCGGTCCAGGGCCTCGGCCGCCGCCGCGCGGGCGTCGCCGGTCGACATCCGGGCGGTCACGGCGGAGGCCAGCCGCCGGTCGGGGCTGCCGCCGTCGAGCAGCAGATCCAGCGTCGCCACCGGCCCCAGCTGCTCGACCAGCGCGTGCACCACGCGGGTGCCGGGCTCGGCCAGCCAGGTCAGCGCCACCCGGGCCAGCCTGCTCTGCTCGTCGGCGCTCATGCCGTCTCTCCTGTCCGTAGCTGGGTCGCCTCTCGGACGTCCTCACGGTCGGGCCGATCCCGACCGTCCAGGTCCGCGATGGTCCAGGCCATCCGGATCACCCGGTCGAAGCCGCGCGCCGAGAGCGAGCCGGAGTCGAGCCGGGCGCGCAGTTCGGCGGTGACCAGCGCCGGTAGTCGCCAGGGCGGGCGGCGCAGGAACGGGCCGTCCACCTCGGCGTTGAGTCGCCGTCCGAGGCCGGCCCAACGGGTGGCCGCCGCGCCGCGTGCCGCCGCGACCCGGGCGGCGACGGTGGCCGAGGACTCGACGTCACCTCCGGACGCCATCAGCTCCGCCGCCCGTACGGGCATCAGCCGCACCTGCACGTCGATCCGGTCGAGCAGCGGCCCCGACAGCCGGCCCAGGTAGCGGCGGCGGGCCACCGGCGTGCACTCGCAGTACGCGTCGCCGGACGGTTTCGCGCACGGGCACGGGTTGGCGGCCAGCACCAGCTGCGTCCGGGCCGGGTACTCGGTGCCGCCACCGCTGCGGCTGAGCTGGATGCGGCCGTGCTCCAGCGGCTGGCGCAGCGCCTCCAACGCGCCCTTGCTGAACTCGGGGGCCTCGTCGAGGAAGAGCACCCCGCGGTGGGCGAGCGACACCGCGCCGGGGCGGGCCAGCCCGGAACCGCCGCCGACGAGCGAAGGGACGGTCGCCGTGTGGTGCGGCGCCTGGAACGGCGGACGACGCAGGAGCCGACCACCCGGTGGCAGCAGCCCGGCGACCGAGTGCAGGGCGGTCACCTCCAGCGCCGCGTCGTCGTCCAGCTCCGGCAGGAGCGACGGCAACCGCTCGGCCAGCATGGTCTTGCCGGCCCCCGGCGGGCCCAGCAACGCGAGGTGGTGCCCGCCCGCCGCGGCGACCTCCAACGCGCGCCGGCCCATCTGCTGTCCGGCGACCTCGGCGAGGTCGGGGCCGCCGGTGATCGGCGCCGGGGTGTCCGTCGGTGGCTCGATCAGCGGGCTGCCGTCACGGACGAAGGTGACCAGCCGGTGCAGCGTGTCCACCGCCCGTACCCGGACGCCGGGGATGACGGCGGCCTCGGCGGCGTTGTCGGTCGGCACGATCACGCGCTGGATACCCGCCCGTGCCGCCGCGACGACCATCGGCAGCACGCCGCGTACCGGCCGGACCGTCCCGTCCAGGCCCAGCTCGCCGAGGATCACCACGTTCTCCAGTGGCAGCAGTGGCAGCTCGCCGGAGCCGCCCAGCAGCGCGGCGGCGATGGCCAGGTCGAATGCCGAGCCGAACTTCGGCAGCGTCGCGGGCAGCAGGTTCAGCGTGATGCGCCGGTTGGGCCACCGTTGACCGGAGTTGACGACGGCGGCCCGGACCCGGTCGCGGGCCTCGTGCAGGGCGGTGTCCGGCAGGCCGGAGATCACCACCGCCGGCAGGCCGGCGGCGAGGTCCGCCTCGACCTCGACCAGGTGGCCGGTGACGCCGACCAACCCCACGCAGAGCACCTTCGCGTAGCTCATGACGCGTCCCCCGTTCGTCGGCGCATCTCAGAACGCGCCCTTGAGGTGGTCGACCCGCGCGGGACCGGTGTCGGGCAGACGTACCGACACCACGTCGAACCGCACCTCGTCGGCGCTCGTGCCGGTCTCGGCGAGCCAGCGTGCGGCGAGACCGCGCAGGCGGCGGGCCTTGGCGGGTACGACCGCCTCGGCCGGTGAGCCGAACGCGTCGCCCCGACGCGTCTTCACCTCGCAGAACGCGAGCACCGGCCCGTCCCAGGCGATGATGTCGATCTCGCCTTCCGGGCAGCGCCAGTTCCGGACGATCGGGCGTAGTCCCGCCTCGCTCAGGTGCCGGGCGGCGCACCGCTCGCCGTACGCGCCGACCGCCTGGTTCCGCTTCGTCATGGCCGCGACGGTGCCCCTCGGGGCACGAGGGCCGCGACCCCGAGAGCGCCCGCCTGTGGATGACGGTCGCTCTGTGGACGACCGGACGATCAAGCCCCTGCTGTGCTACGGCGCCAATTGGTGTCGATCAACCCGGCCGGGGCCAAATGGCGCGGGCCTGGCCCGTCGCATACGGTGCCTGACGTGGACGGACGACGGAGCTTTCCGGAAGATCAGGAGTCGCGCTGGTACCCCGACGAGCGGGGGCGCGGGTACGGCGAGCCCGAGTGGCGCGGCGCGGGTGAACCGCGATACCGCGACGGCGAGATCCCCGAGCAGCGCGGCGTCGAGGACGCCCGCTCCGTCGAGGACACCGGAGTCGGCCGACGCCGCGAGCCGGACCCGACCCGCCTGGGCGGCGCGTCAGAACCGGACTCGGGTCGTTTCGGCGCGGTGGACGCGGTCCGCTTCGGGGGTGCCCCGGAACCGGACTCCGGGCGGTTCGGTGTCGTCGACGCGCAGCCGGGGCGGTTGGGGGTCGGCGGGGCAGATTTCGGGCGTGCCCCCGATCCGCTGGGTGACGTCCGCACGGACGCGGACGGCTACCGGCCGACCCGCTCACGCAGGGCGGATCGGGACCCCTCGGAGATCTCCGGTGAGCTGCCCGGCCGCCGGGCCGCCCGAGAGCCACTGACCATGACGACGCCGGACACCGCCCGAGACGCCGGAACGGCCAGCGCCCGGGACGCCGGGCTGGTGACCGGCAGCAACGTCGGCCCGGCCCCCACCGCGGACGTCGGGCCGGCGGTCGCGCTGCTCGGTGGCCCCGGCCTGCCCGGGGAGCAGAGCCAGCCCGTCCCGCTGGCCGAGCAGAGCCGGCCCGCCCCGCTCGCCGGCTACCCGATCGTCGAGCCGACCCGGGGCGGCAGCGGGGAGCACCCGCATCCGTTGGATATGCCGACCGGCCCGATGCCGGGGATCGGCCCCCGCCCCGACCTGGGTGGGGGAGACGCGCCGGCGTACCCCCCGGCTCCGGACGGGGTCTACCGGACCCGCCGGCCGGCGTTGGCGGCCCTCTTCGCCCTGCTGACGTTGATCTTCGAGATCCCCGCGCTGCGGGTGTTGCTGGCCGGTGTGACGGGCGACCCGGTGGACGCGGGCAACGTCGTGGTGGGTATCTGCCTGGTCGCCGGGCTGCCGATCTTCGCAACCGGGCTGTACGGACTCAGGACGGGCGGACTCGCGCTCTCCGACAGTGGCCGGGGTTGGCTGCGCCCTCCCACGGCGTACCTGACTGTCGGTCTGGTGCTCTTCGTCGCCGCGGCGCTCGCCGCCGGCTGACCCGCCGCCGTCCGCCCGGCGCGGCCGATGATCCACGCAACAACCAGGAAATAGTGGCCTCTGGTGACGCGGAGGCCACTATTTCCCGGAACTAGCGCGATCTTGTCCGGCGGCGCGGCACCCCGGCACGCCGAAACCGGGGAGGGGCGTACACTGGCCAACTGGCGACCGCCTCGCGCGGTCGACCTCGCGCGCCCTCTTCACGAATCGTCGTGTAGCGACGGCCTCCCTGGTCCCGATCTTGGTCGGGTCCACCATGGGCCGGCGACCAGGCGCCAGGACGCCCGGCCACCGGCCGGGCGTGACAACCAGGGATCTTGAGGAGTACCCACACCATGGCCGTCGTGACCATGCGTCAGCTGCTGGAGAGCGGTGTCCACTTCGGGCACCAGACCCGGCGCTGGAACCCGAAGATGAAGCGCTTCATCATGACCGAGCGCAACGGCATCTACATCATCGACCTGCGCCAGACTCTCGACTACATCGAGAAGGCGTACGAGTTCGTGCGTGGGACCGTCGCGGAGGGTGGCAGCATCCTCTTCGTCGGTACCAAGAAGCAGGCCCAGGAGGCCATCGCCGAGCAGGCGACCCGGGTCGGTCAGCCGTACGTCAACCACCGCTGGCTCGGTGGCATGCTGACCAACTTCCAGACGGTGTACAAGCGGCTCCAGCGGATGAAGGAGCTGGAGGCCCTTGGTGACCTGAGCGGCACCGCCGCCGGTTACACCAAGAAGGAGACCCTGCAGCTCTCCCGCGAGAAGATCAAGCTCACCCGCACGCTGGGTGGTCTGCGGGACATGCAGAAGCTGCCGGCCGCGGTCTGGATCGTCGACACCAAGAAGGAGCACATCGCCGTCGACGAGGCCCGCAAGCTGGGCATCCCGGTGATCGCCGTCCTCGACACCAACTGCGACCCGGACGAGGTCGACTTCCCGATCCCGGGCAACGACGACGCCATCCGCTCGGCCGAGCTGCTGACCAAGGTCGTCGCCGCCGCCGTCGCGGACGGTCTGATCGCGCGTTCCGGCCGTCGCCGGGGCAACGACGAGAAGCCCGAGGGTGTCGCGAGCGACGAGCCGCTGACCGAGTGGGAGCGCGAGCTGCTCGAGCCGAAGAAGGCTGACGAGTCGGCCGCCCCGGCCGAGCAGCCGGCCGCTGCCGCCGCCGAGCAGCCCGCCGCCACCGAGCAGCCGGCCGCCGCCGAGCAGCCGGCGCAGGCCGCCACCGAGCAGCCGGCGGCTGCCGCCGCGGAGTGATCGCATCGTCGCCGCCCTGCCGTCCGTTTTCGCGGACGGCGGGCGGCGACGGTACGACGGGCACGTTCGGCCCGATTCCGGGTAACCGGCACCTCTGACCATCCACACGCCGACTCAACACCGAAGAGAGAGCCATGTCCCAAATCACCGCCGCGGACGTCAAGAAGCTCCGCGACCTCACCGGCGCCGGCATGATGGACAGCAAGAAGGCGCTGACCGAGGCCGAGGGCGACTTCGACAAGGCCGTCGAGATCCTGCGCGTCAAGGGCGCGAAGGACGTCGGCAAGCGGGCTGGCCGTACGGCCGCCAACGGTCTGGTCGCCCACTCCGGCAAGGCCCTGCTCGAGCTCAACTGCGAGACCGACTTCGTCGCCAAGACCGAGTCGTTCATCGCGCTGGCCCAGCAGCTGGTCGAGCACGGCGAGCGTTCCGGCGTGACCAACGCCGAGGAGCTGCTCGCCTCCGAGCTGGACGGCAAGGTCGTCGCGGACCTGATCCAGGAGCAGTCCGCCAAGATCGGCGAGAAGCTGGTGCTCAACCGGTTCGCCACGGTCGAGGGCACCACCGCGGTCTACCTGCACCGCAAGGCCCAGGACCTGCCGCCGGCCGTCGGCGTGCTGGTGTCGTACACCGGCAAGAGCGACGAGGCGGGCGACGCTGACGCCCGCGGCGTCGCGATGCAGATCGCGGCCATGCGGCCGAAGTACCTCAGCCGTGACGAGGTTCCGGCCGACGTCGTCGAGTCCGAGCGGCGCATCGCCGAGCAGACCGCCCGCGAGGAGAACAAGCCCGAGGCGGCCCTGCCGAAGATCGTCGAGGGCCGGGTGAACGCCTTCTTCAAGGACTACGTCCTCGTCGAGCAGGCGTCGGTGGCCGACAACAAGAAGTCGGTGAAGCAGGTGCTGGCCGAGGCCGGCATCGAGGTGACCCGCTTCGTGCGGTTCGAGGTCGGCCAGGCCTGAGCCGCCACCGGGCGCCACGCGCGCCCGTGGGCAGGAGACGTCGAACGAGGAGGCCGCCGGTGTACGTGACAGGCACCGCGGCCTCCTCGTCACATAGGGTCGGCAGCGGCAGGTTCGCGGTAACGCGTCGCCCGGGGCGTGCGCGTGGGGAAGGCGGGGCGGATGACGCAGGTTGTGAGTGACCGGACGCTGGCGATGGACGATCCGACGGCACCGCCGCCCGGACGGGCCCGCCGGGTGGTGCTGAAGCTCTCCGGTGAGGTGTTCGGCGGGGGCGCGATCGGCGTCGACCCGGACGTCGTGCAGGCCATCGCCCGCCAGATCGCCACCGTGGTCCGCCGCGGCGTGCAGGTATCGGTGGTGGTCGGAGGGGGCAACTTCTTCCGCGGCGCGGAGCTGCAGAAGCGCGGGATGGACCGCGCTCGCGCCGACTACATGGGCATGCTCGGCACCGTGATGAACTGCCTCGCGTTGCAGGACTTCCTGGAGAAGGAGGGCATCGAGACGCGGGTGCAGAGCGCCATCACGATGGCCCAGGTCGCCGAGCCGTACATCCCGTTGCGGGCGATCCGGCACCTGGAGAAGGGCCGCGTGGTCATCTTCGGCGCGGGCGCCGGCATGCCGTACTTCTCGACCGACACCGTGGCCGCCCAGCGGGCGCTGGAGATCCGCGCCGACGTGGTGCTCATGAGCAAGAACGGCGTGGACGGCGTCTACACGGCCGACCCGCGGATCGACCCGACCGCCAGCAAGCTCGATTCGATCACCTTCTCCGAGGTGCTGCGCCGCAACCTGCGGGTGGCCGACGCGGCCGCGTTCAGCCTCTGCATGGAGAACGGCCTGCCGATGCTGGTCTTCGGCGCGCAGGGTGACGACACCATCATCCGCGCGGTGGGTGGCGACAAGATCGGCACCCTGATCACCGCTTGAGCCTGACGACTTTCAGCAGAGCCCACGACGAGCACAGAAGGAGGCGAGGAGACCGGTGATCGACGACACCCTCCTCGAGGCCGAGGAAAAGATGGAGCGTGCTGTCGAGCACGCCAAGGAGGAGTTCGGCGCCATCCGCACCGGTCGCGCCAACGCCGCCATGTTCTCCAAGGTCATCATCGACTACTACGGCACGCCCACGCCGCTGACCCAAATGGCGTCCATCGCGGTTCCCGAGCCGCGGATGGCCATCATCAAGCCGTACGACAACTCGCAGATCAACGCGATGGAGAAGGCGATCCGCGACTCGGACCTCGGGGTGAACCCGAACAACGAGGGCAACCAGCTGCGCATCCTGCTCCCGCAGATGACCGAGGAGCGCCGCCGCGACATGATCAAGGTGGCCCGGCACAAGGGCGAGGAGGCCAAGGTGGCGATCCGCAACGTCCGCCGCCGTGGCAAGGAGGAGCTGGACCGGATCGTCAAGGACGGCGAGGCCGGCGAGGACGACGGTCGCCGCGCCGAGAAGGAACTGGACGACCTGACGCAGCGCTACGTCGCCAACATCGACGACCTGGTCAAGCACAAGGAGACCGAGCTGCTGGAGGTCTGAGGCCCGACCCGGCGTCCGCCGGATGAGCAGCCGATGCGAGGCCCGCCCCCGATCCGGGGACGGGCCTCGCGCCGTCCGAGCGTCAGCGGGGGATCCGGACGGTCCGGGTCGTCTCGGTCAGGGTCGTTCCGACGTACGCGTCGTGCAGTTCGAAGCGCACGGTGGCCCGACCCGGATGCAGTACCGGGTCGGCCCGGTAGAAGCCCATCGAGATGCTGGCGGTGCCGCCGTCACAGACGATCTCGCCGGCGCCGAGGCCGCCGGTGGCCCAGAAGGTCGGCAGGCCGTCCTGGGTCAGCGACGCCGACAGGAAGTACACGCCGGTCGGGCAGTTGCGCACCTCTCCCCGGGCGGTGGCGGCCGGGAACGCCGGCCCGGTGCCGTCGGGACTTCCGTCGTACAGGTAAATCTCGCTGGTGCGGTGGTCGATCCTGATGCTGGCGTTCGGTGTCGCCGCAGTGGCCGGTGAGGCCGCCGTCAGGACGAGGGCGGCCATCGTCAGCACCGCCAGGCTGATTCTGCGCACGAACGTTCCTTCCCCGCTGCTGTGGTAGAGACCGCCGGCGGACGCCGGCACCCCGACAGCCGACCACCGACGGGTGTTGCGGGTCATCCCCTGTTCGCCCGGATGCTCGGTCGGATAGGCGTCGATGCGTCTGCGGCGGGCGGGGTTGCTCAGGCCGCCGTGCGCCCGCCGCCGTCGTGGCAGCACGGCGACGCGACTCGCGGGCCCTTGCGCACCGTGACCCGGAGGGGCCCGGCGGTCACGGGTGCCATCGTCCGCCTCGCCCCGGCGGCGGGTGCAGTAGGCTCGTCAGGATTCCCGGCCACCAGCCGGTGCGTACCGGGAATCGACCGACCATCGGGGCGGTCGAGCCAGCGGAACACAGTCGCGCGTGTAGGGGATGCTTGTGGCCTTGCGTCATGTGGTGGTACTCGTGCCGCGTCGCGGTGCGTGATGTCCCACCCCGACCCCTACACCAACGAGCCGCGCGGCTGGGACCGGCCCGAGCGCCCGGCTGCCCTGCCCTGGCCCGAGCAGGAGCTTGAGGCGGGCCAGTGGAGCCGCCGGCCGGCCGCCGGGCCCGAGTTGTACGCCGAGCCCCGCACCCGGCCGTACGCCGATCCGCACCCGGCGGACCCGTACGACGAGCGCGGCCGGCCGGTCCTCCCGGACGACCGCGACCGCTTCGACGACCGGGATCGGCGCGACCGCTTCGACGACCGGGACCGGCGCGACCGCTTCGACGACCGGGATCGCTACGACGACGATCGGAACCAGCCCGACCCGTACGACGACCGGGGTCACCCCGGCCGCTACGGCGACGGCCCGCCAACGGGTGACGCGGTGCCACGTTATGCCGACCCCGGCGCCGGTCAGCGTTACGACGACGGTGACGTGCCACCGCGTTTCGACGACCGTGAGGTTCCGCCCCGCTTCGACGACGCTGCCGGTTTCCCGACGGCGCAGCTCGCGCCCATCGGCGCCGAGATCCTGCCGGACGACGACCCGATCACCGACCCGGAGCCGCCGGTGGGGCGGCGACCGAAGGGACGCCGACGGGCCAGCGTCGACCGACCGGCGACGCAGCAGGTGGGTACCGGACGAGCCGGCCGCAACCTGCCGGCGGCGATCGGTGTCGGCCTCGCCTTGGGCGCGCTGATCGTGGTGCCGTTGGCCGTCTATCCGCCGGCGTTCCTGCCGGTGATCGCCGCCGCCGTCGCCATCGGTATCTGGGAGATGGCTCGGGCGGTTCGGCGCAGCGGCGCTCACCCGCCGCTGGTGCCGCTGCTCGCCGGTGGTGTCCTGACGGTGGGTCTGGCCTGGTTCGCCGGCCCGGACGCGCTCAGCCTCGGGCTGTTGGTGACGGTGCTCGGCACGATGATCTGGCGGTTGGGTGACGGCCCGGCCGGCTTCCAGCGGGATCTGACCGCCGCCACCCTGATCGCCGTCTACGTGCCGTTCCTCGCCGGTTTCGCGGCGTTGCTGGCGGCGGCCCCCGACGACGGTCGGCTGCGCATCCTGGCCACGCTGATCGCGGTGGTCCTCTCCGACACCGGTGGGTACGCGGCCGGCGTCTCGTTCGGCCGGCATCCGATGGCCCCGTCCATCAGCCCGAAGAAGTCCTGGGAGGGGTTCGCCGGCTCGGTCACCGCGGCGGCGCTGGGCAGCGCCCTGCTGCTGTGGCTGATGTTCGACCTGGCCCCGTGGTGGGGCGCGGTGTTCGGGGTGGCCGTCTCCTGCGCGGCGGTCCTCGGCGACCTCGCCGAGTCGATGATCAAGCGGGATCTCGGTATCAAGGACATGAGCAACCTGCTGCCGGGGCATGGTGGCCTGATGGACCGGCTGGACTCGATCCTGTTCGCGGTGCCGACCGCCTACCTGTTGCTGGTGATCTTCGTGCCGGTGGCGGGGTGAGGCATGCGTCACCATGGCCGGAGCGCTGCCGACCGACGCTGGGGGCCGGTTCGACGCCTCCGGACGGGTGCCGAACGCTGCAGGCGTGACACACTGGACCGGCCATGACGAGTCTGCCGCTGATCCCCGCCATCTCGGACGCCCCCACCGCACGCCGGGCCTCCATGCCACCGCAGCACCTTGCTGACCTGGACCTGGCCGGCCGCCAGTCGCTGGTCGCCGGGCTGGGCGAGCCCGCGTTCCGTGCCAAGCAGATCTCCAACCACTACTTCGGGCGGCTGGTACGCGACCCGCAGGCGATGACCGATCTGCCGGCCGCGACCCGTGCGCGCCTGGCCGACGAGTTGCTGCCCACGCTGCTCACGCCGGTGCGTGAGTTGGCCTGCGACGACGGCGCGACCCGCAAGGCGCTCTGGAAGCTGCACGACGGCGCGTTGGTGGAGAGCGTGCTGATGGGCTACCCGGACCGGGTCACGGTCTGCATCTCCAGCCAGGCGGGCTGCGGCATGGCCTGTCCGTTCTGCGCCACCGGCCAGGCCGGGCTGACCCGCAACCTGTCCACCGCCGAGATCGTCGACCAGGCGGTCTACCTGGCCGGGGTGGCGGCCTCCGGCGCGGTCGCCGGCTCACCGCCGCGGCTGTCGCACGTCGTGTTCATGGGTATGGGCGAACCGCTGGCCAACTACAACCGGGTCATCGCGGCGATCCGTCGGCTGGTCAGCCCCGCGCCCGAGGGGCTCGGCCTGTCCCAGCGGCACATCACCGTTTCCACGGTCGGCCTGGTTCCGGCCATCCGCCGACTGGCCAGCGAAGACCTCTCTGTGACCCTTGCGCTGTCGTTGCACGCGCCCGATGATGATCTGCGCGACGAACTCGTGCCGGTAAACCAGCGCTGGAAGGTAGCCGAGGTGCTGGACGCAGCGTGGGACTATGCCGCCCGGACGGGCCGTCGCGTGTCCATCGAGTACGCAATGATCAAGGACGTGAACGACCAGCCGTGGCGAGCTGACCTGCTCGGGCGGCTGTTGGCCGGCAAGTTGACGCATGTGAACCTCATCCCGCTCAATCCGACCCCGGGCAGCCGCTGGGACGCGAGCCCGAAGCCGGTCGAGCGGGAGTTCGTCCGGCGCTTGCGCGACGCGGGAGTCTCCACCACCGTACGGGACACCCGGGGTCGCGAGATCGACGGCGCGTGTGGCCAGCTCGCCGCCGCCGAGGACACCGACACCTTCACCGACCGCGCCGACGAGGCACCGGCGTGACCGGGCGTGGCGAACGACACCAGGAGACATAGTGGCGAGTCAGGGTCAGCGTTTCCGGCGCAAGGCGGTTCGCCGGGGATACAAGGTCGACGAGGTGGACGCCTTCCTCGACCGGGTCGAGGCGACGCTCGACGGCCGACAGGTCGGTGCGCCCGTCGCCTCGCAGGAGGTCCACGACGTCGTCTTCCGGGTCCGCTTCAACGGCTATGACGAGTGGCAGGTTGACCTGCACCTGGACCGCGTCGAGCGACAGCTGGCCGAGTTGGAGGAGCGCAACAGCGCCGGACGCGGCGGCGATCCTCGGATGGGTGACCGGATGGGTCCCCCGGACCGGATGGGTCCGCCGATGCGCGACGACCGTGGCGGCATGGTCCCGCAGCCGATGCCTCCCCGCCCGATGCCCGCCCAGGCCGGTCCGCCGGCCGACCGCTACGGCCGGTACGACGAGCCCACCGGCGCCTTCGCCGGCGGGTACGACGCCCCCCGGGGTGGCTACGACGCGCAGCGCGGCCCTGGCCCTGGTGGCCCCGGTCCCGGCCCGGGGGGTCCCGGCCAGATGGGGCCCGGCGGCCCGATGGGTGGGCACGGCCTGCCGCCGCGTGGCCTGCCGGCCGGTCCGGGTGGGTACGGTCCGCCGGACGATCAGCGCATGCCGGGTGGGTACGGTCCGCCGGACGATCAGCGGATGCCCGGTGGGTACGGTCCGCCGGACGATCAGCGGATGCCCGGCGGGTACGGTCCGCCGGACGATCAGCGGATGCCCGGCGGGTACGGTCCGCCGGACGACCAGCGCATGCCCGGCGGGTACGGTCCGCCCGACGGTCCGCGAGCGCCCGGTGGCTACCCGCAGCCGGACGAGCCGCGCTTCGACGGCTTCGAGGCCGGCCGGCGGGCCCGCGCCGACATGACGGCCGAGATCCGGATGCCCGAGCGTGACCTGCGTGACCTGCGGCGCGGCCCGGGCGGTCCGCCCCCGATGCCACAGCAGGGCATCGGCGGTCCGCCGATGGCCGGCCCGCCCGCCGTCGCCGGTCCGCCGATGGGTGGTCCGCCGATGGCCGGCCCGCCCGGTAGCGACCTGTACCGGGTCGACCAGATCCGCCGCCGGTTCCAGGTCCGTCGATTCGGCAGCGGGTACGACCCGGACCAGGTGGACCAGTTCTTCGATTCCCTGCTCGGCGGCATGCAGCGTCGCAACCCGATGCCGGTCGACCCGAAGGACCTGGACACGCTCCGGTTCGGTCTGGTGCCCGGCGGCTACTTCGAGGCCGAGGTCGATGCGGCGCTCAAGGACGTGCAGGACATCCTGTTCGGGCGCTGAGCCGGAGGCGTACACGAACGAGGGCCCGTCCCCAGGTGGGGGCGGGCCCTCGACGTTTTTCGGCCGGTCGACCGGCGGACGGCTGGGTCAGGAGCGCAGACCGTTGCGGCGCAGCACGGCATCGCCGATCACGATGACCAGCAGCAGCGCGGCGAGGCCGACCAGCCAGATGTCCTCGACCCTGCCTTCGTGGTTGCCGCAGAACGCCATGACGACCAGCGCCAGCGCGGACAGCACGGCGCCGATGCGCCCCGACTTGCGGTGCCCGGGCTTGTGCTGGTCCGGCGACGTTACCGGCTCGCTTCCTGCCACTGTCGGTCCTTCCCTCGCGATCGGATCTTTGGTTAGTCTGGCACGCCTCCCGCCCGGGGCGGTGCGGTGGGGGTTTCCCGGCCGTACAGCCCTGCCCGCCCAGGCCGGACGGCTCTACGGGCGTCGAGGGGTGGCGGTCAGACTCACTCCGGTAGCGTTTGGCGTACACCTGATTGTCTGTTTGAGGGGGACTGTGCGGTGCGAGTGACCGGAACCGGGCACGCCAGCATGCGGATCGACACGGCCGCGGGCAGCATCCTGTGCGACCCGTGGGTCAATCCGGCCTACTTCGCCTCGTGGTTCCCCTTCCCGGACAATTCGCTGCTCGACTGGGAGACGCTGGGCCAGGTCGACTACCTGTACGTCTCCCACCTGCACCGGGACCACTTCGACGCGAAGCACCTGCGGGACCACATCTCGAAGGACGCCACGGTTCTGCTTCCCGAGTTCCCCACCTCCGAGATGGAGGACGAGTTCCGGGCGTTGGGCTTCACCAAGTTTCTGAAGGCGCCGAACGAGCAGGTCGTGGAGCTGCCCGGCGGCCTGAAGATCATGATTCAGGCGTTGACCAGCCCCACCGACGGCCCGATCGGCGACTCGTCGCTCTGGGTTGAGCACGACGGGGTGCGGCTGCTGAACCAGAACGACGCCCGCCCCACCGACCTGAGCGTCTTCGCCGAGCTGGGGCACGTGCACGCGCACCTGCTGCAGTTCTCCGGGGCCATCTGGTACCCGATGGTCTACGAGCTGCCGCAGGCGGCGAAGACCGCGTTCGGCAAGCAGAAGCGCGACCGGCAGTTCGACCGGACCTGGCGCTACATCGACGACCTGAAGGCCGATCACGTCTTCCCGATCGCCGGCCCGCCGTGCTTCCTCGACGACGAGCTGTGGCAGTTCAACGACATCTTCGGCGACGAGGGCAACATCTTCCCCGACCAGTCGGTGTTCCTGTCGGAGTACGCCAAGGTCGGCGGCACCAACGGGATCGTGTTGCTGCCGGGCAGCGTCGCCGAGGTCACCACCGAGGGCGCCAGCACCACCCACCCGGTGCCGGTCGAGGAGTTCTTCGCCAACAAGGTCGCCCACCTGGAGGAGATGCGGGAGCGTAAGCGCCCGATCATCGAGGCGGAGAAGGCATCCTGGCGGCACCCCGAGGTGGACGTGCTCGGCGAGATGAAGCGCCGGATCGAGCCGCTGCTCGACGAGTCGATCTACCTGGCCAAGGGGGTCGGCGGTCCGGTCCGTTTCGACCTGGTGGGGTACGACGGCGAGAGCGTCGAGTCGATCGTGGTGGACTTCCCGGGCAAGGAGGTCCGGCCGTACGCGGACGAGAAGGTCCGGTACCGGTTCCGGACCGAGCGGTCGCTGATCGAGCACCTGCTCTTCATCGACGAGGTGGACTGGGTCAACTCGCTCTTCCTGTCCTGCCGGTTCTCGGCGGCGCGGATCGGCCAGTACAACGAGTTCGTCTACGCGTTCTTCAAGTGCCTCTCCGAGGAGCGTCTCCAGTACGCCGAGGGCTGGTACGACGAGCACGAGCGCAGCACCGACGCCGAGGACATCACGTTGGGCGACTGGGTGGTGCAGCGCCGCTGCCCGCACCTGAAGGCGGATCTGACCCGCTTCGGCATCGTCGATGGTGACCAGCTCACCTGCCAGCTGCACGGTTGGCGCTTCGACCTGCCCAGCGGCCGCTGCCTGACGAGCGTCGGCCACAAGGTGAGAGCCCACCGCGTGGACGCGGAAACCCCCGCCCCCGCCGGCGAAGCCCTGAGCTAACCCCGCCCCCGCCCCCGCCCCCGCCCCCCCCCCCCCCCCCCCCCCCCCC
>NZ_JBEZEC010000009.1:0-367065 GCF_040648595.1 Micromonospora sp. NPDC049107
CCCCCCCGCGTCACCGCGCCGTCCTGCCTCCGCGCCCGGGCCGGGTCGATCCCTCGACCGCCCCGGCCGGGCCTGCGCTAGCGTGGCGATCATGGAATCACCTGCGGAGCCGCGCGCCCGACGGCTCTTCGGCGGCAGCGCCCGGGCCCTCGGCGACCTCACGGCCAACCCGTTCCGTGCCGACCGGGACCGGATCGTCGGGTCGCCGTTCTTCGCCCGGCTCGGCGGGGTCACCCAGGTGATCAGCCCGGTCGGCTCCGGGCTGCTGGTGCACAACCGGCTCACCCACAGCCTCAAGGTCGCCCAGGTGGCCCGGGCCATCGCCGAGCGGTTGACGGCCGACGGCAGGTGGCGTGACCTGCTGGACAAGCTCGGCGGCTGTGACCCCGACGTGGTGGAGGCCGCCGCGCTCGCGCACGACCTCGGCCACCCGCCGTTCGGCCACCTGGGGGAGCGGGTGCTCGACCGGCTGGCCCGCCAGCGTCTCGGCCTCGCCGACGGCTTCGAGGGCAACGCGCAGTCGTACCGGATCGTCACGAGCACCGAGATCCGGGGCGCCGCCACCACCGGGTTGGACCTGACCGCCGCCGTCCGCGCGGCGATGCTGAAGTACCCGTGGACCCGGCTGGACTACCCCGACCCGCACCCGCGCCTGCTGGACCCGCCGCCGCGGGGCGCCACCCCGCCGCCGGACGACCCGGAGAGCGGCTCGTTGAAGTTCGGGGCGTACCGCACCGAGCTGGACGACCTGCGGCAGGCCCGGGAGCCGTTCGTCGGCCGCATTCCGGACTGGCAGCAGACCGTCGAGGCGTCCGTCATGGACACCGCCGACGACATCGCGTACGCCATCCACGACGTGGAGGACTTCTACCGGGTCGGGGTGCTCCAGCAGGGCGCGGTGTCCGCCGAGCTGATGGCCTGGCAGCGCGAGAGCGGGCACTTCCGGGCGATCACCGACGCGGCGCTGGCCACCTCCGCCCGACGACCCGGCGCGGCCATCGAGCGGCTGCGCCGGCAACTGCACCGCAAGGACGCCTGGGTCGCGGACGACGACGCGTTCGCCGCCGCCGTCGAGCATGTCCGCGAGGAGTTGGTGGACGGGCTGCTCGCGATGCCGTTCGACGGTTCGATCGAGGCGGAGCAGTACGTGGCGCGGTTCTCCGCCCGCTGGTCCACCCGCTTCGTCGAGGCCGTCACCGTGACCGACCAGCCGTCGGTGCGCTCCGGGCACGTGCTGCTCGGCTGCGCGCAGTGGCACGAGGTGCAGGTGCTCAAGTTCGTCCACCACCGGTTCGTGCTGGCCCGCCCCGACCTGGCCCTGCACCAGCGTGGTCAGGCCCGACTGCTGGGCACCCTGGTGGAGGCGCTGTGGGAGTGGCTGCTCGACCCGGAGGAGGAGTCCCGCCTACCTCGCCGGCTGCACGACCTGGTCGAGTTGGCCGAGGCCGAGCTGCACCCGCGTACGCCGCACCGGATCGGCCGCGCCCGGGGACGCGCGATCGTGGACTTCGTCGCGCAGCTCACCGACGGCCAGGCGGTCGCCATGCTGGACGCGCTCTCCGGTCGCTCCGGCGCGCTCTGGACCGACGCCTTCGTGCTCTGAGATGTAAGGAAGGGCACCTTGTTATACGCCAGGCGTTAACAAGGTGCCCTTCCTTACATCTCAGGCGACGGACTGCCACCAGCCGTCGACCGCCGGTGGGTCGTCGACGACCACCCGCTCGCCGGGGCGGGGTACGGCGAGCCGCACGTCCCGGGCCTTCGCCTCGGCCCACAGTCGGTTCACCGGCTCCGACCAGTCGTGCAGGGCCAGGTTGAACGTCGCCCAGTGCACCGGGATGAACAGCCCGCCGCGCAGGTCGAGGTGGGCGTCGACCGCCTCCTCGGGGAACATGTGGATGGTCGGCCAGGCCCGGTCGTACGCGCCGATCTGCATCAGCGTGACGTCGAAGGGCCCGTGCTCGGCGCCGATCGCCGCGTACCCGGCGAAGTAGCCGGAGTCACCGGTGTAGAAGACCTTGCGTCGTGCCCCGGCCACCACCCAGGAGCTCCAGAGCGTGCCGTCGCGGCGCAGCCCGCGGCCGGAGAAGTGCTGGGCGGCGGTGGCGGTGATCTTCAACCCGTCGACCCGGTGCGACTCGGACCAGTCCAGCTCGATGATCCGCTCGGCGGGCACCCCCCAGCGATCCAGGTGGGCGCCCACCCCGAGCGGCACCACGAACGGCGCCGACTGCCCGGCGACCAGCGCCCGCACGGTGGGCATGTCCAGGTGGTCGTAGTGGTCGTGGGAGATCAGGATGGCGTCGAGCGGAGGCAGCTCGTCGATGCCCACCGGCGGCTCGTGCAGCCGACGCGGGCCGACCGCGCCGGACGGCGAGCAGCGGTCACTCCACACCGGGTCGAGCAGGACCCGCCGCCCCTCGATCTCGATCAGCGCCGAGGCATGGCCGTACCAGACGATGTTCAGCTCGTCGGCGGTGTCGGCGGCCGGCGACGCGCCGGGCCGCAGCAGCGGCACGGGCGCGGTGGGGCGGCGCTTCTGCTTGCCGAAGATCAGTTCCCGGACCAGGTTCCGACCCGGTTCGGCGGCGACCATCGTGCGGACGTCGGCCTGGTTGTGGAACGTGCCGTCGCGGAACTGCGGCGAGCGGGCCGCCCGCTCGGCCCGGGCCCCGGCGAGTCGCCCGCCCAGTGCCGCCGGGACGTCCCGTGCCATCCAGGCCAGGCCGGCCAGCGCGGCCAGTCCCGCCGTCGCCCGCATCCGTCGCCCGAGCGACCTCTGCCCGTCCGTGCGTTCCGTTGGCGTCATCGCCGTCCCTCCGCCGTGTCCCGCACTACACGGTAGTTCCCCCGTGCGGCTTCCGCCCCGGCGGTCGCCCGCACCGGGCCGGTCGTCCCCGACGACCGGCCCGGCAGCGGAGTCAGCCGCCGTTGCTGGGCCGCTGGAAGGTCGTCCGGTACGCGGTGCCCGCGCCCCCGAGGCGGTCCACCGCGGCGAGGACCTTCGGACCCATGGCGGCGCGCGCCCGCACCGCCGGATGGGTCGCACCGAAGTTGTCCGGGTCGGCCTGCCCGTCGGCGAACAGCGCGTAGGTGAGCACCGCAGCGCCGGACCGGTCGAAGATCACGCCGGCCTCGTGCCGGGCGTCGGCGAACCAGCCGGCCTTCGTGGCGATGCGGGCCCGATCGTCGGAGGACATGGTGCGACGGATCCCGTCGGTGAAGGCCACCGGGGAGCGCAGCAGCCCGAGCAGGTGCGCCGTCGAGGCCGGCGAGAGCAGCGTGCCGGCGACCAGGGCCCGCAGCAGGTCGTGCGTCTCCCGGGGAGTGCTGGTGCCGAGGAAGAACCGATTCGGGTTGGCGACCGGCTCGACCTGGGTGTTCGGGAAGCCCTTGGCGACCAGGATCGAGTTGATCTCGGCGGCCGGGGCGACCAGACCGCACAGTCGTACGGCGGTGTCGTCCGAGACGGTCAGCAGGTTCGCCAGCACGTGTCCCAGCGTCACGCTGCTCGGGTACGCGCCGTCCCGGCTGAAGATGCCGTCCCCACCCGGCACCACGATCGTCTCGGTCACCTCGACCCGCTGGTCCAGCGTCAGCAGCCCGCGGTCGACCTTGTCCAACACCGCCGTGGCCACCGCGATCTTGTTGACGCTGTACGCCTCGATCGTCCGGTCCTCGTCCGCCGCCACCGCGACGACCGGCGTGCCCGCCGGGTCGGCCACGCTGACGTAGGCCTGCCAGTTGCCGCCGGCCTCGGCGCTGTGACGCCCGAAGACCGTGGCGACCCGCCGGGCCGCCTGCGCGGGGTTGGTGGGTGTCGCCTCGGCGGCGCTGGCCGGAGTGGTCGCGGCGAGCACCGTACCGGCGGTGGCCACCGTACCCAGTCCGAGGGCGGTCCTGCGGTTCAGTCGGATGGTCAATCGTCTCTCCCGTCGTGGGGCGCCGGAGCGCCTGCCGGCCCCCCACGCTAGGCGAGTTGATCTATTCATAATGCCCCCGGAGAGAGTCCCGAACAGTCCCGAACAGTCTTACCCGGGCCGTCGGCGCAGCGCGGCGCCGATCGCGCCGGCCGCCGTCCCACGGAGCTGTGCCGCCGGCCCGGACACGGCCCGGGCGAGCTGCCGCAGGTCGGGCAGGTGACCGCCACGGACCGCCTCGCCGGCCGGGTTCGGGGCGAAGACCGAGCCGTCGTGCGCCGCGACCGGCCGGCCACTGAGGCCCGCGAGCCGCATCAACGGGCCGACGAGGACGTCGTAGACGCCGGGCAGCAGCGTGAAGCCGGCTCGCAGCAGCACGTTCAGCCGCCCCACCGACACCTCCCGACGCGGACTGTCCACACAGTCGACGATGGCCCGGGCCACCCGCTGCGGCCCGGCGACCGGCGGTGGAGGGCGGCCGACGCGACCCAGGTAGTTGGCCGCCTGCTGGTAGACGGGTGTGTCCACACTGCCCGGGTTGACCAGGCACAGCCGGATTCCCGGGCTGTCCCGCAGCTCCTGCTGGAGCGTCCGGGCCAGCCCCTGCAAACCCCACTTGCTGGTCACGTACGCGCTCATGTAGGGGGCGGTGATGTGCCCGAGCACCGACCCGGTGAGGATCAACGTCCCGGCGCCGGTGGCCCGGAAGTGCCGCAGCGCCACCCGGGCCGCGCCGGCGGCGGCCAGCAGGTCCGTCCGCACCACGTGGTCGAACACCCGCTCCGGCAGCTCGTCGAAGCGCCCGTAGGCCATCACCGCCGCGGTGTGCACCCAGACGTCGATGCGGCCGAACCGTTCGATCGCCGCCTGCGCCAGCGCGTCCAGCGCGCCCGCCTCGGTGACGTCGGTCGCCACGGTCAGCACCTCGACGTCCGCGCACTCCTCGCGTACCTCGGCGAGGGTCTGCGGCGCACGGGCCGCGAGGACCAGGCGGTCGCCGCGCTCGGCGAACGCCCGCGCCGTCGCCCGACCGATCCCGCTGGTCGCGCCCGCGACCACCACGACCCGACTCATGGAGCGAGCACGACCTTGATGCAGCCGTCCTCCTTCTGCTGGAACATCTCGTACGCGCGCGGCGCGTCGCTCAGCGGCAGCCGGTGGGTACGCAGATCCTCCACGCCCAGCGGGTCGTCGTCGCCGGAGAGCAGCGGCATGATCTCGTCGACCCAGCGGCGAACGTGACACTGCCCCATCCGCAGCTGGACACCCCGGTCGAACATCTCCATCATCGGCATCGGGTCGGCCTCGCCGCCGTAGACGCCGGAGATCGAGACGGTGCCGCCGCGCCGGACCGCCTTGAGCGCGGCGTGCAGGACGGCGAGCCGGTCGATGGCGACCCGGTCCGTCATCGTCTGGGCGAGCTTGTCCGGCAGCAGGCCGACGGCCGCGTGGGCGAGCTTGCCGACCGGCGAGCCGTGCGCCTCCATGCCGACCGCGTCGATGACCGCGTCCGGGCCACGCCCGTCGACCAGGTCGATCAACGCGCCCGGTACGTCGGACAGCTCGCGTACGTCGAGCACCTCGATGCCGTGCCGGCGGGCCAGCTCCAGCCGCTCGGGCACCAGGTCCAGCCCGATGACCCGCCCCGCGCCGAGGTGGCGGCCGATCCGGGCGCAGAACTGGCCGACCGGGCCCAGCCCGAAGACGGCGAGCGTGCCGCCGGGCGGGGTGTCCGCGTACTTCACCGCCTGCCAGGCGGTGGGCAGGATGTCGGAGAGGTAGAGGTAGCGCTCGTCCGCGCCGGTCTGCGGGATCTTGATCGGCCCGAAGTGGGCCTGGGGAACGCGCAGGTACTCGGCCTGGCCGCCGGGCACCGACCCGTAGAGGGACGTGTAGCCGAACAGCGCCGCGCCCTTGCCCTCGCTGGTCACCTGGGTCGTCTCGCACTGGGCGTAGAGCTGGCGTCGGCACATCCAGCAGTCGCCGCAGGAGATGTTGAACGGCACCACCACCCGGTCGCCGGGCTTCAGGCCGGTCACCTCCGGGCCGACCTCCTCGACGATGCCCATCGGCTCGTGTCCCAGGATGTCCCCGGGCTTCAGGTACGGCCCCAGCACCTCGTACAGGTGCAGATCCGAGCCGCAGATCGCCGTCGATGTGATCTTGACGATCGCGTCGGTCGGCTCCTCGATCCGGGGGTCGGGTACCTCCTCGACCCGTACGTCCCGCTTGCCCTGCCAGGTCAACGCCTTCATGTCCGGTTGCCCTCCCTCGGTCCTGTCTGACTGCTACCCCGGGAGAGGGGGTTGAACCGGCTTGCCGAGGGGTGTGCCTGCTTGCCGGCTCGCCGAGCCCGTCGTGGTGCCGTGATCGACTCGGGTTCCAGGAAGTCGCGGTGTGGTGGGCGCCCGGACCAGCCGACTTCCGGTATGCCGAGTTGATCTTCCCCGGGCCAGTCGCGGACCGGGCCGGGCCAGTCGCGGGCCGGGCCGGACTAGCGCGTTCGGTGGACGCCCTCAACGCCGGACCGCCGCGCCCGACGATCGGGGGCGCAGCGGTCCGGGTGGCGGGGAGGCTCAGGAGCCGGGGGTGTTGCCGCCCTTGGTGGTGGCCGACAGGTAGTCGCGGTTGAGCCGGCCGATGGTGTTCAGCGGGATGCCCTTCGGGCAGGCCACCGTGCACTCACCGGCGTTGGTGCAGCCGCCGAAGCCGGCCTCGTCGTGCGCGTCGACCATGCCGATCACCCGGGTGTAGCGCTCCGGCTGGCCTTGGGGCAGCAGCGAGAGCTGGGTGAGCTTGGCGGCGGTGAAGAGCATGCCGGAGCCGTTCGGGCAGGCCGCCACGCACGCGCCGCAGCCGATGCAGGCCGCCGACTCGAAGGCGGCGTCCGCGTTGGCCTTGGCGACCGGGGTGGAGTGCGCCTCGGGCGCGCTGCCGGTCGGCGCGGTGATGTAGCCGCCGGCGGCGATGATCTTGTCGAAGGCGCTCCGGTTGACCACCAGGTCCTTGACGACCGGGAAGGCGCTGGCCCGCCACGGCTCGATGTCGATCGTGTCGCCGTCCTTGAACTGCCGCATGTGCAGCTGGCACGCCGTGGTGCCGCGCTGCGGCCCGTGCGCGTCGCCGTTGATCATGAGGCCGCACATGCCGCAGATGCCCTCGCGGCAGTCGTGGTCGAACGCCACCGGGTCCTCGCCGGAGAGGATCAGCCGCTCGTTGAGCACGTCGAGCATCTCCAGGAACGACATGTCCGGGGACACGTCGTCGACCGGGTAGGTCACCATCCGACCCTTGTCCTCAGGGCCCTTCTGGCGCCAGATGCGCAGGGTCAGGTTCACTTGTAACTCCGCTGCGTGGGGTGGACGTATTCGAACTTCAGGTCTTCCTTGTGCAGCACCGAGGGCTCACCGGTGGCGGTGAACTCCCAGGCCGCCACGTACGCGAACTTCTCGTCGTCGCGCTGCGCCTCCCCGTCGGGGGTCTGGTGCTCAGCCCGGAAGTGACCGCCGCAGGACTCCTCGCGGTGCAGGGCGTCGATGCACATCAGCTCGGCCAGCTCGAAGAAGTCGGCCACCCGGCCGGCCTTCTCCAGCGACTGGTTCAGCTCCTCACCGGTGCCGGACACCTTGACCCGCTGCCAGAACTGCTCGCGCAGGTCGCGGATCTCGCCGATCGCCTTGCGCAGTCCGGCCTCGGAGCGCTCCATGCCGCAGTGCTCCCACATGATCTGGCCCAGCTCCCGGTGGAACGAGTCCACGGTCCGGTCGCCGTCGACCGCCAGCAGCCGCTGGATCCGGTCCTCGACATCGGTACGCGCCTCGACCGCCGCCGGGTGGCTGGCGTCGACCTTCTCGAGGGGCCCCGAGGCCAGGTAGTTGGCGATGGTGGTGGGCAGCACGAAGTAGCCGTCGGCGAGGCCCTGCATCAGCGCCGAGGCGCCGAGGCGGTTCGCGCCGTGGTCGGAGAAGTTCGCCTCGCCGATCACGAACAGGCCCGGGATGCTGGACTGGAGGTCGTAGTCGACCCAGAGCCCGCCCATCGTGTAGTGCACGGCGGGGTAGATCCGCATCGGCACCTCGTACGGGTCCTCGCCGGTGATCCGCTCGTACATCTCGAAGAGGTTGCCGTACTTGGCCTCGATGGCCTTGCGGCCCAACCGGTCGATCGCGTCGCCGAAGTCGAGGTAGACGCCGAGCTTGGTCGGACCGACGCCGCGGCCCTCGTCGCAGACGTTCTTGGTGGCGCGGGAGGCGATGTCGCGGGGGACCAGGTTGCCGAAGGACGGGTAGATCCGCTCCAGGTAGTAGTCCCGCTCGTCCTCGGGGATGTCCTTCGGGCTGCGGTCGTCGCCCTTGCGCTTGGGCACCCACACCCGGCCGTCGTTGCGCAGCGACTCGCTCATCAGGGTCAGCTTCGACTGGTGGTCGCCGGAGACTGGGATGCAGGTCGGGTGGATCTGCGTGTAGCAGGGGTTGGCGAAGTACGCCCCCTTGCGGTGCGCCCGCCAGGTGGCGGTGACGTTGCAGCCCTTGGCGTTGGTGGAGAGGTAGAAGACGTTGCCGTAACCGCCGGAGGCGAGCACGACGGCGTCGGCCATCTCGGTGGTGATCTCGCCGGTGACCAGGTCCCGGACCACGATGCCGCGGGCCTTGCCGTCGACGATGACCAGCTCCAGCATCTCGTGCCGGGCGTTCATCTCCACGTTGCCGAGGCCGATCTGCCGCTCCAGGGCCTGGTACGCGCCGAGCAGCAGCTGCTGGCCCGTCTGGCCCCGGGCGTAGAAGGTGCGCTGCACCTGCGCGCCGCCGAAGGAGCGGGTGTCCAGCAGGCCGCCGTACTCGCGGGCGAACGGCACGCCCTGGGCGACGCACTGGTCGATGATGTTGACCGAGACCTCGGCGAGCCGGTGCACGTTCGACTCCCGGGAGCGGAAGTCGCCGCCCTTGACGGTGTCGTAGAACAGCCGGTGCACGGAGTCGCCGTCGTTGCGGTAGTTCTTCGCGGCGTTGATGCCGCCCTGCGCCGCGATGGAGTGGGCCCGGCGCGGGCTGTCCTGGTAGCAGTAGGACTTGACGTGGTAGCCCTGCTCGGCCAGCGTCGCCGCGGCGGAGCCGCCGGCCAGGCCGGTGCCGACCACGATCACCGTCATCTTGCGGCGGTTGGCCGGGTTGACCAGCTTGGCCTCGAAGCGCCGCGTCTCCCAGCGCTTCTCGACCGGGCCGGCGGGCGCCTTCGTGTCGGCGATCGGGTCGCCCTCGGTGAAGAGTTCCATGTCAGGACACCAATCCGGTGAGTACGGCGAACGGGACCACCAGGTATCCGGCGCAGAGCGCCACGGCGAAGACCAGCGCGGCGGCGCGCGCCCGGCGCTCGCCCCGGGGCGTCTGCTGCCCGAGGCTGCGGAACGCGCTGAAGGCGCCGTGGCGCAGGTGGAAGCCGAGCGTGACGATCGCCAGGGTGTAGAAGAGGGTGACGTACCAGCGCTCCGGCGCGAAGTCGGCGACGACGTTGCCGTACGGCTTGCCCTCGGTCCCGACCGGGTTGAGCGTGCCGGTGGTCAGGTCCAGCAGGTGGTAGATCACGAAGAGCAGGATGATCACGCCACCCCAGCGCATGGTGCGCGCCGCGTAGCTGCCCCGGACCTTCTTGCGGTGGGCGTACTTCACCGGGCGGGCGGCGCGGGCGCGCAGCGCCAGCACGGTGGCGGCCACGATGTGGGCGACGACGGCGACCGTGAGGACGGTGCGCAGGATCCACAGGAACCAGACACCGGGCAGCAGTGGCTTGCCGATGTCGCGCAGCCAGTGCGCGTAGTGGTCGAACGAGGTCTCCCCCGTGAACACCTTCAGGTTCCCGAGCATGTGCGCGATCAGGAAGAGCACCAGCAGGATGCCCGTCACCGCCATGACGGCCTTGAGGCCGACGTTCGAGCGGATGGGCGACCGAGTTTTCGTCATTACCACGGGATCGACGCTAGGAGCACTTTGATCAGTCGTCCAATGCATCGAACTCGCAGCGTTGATAGCCATAAGCTATGTAGATGCAGCTCCATCAGCTCCGGTACTTCGTCGCGGTGGCCGAAGTACGACATTTCACCCAAGCCGCCGACATCGTTGGCATAACCCAGCCTTCGTTGAGTAAGCAAATTCACGCCCTCGAGACCGACCTCGGGGCCCCGCTGTTCGAGCGGGTAAGGGGCAACATCGCCCTCACCGCGGCCGGGGAGGTGCTCCTGCCGTTGGCGACCCGGATCCTCGCCGACGTGGAGACCGCGACCCGGGAGGTGCAGGAGCTGGTCGGCCTGCGCCGAGGGCGCGTACGCCTGGGCGCGACCCCGAGCCTGGCCACCTCGCTCGCCCCGCCGGTGCTGCGCCGGTTCCGCGACGCGCACCCCACCGTCGACCTCCGCGTCGAGGAGAGCGGTTCCCAGGACCTCGTCCGTGACCTGCTGCGCGGCGACCTGGACCTGGCGCTGATCATCATGCCGTCGCAGGGCGCCGACCCGGGCCTGCGCGTCGACCCGATCCTGCGCGAGAGCCTGGTGGTGGCCTCGGTGGACGAGGTGCCGACGGGCTCGGGGACGGGCGAGCTGCGCATCACCGACCTGCGTGACCAGCCGATGGTGATGTTCCGGGAGGGCTACGACCTGCGTGACGCCACCATCGCGGCGTGTCGGGAGGCGGGCTTCGAGCCCACGTTCGCGGTGGACGGCGGCGAGATGGACGCCGTCCTCAGCTTCGTCGAGGCGGGACTCGGCATCGCGCTGGTGCCGGGGATCGTGCTGGCCCGCCGGCCCGGGGTGCGCGGCACGCCGCTGGCGTCTCCCGGGGTGACGCGGACCATCGCGGTGGCCCGTCGCCGTGACGTGGTGCCGACGCACGCCGGCCGCGAGCTGCGGCGGATCCTGCTCGACTACGTCCAGTCCGCGATCGACCGGGGCGAGCTGCCGCCGGGTGTCGAGCCGCTGGGCTGACCCGGCCGGGGCCGCCGCCGCGAAGGGGCCGGCGGCGGCCGGGCCGGCGGGCTCAGCGGCCCTCGGCGTCGTCCATCGCGCGGTAGATCCGCTGCTCCGAGACGGGGTACGGGGTGCCCAGCGCCTGGGCGAACACGTTCACCCGCAACTCCTCGATCATCCAGCGGATCTGCCGGACAGCCGCCTCCTGCCGGCGCGCGGGCGGCAGAGCGGCGAGCAGGTCGTCGTACTCCTTGCGCACCGCCGCGATCCGGTCCTGCTGTTGGCGGTCGCGCTGCGGGTTGCCGCCGAGCCGGTCCAGCCGACGTTCGATGGCGGTGAGGTAGCGCAGCAAATCGGGCAGGCGGGCGTACCCGGTCTCGGTGATGAAGCCGGCGTGCACCAGCCCGGCGAGCTGCTTGCGGATGTCGGCCAGCGCCGCCACCACGGCCAGGTTGCGGGTCGCGCCGAGCCGCTGCTCGACCGCGTACGCGGCGGCGAGCACCTTGCGGACCCGGTCCATCACCTCGACGACGGTGTCGACCAGGTCGGCGCGGACCTTCTCGCGCAGGGCGGTGAAGCCCTCGGCGTCCCACGCCGGACCACCGGCGGCGTCGATCAGCCGGTCGATGGCCGCGCCGGCCGCGTCCTCGATCAGCTCCTGCACGCCGCCGTGCGGGTTGCGGCTCAACGCCAGCTTCGCCTCGTTGCTCAACCGACCCTGCAGGAACCGGGCCGGGGACGGCACGGTGAGCCGCAGCAGCCGGCGGGTGCCGGCCCAGTGCGCGGCCTCCGCCTCGGCGGGGGAGTCGAACACCTTCACCCCGACCGTCGTGCCCTCGTCGACCAGGGCCGGGTACGCGGTCACCGCGTAGCCGGCGCGGACCTGCTCGATGGTCCGGGGCAGCGTGCCGAGGCTCCACTCGCGCAGGCCGGTCCGGGCGACCTCCGGCGCGGCGGCCGCCACGACCTGGCGTACCTCCTGGCGCAGTTGACGTTGCAGGGCCGGCAGGTCCTTGCCCTCGGCGACCGGCTTGTCGTCGTCGCCGAGCACCCGGAACGTCACCCGCAGGTGGTCGGGGAGCTTGCCGGGCTCCCAGGCGTCGCGGGGCACGGTGACACCGGTCATCCGGCGCAGCTCACGGGTGAGCGCGTCCAGCAGCGACGTCTCGCCGGGGGTGATCGCCGCGAGGGCGGCGCGGGCGTAGTCCGGCACCGGCACGAAGTTGCGCCGGATCGCCTTGGGCAGCGAGCGGATCAGCGCGATCACCGTCTCCTCGCGCAGCCCCGGCACCTGCCAGTCGAAGCTCTCCGCCGGCACCTGGTTCAGCAGCGGCAGCGGGATGTCCACGGTGACGCCGTCGGTCGCCGTGCCCGGCTCGAACCGGTAGGTCAGCGGCAGGGTCACCCCCTGGGTCTGCCACTCGTCGGGGTAGTCGCTCTCGTCGACACCGCCGCGACCGTCGTTGACCAGCAGGTCGCGGGTGAAGGTCAGCAGATCGGGACGCTCGTGGCGGGTCTTCTTCCACCAGGTGTCGAAGTGCCGGCCGGAGACGACGTCGGCGGGGATCCGCTGGTCGTAGAAGCCGAAGATGGTCTCGTCGTCGACCAGGATGTCCCGGCGGCGGGCCCGGCTCTCCAACTCCTCGATCTCGCCCAGCAGTCGCTTGTTGTCGGCCCAGAACCGGTGGTGGGTCTGCCAGTCGCCCTCGACGAGCGCGTGCCGGATGAACAGCTCCCGGCTCAACGTCGGGTCGATCCGCCCGAAGTTGACCTTGCGGGAGGCGACCAGCGGCATGCCGTACAGGGTGACCTTCTCGTAGGCCATCACCGCGGCCTGCTTCTTCTCCCAGTGCGGCTCGCTGTAGCTGCGCTTGACCAGGTGCTGCGCCAGCGGCTCGACCCACTCCGGCTCGACCCGCCCGGCGATGCGCCCCCACAGCCGGGACGTCTCCACCAACTCGGCGGCCATCACCCAGCGCGGCGGCTTCCTGAACAGCGCCGAGCCGGGGAACAGCGCGAACTTCGCGCCCCGCGCCCCCAGGTACTCGTGTTTCTGGGCGTCCTTGAGGCCGATGTGCGACAGCAGGCCGGGCAGCAGCGACTGGTGCACCTTCGGGGTGTCGATCTCCTCCGGCAGGTCCGCGCCGCCCCGGCGGCCCGCGCCCCGGCCGGCGTCCGCCTCGGCCGGGGTGTCCCGCGCCGCCCGCCCGCCGCGCCGGTCGTTCTCGGCGGGGGTACGCAGCACCTGGCGCAACTGGCTGACGATGTCCTGCCACTCGCGGATCCGCAGGTAGTTCAGGTACTCCGCCTTGCACATCCGGCGGAACGCGCTGGACGACAGCTCCCGCTGCTGCTCACGCAGGTACCGCCACAGGTTCAGGTACGCCACGAAGTCGGACTCTTTGTCGGCGAACCGGGCGTGTGCCTGGTCGGCCTGGGCCTGCTTCTCGGCCGGGCGCTCGCGGGGGTCCTGAATGGAGAGCGCGGCGGCGATCACCAGGATCTCGGTGGCACAGCCGTTGCGCTCGCCCTCGACCACCATCCGGGCCAGCCGCGGGTCGACCGGGAGCTGGGCGAGCCGGCGGCCCAGCGCGGTGAGCCGCTTCGCCGGGTCGGTCTCGGTCGGGTCCAACGCGCCCAGCTCGTGCAGCAGGTTGACGCCGTCGGTGATGTTGCGCTTGTCCGGCGGGTCGATGAACGGAAACGCGGCCAGGTCGCCCAGCCCGATCGCGGTCATCTGGAGGATGACCGACGCCAGGTTGGTGCGCAGGATCTCCGGGTCGGTGAACTCGGGGCGGGACAGGAAGTCCTGCTCGTCGTAGAGGCGGATGCAGATACCGTCCGACGTCCGACCGCAGCGGCCCTTGCGCTGGTTGGCCGACGCCTGCGAGACGGGCTCGATCGGCAGCCGCTGCACCTTGAGCCGGCTGGAGTAACGGGAGATGCGGGCGGTGCCCGGGTCCACCACGTACTTGATTCCCGGCACGGTCAGCGAGGTCTCCGCGACGTTGGTGGCGAGCACCACGCGTCGTGAGCTGTGCGCGGCGAAGACGCGGTGCTGCTCGGCGGCGGAGAGCCGGGCGTACAGCGGCAGGATCTCGGTGCCCAGCAGGGACCGCTTCTTCTGCACCAGCTTGCCCAGCGCGTCGGCGGTGTCGCGGATCTCCCGTTCGCCGCTGAGGAAGACCAGGATGTCGCCCGGACCCTCGGCGGCCAGCTCCTCGACGGCGTCGCCGATCGCCTGGATCTGGTCGCGGACGTTCTCCTCGTCGGCGTCGCCCTCCTCGTCGCTCTCGGCGACCTCGACCAGCGGCCGGTAGCGGACCTCCACAGGATAGGTGCGTCCGGAGACCTCGACGACCGGCGCCGGACTGCCCTGGGCGTCGGCGAAATGCTTGGCGAAGCGGTCGGTCTCGATGGTCGCCGAGGTGATGATCACCTTGAGGTCGGGCCGGCGGGGCAGCAGTTCGCGCAGGTAGCCGAGGATGAAGTCGATGTTGAGGCTGCGCTCGTGCGCCTCGTCGATGATCAACGTGTCGTACTGGCGCAGCATCCGGTCGGTCTGCAACTCGGCCAGCAGGATGCCGTCGGTCATCAGCTTGACCAGACTGCGGTCGCTGACCTGGTCGGTGAAGCGCACCTTGTAGCCGACCACGTCGCCCAGCTCGGTACCCAGCTCGTCGGCGATCCGGTCGGCCACCGTCCGGGCGGCCAGCCGCCGGGGCTGGGTGTGCCCGATCAGGCCGTTGATGCCGCGCCCCAGCTCCAGACAGATCTTCGGCAGCTGGGTCGTCTTACCGGAGCCGGTCTCGCCGGCCACGATCACCACCTGGTGATCGCGGATGGCGGCGGCGATGTCGTCCTTGCGCTCGCTGACCGGCAACCCCACGGGGTACGCGATCGTCGGCACCGCCGCCCGCCGGTCGGCCAGCCGCTGCTCGGCCCGCGCCAGCTCGGCGGTGATCTCGGTCAGGGCCGCCTCCCGGCGCTGCGGGTCGCGCAGCTTGCGGGCGCCGTCCAGGCGTCGCTGGAGCCGGCGCTGGTCGCGGAACATCAGGGGACTGAGGCGGCGGTGCAGGTCGCGGACGGGATCGGTCGCGGCGGAGGAGGCTGGATTCTGCATGTCGTGCCCAAGGATAGGCAGCCCGGCGGCGGACCGCCCCTGGGTTACCGCGCGTGGGTGCTTCGGCGCGGGGACGGCGGTCTACAGTTGCGGCCGACGTCGAGCGCTGGGGGGCCGGGATGGAGCTGCGGGACACCGATCGAGCGCTGGTGCAGGCCGCCACGGCGGTCGCCAAACTTCGGTGCCGCAGCCGCCACCACACCGGCGCGTCGGCCGCCCGTACCGCCGACGGGCGGGTGTTCTCCGGGGTGAACCTGCACCACGACAGCGGGGACACCTGCGGGGAGTTGGTCGTCATCGGCACCGCCGCCACGCAGGGCGTGACCGAGCTGGAGACCATCGTCTCGGTCGCCGACCGGGGTCGTACGGTCGTCGGGCCCTGCGACAGGTGCCGGCCGGTGCTCAGCGCGTACTTCCCGGCGCTGCGGGTCATCGTGGGCGAGCCGGACGACCTGCGGGTGCTGCCGATCGCGGACCTGCCCGGCTGACCGCGTCAGTCGCCCGCCGCCGCCTCCAGCATCGACGCGGGGATCGGCACGCCCTCGTACCGGACGTTGCCCTCGGGCACCATCCAGCTCGCCACCCGCGCGACGAGCAGGCCGGCACGGACGGCCGGGTCGTCGGCGTAGAGCCCGCGTACCTCGTCCGGGGCGATGGAGAAGACGACGAAGCCCCGCATCCGGTCGTCGTCGGCGTGCAGGAGCGGGCCGGCCGCGAGCACCAGTCCCTGCTCCACGAGCCCTGCCTGGTGGGCCAGATGGGCGTCGCGTAGCCGGTCGATCGCCTCCGGTGGCAGCTCCGGCGGATCCGACGGTCGGGTCAGCAGGACGACCGTGTGCTGGTCGAATCGCATGCCCCACACCCTATGGTGCTCGCTGTCCCTCTTACGGGTGTTATCCGCCATCCGCCCCACTTGCCCCCGTCCGCGAAACTCATTCTCTTATCGAGGTCCGATACGAGTGGAGGTGCGGCATGGTCAGCAGACGACAGGTGCTCGTGGCCGGTGCCGCCGGGGGCGCCGCGGTTCTGGTCCCGGCCGGCTCGACGGCCGCGGGCCGCACGCTCGCCGCGGCGATGGTGCTGCGCGCCGCCGACATCCCGAAGTACGTCGCGCCGCTGCGCATCCCCCTGGCCATGCCCCGGGTGGCGAACGACCCCGAGCGGGACACCTACGTCGTCGGGGTGCGGCAGTTCCGCCAGCAGATCCTGCCGCTGTCCTGGCCGCGTACGACCGTGTGGGGTTACGGCTCCACCGCCCACCCCGACAGCTTCGGCTACCCGGCGCACAGCATCGTCGCGCGGGTGAACCGCCCGGTACGGGTGACCTGGGTCAACGAACTCGTCGACCACCGGGGCGACTACCTGCCCCACCTGCTGCCCGTCGATGAGACCCTGCACTGGGCCAACCCGGCCGGTGGCCGGAACGGCCGGGACGGGCACGGCCGCTCGGACGGCAGCCGCCGTGGCTACCGGGGGCCGGTGCCCCAGGTGGTCCACCTGCACGGCGGGCACAGCACGCAGGAGAGCGACGGGCACGCCGAGGCGTGGTACCTGCCGGTGGCCCGCGACCTGCCGGCCGACTTCGCCGTCACGGGCAGCGCGTACGGCGAGTTCCGGTCCCGCTTCGCCGAGGGGTCCGGCCTGCGCTGGGCGGCGGGTTCGGCCACCTTCGAGTACGCCAACGACCAGCGGCCCTGCACCCTCTGGTACCACGACCACACGCTGGGCCTCACCAGGGAGAACGTCTACGCCGGGCCGGCCGGTTTCTACCTGCTGGGCGGCGACGACCTGCCCGACGGGGTGCTGCCCGGCCCGACGCCGGGTCACGACGATCCGCCGGACACCGACTACCACGACATCCCGCTGCTCATCCAGGACCGCAGTTTCAGCGCCGACGGCGAGCTGGTCTACCCCGGGGGTCACCACGAGGGTCCGGCGTGGACGTCGGCGTTCTCCGGCACCACCATCGTGGTCAACGGCCGGACCTGGCCCAGCCTTACCGTGCAGCGTCGGCGCTACCGGTTCCGGTTGCTCAACGGCTGCAACAGCCGCTTCCTGATGCTCAGCGTCGCCGCCCACGCCACCGCACGGCCGGCCCGTCCGGTGCTGCCGGTCTGGCAGATCGGCAGCGACAGCGGCTTCCTGCCCGAGCCGGTGGCGCACGACCGCGTCATTCTCGGCCCCGCCCAACGGGCCGACGTGATCGTCGACTTCACCGGCGTGCCCGCCGGCACCGAGCTCTTCCTCGTCAACGAGGGGCCCGAGTGGGCGTACCGGGGCGGCCGGCCCGGGGTGGACTTCGCGCCGTCCGACCCGCGGACCACCGGGCAGGTGATGCGGTTCGTGGTCACCGAGGCCACCGGCGCGGACTCCAGCGTGCCGCCGGAGCACCTGCAACTGCCCGCCCACCCCCGGCTCGGTGCGGCGGAGCGGGTCCGGCGGCTGTCGCTCAACGAGCGGATGTCCGGCCGGTCGATGGTGATGCTGCTCGGCACCCTCGACGAGCGCGGCCGGGGTCGGCCGATGCGCTGGAGCGATCCCGCGACCGAACAGCCCCTCGTCGGCGCGACCGAGGTGTGGGAGGTGCGCAACTTCACCCGCAACGTCCACCCCGTCCACCTGCACCAGGCCCAGTTCGAGCTGCTGGGCCGTGGACGGTCGGGCCGGGCGGAGCCGGAGCCGGGGGAGCGGGGATGGATGGACACCGTGCTCGCGTACCCGTGGGAGGTGACCCGGATCAAGGCCCGCTTCGACCTGCCGGGCCGCTTCTCCTGGCACTGCCACCTGCTTGAGCACGAGGACAACGAGATGATGCGGCCCCTCAACGTGCTGCCGCGCGGCGCGGCGGCGGCCGGGGACGGCGGCTCGGTGCAGGTGCCGCACGCTGAGTCGGCGGCATCGACCGACGCCAGTTAGGTCACTTTCCGCAGGTCGGCTAAGGTTAGGCGAACCTAAGCTCGAACGTGCAGGAGTTTCGTGACCACCCTCGCCGCCCGGCCGACGCCGGCCCGCAACTCCTCCGGTGCCCGCACCGGTCGGCGGGTCGCCGTCACCGTCGGCGCCGCGCTGGTGTTGCTGCTCGCCGTACTGGCCAGCTTCGCGCTGGGCAGCCGGCAACTCGGAGTCGGCGCGGTCTGGCACGCCCTCGTCGCGCCGGACGGCAGCGACGCGAGCACCATCGTCCGGGAACTACGTATGCCGCGTACCGCGCTCGGGCTCGCCGTCGGGCTGGCCCTCGCCGTGGCCGGCGTGCTGTTCCAGGCGCTCACCCGCAACCCGCTCGCCGAGCCGCGCATCCTCGGCATCAGCGCCGGCGCGTCGTTCGGCGTGGTCCTCGCCATCTCCGTCTTCGGCATCGGCACGCTCGCCGGGTACGTCTGGTTCGGCATCGCCGGCGCGCTCGCCGCCGGCCTGCTGGTCTTCGCCATCGCCAGCCGGGCCCGCGAGGGCGCGAGCCCGGTCACCCTCGCGCTGGTCGGCGCGGCGCTCGACGCCAGTCTCGCCTCCGGGGTGTACGCGCTGCTCAGCATCGACGCCCGCACCTTCGAGGAGTACCGGTTCTGGGTGGTGGGCGGACTGGCCGGGCGGGACCTCGGCGTCACCGCCCAGGTGCTGCCGTTCGTCCTCGTCGGGCTGCTGCTCGCCGCGCTGGTGGCCCGGGGCCTGGACGCCCTCGCTCTCGGCGACGACGTGGCCCGTGGCCTGGGCCACCGCATCGGCCTGGTCCGCCTCGGCGGTGGAATCGCCGCCGTGCTGCTCACCGGCGCCGCGGTGGCCGCCGCCGGCCCGGTCGCCTTCGTCGGGCTGGCCGTGCCGCACCTCGCCCGTGCCCTGGTCGGCGCGGACCACCGCTGGACCCTCGCCGTCTCCGCCCTGCTCGGGCCCGCGCTGCTGCTCGGGGCCGACGTCGTCGGCCGACTCGTCGCCCCGCCCGGCGAGATACCCGCCGGCATCGTCACCGCCCTGATCGGCGCGCCGCTGCTGGCCGTGCTGGTCCGCCGCGCCCGGGTGGTGACCGCGTGACCGCCGGTCGTCCCGCCGAAGCGTCCGGCACCGCCGGCCCGGACCCTGCCGCTGACCCGGTCGCTGGTCCGACCCGCGCCGCGTCCGGCGCTGCTGGTCCGGCCCGCGCTGCTGCCCCGGCCGCTGGTCCGGCCCGCGTCGCGTCCGGCGCTGCTGGTCCGGCCCGCGCCGCCGATGCGCCCGGCGGCACGTCCCGGCTGCCCGGCCGGTCGTTGCTGCGGGTCGGTCCGGTCAGCCTGCTGATCCGTCGCCGCGCGACGCTGGTCGCCGCCGTGCTGACCGTGCTGCTCCTGCTGGCCGTCGTGCTCAGCCTCTCGCTGGGCACCCCGTACGTCGCCCCGGCCGACGTGCTCCGGGCGCTCTCCGGCGCGGGCACCCCGTACGACCTCGTGGTTCTTGATCTTCGCCTGCCCCGGGTCGTGCTGGCGGCGGTGGCCGGCGCGGCCTTCGGCGTGGCCGGCACGCTGATCCAGAGCGTGGCGCGCAACCCGCTCGCCAGCCCGGACGTCATCGGCATCACCCAGGGCGCCGGCCTCGCCGCGACCGTGGCGTTGACCAGCGGCGCGGCGGCGGTGCTGGTGGCGCCCAGCGCGCTGGTCGGCGGTCTGCTGGCGGCGGTGCTGCTGTTCGCCCTCGGTGCCCGGCACGGGCTGGCCGCGCAACGGTTCGTCCTCGCCGGGGTGGCGGTCGCGTTCGCCTTCCGGGCGCTGACCGAGGTGGTCATGCTCACCGCCGACCCGATCGACGGCCTGCGGGCGCAGATCTGGCTGATCGGCACCCTCGCCGGCAAGGGCTGGACCGAGGCGGCCTGGATCGCCGGCACACTCGCGGTGCTGCTGCCGGTGCTGGCGTGGGCCGGCTGGGCCCTGAACAGCACCGCCCTCGACGACGACACCGCGCGCGGCGTCGGGCTACGCCCGGTGGCCCGCCGGATCGGGCTCGCCGGCACCGGCGTGCTCGTCGCCGCGATGGTCACCGCCCAGGTCGGCGCCGTCGACTTCGTGGCGCTCGTCGCACCGCAGTTGGCCCGCCGGCTGGTCCGCGCCGAACGGCCCCCGCTCGTCTGCGCCGCGCTGCTCGGCGCGCTCCTGCTCGTCCTCGCCGACCTGGCCGGCCGTCGACTGTTCGCGCCCACCCAACTGCCGGCGGGCGTGCTGACCGCCGCGATCGGCGGCCCGTACCTGATCTTCCTGTTGCTTCGTGGACGGCCACGGTCGTCGTGACGCCTGTGAGGAGTCGTGTGATGCTCTCCACCCGCGACCTGGTCGTCGGCTACGACGAGCGGACCGTGCTCGACGGGCTGACCCTGGACCTGCCCACCGACGCGTTCACGGTGATCGTCGGCCCCAACGCGTGCGGCAAGTCCACCCTGCTGCGCACGATGGCCCGACTGCTCGCCCCGCGACAGGGCACCGTCCTGCTGGACGGCACCGCCATCCGTGACCTGCCCACCCGCGACGTGGCCCGCCGGCTCGGCGTCCTGCCGCAGAGCCCGCTGGTGCCCGAGGGCGTCACCGTGGCCGACCTGGTCGGACGCGGCCGGCAGCCGTACCAGCGGTGGTGGCGGCAGTGGTCGTCGTCCGACGCCGCGGCGGTCGACGAGGCGATGGCCCTGGCCGACGTGGCCGACCTCGCCGACCGGCCGGTGGACAGCCTCTCCGGTGGCCAGCGGCAACGGGTGTGGATCGCCATGACGCTCGCCCAGGACACCGAGGCGCTGCTGCTGGACGAGCCGACGACCTTCCTCGACCTGGCCCACCAGGTGGAGGTGCTGGACCTGCTGCACCGGCTCCGCGCCGAGCGTGGCCGCACCGTGGTCGCCGTCCTGCACGACCTCAACCAGGCCGCCCGCTACGCCGACCACCTGGTCGCGATGCGCGCCGGCGCGGTGGTGGCCGCCGGCCCACCCCGGGAGATCCTCACCGCCGAGCTGGTCCGGGACGTCTTCGGGCTGGCCTGCGTCGTCGTGCCCTGCCCGGTTACCGGCGCACCCCTGGTGGTTCCCGCGCGCACCGGCGGCCCGGCCCTTCCCACCGGCTCTACTGGCGTGGGCAACTCTGCCGGCTCTGTTGCGGCCGCCGGGTCTGCTGGCGTGGGCGGCCCGGAGGCCCCTGCCGCTGTCGGGTCCGCTGCGCCGGCCGCTGACGCTGCGCCGGCCGCTGACGCTGCGCCGGCCGCTGACACTGCGCCGGCCGCTGACACTGCGCCAGCCGCTGACGCTGCGCCGGCCGCTGCTGCTGGGCCTGCTGCGCCGGCCGCTGCTGCCGGGTTCGCTGCGCCGGCCGCTGGCCCTGGCGGCGCTGATTCGTCGACGGCGTCCGTACCGGACGCCCGATCCGCCGATGGCGACGCGGCCACCCCGCTCGCCGGCACGTACCCCTCGAAAGGACACTGATGCGTCGTCTCGTCGCCGCTCTCGCCGCGGCCGTCGCCCTCGGGGTCGGCCTCACCGCCTGCGGTGAGAGCGACCCGGTCGCCGGCTCCGCTACCGGGGAGACCCGGGAGATCACCCACGCCATGGGCACCACCAAGGTCCCGGCCGAACCCAAGCGCGTCGTCGTGCTCGACACCGACAAGATCGACACGGCGCTCTCGTTGGGCATCACGCCCGTCGGCGCGGCCACCGCCGGCGAGGCCAAGAGTTGGCCCACGTACTTCGGCGCGGACAAGCTCGCCGGCATCAAGGAGGTCGGGGTGCTCACCGAGCCCGACCTGGAGGCGATCAACGCCCTCAAGCCGGACCTGATCCTCGGTAGCAAGTTCCGCCAGGAGAAGTTCTACGACGAGCTGGCCGCCATCGCGCCGACCGTGTTCACCGACAAGGTGGGCATCACCTGGAAGGAGAACTTCCTCCTCGACGGCAAGGCGCTCGGCCGCGAACAGCAGGCCAAGGACCTGCTCGGCGCGTACGAGAAGCGGGCCAAGGACTTCGGCGCGACCCTCGGCGACGCCGCCGCCCGCAAGGTGTCCATCGTGCGGTTCATCCCGGGCAACATCCGGGTGTACGGCCCGGACTCCTTCTCCGGCATCGTCATCGGTGACACCGGCCTGGGCCGCCCCGAGCGGCAGTTGCTCGCCAACAAGGAGGACAAGCGCTTCGACCTGGTCAGCCCCGAGCGGATCAACGAGGTCGACGGCGACGTCATCTTCGTGACCGCGTACGGCGACAAGGCCGCCGCCGAGCAGAGCAAGGTGGCCGGCGGAACCCTCTGGAAGGGCCTCGGCGCGGTCAAGGCCGGCAAGGCGTACCCGGTCTCCGACGAGATCTGGATGACCGGCATCGGCGTCGGCGCCGCCAACAAGATCCTCGACGACCTGGCCAAGTACCTCCCCGCCACCTGACCCACCCGGGCCGCACGCCCATGATCGCGCTCGATGCAGGATGTAGTGGCTTCCCACACGAAGGGAGGCCACTACATCCATGTTCGAGCGCGATCATCGGGGCTCGCGGGAGCCTGAGCGTGATCGTAGGGCGGCCCGGACCTCAGCGAGGAACCCGTCGAAGTCGTCCCGGAGGCGCTTGGCGGTCACGTGCAGCACGATCCAGTCGCCGCCGAGCAGTCGGTTGAGCCGTCGACGGTCCCGGTGGAACTGCTCCGGGTCGTCGTGCCACAGCCCGTCGTACTCCACGGCCACCTTGAACTGCGGCCAGGCCAGGTCCAGCCGGGCCACGAACCGGCCCTGATCGGCCACGACCCACTGCGTCTCCGGCCGGGGCAGGCCGGCGAGCACCAGCCGCACCCGGGTGCGCGACTCCTGCGGGGACTCCGCGCCCGCGTCGACCAGGTCGATCGACCGTAGCAGGGATCGCCAGCCGCGTCGCCCTGCTCGACTCAACGCGTACTCGCGCAGAGCCGGCACGGTGGTCAGCCGCAGGGCCAGCAGAGCGTCGATGACGACCACCGCCTCCACCACGTCGAGCCAACGGGCCACGTCCCAGCAGGTCCGCGCCGGGCTGGTCACCGTTATCCCGGCCCGGTCCAGGATGTCGCCGGGGTCGATCTGCCCGTGGTGGACGCGGATGCCGTTGGTTGGACCGATTCGGGAGTCGGTGGACACCAGGACGTCGATTGGCGCGCCCGCGCTCGTGCTCGGACAGCCGTACAGGACCGCGGCGGCCAGTCCGGCGATGGCCGCGCCGGGCGGGACCAGCCATCGTCCGACGGCGGCGCATCTGATGGCGTGTGTGACGGTGAGCTGCGAGTCGGCGTAGACGTCGCGGAAGAGCGGTCGCCACGCCGAGATGCGCAGGTCGTTACGGGTCAGCAGACCGCGCGACACGGCGGTGGAGCCACGGAAGACCCGACCCCGCAACTGCGGCGGCCGACGAGGAGTTCTGGGCATGGTTTCAGGCTGGCCGAAGCCCGTGGCGTCACGCTGCCCCTGTGGAAAACCACCGTCACCACGGCGGCGTCGGTGCGCGCGGTTGTCCCCATGATCGTGCTCGAACATGGATGTAGTGGCCTCCCGAGAAGCGGAGACCACTACATCTTGGATCGAGTGCGATCTTGCGGTGTGGTTAGGCGGCGGTGGACCAGATGGCGCGGAAGGCGGCGGCTTCGCCGGCCAGCCAGCGTTCGATCTGTTCGGGCTTGGCGTCGGTGGGCATGCGGTGGGTCTGACCGCGCCGGACGTCGACCAGGACGGGCTCGGCGTGCGGGAGGACCGCGTCCATGTGGCGGGCCATCAGGTGCAGGGTGGCGAGCATCGATTCCTCGCTCGGCGGCGCCTCGTCGAAGTGCAGTCGGACCGCGTCGGCGTGACCGTCGGGGTAACGTACGCCGAAGTGAGGGTTGATCTTGACGGGTAGGTCGCCGAGCATGGCCAGGGCGTCGCGGGTCTGGGTCAGGTCGAGGGTGGCCGGATCGCCGAGGGAGTGCAGCCAGGCCGTCGCGCCGGGCACCAGCGCCTGGTAGAGCGGGCGCCAGCGCGGCTTGACGACGTCGACCACACCGGCCAGGTGGGTGCCGCCGGTGTGGAAGGCGATGTCGGCCTTGAGCGCCTTGACGAACTGGCCGTGCGGGTTGAAGCCGGAGCGGCTGGCGCGCTGCTTGCGCAGACCGCCCACGAAGGTCGCCTTGGTGGGGCCGGTGCGGTCGACGTAGCGGGTGAAGCCGAGCAGGGTGGTGTAGGGCGTCAGGGGCATGGAGGTGGGCGCGGTCACGGGCGTCCTCCCAGTTCAGAAGCGCTATTAGTACATACATTCTAATCGACACCCCTGACATCGCCCAGTGAAAACGGGGCGGCGGAAGACGCGACAAAGGGGGCCGTCCGGCAACCCGGACGACCCCCTCGCGGCGACCGCTAAAGCTGACCGACGTCCGTGATCCGGACGACCGCCGCGCCGACCTCGTCCGAGGCGGCGAGGTCGACCTCGGCGCTGATGCCCCAGTCGTGGTCGCCGTCCGGGTCGTCGAAGATCTGCCGGACGGTCCACTTCTCCCGGCCCTGCTCGATCATGAGCAGCGCCGGGCCGCGGGCGTCCGGACCCACCCCGATCGAGTCGTACGCCTCGAAGTACGGCGTCAGCGCGTCGGCCCACGCGTCGTAGTCCCAGCCGTCGCCGGAGTCCAGCTCGGCGAGCAGGTCCCAGCGGCGCAGCGCGGCCAGCTCCACCCGCCGGAACAGCGCGTTGCGCACCAGCACCCGGAACGCCCGCGCGTTGCGGGTCACCGCCGGTGGTCGGTCGGTCAGGGCGGCGTGCGCCTGGGCCACCTCGGCCACGTCGGACGGGTTGCGCAGCCGCTCCCACTCGTCGATGAGGCTGGAGTCGACCTGGCGGACCAGCTCGCCCAGCCACTCGATGAGGTCGATCAGCTCCTCGGTCTTGGCGTCCTCGGGGACGGTCTGGCGCAGCGTCTTGTACGCGTCGGCCAGGTAGCGCAGGACCAGGCCCTCCGAGCGGGTCAGCCCGTAGAACTGCACGTACTCGGTGAAGGTCATGGCCCGCTCGTACATGTCGCGGACGACGGCCTTGGGGGAGAGCTGGTGGTCGGCGACCCACGGGTGGCCCTGCCGGTACATCTCGTACGCGGCCTCCAGCAGCTCGGCGAGCGGCTTCGGGTGGGTCACCTCGTCCAGTAGTTCGAGGCGGGCCTCGTACTCGATGCCCTCGGCCTTCATCGCGGCGACCGCCTCGCCGCGCGCCTTGAACTGCTGCGCGGACAGGATCTGGCGGGGGTCGTCGAGGATCGACTCGATCACGCTCAACACGTCGAGGGCGTACGACGGGGACTCGGCGTCGAGCAGCTCGATGGTGGCCAGGGCGAGGGGGGAGAGCGGCTGGTTGAGCGCGAAGTCGAGCTGGAGGTCGACGGTGAGCCGGATCCGGCGACCGGTTTCGTCCGGCTCGGGCAGCTCCTCGACGACCCCACCGGCCCGCAGCGCCCGGTAGATGGCGATGGCCCGGCGGATGTGCCGGCGCTGGGCGGCGGGCTCCTCGTGGTTGTCGGTGAGCAGGTGCCGCATCGCCGCGAACGCGTCCCCGGGGCGGCCGATGACGTTCAGCAGCATCGAGTGGCTGACCTGGAAGCTCGACGTTAGCGGCTCCGGCTCGGCCTCGACGAGGCGGTCGAAGGTGGGCTGCCCCCAGCCGATCGAGCCCTCCGGCGGCTTCTTGCGGACGACCTTGCGGCGTTTCTTCGGGTCGTCGCCGGCCTTGGCGAGGGCCTTCTCGTTGTCGATGACGTGCTCGGGGGCCTGCACGACGACCCGGCCGATGGTGTCGTACCCGGCCCGGCCGGCCCGCCCGGCGATCTGGTGGAACTCCCGGTTCTTGAGCAGGCGGGTACGGACCCCGTCGTACTTGCTCAGGCCGGTGAACAGCACCGTGCGGATCGGCACGTTGATGCCGACGCCGAGCGTGTCGGTGCCACAGATGACCTTGAGCAGACCGGCCTGGGCCAGGGTCTCGACCAGGCGGCGGTACTTGGGCAGCATGCCGGCGTGGTGCACGCCGATGCCGTGCCGGACCAGCCGGGACAGCGTCTTGCCGAAGCCCGAGGTGAACCGGAAGCCGCCGATCGCCTGGGCGATCATGTCCTTCTCGGCGCGGGTGCAGACGTTGACGCTCATCAGCGCCTGGGCGCGTTCCAGCGCGGCGGCCTGGGTGAAGTGCACGACGTACACCGGAGCCTGTTTGGTCTCCAGCAGCTCCTCGAGCGTCTCGTGCAGCGGCGTCATCGCGTACGAGAAGATCAGCGGGACCGGCCGCTCGGCCGAGCGCACGACGGCGGTCGGCCGCCCGGTACGCCGGGTCAGGTCGTCGACGAAGCGGGTGGTGTCCCCCAGGGTGGCGGACATCAGGATGAACTGGGCCTGCGGTAGCTCGATGATCGGCACCTGCCACGCCCAACCACGGTCGGGTTCGGCGTAGAAGTGGAACTCATCCATGATCACCTGGCCGACGTCGGCCTTGGCGCCCTCGCGCAGCGCCAGGTTGGCCAGGATCTCCGCCGTGCAGCAGATGATCGGGGCGTCGGCGTTGACGCTGGCGTCGCCGGTGAGCATGCCGACGTTCTCGGCGCCGAAGACCTCGCAGAGCGCGAAGAACTTCTCCGACACCAGCGCCTTGATCGGCGCGGTGTAGAACGTCGTCCGGCTGTCGGCCAGGGCCGCGAAGTGCGCGGCGACGGCCACCAGGCTCTTACCCGAGCCGGTGGGCGTGTTCATGATCAGGTTGGCGCCGGAGACGATCTCGATGACCGCCTCCTCCTGATGGGGGTAGAGGTCGAGGCCGCGCTCCTTCGCCCAACCGGCGAACGCGTCGAAGAGGGTGTCGGGGTCGGCGCTTCTCGGCAGCGCGGCGGTGAGCGTCATAGCGTGTCCATGGTGCCTGGATCATGCCCTCCGGCGCCAACCAGGTTGTCGCGCGACCCGCTCAAGGCGTTAGGAAGGGCCCCTTTTACAACGCCAGGCGTTAACAGGGGGCCCTTCCTTACCGTCGGCGGTAGATGAGATCAGCGACCGGACGGCCCGCCGTGATCGCCCGCCGCTCGAACTTCGTCACCGGGCGGTGCGCCGGACGGGGCGCGTAGCCGCCGTACGCGTCGACCAACTCCGGATCCGCGTCCAGGGTCTCCCGCATCGCCTCGGCGTACTCGGCCCAGTCCGTCGCGCAGTGCAGCACGCCGCCGGGGGCCAACCGGGACCGCAGCAGGGCCACGTGCGACGGCTGGATGATCCGCCGCTTGTGGTGCCGGGCCTTCGGCCACGGATCCGGAAAGAACACGTGTACGGCGTCCAGCGCGCCCTCCGGCAGGCCGCCGACCAACTCCAGTGCGTCACCGCGAGCAACCCGGACATTCCCCAGGTCAGCGCGGTCCACCAGGTCGAGCAGGTTGGCGATTCCCGGCGTGTGCACCTCGACCGCCAGATAATCTCGGTCCGGGTCGGCGGCGGCCATCGCGGCCGTACTGTCGCCCATGCCCGAGCCGATCTCCAGCACCACCGGGGCCCGGCGGCCGAAGATGGCGGCCAGGTCGACGGGCTCGCCCGACACGTCCAGACCGTACGAGGACCAGAGCCGGTCCAACGCGTCGGTCTGCCGGCCGCTCATCCGTCCCCGGCGGGGGTGGAAGGTGCGGATCATCCGGCCCGTGGGCGGGACGGTGGCGGGGTCAGGGTCGTCGGTGATGGTCACAGCGACCCGAGCGTACGCGACTTCGTCTGCGGATCGGATGTGATGTGCGACCGGGAATGAGAGGATCCGATTGGTACGGCAGGCCGGGCGGTCCGCTGCCCGGCGCGGTTCGACGGCGTCGAGAGGGGGCATCGTGACAGTGACCCGCGGCGGCGTGCTCCTGTCGGTGGCGGCCATGCTCGCCATCCCCCTGCTCAGCACCGCTCCCGCGCTCGCCGCCCCGGCGACGCTGGCCACGCCGCCGGCCCTCGCCACTGCGCCCGGCGGGCCGTCCGACGCCCTGTCGACCGCCTCCGACTGGCCGCTCGATCCTCTGTCGGCCGTCGCCGCACCCGCCCGGCCGCTCGACGTCCTGCCGGTTGCCGCGTCCGCGCCGCTCGACGTCCTGCCGGCTGCCGCGCCCGCGCCGCAGCCCGGAGGCGTGCCGGGTGGCGCGCCACAGCCCGCTCCCGTGGTGGACGTCTTCGTCGAGGTGAGCCCCAGCACGGTGCAGCCCGGCTACCTGGTCGGCATTCGGGCCAGTTGCCGGGACAACTCGATCGGCGCCACCGTCGTCTCGGACGCGTTCGGCGCCGTCGGCGTGCAACCGCAGGGCGGCGTGCTCACCGCCGCGCCGATGGTGCGCGAGCGCACCCGCCCCGGCAACTACCGGGTCAAGCTGGAGTGCCGCGACGGCGAGACGGCGTCGACCATGTTGCAGGTGGTGAAGACGGTGCCCTCCCCCCACCCCAGTCGAGGCCCGGCGACCGGCTTCGGTGGCAGTGCCGGGGGAGTTACCGGCAAGCTGCTGCTGCCCGGCGGTGCCGCCTTCACGGTCGCCGGCCTGGTCCTCGCCGTGGTGGCCCTGCGCCGGCCCCGTAGCGTCGCGCGCCGCTGAGCCCGCCATGGAAATCTTCCGCCCCACACCGCCGCCGGCCGGATCCCGTCCGCCCACGGGTTCGCGCCCGTCCGCCGGCTCGTGGCTGCCCGGCGATGCCCGCCCACCCGCTGTCGCACGCCCGTCCGGCGATGCCCGGCAATCCGCTGCTGCCCAGCAGGCCGGCAGTTCGCGCCCGTCCGATGGCGCGAAGCCCTCGCCGGTGTCCCGCGCGTCGCATGTCTCCGGCGAGCGGCCGGCGGTGGCCGCCCGTCCGCCGACCGTCGTCGCTCCCCGGCGCAGCCGTCCGACGGGGCGTAGCCCCTGGTCGGTGCCGCTGGCCGTGATGCTGGTGCTGGTGGGCGTCTTCGCCACCGGCGCGGGACTGGGTCGTTCGGTCGGCCCGCTCGACCTGACCCCGGCCGGCGGCGAACGCCCGCCGCGCAGCGAGACGGTCGGGTTGTCGGCGAGCCGCCCGGTGCGCCTCACCGTCCCGGCGATCAAGGTGGAGGCGCCGGTGGCTCCGGTCGGGCAGGCGTCGGACGGCACGATCGCCGTACCGCCGCTGGAGAAGCACAACGAGACCGGCTGGTACGACCGGGGGCCGACACCCGGTGAGCCCGGTCCCGCCGTCATCGTCGGGCACGTGGACACCAAGAGCGGCCCGTCGGTCTTCTACGACCTGGGCAAGCTGAAGCCCGGTGACCTGATCGAGGTGGCCCGCGCGGACCGGTCGACGGTGGTGTTCAAGGTCGACACGGTCGAGCGCTTCCCGAAGGACCAACTGCCCGCCGAGCGCATCTACGGGCACGAGGGCCCCGCCGGACTCCGGCTCATTACCTGCGGCGGCCAGTTCATCGGCGGTCGCGCCGGCTACGCCGACAACGTGATCGCGTTCGCCACCCTCCAGTCGTCCCGCAAGCCCTGAGCCCGGCCGGGCTCGGCTTGATCCACACGACGTCGGTGATGTCGGGGTGTCCAGGTGGCGCTGACACCCCGATTTCGCCGAAGTCGAGTCGATCAAGCCCGGCGGTCAGGGCGTCAGGGGAACCCGCCTGGCGCGGATCGTGCGGGCGGGCGCTGGTCACCGCCCCGGCCCGACCCGGGCGAGCTGGTAGCCCGGCCGGGCGTCAGCGCAGGAAGTCCAGAAGTCGGTGGGCCGTCTCGTCGGGCGCTTCCTCGGGGATGAAGTGCCCGGCCGGTACGGGGCCGCCTCGTACGTCGTCGGCCCACTGCCGCCAGATCGCCATCGGGTCGTCGTAGAGCTTGGCGACCTGGCCGTGTTGGCTCCAGAGGAACAACAGCGGGCAGGCGATCTTCCGGCTCCCACGGTCTGCCCGGTCCTGGTCGTAGTCCAGGCTGGCCGCCGCGCGGAACTCCTCGCAGATCGCGTGCACGGTCTCGGGGTGCGTGAACTGCTCGACGTAGGCCGCCCGTACCTCGGGTGGGAAGGAGTCCTTCACCTCCGGCCAGTTCTCCAGCATGTAGTCGACGAGCACCTCGGGCGCGGCGGCGATGAACCGCTCGGGCACCGGCTCCGGCGCGGCCAGGAAGGACCAGACCCAGTAGGACAGGCTGAACGCCTTGTCGGCGCGGTCGTACACGTCGCCGATCGGCACGACGTCCAGGACGGCCAACCGGGTGACGACGTCCGGCGCGTCGAGCGCGAGTCGGTACGCGCACCGCGCCCCGCGATCGTGGCCGACCAGGTGGAACCGGTCGTACCCGAGGCTCCGCATCACCTCGATCTGGTCGCGGGCGATGGCGCGCATGCTGTACGGCTCGTGGTCGGCGCTGCTCGGCGGTGTGCCGCTGTCTCCCCAGCCCCGCAGGTCGGTGGCGACGACGGTGAAGTGCTCGGCGAGCCGGGGCGCGACCCGGTGCCACATGAGGTGCGTCTCGGGTATGCCGTGCAGCAGCAGAACGGGCGGCCCGTCACCGCCACGCCGTCCGTGGATCGTCGCGCCGGACGTGGCGATGTCGAACTCTTCGAAGCCGTCGAACATGGCCGGACGCTATCAGCGCAGATCGCCGTCGGGGCGGGGTTACGTCGAGCCCGGCAGGCCGGCAGGTGGTCAGGGCTGGGGGACCCGCAACGCCACCTCGAACTCCAGCAGGGTCGCGCCGCTGGAGACCGGCGGGCGGGGCGTCTCCCCGGGGGCGGTGGCGTGGGCGGCGCGGGCGGACCCCGAAGCCCAGGCCTGGTACGCCTCCTCGCTCTCCCACCGCGTATAGACGAAGTAGCGGGTCTCGCCGGCCACCGGGCGCAGCAGTTCGAAGCCGAGGAAGCCGGGGGAGCCCTCCACCGCGCCGGCCCGTGCCGCGAACCGCTTCTCCAGCTCGGGGCCGGCGTTCGGGGGAACCTCGATTGCGTTGATCTTCACGACTGCCATCTGCCCACCCTAGCCAGCCCCGGCGGCCGTGCGGCGGGAGCGCCGGAGGTCAGAGCCCCTCGACCGCCGGAACGAGGTCCGCGTCGACCACGATCGGCGCGTGGTCGGAGGGGCCCTTGCCCTTGCGGGCCTCCCGGTCGACGTACGCCGAGCGGACCGCGCGGCTGAACGGCGCGGAGGCGTACACCAGGTCGATTCTCATGCCCTTGTTCTGGTGGAACATCCCGGCGCGGTAGTCCCAGTACGTGAAGGGGTGCGGCCCCTTCATGGGCGTCGGCACCACGTCGTTGAGGCCCAGGTCGCGCAGCGCGGCGAGGGCGGCCCGTTCGGCCGGGGTGACGTGCGTGGAGTGGGTGAACACCGCCGGGTCCCAGACGTCGGCGTCGGTCGGGGCGACGTTGAAGTCACCGCAGACGGCCAGCGGCCGGCCGCCGGCCAGCTCCGCCTCCAGCGCGTCGCGCAGCGCCGCGAACCAGGCGAGCTTGTACGCGTAGTGCGGGTCGTCGGGCGCGCGCCCGTTGGGGACGTACACCGACCAGACCCGCACCCCGTCGCAGGTGGCGGAGATGGCCCGAGCCTCCGGCTCGGGAAAGCCCGGCTCGCCCGCGAAGCCGACGCGGACGTCGTCGAGGCCGACCCGGGACAGGATCGCGACCCCGTTCCAGCGGCCGTCACTGTGGCTGGCCACCGTGTAGCCCAGCTCGCCCACCTCGGCCACCGGGAACGCGCCGTCGGGGCACTTCGTCTCCTGCAGGCAGACGACGTCGGGACCGGTGTCAGCCAGCCATTCCAGCAGCCGGGGGAGCCGGGCCTTCACCGAGTTCACGTTCCAGGTCGCCAGGCGCATACGTCCACCCTGCCGTATCCGCCGCCCCGACGCCGCCTCACACAGGTGCCGGGTCGCCGGCACGCCGCCGGATCAGCTCCCGGGAGTGTCGCCGGGGCGGGTCTGTTCGGCCAGGAACCGTTCCAGCTCCGCGCCGAGTTCGTCGGCGGTGGGTAGCGGGCCGGCGTCCGGGGCGAGAAGGCTCCGCTCGCCGCGTCCTCGGGCGAACGCGTCGTACTGCTCCTCCAGGGCCTGGACCAGCGCGGCGGCGTCCTCGGTCTGGGCGACCTGCCGGTCGATCTCCACCCGGACCACCTCGGCGGCCGAGCGCAGGCCGTCGCCGGGCAGCAGCAGCCCGGTGCTGCGGGACACGGCGCTCAGCAGCACCTCGGCGGCGGCCGGGTACTCGGTCTGCGCCACGTAGTGCGGCACGTGGGCGGCGAAGCCGAGCGCGTCGCGGCCCTGCTCGCCGAGGCGGAACTCCAGCAGATGGCCGACGCTGCCGGGCACCTGAACCCGTTGCAGCCACGGCTCGTACCCGCTGATCAGCTCGGGACGGGTGGCGTGGGCCGTCACCCCGGTCGGCCGGGTGTGCGGGACCGCCATCGGGATCGAGTTGAGCCCGACGGTGAGCCGTACGTCGAGCCGGGCGGCGAGCCCCGCGACGGCGGCGGTGAACCGCTCCCACTGCAGGTCCGGCTCGGGGCCGGTGAGCAGCAGGAAGGGCGTCTCGTCGTCGTCGTGCAGCAGGTGCAGCTCCAGCTCCGGCGCGTCGAAGCTCTCCCAGTGGTCCTCGTTGAAGGTCATCACCGGTCGCCGGGAGCGGTAGTCGAAGAGCTGGTCCACGTCGAAGGTGGCGATCGGCCGACCCTCGAGCGAGGTGAGCAGTTGCTCGCGGGCCAGCCGGCTGGCGTTGCCGGCGTCCACGAACCCGGTGAGGGCCTGAATCAGGACCGGCTGCCCGAGGTCGGGCAGATCGTCGGTGAGCTGGTAGAGCTCGTGTGGGTCGAGCACCGGTGCGGACCTCCCTGGAATGTGCCTGTTCGGGTGCCGTCGCGACGGACAGCACTCGGTTCGGGCAACGTACCCGCCATCCTGGCGCATTCCTGCGTCGGGCGATCCGTCGCCCGCCCGGTGGGCACGATCGGACGAACCACCCGATTCCGCCGATCGGCCGATGGGCGGTTCGGCCCAAAGGCCGAGTTTGTCGATCATGTCGGGTCGCGCGGACCGATGTCCATCTCTGTCGCGGTCCGTGCCGGCCTGTACGCCCCGCCGCTTTCCTCCGGTACGCGAGGTTCGTTCCTCGGGCGGGTCGAGCGGCATCGCTCGTCCACCGGTGGCGCCTGTTTGTGTGGCGATGACCACGTGATCACCGTGCGTGATCGGGGCTTCGGTCTGCCTAGCCTCGGCTGATGCGTGACGACGGCACCCTCGACGACCCGTACGCCCCGAGTAGCCCCACTGCCGAAACAGCGGAAGGCACCTCAGCCGAACGGACAACCGCCGCGAGTCGGCTTCGGGCGTACGCCCGCGACCTGAGCGGCCGACGCCGCGCCCAGGTGGCGCTCGCCACCGGCGTGGTCTGCTGCCTCGGTCTGGCCACCGCCGTGCAGGTCCGGGACCAGGACGCCGGCGCGCAGTCGCGCGAGAAGACCGCCGGCGTCGAGCTGGCGGAGCGCGCCGAGCAGCAGACCGCATCCCGCGGGCTCGACCGATCGGCGGCCCCGTCCGCCACCCCGTCGACGTCCACCACCCCGGCCGACCCGGACGCCACCCCCCGCGCCCGCAAGGTCGCCCCGGCGAAGCCGACCCGCCCGGCGCCGGTCGCCGGTCTGGACGAGGACCAGATGGAGAACGCCGAGGCGATCGTCCGCGCCGGCCGCAAGATGGGCATCCCGCGCCGTGGCCTGGTCATCGCGGTGGCGACCGCCATGCAGGAGAGCAACCTCTACAACGTCGCCAGCGGCGTCCTGCCGGAGTCGCAGGACTACCCGCACCAGGGCGTCGGCTGGGACCACGACTCGGTCGGGTTGTTCCAGCAGCGCTCCAGCAGCGGCTGGGGTCCGGTCGGTCGGTTGATGGACCCGGAGTTCGCGACCCGGCAGTTCCTCACGGCACTCGAACAGGTGCCCGGCTGGCAGCAGATGCGCCTCACCGATGCCGCGCAGGCGGTGCAGGTCTCCGCGTACCCGGAATACTACCAGCAGCACGAATGGCGGGCCACCCGGGTCGTCGACGCCATCGTGCCGACGGGGCGGTAGCCTACCGACCACTATGGACGGTGAGGGTTGAGCCTGTCGCGTCCCGGGTACATCCGTTGCGGGTTCGGGGTACACATGACTGAGGGATCACCGACAGGAGGACGTTATGTCTCTGATGCAGCGGATCAGCACTTTCCTGAGATCGCCCAAGGGTCAGCAACTGGTGGACCGGGGCCGGCGCGAGCTGGCCAAGCCGGAGAACCAGCAGAAGCTCAAGGGGTTGGCCACCCGCCTGTCCAACCGCCGTCGCTGACCGCGCCACCGGCCGTCCTGCCCGTACCCACCCCTGGGGAGACCCGGTGACCGACACCCCGCCCACCGGCGGTCAACCCGCCGCGCCCACCCCCGAGCCGTCGGCCGACCTGCCGGTCGCGCCGCCGGCCACGCCCGAAGGCCCGCCTGCGCGGCTGTGGGACCGGATGCGTGACGATCCGCAGTACGCCCCGGAGCACCTCGCGCTGGAGGCGGTACGCCGACTCGGGCCGGAGGCCGCGCAGTGGGCCGCCCGGGCCCGCAACGACCACCCCGGTGTCTCGTCCGACGTCCTGGCCGACCAGGCGGTCCGCAAGTTCGTCAACCTGGCCCGCCTGTCCGGGGCGGTCTCCGGCGCGGCCGGGCTGCCCGGCGCGGTCCTCGACGTCGGCGTGCTGGCCTGGACCCAGGCGCGGATGGTCCTGCACGTCGCCGCCGCGTACGAGGTCGACCCGCTGCACAGCGACCGGGCCACCGATCTGCTCGTGCTCCAGCGGGTGCACAAGGTCGCCGAGAGCGCCCGCCTGGCGCTCGGGGTGGCCGCCGGCCGGGAACGCGCCGACGCGCTCTTCGGCCTGGGCGGTCAGCGTCCGCTGGGCCGGGTCATGTTGCAGCTCGGCGTCCGGCTCGCCCAGATGGCCGGTGTGCGGGCGGTCAAACGCGTCATCGCGAAGATCGTCCCCGGGGCGGCAATCGTGCTCGGCACCTGGGCCAACTCGTCCGCCACGAAGGACCTGGCCGAGCGCTCGCGGGCGCTCTACGGTCGCCGCGGCACCGCCGTTCCGGAGCCCCGCCACCCCTGATCGGTCCGCTCGCGCGGGCGGACTCAGTCGGCCAGTCCGGAGGCGCGCCAGGTCACCTCGGCCAGGCGGTCCTGACCGCTGGCGTTGGGGTGGAACCAGTCCAGCGGGTTGAGCAGGTCCAGGGTGAAGCGCACCCGGTGCGCCGCGCCGCCGTCGTGCCGGCAGCGCGAGCCGTACGCCCGGCAGGCCGCCACCAACTGCACGTTGTACGCGTCGATCCGTTCCCGGACGGCGGCCCGGCGGGCCTTGTCGGCGGCCGCGTTCGACGTCGCGTTGGCCAGCAGCGCCGGACAGATGCCCCGCTTCCACGCACGCGTCGCCCGACCGTCGGTGTGCCCGACCTCCCAGAGTCGGTACAGGTCGGGGATGCTCACCACCAGCACCCGGGCCTTCGGTCGACCGGTGCGCAACGCCCGCAGGCCCCGGTCGACGTCGGTACGGAACGTGGTCACCGGGGTCATCGCGTCCACCCCGCCCCGGCAGATGTCGTTGGCGCCGATCAGCACGGTGACGTAGTCGGCGCGGTCGCGTACCGCTGCCTGGGCCTGGCCTTCCAGGGCGTCGGCGCGGGCGCCGGGCCGTGCGTGGTTGTACGCCCGGCCACGGATCGCGGAGTCCTGGTCGAGCAGTCGCCGGTAGTGACTGTGTACCCGCAGACCGTCCCCGGTGGACCACGAGTTGCGTTCGCAGGAAGTGAGGACCAGGCAGGAGGCGAAGCCGGTGCTGATCGAGTCGCCGAGCGCGGCGATGCCGCCGGGGCCGCCGGACGACGGCGCGCTCTTGGTGGGGCGCGGCGCCGCCGATGTGCCACCCTCACAGGCCAGCGCCACCAGTGCGGCGAGGCAGGCCAGGGCAGCGATCCAGCGTCGAGGCATGACATCCCCTGTCTCGCAGCACAGAGCGACAGCGCGGTAACTCTATGCGCTGGACCCGGTTGGGCGGGAAGTTGCTGTCGGGTATGCGGCGAAGAGGCCTCGGACCTGCCGTCGGGATGCTATAAGTGCCGCCGCGCGTGGAGTCGTCGGCCACCGGTTAACACCCCCGATCGCGGGTAGATCGTGGGGTATGACGAGATCGCAGCCCCGGCGCGCCCGTGGCACGGTCGGGCACGCGTACAGCGCCCTCAACCTGCGGCTCACCCTCGCCAGCTTCGGACTGGTGATCATGGTGATCTTCGCGGTGCTGGCGTTCTGGGTCGGGATCGCCTGGCTCGGCGTGCTCTGCGCGATCCTCGCGGTGGTCGCCGTGGTCGATCTGGTCGTGATCCAACGCCGCCGCGCCGCCCGCCGCCGCGAGGAGCCGGGCGTACGACACTCGCTGTTCGAGTGACAGGAGAAGCGAAATGCCGCACATCGCCACCACCAACCCCGCCACCGGTCAGGTGCTCAAGACCTACGAGGCGATGTCCACCGAACAGCTCGACGCCGCCATCGAGCGCACCGATCTCGCGTACCGGCAGCTGCGCGGCACAGGCGTCGAGGAGCGCGCCCGGTGGATGAACGCCGCCGCCGACCTCCTCGACGCCGAACGGGACGAGATCGCCCGGATCATGACCACGGAGATGGGCAAGACGTACGCCGCCGCGCAGGCCGAGGTGACCAAGTGCGCCACGGCCGCCCGCTTCTACGCCGACAGGGCCCCGGCGTTCCTCGCCGACGAGCCGGCCGACGCCGCCGCCGTGAAGGCGACCAGGGCGTTCATCCGCTACCAGCCGATCGGCGTGGTGCTCGCCGTGATGCCGTGGAACTTCCCGCTCTGGCAGGTGATGCGCTTCGCCGCCCCGGCGTTGATGGCGGGCAACACCGGCCTGCTCAAGCACGCCTCGAACGTGCCGCAGACCGCGCTGCTGCTGGAGGACGTGTTCCGCCGCGCCGGCTTCCCGGAGGGCGCGTTCACCACCCTGCTGGTCGGCTCGGACGCCGTCGAGCGCATCCTCGCCGACCCCCGGGTACGCGCCGCGACGCTCACCGGCAGTGAGGCGGCCGGGCGGTCGATCGCGCAGATCGCCGGGCGGGAACTCAAGAAGACGGTGCTGGAGCTGGGCGGCAGCGACCCGTTCGTGGTGATGCCCTCGGCGGACCTGGACCGTGCCGCCGAGGTCGCCACCACCGCCCGCTGTCAGAACAACGGCCAGTCCTGCATCGCCGCCAAGCGTTTCATCGTGCACACCGACGTCTTCGACGCGTTCGCCGAGAAGTTCGCCGCGAACATGGCCGCGCTGCGCGTCGGCGACCCGATGGACGGCGACACCGACGTCGGGCCGCTGGCCAGCGAACACGGCCGCGACGAGGTGCACGCCCAGGTGCGCGACGCGGCGGAGAACGGCGCGACGGTGCTCTGCGGCGGTGAGCTGCCCACCGGCGACGGATGGTTCTATCCGCCGACCGTCGTCACCGACCTGACGCCGCAGATGCGGATGTGGTCCGAGGAGGTGTTCGGGCCGGTCGCCGGCCTGTACCGGGTGTCGTCCTACGACGAGGCCATCGAGGTGGCCAACGGCACGAGCTTCGGGCTCGGGTCGAACGCCTGGACCAGGGACGCGGCCGAGCAGGAGCGCTTCGCCACCGACCTGGACGCCGGCAACGTCTTCGTCAACGGCATGACCACCTCGTACCCCGAGCTGCCCTTCGGCGGCGTGAAGAACTCCGGCTACGGACGGGAGCTGTCCGAGCTGGGCATGCGGGAGTTCTGCAACACCAAGACGGTGTGGGTGGGCGAGGGGGCGGCGTCGGCCGGCGCCGGCGCGCACGCCGAGTAACACCTCCGCTTGAAAGGAAGGGCCCCTTATTAGACGCGGAGCGTTAATAAGGGGCCCTTCCTTTCAAGCATCAGAGGGCGTCGTCGTGGGTAGGAGATGCGCCCATGACGACGTTCGGGTTCCACGCCTCGCACGAGCAGATCAACCCCCGCGCCCTGCTGGAAGCGGTGATGCACGCCGAGCGGGCCGGCTTCGACGCCGCCATGTGCTCCGACCACTTCTCGCCGTGGAGCGAGCGGCAGGGTGAGTCCGGCTTCGCCTGGTCCTGGTTGGGCGCGGCCCTGCAGGCCACCGGCATGCCGTTCGGCGTCGTCAACGCCCCCGGCCAGCGGTACCACCCGGCGATCATCGCGCAGGCGATCGGCACCCTCGGCGCGATGTACCCGGGCCGGTTCTGGGCGGCCCTCGGCACCGGCGAGGCCAGCAACGAGCACATCACCGGTGACGTGTGGCCCCGCAAGGACGTCCGTTCCGCCCGGCTGCGCGAGTGCGTGGACGTGATCCGGGCACTGCTGGCCGGTGAGGAGGTCAGCCACGACGGCCTCGTCCGGGTCGACCGGGCCCGGCTGTGGACCCGTCCCGAGGAGCCGCCCGCGCTGGTCGGCGCCGCCGTCAGCGTCGCCACCGCCCGCTGGTGCGCCGAGTGGGCCGACGGCCTGATCACCGTGAACGCGCCCGTTGAGCACCTGCGGGCGATGATCGACGCGTACCGGGACGCCGGTGGCCGGGGACCGCTGCACCTCCAGGTGCACGTCTCCTGGGCGCGGGAGCAGGCACAGGCCGAGGCGATCGCGTACGACCAGTGGCGCAGCAACGTCTTCGCCCCTCCGGTCTGCTGGGACCTGGAGACCGTGGAGCACTTCGACGAGGTGTCCGCCGACGTACCCGCCCAGCGGGTCGCCCAGGTGGTGAACGTCTCGGCGGACCTGGGCCGGCACGTCGGCTGGTTGGAGGAGTACGTGGCGCTCGGCTTCGACCAGATCGCTCTGCACCACGTCGGGCAGGAGCAGCGCGGTTTCATCGACGCGTTCGGCGCCGAGGTGCTGCCGAAGTTGCGTCCGGCCGGCTGATCGGGCGTCGACCACCCGCCCCCTAGGCTCGTACCCCATGGAAAGCCTGTTTCCGGTCGTCGTCTTCCTGGCGATCGCCACCCTGGGCGCGGCCTTGGCCCGCCGGCTGGGCCTGCTCGCGCCGATCCTGCTTGTCGTACTCGGATTGGCCCTGTCCTTCCTTCCGGGCTTCCCGCAGATCCACCTCGAGCCGGAGTTGGTGCTGATCGGCATCCTGCCGCCGTTGCTGTACGTCGCGGCGCTGGAGACGTCGGTGCCGGCGTTCAAGAACAACATCCGGCCGATCCTGCTGCTCGCCGTGGGCCTGGTGCTGTTCACCGCGTTCGCGGTGGGCGTCGTGCTGCATCTGCTGCTGCCGCAGGTGCCGTTCGCGATCTGCCTGGCCCTCGGCGCGGTGGTCGCGCCGCCGGACGCGGTGGCCGCCACCGCGGTCGCCCGCCGCGTCGGGCTGCCCCGCCGGGTGGTCACCATCCTGGAGGGGGAGAGCCTCGTCAACGACGCGACCGCGCTGGTGCTGCTGCGGGTCGCGACCATGGCCACCATCGGTTCGACCGTCGGCACGGCGGACGTGGCCGTGGAGGTGCTGCGCGCGACCGGCGGCGGCATCCTGATCGGCGCGCTCGGGGCGGTCGTCTTCGGCTTCCTGCACCGGCGGATCAGCGACCCGCTGCTGGACAACGCGCTGTCGTTGATCATCCCGTTCGCGGTGGTGTTCACCGCCGAGCACGTGCACGCCTCAGGTGTGGTCGCCGTGGTCGTCACCGGGCTGGCCCTCGGCCACAAGCTGCCGCAACTGCTGTCGGCAGCGTCCCGGTTGCAGACCGGGGCGTTCTGGCGGCTGGTGCGGTTTCTTCTCGAAGGGCTGGTCTTCCTCCTGGTCGGGCTGCAACTGCGGGACGTGCTGCGGAACCTCGACGAGCCGGCCGGCTCCCTCGTCCTGATCACCGTGGCGGTGTTGGCCACCGTCTTCCTGACCCGCTTCGTCTGGCTCTTCCCGGCCACCTACCTGGCCCGGCTGGTCCCTCGGATCCGCCGCCGCGACGCGGCCCCCTCCCCGAAGATCCCGATCATCATCGGCTGGGCCGGGATGCGCGGCGTGGTGACGCTCGCTGCCGCCCTGGCCCTGCCGTTGACGCTGGCCGAGGAGGAGCCGTACCCGCGGGCCCTGTTCATCTGGCTGGCCTTCGCGGTGATCGTGGTCACCCTGGTCGGGCAGGGGGCCACCCTCCCGCTGGTCGCCCGCCGCCTGAAACTGCCCCAGGATGACCCCATGCAGGACGCGTTGTCCGCCGCTGGCGTACAGCAGCAGGCCAGCCGGGCAGCGCGGGACCGCCTGGAGGAGCTGGCCGACAGCGCGCCCGCCCCCGTGGTGGACCGGCTGCGCCGGGTGCTGGAGGACCGCACCAACATGGCCTGGGAACGGCTCGGCGGCGACGAGCGGGAAACCCCTTCACAGGCGTACGGTCGGCTGCGACAAGAGATGATCGACGCCGAGCGGGACGTCTTCCGAGCTGCCCGGGACTCCGGTCGCATTCCCGAGGAGGTACTGGTGCAGGCCTACCGTGACCTGGACCTGGAAGAGTCGCTGCTGCGGCAGGAGGTGGAACAGTGAGCTGTCAGCATCTGACCGAGGCCGGCACCGCCGAGCCGCTAACCCCCGACGAGTGCGCCGACTGCGTCGCCATCGGCAACACCTACTGGGTGCACCTGCGTACCTGCCTGAGCTGCGGGCAGGTCGGCTGCTGCGACTCGTCGCCGAACCAGCACGCGAGCAAGCACTTCGCGTCCACCGGTCACCCGGTGATCCGCTCGGCGCAGCCGGGCGAGGCGTGGCGCTGGTGCTTCGTCGACGAGGAGATCGGCTGACGTTCAGTCGAGCCGGCGCACGAGCAACTGCCCCGGCCACGGCTCACGCCCCGACCGGACCACGGTGAACGGTTCGGTCGGGGTGAAGCCGCAGCCCTCGTAGAACCGGACGAGTGCCCGGTCGTCGCCGCCATAGCAGTCCACCCGCAACAATCCCAGCCCGCGTGCCCGCGCCACCTCGGCGGCGTGCTCCAGCAGTCGGGCCCCGATCCTCAGCCCGGCGTGCGCCCGGTCGGTGACCAGCAGCCGGACGTACAGCTCCGGCTCGGTGGCCGGGGGCACGTGTTCGGTGGCGTCACCCACCACCAGCGCGCCGACGACACGGTTGCCCCGCATCGCCAGGTGCAGGCCGCCACTCGTGGCCCACTGATCGGCCCGGGCGATCTGGCCGGGATCGGTGGAGGGCTGCCGCGTGCCCCACTGCCCGGTCCGGCCGCGCTCCACCAGCCAGGCGGTGGCCACGTCGAGCAGCCGCAGCACGGCCGGGGCGTCGTCGGGGCCGCCGGGGCGGATGGTGATCGACTGATCGTTCATGCCCGGCATCCTGCTACACCCGGCGGGTGTTCAGCGCCCACCGGGTCAGCGCCGGGATGATCAGACCCGTCACGGCGAACAGCCCGGCGACGGCCAGCCAGCCGGCCGCCCCGCCGTCGATGATGACCAGGGTCAGCAGGGCCGGGGCGACGGCTCGGGCCAGGCCGGCGAGCATCCCGTCCACCCCCTGGTACGCGCCGACGGCTCCCGATGGGGCGAGATCGTAGGCCAGCCCGGCTCCCGCAGCGGCGTGCCACAGGTCTCCGGCGGTGTAGACGGCCGTGGCGAGCAGGAGGAGTGCGACCGCCGCCGTGGTGGGCAGGGCGACCGTGGTGGCGTACAGCAGCATCGCGGACGCCAGTACCAGGCCGGCGCGGCGCATCGTCGCCGCCGCGGGGACGGCGGTGTCCGCGCCCCGGCTCAGCCGCACCGCCAGCACGACGGTCAGCAGCGTGTTGGTCAGCAGCACCGCCGACACGACGGGCGGCGGCGCTCCGGCCACGGTCACCGCCCACAGTGGCACGACGAGCGTGAGAACTGTCTGGTGCATAGCGAGCAGCGCCGACGCGCCGCTCACCACGAGGAACCGGCCGTCGCGCAGCGCTCCTCCCCGGCCCAGGACAGCACCGGTCGCGACACGTGGCATCGGCGGGTAGGCCGGCAGTCGCAGCAACAGCGCCGCCGACACCAGGTAGGTGACCGCGTTGCCGACCACCAACAGTTGGTACGCCCGGTGCGTGTCGACGGCCAACGCGAACCCGGCCAGCCCGGCCCCGACGGCGATGCCCAGGTTCGCCACGGCGCGCAGCGTGGCGAAGGCGTGTACCCGCCGCTGCGGACCAGCGACGGCCGCGACCAACGCGGCGCGGACCGCGAGGTTGCCCGAGGCCAACAGCAGTTCGAGCACCGCGACGGCCAGGAAGACCGTGAACGAGTCGACCAGCAGGTACGTCGCCCCCACCGCCGCCTGGAGGACCTGCAGCGCGGCTCGCAGCGTGCGCGGGTCGCGCCGATCCGCCAGGGCGCCGAGCGGCACGCTGGCGGTCAGCCCGACCAGTCCGGCGACGCTGAGCCCGGCACCCACCTGGACGGGGGACAGCCCCACATCCCGGGTGAGATAGAGAGCCGCCCCGGTCAGCCACAGGCCCGCGCCGACCGAGTTCGCCAGGGTCGCGAGCGCGAGAGTGCGCAGTCGCCCCGCCGGTGGTGACGGCGCGACGCCGGTGTCGCCGATGACCGTCATGGTGGCGACGTTAGGCAGGACCTGCGGAGTCGGCAGTCCCGGACGACGCGAGGCTGGTCACACCAGCAGCCCGAGAGCACTTGTCACCACGGCCTGCCGCGGTCGGCCCGGCGCGCCTCGGCCTCCAGGGCTGCCCTGGCGGCAGCTTCGGCAAGCTCCGGGGCGACCTGGTCGAGGACCCGGGTGCCCAGCTTGCGCAGCACGGTCGGCTCGAACTTGCCGGCCCACTCGATGAGGACGCCGACCGCCTTGTCGGCCGTCTCGGCGTCAGCGGCCGTGTGCACCGGCAGGACGGTCTCGCCGATGACCCGCGCCTGCTCGACAGTGATGTCTCCGTGCGCTCCGGCATCGAGCGCCCCAGTGACATTGACCAGTCGGCGCGCGGTGGAACCGTCGAGCCGCAGCCGGTCCCGCAACCACACTGCCGTCGACGACGCGCCCTGGGGCGTGCCCCGGCCGTCCACCTCAGGCACCAGCGCCAGTTGCACGGCCGCCAAGCGTTGCGCGAGCCGGTGCGCGGCGTCGACGGCCGCGACGAGATCGTGCTCGGGAGGGCCCACACCGCCGCGTCGCGGCAGTCGGCAACCGCCGCCTCCGCCCGCGCCAACCCTTCCACCATGGACCGAGATTAGAACAGGTGTACGACAATCCAGGGCTGGGTCGGGCGTCGAATGCGCCTATGATCATCGATGATCGCAGCGGGACGGGAGAGATGGGTTGATCAAGGCGGTCTTCTTCGATGTGGGCGGGGTGATTCTCGACGAGTCCCGCGAGTTCGCGGCCTGGGCGGACTGGTTCGGCGTCCCGCGGCACACGTTGTCTGCCGTCTTCGGCGCGGTCGTCGCGAGGGGCCTGGACTACCGGGAGACGTTCCGGACCTTCCGGCCCGACTTCGACCTGGAGGTCGAGCTTGCCCGTCGAGCCGCCGCCGGGCAGCCGGAGACGTTCGGCGCGGAGGATCTCTATCCGGACGCGCAAGGGTGCCTCGCCGCCCTGCGCGATCAGGGTCTGCTGGTGGGCCTGGCCGGTAACCAGCCGGCCCATGCCGAGGCGACCCTTCGCTCTCTCGACCTCGAGGTGGACGTGATCGGCACGTCGCACTCCTGGGGCGTGGCGAAGCCGGCGCCGGCCTTCTTCGACCGGGTGGTGGCCGAAGGCGGCGGCGATCCGGCCTCGATCCTGTACGTCGGCGACCGGCCCGACAACGACGCCCGTCCGGCTCAGGAGGCCGGTATGAAGACGTGCCTGATCCGGCGCTCCCCGTGGGGGCACATCCTCGACATGCCAGCCGTGGCCGACCGGTGCCTGTTCCGCATCGACTCGCTGCACGAGCTGCCGGCCCTGATCGCCGCACACAACAGCCGAGCCGACTAGCCGCGCCCGACAGCCGAGCCGACTAGCCGGGCACACCGAGCCGCGCACACCGAGCCGCGCACACCGAGCCGCGCACACCAAGCCGCGCACACCGAGCCATGCACACCGAGCCATGCACACCAAGCCGGAAACAGCAGGCCGAGAACAACAAGCCGAGCATGCCAGGTCGAGCGGATCAGGCACCCGCCTCGCGCCGCTCGGCGCACGCCCACCGGGGCGCGGCCGTAGGGTTTTGCGGTGACCGTCAAGCGGATGCCCGCCGCGGAGATTCCCGTCTCTGTCGAACTGGTGCGCGGTCTGCTCGACCAGCAGCACCCCGATCTGGCGGACCTGCCGATCGAGATCCTCGCCAACGGCTGGGACAACCTCGTGTGTCGTCTTGGTGCGGAGTTGCTGGTCCGGTTGCCGCGCCGTGCCGTGGCCGCCGAGCTCATCGCGCACGAGCAGCGCTGGTTGCCGGAGCTGGCCGGTCGCCTGCCGTTGCCGGTGCCAGCGCCGGTGCGCGTCGGGCAGCCGACGACCCGCTACCCCTGGTCGTGGAGTGTCGTACCGTTCTTCCCGGGCCGGATCGTGGCGCTTTCGGCGCCCGGCGACCCCGGGGCGGCCGCGGCGACGCTGGGCGCCTTCCTGGACGCGCTGCACACCCCGGCTCCGCCGGAGGCTCCCGTCAACCCGATGCGTGGGATTCCCCTGCTCGGCCGCGCCCCGGGGGTCCTGAACGGGCTCGCGCATGTCGATCCGGCCGATCGTGCCGCCGCGCTGCGGGTCTGGGAGGTGGCCGTCGCCGCACCCGCGTGGGGTGGTCCACCGCTGTGGCTGCACGGGGACCTGCATCCCGCCAACATCCTCGTCGACCGGGGCCGGCTCAGCGCCGTGATCGACTTCGGCGACATCACCTCGGGCGATCCCGCGACCGACTTGTCCGTGGCCTGGATGCTGTTCACGGCTGAGCAGCGTGCTGCTCTTCGACGGGAGTACGGCCGTGCGGACGACGCGACCTGGGAGCGGGCGCGCGGCTGGGCGCTGGCCCTGTCCCTGGTGTTCCTGACGCACTCGCAGGACAACCCGCTGATGCGCGGCATCGGCGAGCGCGCCTTCCGCCTGGTGCTGGATTCGTGATGGCGGACGGGTGGTCCTGGTGGCCGCCCCCGGGGGGAAGGGCGGCCACCAGGGGTCGCGCTCAGGACAGCGAGCAGGCGTTCCCGTTGACGGTGACCAGCCCCGGGTTGGGGTTGGCGCCGCCGTTGGTCGTCGCGTTGAAGCCGAACGTCACCGTGCCACCGGGGACGATCTTGGCGTTGTACGACTCGTTCTTCGCGGTGACCGTCGCGCCGGACTGGGTGACCTTCGCCAGCCAGGCCTCCCGGACGCGCTGGTCACCCGTGAACGCGAACCGGGTGGTCCAGCCGTTGACGGCCGTGGACCCGGTGTTGCGGATGGTCAACTGCGCGGTGAACCCGGTGTTGCCCTGCCAAGCGCCGTAGTTGGCGTAGCTCACCGAGCAGGTGACGGCCGGTACGGCGCCCGCCTCGCCCTGGTCGGCCAGGAACGAGGAGATCCAGGCCAGCGCCGAGTTCCAGTTGATCGCCACCTCGTTCGTGGAGTACGAGTTGATGTCGTCGACGTAGCAGAACATCGGCTTGCAGCCGGCGAGCAACTGCGCCACGAAGGGGTCCTGCAACGCCGCGTTCGCGCCACCGGCGAGGGAGCCGGCGGGCGGACGGGGCAGGTTGGCGTCGAGCTGGTGGCCGAAGATCCGGCTGTGCTGGTTCTGCGCGGCGTGCTCGCCCCAGCCGGTGACGTACGAGATGTTCAGGGCGTTGCGGCCCAGGATGTAGTCCATCGCCTGCACGGCGCCGTCGCGGTAACGGGCGTCGCGGGTCAGGTCGAAGGCGGTGGCCAGGACGATCGCGTTGTTGATGATGCTGCTGTTCGCGCCCCAGAAGTAGCTGTCGGCGTCCCCGGGCATCGGCAGCCCGTACGCCTGCCGGCGCAGCTCGGCGAGGTACGCGTCGGCGGCGGCGGTGACCGAGGCGCGAACCCGGGTCAGGTCGGCGGCGGGCAGCCCGTTCGGCACGGTGGCCAGATCGAGTCGACCCAGCGCGGCGACGCTCTGCCAGCCGAAGCCACGCGGCTCGAACACGTTGCCGGTGTGGTGCGGCGACGCGGTCAGGTCGGTCAGGTAGGTCTGCGAACCGGTGGTGAGGTACAGCTCGACCGCCGCCCAGTAGAACTCGTCGGTGACGTTCGAGTCGTCGTACGCGCCGCCGCCGGTGCCGTCGGTCGGGCTGGCGTACACCGCGGGGTGTGCCTTCGCGGCGGCGTAGGCCGTCTTCGCGGCGGTGCCGCAGCGGGACGCGAACGCCGCGTCGTACGGGGCGAAGAGTCGCGCGCACTGGGCGGCGGTCGCGGCCATGTTGAGGGTGGCGGCGGTCGACGGCGGGTGCAGCTCGCGTGGCTGCGGGTCGTCCTGCGGGGCGAGCGGCAGGCCGGTCCAGTTCTTGTCGTGGATCTTGTGGTGGACCATGCCGGCGAGCGGCTTGCCGGCCGGCACCTGCATGCGCAGCAGGAACTCCAGCTCCCAGCGGGCCTCGTCGAGGATGTCCGGGACGCCGTTGCCGCGCTCGGGCACCCGCAGGGTGCTGTCGGCCAGTCCGGCGCCGCCGTTGGCGGTGGCGGCCGTCTTGGTCCGCTCGAAGGTGTTGAGGAGCTGGTAGGTGGCGATGCCGCCGTTGACCACGTACTTGCCGTGGTCGCCGGCGTCGTACCAGCCGCCGCGCACGTCGAGGGAGTAGTCGCAGACGCCCGGCTGGCAGGGCACGCTGGTGTCGCCCTGGTTGGGGGCGACGCCGAGGTGGCCGGCCGGGCGGGCGTACTCGTCGCCGATCAGGTCACCGTCGATGGCGATGCCGCTGCGCTGGGCGTAGAAGAACTGCATCGAGTCGGAGCGCAGTTGGTTGTAGAGGGTGCCGGAGATGTCGAACGGGTGACTGGTCTCGCCGTCGACGGTGAGCGTCAGCCCCGCGCCCGGGGTGCGGTAGCTGGAGAAGTCGACGGTCTGCACGTTCTGCCCGGAGGCGGCGTCCACACCACGCGTGGTGGTGGTGCCGCTGGCCAGGACGGCCCCGGCGGCCGAGTGGAGCTGCCAGGGCAGCGGCGTGGTCGCCTCGGTGACCACCGTGGCGTTCTTCGGCCCGCCGGGCAGGTAGCCGGCCTGGTTGACGCGGACGCGGGGCCCGGTGTCCGGCTCGTACGGCGCGGGGGGTTCGCCGCCGCGCAGCGACACGTCGTCGAGGCAGATGGTCTGCGCCTGCGCGCTGCCACCGACCTGGAAGATGAGCTGGGCGTTCTGGTTGTCGTCCGGGACGGTGAAGGTCGACTCGACGCGCTGGACGGTGCCGGTGGCGGCGGCGTCCACGGCCGCGTACGTGGTGTACGGGGCGCTGCCGAGCTGGAGCACGGCCTTGACGGCGGTGCCGGGGGTGGCGGTGATGTCGAAGCCGAGCGTGTACTCGGCGCCCGCGATCAGCGGCACGCCGTCCTGACCGATGCCGGCGTCCCACGGGTTGGCGAGTCCACCGGGGACGGCGGCGCAGAGCTGGCCGTCGGTGACCCCGAGTGAGTCGGTGCCGTAGGAGAACCACGGGCTCACGCCCGCGCTGAAGTCCCCGTTGTCGATCTGCTCGGGGGCGTCCGGTGGAGGGGCGGCGTAGGCCGCTCCGGCGCCCGCGCCGGTGAGGGCCAGGGCGGTCGCCGCGGCCAGGAGGAGGCGACGTTTGGATGGCGTCACGGGGTAGTCCTTCCGGGACGGGAGGTGAGGCAGGTGGCGGTGGCGACCTGGGAGCGCTCCCAGGTCGAAGCTCGATGTTTCCAGTGGTGGATCGTCCTGTCAATTGATCCGACTGGATGGGATCTGCCGTCCGACAAGGGCGGAGACGCGCGCCGCGGCCGAACGCGAGACGTGAGATTGGCCGCGCCACGCGCCGTCGTCCTGATCTCCTAGAGACAACTGCGCCCTTCGCCTGGCAGGCTGCCTCCCATGACCCTGAAGCTGCGCTCCGTGGGAACGAGCGACCGTGGGCTGATCCGCAGCGGAAACCAGGACGCCCTGCACGCCGGCACCTGGCTCGTCGCGGTCGCCGACGGCATGGGCGGAATGGCCGCCGGTGACCTCGCCAGCTCGCTCACCATCGACGCGGTCGCCCCGCTGGACGTGGAGACACCCGAGGACGCCCTGGTGGCCGCCCTCCAGGACGGCATCGCGTTGGCCACCGCCCGCATCCGGCAGGCGGTCGCCGACGACCCCGAGCGCCAGGGCATGGGCACCACGTTGACCGCCCTGCTCTTCGCCCGTACCGGTAGCTGCCTGGCCCTCGCCCACGTCGGTGACTCGCGGGCCTACCTGTTCCGCGAGGGTGTGCTCAAGCAGATCACCCGCGACGACACCTTCGTGCAGATGCTCGTCGACCAGGGCGTGATCACCCCGGACCAGGCCAGCAGCCATCCGCGCCGGGCCGTCGTGACCCAGGCGTTGCAGGGCGAGGACGTCTCCCCGTCGTACGCGACGATGGTGCCCCGGTCCGGCGACCGGTGGCTGCTGTGCAGCGACGGCCTCTCCAACGTCGTCCGCCCGGACACCCTGGCCGAGGTGCTCGCCGCCTACCCCGACCGGTCCGCCTGCGCCGGCAAGCTGATCGACCTGGCGCTGCACGCGGGCGCTCCGGACAATGTCACCGTCGTGGTGGCCGACGTCGTGGAGGAGTAACCCCTGCTCAGCGTCGTCGCGGCGCGGCCCGCCGGGTGGGCGTCGCCGTGTCCGGGTCTTCGGGCCACGGATGACGCGGATAGCGACCGCGTAGCTCGGCGCGGACCTGCGGATAGCCGGTACGCCAGAACGACGCGAGGTCCGCGGTGACCGCCACCGGCCGGCCGGCGGGGGAGAGCAGGTGCAGCAGCACCGGCACCCGGCCACCGGCGATGCGTGGGGCCGCCGGCCAGCCGAACGTCTCCTGGAGCTTGACCGCGAGCACCGGCGCGGCCGGGTCGGCGTAGTCGACGCGGATACGTGAGCCGCTGGGCACCTCGATGCGCTCGGGCGCGAACTCGTCCAGGCGCGCGGCCTGCGCCCAGGGCAGCAGCCGACGCAGGGCCGAGGTCACGTCGACCCGGCTCAGGTCGGCCCGCCGCCGGCCGGCGGCCAGCTCCGGCCCCAGCCAGGTCGGGGCGGCGGCGAGCAGCGCCTCGTCGTCGACGTCGGGCCACTCGGCGTCGAGGTGCAGCCGGCAGAACGCCATCCGCTCGCGCAGCCCCCGCGCCGCCGGGGTCCACGGCAGCAGTCCCAGGCCCTCCTGACGCAGGCCGGTGAGCAGCGCCGCCGTGATCTCCGCCGGGTCCGGACGGTCCAGCCGCCGCGTCACCAGTTCGATCGCGCCCAGTCGGGTCACCTCCCGGGCCACCACGTCCCCGTCGGACCAGCCGACCTCCCGGCGCGTGGACAGCAGGGGGCCCGCCGCCTCCCGGGCGGTCGCCTCGTCCAGGCCGGTGGCGCGGCGGATCCGCGCCGAGGGCGCGCCGGGGCGGCGGTCCGCGACCGCCACCGCCAGCCAGTCGGCGCCGGCCAGGCCCGAACCGGCCGCCAGCTCCGCGGCGGTCCCGCCCGTCATGAGGTACGACGATCCGCCCGGCCGCCGCACCCGGGCCAACCGCTCGGGGTACGCCAGACCGACGACCAGCCCGGCGGCGAGGTCATCGGTCAGCCGCTCGCGGTCAGCGGGTACGCCGGGCCGAGAAGTCGCGGCGGCACCGGTCGGTGACGCGCTACCGGTCGGCGGTGCGGTGCCGGGCGCGGCGGTTGCCCGGACACGTCCAGAACCGGCATGGTCGCCGTCGGGGGAGCCGGCGGGCAGGGCGGCGCGCAGGCGGCGTACCTCGGCCCGCCAGCGGGCGGTGGCCCCCGCGTCGACGCCGGCGCGCAACCGACGCCAGCCGGCCACCAGGTCGTCGCCGGGGCCGGCCGCGCTCTCCTCGGCGAGGAGGGCGACCACCTCGGCCGCCCGGTCGCCGCCGACCCGGTCGGCGGCGTCGAGCAGCGCCCGGGCCAGCCGGGGGTGCGCACCGGCGGAGGCGATCGCCCGTCCCCGCCCGGTGATCCGACCCGTCGCGTCGACCGCGCCAAGTGTTTCGAGGGTGTCCCGGGCGACGGTCATCGCCGCGGCCGGTGGCGCGTCGGGCAGCGCGAGTCCGACGCCATCCGGGCTGCCCCAGGCGGCCAGCTCCAACGCGAACCCGGTCAGGTCGGCGGTGGCGATCTCCGGCTCCGGCCGGGCGGGCAGCCGCTCGTGGGTGGCCTCCGACCAGCAGCGGTAGACGCATCCGGGCGCCTCGCGGCCGGCCCGGCCGGCCCGCTGGGTGGCGGCGGCCCGGGAGACCGGCACGGTGACCAACGCGCCCAGTCCCCGGGCCAGGTCGATGCGGGGCACCCGGGACAGCCCGGCGTCCACCACCGTCCGTACGCCCGGCACGGTGAGGCTGGTCTCGGCGAGCGCGGTGGACAGCACCACGCGACGCCGGTCGTCGGTCCGGGGGCGCAGCGCCGCGTCCTGCTCGGCCCCGCGCTGACGGCCGTGCAACGGCAGCAGCGCGACGGTGTCCCGCAGGTCGGCGAGCCGCCCGGCGACCGACGCGATCTCACCGGCCCCGGGCAGGAAGACCAGCACGTCGCCGGCCTGCTCGCGCAGCGCCCGGCGGACGGTGGCGGCCACCTGGTCGAGCAGCGCGCGGTCGACCGGGCCGGCCCCGGGCGGCGCGACGGGCCGGGGCGGCGGCGTCCAGATCCGCCGCACCGGGTGCAGCGCCGACTCGGCCCGGACCACCGGGGCGGGGGTGGCCCCGCCGAGTAGCGCGGCGAACCGGTCGGTGTCCGGCGTGGCGGACATGGCGAGGAGCCACAGGTCGGGCCGGAGCGTGGCCCGGGCCTCCACCGTGAAGGCGAGCGCCAGGTCGGCGTCGAGCTGCCGCTCGTGGCACTCGTCGAGCAGTACCGCGCCCGTGCCGGGCAACTCCGGGTCGTGGTGCAGCCGGCGGACCAGCAGGCCGGTGGTGACCACCTCGATCCGGGTGGCCGGGGAGACCCGCCGCTCGCCGCGTACGGCGTAACCGACCCGGTCGCCGACGCGCTCGCCCAGCAGGTCGGCCATCCGCCGGGCCGCGGCGCGCGCCGCCACCCGGCGGGGCTGGGCGATCACCACCCGGCCGTCGACCCGGTCGGCCACCGCCAGCGGCGCGAGGGTGGTCTTGCCGGTGCCCGGCGGCGCGACCAGAACCGCCGCGCCGGCCGCGTCGAGCGCGGTGAGCACCGCCGGCAGGGTGGGACGGACCGGCAGGTCCAGGGTCACGTCGGAGAGCACGGCCCAGTCTCGCACCGGGCCCCGGCGGGCTCGACGGGCCCGCCACCAACGCGAACGGCCGGGTCGCCGCCCCGAAGGGAAACGACCCGGCCGGTGTTCACACGATCGAGGACCGGGGCAACGCTGACCCGACCCTCGATCGTGAAGCCCCTAGTAGGTGCCGTCGAGCTGGCCCCGCAGCTTGGTCAGCGCCCGAGCGAGCAGTCGGGAGACGTGCATCTGCGAGACGCCGATCTGGTCGGCGATCTGCGACTGGGTCAGGTTGCCGTAGAACCGCAGGGTCAGGATCTTCTGCTCCCGCTCGTCGAGCGTGGCGAGCGCCGGGCCGAGGGCGACCCGCAGCTCGGCCAGCTCGAACTCGTTGTCCTCGCCGCCGAGCATGTCGCCCAGCTCGGTGGCCCGGTCACCGTCGCCGGTCGGCGTGGACAGCGACACCGCGTTGTACGCGCGGGCGCCTTCCAGGCCCTCCAGGACCTCTTCCTCGGTGATCTTGAGGTGGGCGGCGATGTCGGCGACCGTCGGCGAACGGCCGAGGGTCTGCAGCAGCGAGCTGTTGGCGTCGGAGATGGCGAGCCGCAGCTCCTGGAGACGACGGGGAACCCGGATGTCCCAGGTGCGGTCGCGGAAGTGGCGCTTGAGCTCGCCGATGATGGTGGGGATCGCGTAACCGGCGAAGTCGACGCCGCGCGACGGGTCGAACTTGTCGATGGCCTTGATCAGGCCGACGGCGGCGGTCTGCGCCAGGTCGTCGGTCGGCTCGCCCCGCCCGCTGTAGCGGTGGGCCAGGTGGTTGGCCAGCGGCAGCCAGGCCTCGATCGCGCGGTCCCGCAGAGCGGCGCGCGACGGGTGGTTGGCGGGCAGCGCGGCCATCGCGTTGAGGAGATCGGCGGCGCTGTCGGTGAGTGCGCGCGGGTCCAGCTTGGTGGTGCTCTTCTGCTCGGTAACCGTGGTGCTCGCCTGCTCGGTGATCGTTGACGCGGTCATGGTGGTCCTCCCTGCACCTCGTCCGCGGACAAAAATAAGGTGGCGCTTTGGTTTAGCTTCAGTTGGGCCGTTCGGGAGTCACCTTAACCTGATCGGCTCCCGGAAAGCTAGCCGAAAGGTTGATGTACTTAAGGTGTGTCGACCCACAAAACGCCCATAAGCGGCGACGATCGCGCAGGTGGCGAAGTCCCTTACCCGTTTTCGGGGCGATCCTGCGGTGTCCGATCAACCCGGCGGGTCCGACCGGTCGGTCCAGGAGCCTCCACCGACCGGTCAACATGAAATCCGACAACCGGGCAGGTGTGTCGACTATCCGTCGTTGTCCCGTCGGCGGGACCGGCCGTAGCGTCGCGGAGTAGACACCCGGTTCGGAGGCACCGTGCTAGATCCAACCGCTCCCCAGCTCGTCGTGAACAGCCACACCCTCTACTTCAGCTGGTTGCCGGCGGACCCCGACGCGGTCGCCGCCCTGGTGCCCACCGGGCTGTGCCCCCGTGCCGACCGACAGGTGTTCCTCAACCAGTACGTCGTCGAGGACGAGACGCAGACCTCCGGCTTCGGCGCTTACTCGCTGACGTACATCGGTGTCTCGCTGGCCGGCGTGGACGCTCCCGGCGGGCTCAGCCCCGGCGGCTGGTGGACCCACTACGTGGCCTCCAGTCGAATCGTCCGCGAGTACGCCACCGCGCGCGGCGCTCCCGTGCTGGCCGGCCTGACCACGATCAAGCTCAACGGCGAGGCGCTGCAATCCGAGACCGAGGCGGACGGGGTGCCGCTGATCCGCGCCCGGTGTCGGGTCGGGCAGACTGGGCACGTGATCAGCAGCGGGCACCACCGCTACTTCACCCAGCGTGACGGTCAACTGCTCAGCTCGGTCTACCCGTACGTGGCCGAGCCGGTCACGCCGTTCGAGATCGAGTCGGTGGAGTTCCTGCAGCCCCGACACCCGATGTACGCGCTGCGCCCCGCCAACCCGCTGATCATCGGCTTCGGCTACTTCTCACCGCGCTCGTCGTTCGCCTACCCGGGAGGGCTCAGCGTGCACCCGGGCGGGGCTGGCCTGCCCGAGCCGGCCCGGCCGGCTCACCAGGTGCCGGCCAGCCTCGCGCGCAGCGGCCTGCCGTCGGGGTCGTAGACCAGCCGGTACACCGGCAGCGCCCAGGCTCGCGTGAACCAGGGCAGCCGCTCCGGGCGGTGCGGGCGCAGCCGGCCGGGCGGACGCTCGCCGACCTGGCCGCCGTCGTACCACCGTTGCAGTTCGTCGGCCGCGGCCGTGATGGCCGCGACGGCGTCGGCCGGGTCGATCAGGTCGGCGTCGTCGGCGCCGTCGGGGTCGCGGTCCAGGTGCTCGCGCCAGAGCCGCAGCCGCAGGTCCCGGGCGTAGGCGCGGGCCCCGTCGCCGAGGCCCGCCGGGTCGGTGGGCGTCCGCTCGTCGCGCGTGTCGTCGAGTACGGCGCAGGACAGCTCGCTGTCGTGGGTCCAGGAGCGGCGGTTGAAGTTGTCGCTGCCGACGCTGGCCCACACGTCGTCGACCACGCAGACCTTCGCGTGGACGTACACCGGGGTCCCGGCGTGGTTCTCCACGTCGAACACGTGCACCCGATCGGGCGCGGCGCGCTCGCACAGCGACAGGGCCTGCTCGCGGCCGACCATGTTGGGCGGCAGGGCGAGCCGGCCGTCCACGTCCGGGTGCCGGGGCACCACGGCGACCAGGTGCAGCTCCGGGTTCTCCCGCAGCGCCTGGGCGAACAGGTTCGCCACCTCGGTGGACCAGAGGTACTGGTCCTCCAGGTAGATGAGGCGGCGGGCCCGCTGTACCGCCTTGGTGTAGCCCCGGGCCACGGTCCGCTCGCCGTCCGGGGCGAACGAGTAGCGCGGCCGCACGGCGGGGTAGGTGCGCAGCACCTGGATCTGGTGCGGCCCGCACTCGGGCGGGTCGGCGGGCTGGTCGGGCAGCGGGTCCGGTCGCAGGTCCGCGCCGCGCAGCCGGTCCCGGGCGTACGCCACCGGGTTCTCCGAGTCCAACGGCATCGGGTCGGTCCAGCGCTCCCGGAAGAGGGTGTCCAGCGCGCCGACCACCGGCCCGCGCACCGCGAGCTGCACGTCGTGCCAGGGCGGGTTCGGGCCGTACCGGGAGGACATCTGCACCGGCTGGGGGTCGCCGCCGTGCGCGGCGTCGTCGCGGCGGCTGTGGCACAGGTCGATGCCACCGGCGAAGGCGATGTCCCGCTCCGGCGCGTTGAAGTGCCGCAGCACCACCAGCTTCTGGTGGTGCGAGCCGCCCCGGCGCACCCGCTGGTCCAGCAGCACCTCACCGCCGGCCGCCGAGACCGTCTCGCTGAGGTTGCGGTTCTCCGCCTCGCTGTAGGCCAGCACGTCCAGGTGTGAGCGCCAGATCAGGCCCTTGACCACCACGCCGCGCTGGGCGGCCTGGGCGAAGAGCTGCGCCACGGTGGGGCCGTCCGGGCGCAGCCGCTGGTCCGGGTCACCCCGCCAGTCGGTGAAGAAGAGGTGGTCACCGGCGGTCAACGCCTCCACCTCCTCGACCAGCCGGTCGAAGTACGCCGCGCCGTGAATCAACGGCTCGGCGAGGTTTCCCCTGGTCCAGACGGGTAACCCAGAGACCGGGTTGGCGCGTTCCTGCGCGGTGAGGAACCACTCCTGCAACGGCACGTCCAGCCCTCCGGAGGTCGACAACGTCCTCACGGTAGGACCCCCGACGCGGGTCCGCATGCCAGGCCGCCCGACCGGTGACCTGGATGACGCCACGCGAGCAGCGACAACAGCCAGGGAGGCCACACCATGCCCCGCGAAACGACGAACCCCGTGAACGAGTACCGCGAGCCGGCGGTGGAGAGCGAACGGGGGGCGCTGGTAGCGGTCTTGGTGATGGTGATCCTGGGCGTCGCGGGAATCTTCGCGGTCTCGTAGGACGGCGCTGCGGGTCCTCCTAGCTCGGACGTTCTTGACTCGGATGTTCCTGGGTCGTACGGTTTCGGGCGTGGTCATCTCACCTTCCTCGTACTGGACCGGCCCGCTGCCCGAGGCGACTCCGCCAGCGGACCTGGCGCTGTACCGTCTGCCCACCGGCACCTACACGACGCGAGCGGCGTTCGCCGTGACCGGAGGGTCCATCCGGGACAAGCGGGATTTCGCGGCCACCGCCGTGCTTATCGCTCACCCGAAGGGCGACCTGCTCATCGACGCCGGGTTCGGCGAGCACGTGGCGGAGCACATCACGATGCTCGCGCGCGTGGAGCGTGCTCCCCACCGGCTCGGCCGGACCGTGGCGCAGCAACTCGACGCGGCGGGCTATGACCGGTCCCGGCTGCTGGGCGTGCTCGTCACGCACGTGCACTGGGATCACGTCAGCGGCCTGGACTCCCTGCGGGTGCCGGTGTGGATCAACGAGGCCGAGATCCGCTACGGCGCCGACGACTCGCACGGCAGGGTCTTCCGCGCGGTGTCGCAAGGCCTGGAGATCCGGGAGTACGCCTTCGACGGCCCGGAGTATCTCGGCTTCCCGGCGAGCTTCGACGTCTACGGAGACGGCTCGGTGATCGTGGCCCTCGCCGCGGGGCACACCTCGGGTTCCGTCGTCGTGTTCGTCACGCTGCCCGCCGGGAAGCGGTATGCGTTCATCGGCGACCTCACCTGGCAGCTGGACGGCATCTCCCGTGGTGCGGAGCGCCCGTGGTTGCTGCGCCGCGTCGCCGACGTCGACGCCAAGACGGTCCGGGTCGACCTGCGGCGCAGCATCGCCCTCAGCCGCGTGTTGCAGGTCGTTCCGGCACACGATGTCGCCGCCTACGACACCATCCCGCTCCTGCCGTCCCGGTTCCCGGCCGGGACACTGTGACCATGCCTGCCTCACCCGCGAGCCGCCCCGGTCCGACGATCGACGACGAGGCACCGCAGCGCCCCACTCTGGGGCCGGGGCCCGACTCCGAGCTCACGTGGCTGCTGCACCGGGCGGCCCAGCGGATGCACGCACTCGTCGGCGCGGAAGCAGAACGCCACGGACTGACGCTGCGCGACCACATCGTCCTCAGCGCTCTGCACAAGAGCGCCGATCTCACCCAGGTCGAACTCGGGCAAGCCCTCGGGATGGACAAGACGACTCTCACCGCTGAGATCGACCGGCTCGAGCGCATGGAACTCGTCTCACGACGCGTCAACCCGCGAGACCGGCGGGCCCGCATCGTCGCCATCACCCCGAAGGGCGACGCGGTGCGGGCGGCCATCGCCGCCGGCACCGAGGCCGGGGAGGCCGACGCGGTCCGGCCCATCCCGGCGGCCGAGGTCGCACAGCTACGACGGGCCCTCTACTTGATCATCGGCTCGGCCGAAGACCCGGGATCGTGCATCTGAACGCTTCCCCAGACGTGGCCGGCCGCAGCACCGCCGGCCGCCTCGGGTACGCCCGCAACCTCGCCGGGCCGGAGGACGAAGCCCAGAGCATGGTGGCGGCGCGAGCCGGCGCGGTCACCGCCGTCTGGCAGCAGTCCGGCCCCGATATGCCGGGCATGGCGTCACCTCACTGGCGGGCTCCACCAAAGCGCCGGTGGCCAAGTCCTGGCTTCTTCAGCGATCAGCCGGGCACCTCAACCCAGCGAGCGGCCGCGTCGAATGTGTCCGTCGGGGTGGCGTTGAATGCGATCGCCGCCTCGGGCGCATGGCGATGCACCAGGTTGACCACCAGCTCGAACAGTTCCGGCTGATTGCGAACCCCGCCACCAATGACGACGCATTCCCACGGCCGGGCGCGAAGGGCAGTGGTGACGACCGCCTTCACATCGTCGCTGCCGTCGAGGCCGAACAGGCAGAACTCCGCCCCCACGTTGTGCTCGACAAATCGGGCCCGCCCGGCCTCGATCCCGTCCGCGACCGGCTTGGGGTCCCACGGTCCCGGCACCCGATACGGATCCAACCCGATCACCAGCACGCGGGGTGTGAGGGCCGTTGTGTCCACTGTCGAAGACTACGTGGCGTGCTGCGGCGTCCTGCGGAGGCATGTCCGGGCGGTGATCCACACGAGATCGCCGAAGTCGGGGTATCTGAGGCCGGTTGATACCCCCAGATCGGCGAAGTCGAGTCGATCATGCCGCAGGAAACGGTCCAAGATCTCGCTGGTGGCTGCATCCAGCAAACGCGAAAGGCCCCCGGCGCGAACCGGGGGCCTTTCGCGTGGGTCAGGGACGCGGGCCCTGGCCGTTGGTGTGCGGGATGCGCTCGGTGGGGATGACGCCGAGTCGGCCGGCCTTGAAGTCCTCGAAGGCCTGGAGCAGTTCGTCGCGGGTGTTCATGACGAACGGGCCGTACTGCGCCACCGGCTCGCGGATGGGCTGACCGCCCATGATGTAGAGGTCGAGCGCCGGGGTGTTGCTGTCCTGCGTGGCGTTCGCGCTGAAGCGCAGCGCGTTGCCCGGCCCGTGCACCGCGAGCTGGCCGGTGTGGACCGGCCGGCGCTCGGCGCCGACGGTGCCGCGCCCGCCGAGGACGTACACCAGGGCGTTGAAGTTGGGGTTCCAGGGCAGGTCGACCTGCGCGCCGGGCTGAACGGTGACGTGGCTGATGGTGATCGGCGTGAACGTGGAGCCCGGCCCCTTGTGCCCGGCGATCTCACCGGCGATGACCCGGACGAGCGCGCCGCCGTCCTCGGTGGTGAGCAGCGCCGACTCGCGGCCCCGGATGTCCTGGTACTGGGGCGGGTTCATCTTGGCCTTGCGGGGCAGGTTCACCCAGAGCTGCGTGCCGTGGAAGAGGCCGCCGCTCATCACCAGGTGCTCCGGCGGGGCCTCGATGTGCAGCAGGCCACTGCCGGCCGTCATCCACTGGGTGTCGCCGTCGGTGATGGTGCCGCCGCCGCCCTGCGAGTCCTGGTGGTCGAAGACGCCGTCGATGATGTACGTGACGGTCTCGAAGCCGCGGTGCGGATGCCACGGGGTGCCCTTCGGCTCACCCGGCGCGTAGTCGACCTCGCCCATCTGGTCGAGGTGGATGAACGGGTCCAGGTCGGTCGTCGACACCCCGGCGAAGGCCCGGCGGACCGGGAAGCCCTCGCCCTCGAAGCCGCTGGGCGCGGTGGTCACCTTGCGGACCTTGCGGACCGTGGTGGCCTTGTGAAGCTTGGGCAGGCGGGGCAGAACGAGGACGTTGTCAACGGTGATCGCGGGCATCGCGGGGCTCCTTAGCGTGTGGCGTGGGTGTCCGACGTGGTCCCGGCCGCCCGCAGGCGGCGGCCGAGCCGGTCGAAGATCCGGGTGAGGCAGGCGACCTCGGCGTCATCGAGGTCGTCCATCAGATGGGTACGCACCGACGCCAGGTGGTGGGGTGCGGCCTCGGTCAGGGTGAGCAGCCCGGCGGCGGTGAGCACGGCTTCGCTGCCGCGCCGATCGTCCGGGCAGGGCTCCTTGCTGACCAGGCCGCGCCGCTGCATCGAGGAGATCTGGTACGTGAGGCGGCTGGGGGAGAAGACCAAACGGCCGGCCAGCTCGCCCATCCGCAGCCGTTGCCCCGGCGCTTCGGAGAGCAGGACCAGCACGTGGTAGTCGGCGAAGCTGAGATCGCTGTCGGCCCGCAGGTCGTCTTCCATCCGGGTGAACAGGCGCTGACTGGCCTCGATGTAGGCGCGCCAGGCGGCCGCTCGGGTGCTGTCCAGGCTCTCTGTCACGACCACGACACTAGCACTAGTTAAAAATTTAACTAGTGGTGTTCAGGGTTGCCTGCGTCACGTCTGTCTGGTTGCAGGCTCGCTTCGTACAGCTTTGAAGAAGGTCGTGGGTAAGCCGGCAGCGGGACCGGCGCGGAGTGTGTCAGACTCCGGCCTCGTGGAACACGTGGAGCTCGCCGCCGACGACCTGCTGTTGCGTCCCTGGCGGGACGCGGACGCCCCGGCGGTGCTCGACGCCCTGCGCGACCCGGCCATCGCCCAGTGGAACCCGCAGGGCGACGGCCCGATCGACGACCAGGTGGCCCTGCTCTGGGTACGTCGCCGGGCTGACTGGTCGGCCGGTGACCACGCCTCGCTGGCGGTGACCGACGCCGGTGACGGCGAACTGCTCGGCTCGGTGTCGCTACACCACATCCGGCACGGCGACGCCTCGATCGGGTACTGGACGATGCCGGCGGCGCGCGGGCGCGGTGTCGCGACGCGGGCCGTCGCCCGGCTCACCGCGTGGGCGTTCGACGACCTCCGGCTGCACCGGATCGAGCTGTGCCATGCCGTCGCGAACCCGGCGTCCTGCCGGGTCGCCGACCGGGCCGGCTATCGCGCCGAGGGGACGCTACGCGAGTCGTACCGCTACGGCGACGGCCGCCGCTACGACGAGCACCTGCACGCCCGCCTGGCCACCGACCGCTGACAGCCTGGTGTAGAAGGGGCTTCGAAACGCCGAATCTCGCCTGCTTCGTCCTGGTGGGTGAAAGAGTGAACATCGTGACGACGAACCATCCGCCATCTGCGGCGGCAGACTCGGGGTACGCCGCCGCGCTGGACACGGCTGAGCGTCTGCTGGGCTTCCGCTTGGAGCGTTTTCTTGGCGCCACGCCTGGTGAGCCAGCCAACGGCGCAGACTTCAAACGGATCGCGACGGTGCACGCATTTGGCGACGTCTGGCCGCGCACCGAGCACCTGGATACACGGACGCGGGCACTGGTGTCCGTCACCATCGCGGCGACACTCGGCGTCCTGGAGCCCCTCCGTGGTCAGCTCCGCATCGCGCTCAACGCCGGCGCCACCAACGAAGAGATCGTCGAAGTCTTTCTTCAGGTCGCGGCCTACGCTGGCGTAGCACGCGCGTTCGACGGCTACCAGGTCGCGGCCCAGGTCTTCGCAGAAAACGCCGAGCGCTCAGACCCCGGTAAGTGAGGCATTCAGAGGTTGGTGGCGCCGAGACCTTGTTTACCAGGGTCTAAGACTGGCCGGTCAGCCCGAACTACGAGCCGTCTCGGCCCTGCCAGGTCGTCACGCAAGCCTCGTTGCCCTCGATGTCGGCGAGAATCCAGAAGGCGGGAGCGCGGGACGCGGACACGAGTCGGCCGCCGGCCGCCAGCGCGGCCTCGATCCGCCGGGGTGCCTCGTCGTGTGGGACGCAGACATCGAAGTGGATGCGATTCCGGTCCGTGCGTGGCCGATCCATCTGCTGGAACCACATCGCCGGACCCTGCCCCACCGGGTCGACGATCGGATCCTCGGGACCGTCGGCTCCCGCCTCGTCCGCGTAGCCCAGGACGGCCTTCCAGAACGGCCGCACCGCCGCGATGTCGAGCGCGTCGACAGCGATCTCCACGAGCTGGACCGAACGCGGTGCTCCCGTACCGATCTCAGGCTCGGTCCGGTGCCCGAGGTTACGCACGGTGGCGGAGATCCGATGCGCGAGGTCGATGTCGCGGGCGGTGAGCGCCGCCTGATCCATCGACTGGAGGGTCAAAACGACCCGTTCCGACCGCAGATCAGCGCGCAGGTGCCCATCCGCGTCGTCACCGCACTCCGCGACCAGGCGCCCCACCACCTCGACCGCCTCGGCCAGCGAGCCAACGGGCACCGACGTGCGGAGCGCGCCCAGCAAATACCGCCATCCCTGGTCGCTGATCGCGTCCGAGGCCGCCCGCCGGCTCAGCACCTGCTCCATATAGGCATCCTTGCACGCGGCGGCGGTGCCGGTTTGCGGACTGCGGGCCCAGTACGAATATCGTTTACGCCAGCGCGGCCGGTAAATTGACCCCATCGCCGATAGTGGAATTCTCGATATTCTGGCGACGAGCGTTGAGATCGTATGGGGGATATGGGGTGAACGAGGAAGAGGCTCAGAAAAGTACTTCACCTGACAGTTCAGCTGATGTCCCCGACGAAGTCATGTCGCCCCCGGCCGCAGGCGGCAGCGAAGGCCGGCAACCCCGCTCTGCGTCGCGGCCGTGGGAGGCCGTGGCCGCAGTCTCTGCCGCTGCCGGGGTGATCGTGGCGCTCGCCGTCGGCCTGCCGAGTGTTCTGTCGGACAGGTCTGCCGAGTCCGATCGCCCCCCGGCCGCTGTGTTCCCGACGTCGGCCCCGGCGCAGGCGCCGTCGCCCAGCCCTGCACCGCCCGTCACGATCCTCACGCCGACGTCGACAGAGGGCGCCACCGTGGAGTGTGTGAAAGACGCCTGCGCCATCGAGGTGCGCGGCAGGACGCGCGCTGCGGCCGGGCTGCATTCGTATGTGCTGATCGCGCGCGAATGTTGCCCAGGAGACACGCCGCGGTTTTACGTGCAGTGGGATTCCACGAAAGAGGTCCCCGGTGGGGACTGGGTCGCTCTGGCCTATGTTCAAAAGCCGCCCGTCAACGCCACGTTTCAGATCAAGGCGATTCTCACGACCTCCGCCGTCCGGGCGACGCCCGGAGCCGATGACCTCATTGTCTGGTCCGACGACATGGCGGAGGCCGCCGGACTCGTCGCGGAGACCCCGACGGTCACCGTGAAAGTCGCGGACGTCGTCCAGGCGACCGCGTTCTGCGACTGCTCATAGCGGGACGCCAGTTACTCGGTGACCCGGCGCAGGAACGCGGCCAGGTGGCCGGTGGTGCGGTCGATCTTCTCGGTCAGGGTGATGGTCTCGTCGATTCGCCGCCCGGCCTCCTTCTTGCCCCGTACATAGAGCGAGCAGGCCAGGTCGGAGCAGACGTACGCGCCCACGGAGTTGCCCTGCCGGCCCTCGCGGCCCGCCTTGCGCGCGGTCATCAGCGACACGCCGTCGCCGGTGTGGGTGGTCAGGCAGAAGGAGCACATGCTGCGCCGTGTCCGCCCGGTCTGCTGCGGCGCCACCCGCAGCGCGACCCCGACGGGGCCGTCGTCGGTCTCGGCGACCAGGTACGCCCGCTGCGGCGCGGCGGGGTCCCGCCAACCGAGGAAGTCGAGGTCGTCCCAGGGGTACGTCTCCAGATCGACCGGTACGGCCATCCGCTTCGCCTCGCCCTGCGTGACGTTGACGAAGGAGGCGCGGATGGCGGGTTCGGTGATGGCTAGCATAGGTTGTAGCCTAGCTCTCCTAGGCAACCGATTAACAAGGCTAGTTTGAGGGGTGTGGCGAGTGGCACGTGCCGGCGTGACGGTCGAGCGGTTGACCCAGGTGGCGGCCGACCTGGCCGACGAGGTGGGCGTCGAGAACGTGACAGTCGCCGCCCTCGCGCGGCACTTCGGGGTGAAGGACGCGAGCCTCTACTTCCACCTCAAGAACGCGCACGACCTGCGCGTCCGAATCGCCCTGCTGGCGCTCGCCGAGCTGGCCGACCACGTCTCCGACGCGCTCGCCGGCCGGGCCGGCAAGGACGCGCTGGTGGCCTTCGCGAACGCGTACCGGGACTATGCGAGGCGGCACCCGGGCCGGTACGCGGCCATGCAGATCGACCTCGATCCCGAGACGGCCGCCGCGAGCGCGGGTATCCGGCACGCGGAGATGACCCGGGCGATTCTGCGCGGCTACCGGCTCGCCGAGCCGGACCAGACCGACGCCATCCGGATGATGCACAGCACGTTCCACGGATTTGTGAGCCTGGAGCGTACCGGCGGTTTCCGCCACACGCCGCGCCCGACGGACGACTCCTGGGCCCGTACCCTCGATGCTCTTGATGCCCTGCTGCGCAACTGGCCGCAACCGTGACGGGCGGGCATGGCCGCCAATGGCCGCCATGCCCGCCCGCCCGCGCCTGCCCGACTCCGCGCCCCGGTCAGGACGTCGAGGGCGGCGTGACGTTCACCAGCCAGTCGGTCCCGAACCTGTCGGTGCACCGGCCGTAGCGGGCGCCCCAGGGTGACCGCGCGAACGGCACCGTGACGCTGCCGCCCACGCAGAGCCGCTCCCAGTACCCGGTGAGTTCCGCTTCGTCGTCACCGCCCAGGGTGATCGACGGCGGGCTACCGGTCCCGTCGTCGCCGGGCTTGCGGTCCGAGCCCATCAGCACGATCCCGGACGCTCCCCGGAGAATCACGTGCGCGACCAGATCGTCGGTCGCCGCGTCGTCGGGTCCGTGCAGGTCGCCGAAAGTGGTGATCTGGAGACCGCCGCCGAACACGGACTGGTAGAACCCCATGGCTTCCCGGGCGTTGCCGGCGAAGCTGAGGTACGGGCTCACCCGGGCGGTCATCGGCCGGCCTCGGCGGCGAGCGGACGTCGCGGTGCGGTCCGCTGTCGGAGCAGGACGAACCCGAGCCCCGCCAGGAACCAGGCGGCGAGCACCGCGAGCGGCACCAGCGTGTGCGAGCCGCCGAAGTAGCCGAAGTTGTTCACCGCGCGGACGGCCGCGCCCGGCGGAAGCTTCGCCGAGATCGCCTGCGCCCAGCCCGGCAGCAGGTCGACGCCGATCGTCGCACCGCTCGTCGCGTTACCGATGGTGGTGAGGGTGAGCACGGCGAGCGCGATACCGATCGGCCCGAGCCATGCGCCGAGGGCCTTCGTGGTGAAGGCGCTGGCCGCCGACAGCAGGATGAGCGACAGGGCGAGCAGGGGGAACGGCGCCGTCAGTGAGCCGTACACCGGGCCGGCGACCGTGGCCGCGACCACGCCGATCACGACCGCGAACCCGCCCATCGCGTAGAGCCGGTGGCGCAGGCGCACCTTCGCGGTGGCGGCGGTGAGCCCCTGCGCGAGGACGAACGACGAGAGGGTGACCCCGAAGACCACGTAGAAGGCGGACAGCCCGCGACTGTCGTAGCCCGCCAGCGGGACGATGTCGTTCTCCTGGACGGTCATGCCCGCCTGCTTGCCGAGACCGGCGACGAGTTGCCGGGCGGCACCGCTCTCGCTGAACCCGCTCGCGCCGGCGTAGTCGAGGCGCAGGCTGTCGGGCGCGGCCGCGCTGAGAACCGCGACGGCGTCCCCGTCGTGGACCAGGGCGGCACCGTCGTCGACGCTGGTGACCTGGGTTACGGCGACGGCGTCGCCGAACCCGCCGTGGGCGGCGGTGGCCAGTTGCTCGCCGACGACCGCGATCGGCAGGCGGCTCGGTGCGGGATCACGTTGCAGCCCGACGTAGACGGCGATGAACGCCGTACCGATGATCAGCCCGGTGATCACCAGAGAGAGCCAGGCGGCACGCTGGGTGGTGACGGGCGTTTCCCGCTCGGTGGGTGACTCGGATGGCGACGTCATGGGTGCTTCCTCGGGTAGTGTGGTTTGAATGTCCAACCAGATGAACCGTAGCACCCCCGGTTTGAATTCCAAACCAGAGCGGGACACTCTCGCGGTGGCGCTCGACGCGGTCAACGACAGGTGGTCGCTGCACATCGTGCGCGCCCTCGCCTTCGGCGCGTCGCGGTACACCGAGATCCTGCGAGCGGTCGGCGCACCCCGGGACGTCCTCGCCGCCCGGCTGCGGAAACTGGCCGAAACCGGAATCCTGCAGGCCCGTGCCGCCGAGGACGGCAAGGTCGCCGGGTACGAACTCACCCAGAAGGGCCGGGACCTCGGTCAGGTCATCCTCGTGCTCAAGCGCTGGGGCGACACCTACAGCGATGCCGACGTGCCCCAGGTCGACTTCATCCACGACGTCTGTGGCGAGGTGTTCGTCGCCGAGGTCCGTTGCCAGGCGTGCGGCCGGCCCCTGAAGTCCGGAGAGCTGTCCCTCGACAAGGAGTCCCCCGCATGCTGACCGACCTCGAACTGGCCGACTGGCGGGAGCGGGTGGCCCGGCTCTACCTGTCCGACGTCGACCTGGCGGGCTTCCGCGCCGGCCGCGACGACCTCTTCGCCACCCACCCGCAGAGCCCCATCCCGCCCGACGAACGGCCCGCCTTCCGGGGCGTGCGGTACTTCCCACCCAACCCGGAGGCCGTGGTCGAAGCGCCGCTACGGCCGGCCAGCGGTGAGCTGAGCATCGACACCGGAGGCCCGGACGGCGTCGTAACGTACCGGCGGGTGGCGGTGGCCGAGACGTCGTGGGGGCCGCTCACGCTGTGGTGGATCGAGGCGTACGGGGGCGGACTGTTCGTGCCGCTGCGCGACGGCACCTGCGGACAGCAGACGTACGGCGGGGGCCGCTACCTCACCGACACGGTGAAGGGCACCTTCGGCCGGGGCGTCGAGCTGCTGCCCGGCGACCGCGTCCGCCTCGACGCTAACTACCTCTACAACCCGAGCTGCGCGTACGACGACCGCTGGGCCTGCCCCCTCGCGCCGTCGGAAAACCGGGTCGACGTCCCGCTGCGTGCCGGCGAGTTGGCGTACCACGACTGACCGGCGAGCGGGAGAACCGGTTACGAACACCGAGCTGACAGCTTCCTGACATGCCTGCGCCAGGGTGGGGCCGAATCGGTCACACGACGGGAAAGAGGCACAGCATGGCGAGGCAGCGCATGGCGTTCCTGGTGTTCGCGGCCGTCATCGTGGCGGCGACCGCCGGATGCGACCCCGGCGGCGCGAAGACCGGTGAAGAACAGCCCGACGTCGCCACCCTCCAGACGGCGACCGCCGCGTCGCCGTCGCGGAGCGCGTCGCCGACCGTGGAGGCGCCGAGGTTCCGCCTCGACGACACCGACGCGGACCGGGCCGCGAAGATGAAGCCCTACGACGACTGCCTCAAGCAGCACGGGCTCGACGTCATCGCCATCCGGCAGAAGCGCAAGCCCCCGCTCGGCGACGCCGCCCGGGAGGCCGCCAACAAGGCGTGCGAACCCCTCAACCCGCTCCCACCCTGGGAGGAGGACCCCGCCAACCCGAAGGCCCGCGACTTCACGTACGCCGTGGTCAAGTGCCTGAGGGCGAAGGGCGTGGACGTCGAGCTGTCACCCGACGGAGCGAGCTACGGCTACCGGGGAACACCCGACGACCCGGGCGACGTCGAGAAGGGCATGAGCCTCGCCCTCGTCTGTCGCCGCGAGGTCGCCAAGACCGACTACTAGCTGACCCCCGCCCGGCGCGCGCCGATCTTGCACTTTCGGTCACTGATATGCCCGCTCTGCGCCAATGTGGTAGCGCAGAAAGTGCAAGATCGGCGGCGGGGTGTCGACGGGTCAGCGGGTCAGCGGGTCGTTGCCGGGCGTGAGCCGGGCATCTGCATGCGGCCCAGGAGCTGCCTCGCCTGGTCGGCTAGCTGCGCGTCGACAGTTACCGCGTACTGGCCGGCGCGGAGCGAGCTGGCTGAGGTGAAGTCGCGCTGCCCGCCGGTCATGGCGTGCGCGACCGCGCCGAACACGGCGCCCCAGATCGCGCCGATGACCAGTCCGACCAGGATCACCGCCAGCCAGTTGCCGACGGTGAAGATGCCGAACAGCAGGCCGATGAAGAGCCCGAACCAGGCGCCGGTGCCGGCGCCGAGCAGGGCCGCGCGGCCCGTCGTCATCCGTCCCAGCACCGTCTCGACAAGCGTCAGGTTCGTGCCGACGATGGCGGTGTGCTCCACCGGGAAGCGGTTGTCCGCCAGGTAGTCGACCACCTTCTGCGCGGACGGATAGTCCGGATACGAGCCGATCGTCACGGTGGGTGGGCCACCTTCCGGCCCGTGCCCGTCCGCGCCGGGTGTCGACGGGCGGCCTGCCGGGCCGGACGGAAGCACGTCACCACTGGTTGCGCCGGGCCGCCAGGCGGCGGTCGGCTCCGGGGCTGAGGTCATCAGCATCCTCCCTCGTCAGCCGCCCGGTTTCCCGCAAGTGCCGAGTGGTAACGCCGGGCCGGCGGGCGGGTGCCGCGGCTCGGGAGGCATGCGTGGGGACGGCCCGGGTAGGCAGCCGGGTGCAGACCGCAAAGATCAGCGACCACGGCTTCCTCGCGGACGGCCGCAGCGCGGCTCTGGTGGACCACGCGGGGTCGGTGAACTGGTGGTGCCCGGGTCGGTTCGACGCCCCGTCGGTGTTCGCGCGGCTGATCGGCGAGGACGCCGGGCACTGGTCGATCCGGCCGGAGACCGACGACTTCACCGTCGAACGCAGCTACCTCGACGACACCCTGGTCCTGCGGACCGTCTTCCGCACCGCTGCGGGCGAGGTGGAGTTGACCGACGCGCTCGCCCTGGAACCCGGCGCGCGCGAGCACGACATCGGTTACCGCTCGCCACAGGTGCTGGTCCGCAGCGTGCGGGGCCTCTCCGGCGAGGTGCCGATGCGGGTGCACTACCGGCCCCGGTTCGAGTACGGCCGCACCACGCCGTTCCTCGTCGAGCAGGACGGCGCCCTGGATGCGGTCGGCGGGGCGAGCCGGCTCACCCTGGTCGGCAGCGTGCGGCTGACCTGCGGCGACGGCGAGGCCGCCGCCGCGTTCACCGTCCGCGCCGGCACGACGAACAACTTCACCCTCGGGTACGCCCCGACCTACGACTCGCCCCGGCCGCAGGTGCCCGACGCCGACCGGACCATCGCCGACACGGCCGAGGGGTGGCGCTCCTGGGTCCGCAAGCACGAGTACCAGGGGATCTACGCCGAGCATGTGCGACGCAGCGCGCTGATCGTGCAGGGCATGACGTACCGACCCAGCGGCGCGGTGGTCGCCGCCGTGACGACGTCGCTGCCGGAGGAGCTCGGCGGGGACCGGAACTACGACTACCGGTACGTCTGGGTGCGTGATTTCAGCCTGACCCTGCGGGCGCTCTGGCGGACGGCCTGCTTCGACGAGGTGCAGCGGCAGTTCACCTGGCTCGGCCGGGCGATGGGCCGGATCGACGAGGAGCCGGTGCCCATCATGTACGGGGTGCTGGGGGAGCGGGACCTCACCGAACACCGCCTCGACCAGCTCGCCGGCTACCGCGACAGCCCGCCCGTGATGATCGGTAACGACGCGTGGCGGCAGCGCCAGACCGACGTCTTCGGCGAGGCGATGGACGCGGCCTGGCTCATGCGTGACCGGCTGGAACCGTTGGAGCCGGACGTCTACCACCTGCTGCGGTCCCTCGCCGACAAGGCGGCCCGGGACTGGCCGCTGCCGGACGCGGGGATGTGGGAGGAGCGCGGGGTCGAACACCACCACGTGTCCTCGAAGGTGCACTGCTGGTCGGCGCTGGACCGGGCGGTCCGCTTCGGCGCCCGACTCGGGGAGCCGCAGGACGTGGCCCGCTGGGCGGCCGCCCGCGACAAGGTCCGTGCCGAGGTGCTGGAACGAGGATGGAGCGAGCGGGTCGGGGCGTACACCGGAAGTTATGAATCCGACGACCTGGACGCGTCGGTGCTGGTGATGCCCCTGGTGGGGTTCCTGCCGGCCGACGACGAGCGGATGCGCTCGACGATCCGTGCCGTGGAGGACAAGCTGTCCCACGACGGCCTGCTGCGACGCTGGGACGGCGACCCGGCGGGGTTCCTCATCTGCTCGTTCTGGCTGGTCTGCTGCCTGGCGCTGGCCGGCGAACGGGACCGGGCGCGCGAGTTGTTCGAGACGCTACTGGCGCGACTCAACGATCTGGGACTGTTCGCCGAGCAGATCGACCCGCTGACCGGGGAGCAGTTGGGCAACTTTCCCCAGGCGTTCTCGCACATCGGTCTGATCAACGCCGCTGGTGTGCTCAGCGACGTCGAAGAGGACTCGGCGCTGCGCAGCCTGGGCATGCCGCCCTCCTTCTTCACCCCGGCGTCGCGCTGAGCACGCGGCCCACGTCCGGGAGATGATGCCGGCATGAGGCTGGTGCTCACGGCGGACACGCATCTCCCCAAGCGGGCCCGGGACCTCCCGGAGCAGTTGTGGACGGCGGTCGAGGCGGCGGACGTCGTGCTGCACGCCGGCGACTGGGTCGACGAGTCGCTGCTCGACGCGATGACCGCCCGCGCGCGACGGCTCGTCGCGGTGTACGGCAACAACGACGGGCCGGCGCTGCGCGCCCGGCTGCCCGAGGTGGCCCGCGTGGACCTCGACGGGCTACGGGTGGCCGTGGTGCACGAGACGGGTCCGCGCACCGGCCGCGAACAGCGGTGCGCGGCCCGTTTCCCCGACGTCGACCTGCTGGTCTTCGGGCACTCGCACATCCCCTGGGACACCGTGGCCCCCAACGGGCTGCGCCTGCTCAACCCCGGGTCGCCCACCGACCGCCGCTCTCAGCCACACGCCACCTACATCGAGGCCGAGACGACCCGGGGGAGCCTTACGTCCGTACGCCTGCATATCCTGCCGCGTCGCTGACCAGCGCGCCTACTGGCCCCGGCCCGTCTCGGCCTGGAGCTCGTCGATCCGCTTGGAGGCCTCGGCCTTGGTCAGGTCGTCCGGGAGCGTCGCGTCCGCCTCCCGGGCCAGCGTGGCCAGGTACGACTCCTGGGCCGCCGTGGGCGGCTCGTCGCCGGTGACCCACTCGTCCGGGTCCTTGATCGCGCCGCGCGGGTCGGCCTGATCGTTGCTACGGTCCGTCATCCTCATCATCCTTTCTTCGAACAGGTGTGCCAGTACCCCGATTACCGCCGGTTCATGCCCCCGGACGACGCCTACGATCATCGGATGAGCGTTGACTCGGCGGGCGTGCTGGTGGTCGGGGCGGGCATCGCCGGGGTGGCGTGCGCCGTGGAGCTGACCCGCGCCGGGCTGCCGGTGCGGGTGCGCGAGCGGGGGCACGTCAGTGGCGGCCGGATGGCCAGCAAACGCTTCGACGGTCGCCCCGCCGACATCGGCGCCGCGTACTTCACGGCCAGCGACCCGGACTTCGCCGCCGTGGTCGACGAGTGGCGTGCCGCCGGCCTGGTCCGCGAGTGGACCGACACCTTCTGGGCGTACGACACGAACGGCCGGCACGAGGTGCCCGGCCCGCTGCGCTACGCCGCCCCACGCGGGCTGCGGTCGCTCGTCGAACACCTGGCCCGTCCGATGCCGGTGACCGTCGACCGGTTGGTGCTCGCCGTGGAACCCGGGCCGACGGTCGACGGCGAGGCGTACGACGCGGTCGCCCTGGCGATGCCGGGACCACAGGCGGCCCTGCTGCTCGATCCGGCCCTGGCCGACGCCACCCGCGTCGTGCAGGCGCAGACCTGGTCGCCGACCCTCGCCGCGGTGCTGCGCTTCGGTTCCCGGCGCTGGCCGACCTTCCGTGGCGCGTTCGTCAACGACCATCCGGTGCTCAGTCTCGTCTGCGACGACGGCGACCGGCGGGGCGACGACGCGCCGGTGCTGGTCGCGCACACCGTGCCGGAGTTCGCCGCCGGGCACCTGGCCCAGCCCAGCGCCGCCGGGCCGGCGATCGAGCAGGCCGTCCGGGACCTGCTCGGTCTGCCCGACGAGGCCGCCGACGTGCACGTGCACCGCTGGACGTACGCCAAGCCGACCGGCGAACCCACCGACGTCACCCACCACCTCGACGCCGACGGGATCGGCCTGGCCGGCGACGCGTTCGGCGCACCCCGTGTGCAGAGCGCCTGGCGCTCCGGCCGGGACCTCGGTCACGCGCTCGTCTCCCGCCTCGGCTGAGGAGTCCCGGCGCGCTCAGGAGTGCCCGGCGACGGCCACCGGCTGGGCCTCGGACTCGGACGGGTCCTCGGTGCGCTCGCCCTCGCGGTCCAGCAGCTGCATCACCGGGGTCGCGGCGACGCCGTGCACCACCACGGACACGAGCACCACCAGTCCGACGGTGGCCCACAGCAGCTCTGCCTGCGGGAAGTCCGCCTTCGTGGTGGCGTACGCCAGGTAGTAGAACGAGCCCACCCCACGGATGCCGAACAGCGAGATCACCCAGTGCTCCGCCGGACGACCGGGCGCGCCGCGCAGCGACAACCAGCCGACGACCGGCCGGATCAGGAAGACCAGCGCCAGCCCGACGGCCGCCGCCGGCCAGGTCAGCGGCGCGAGCAGGCCGCCCACGATCGCGCCGCCGAGCAGCAGCAACAGCACCAGGGTGAGCAGCCGCTCGACCTGCTCGGCGAAGTCGTGCAGCACCGAGTGGAACTCGTGGGTCCGCTCGGCGGCCCGGATGGCCCGCGCGGCCACGAACACCGCCAGGAAGCCGTACCCGCCGGCCACCTCCACCAGCCCGTACGCGAGGAACGTGGCGGCCAGCGCCAGGAACCCCTCGGCGTGCCGGGCCAGCCGCAACTCGCTGGGCGCCCGGAAGAACAGCTTGCCGAGCAGCCAGCCGATGAGCAGGCCGCCGCCCACCCCGACGCCGACCTTCCAGAGCACGTCGACGGTGAACCACTCGGCCATCCACGCGCGCGGGGCGAGGCTGGTCGAGGCGATGGCGATGGCCGCGTAGACGAAGGGGAACGCCAGCCCGTCGTTGAGGCCGGCCTCCGAGGTCAGGGCGAAGCGGACCTCGTCCTCGGAGTCCTCCACATCGGTCGGCTCGCCGACCTGCACGTCGGCGGCGAGCACCGGGTCGGTCGGGGCCAGCGCGGCGGCCAGCAGCAGCGCCGCCGCCGGCACCAGACCGGCCCACCACCAGCCGAGCAGCGCCACCGCCGCGATGCACACCGGCATCGCGATGGCCAGCAGTCGCCAGGTGGAGGACCACCGGGCCCAGCTCAACGGTCGGTCGATCTTCAACCCGGCGCCCATCAGGGCGACGATCACGCCGATCTCGGTGAGGTGGGTGGCCAGCTCGGGATGGGCCAGCGGGTCCGGCGTGGGCAGTTCGATCGGAAGGAGGAAGACCAGCATGCCGAGGGCGAGGAACGCGATCGGCATGGACAGCGGTCGGCGCTCCAACACCCGGGGCAGAATGCCCGCGAGCAGGGCGCCCACGCCCACCAACGCGAACGCCACATCTACCGGCTCCACGGACACCACCCTCTCGCCGCACCCGCACGGTGCGGGCAGGTGGCCACAGACCATGCCCCGCGAGACTGGTGGCTATGCGTGTCGACCCGGACGAACCGGAGTGGGGCTCACCTCGGGCGGGTGAGGGGGGAGTCCGCCAGCTCGGCCAGCAGCGCGGCCGGGTCGTCGTACACCGCCACCGCGCCGGCGCCGGCGAGTTCGCCGCGGCTCGTGCCGCCGCAGGTCAACCCGACGCACGGGATGTCGAGCTTGCCGGCCGCCGCGACGTCCCACACCGAGTCGCCGACGAAGACGACCCGCTCGGCGGCCAGCCCCGACTGATCGAGCGCCGCTTCGAGAATGTCCGGCGCGGGCTTGCTCTCCTTGGCGTCGGCCGACGACGTGACGGTGTCCACCACGTCGTCCGCGTTCAGTGCCCGGCGCAGCGCGCCCACCTCGTGCTCGGCGGCGGAGGTGGCGAGCACCACCCGCAACCCGCGCTCGGCGCAGGCGCGCAGCAGGTCCGCCGCCCGGGGCAGCGGCGTCAGCCGTTCCCAGTACTCGGTGTAGAGGGTGTCGTGCGCCTCGCGCAGCTTCGGATCCTCGTCGCGGTCCCGCTCCGGGCCGAGCAGGTGATCCAGCAGCTTGTCCGAGCCCATGCCGATCGAGCGGTGCACGGTCGCCATCGGTACCGGCCGGTCGGCTTGGCGCAGCGCCTCCCACCAGCTCACCGTGTGCAGGTACGTGGTGTCGACGAGCGTTCCGTCGACGTCGAAGAGCACCCCTTGGGGTTGTTCGTTGGCCATGGCCGCACTCCTACCCCTTCGGCGATCGGCTGACTCGCCCCGCACGGGTCGGTGGGTACGACTCAGTGTGGTTCGGCCGGTGGGACGAGGATCTCGAACCAGACCGTCGAACCGCGCACCGACGGATCGGTGCCCCAAGCGTCACTCAGCTCCTCGATCAGGCCCAGTCCACGCCCGCGACTGCTCAACGTGTCGGTACGGGCCCGGGTCACGGTGCCCCGGGTGCCGGAATCGGCGACCGAGACCAGCAGCCGCTCGGGGCTCAGGTCGATCTCCACCCGGGCGGCCGTGCCGGCGTGCAGCAACGCGTTGGTCGTCAGCTCGCTGGTGCACAATACCGCCGCCCCGATCACCGACTCGGGCACCTGCCACTCGGTGAGCTGACCGGTCATCCAGTGCCGGACCCGGCTCGGCGCGGTCGGCTCCGCCGGCATCTCCATCGCCGTCGACCGGCTCGGCTTGAGGGCGTGCTCGACCGCCAGCACCGCCACGTCGTCCTCGGTACCGCCGGCCACCGCCGCGGTCGCCACCGCGCAGAGGGCACGAGGGTCGCTGGTACCGGCCTTGGCCACCGCGTCGCCGAGGGCGTCCATCCCGGCGCTCAGGCTCTGCCTGCGCCGCTCCACCACGCCGTCGCTGAACAGCAGCAGGGTGTCGCCGGGCGGGAACGCGACGGTGACGGTGGTCGGTCGTCCGCCCAGTCCCAGCGGGGGAGCGGCCGGCACCTGCACGTACTCGGCGTGCGTGCGGCCGTCGGGCGCGCACCGGCGGATCAGGGGAGCGGGATGACCGGCGCTGGCCAGGGTCAGTTCCCGCCGCTCGGCGTCGATGACCCCGAACGCCACGGTGACGAACAGTTCGTGGCTGCCGGCCTCCGCGCCGAGGCTGGTCACCAACCGGTCCAGACCGGTCAGCACCGCGTCCGGCGCCGGATCGGCCAGGGCCAGCGCGCGCAGGGCCGCCCGCACCTGCCCCATCCGTGCCGCCGCCTGGACGTCGTGCCCGGCGACGTCGCCCAACACCACGCCGAGCGCGCCGGTGGGCAGCAGGAACGCGTCGTAGAAGTCGCCGCCGGCAGCGTTGCCGTCGACCCCGGGGTCGTAGCGGGCCGCGATCCGCAGCCGGGGCAGGTCGGGCAGGTGCTCGGGCAGCATGCTGCGTTGCAGCAACTGGGCGGTGCCGTGCTGGGTCTCGAACCGCCGCGCCCGCTCGGCGGCCTGGCCGATCAGCTCCGCCGCCGCGGCGAGCAGCGCGCGCTCGGCGGCCGACCAGGAGTGTGCGCCCTGGTAGCCGACCGTCAGCCCGCCCTGAACCACCGACGTGCCCAGCGGGAGCGTGGCCATCGAGCGGATCTTCTCGTCATGCCGGTCCACGGCGGTCTCGCGCAGCGGCTGGCCGTCGCGGATGAACCGGGCCTCGCCCGACCGGGCGGCCAGCGCGACGGGACCTTCCCAGTCGGCCGGCGCCCGCCGCCACAGCGGAGGCAGCCGCTCGTCTGCCTCGTCCATCAACTCGCCGCGCACCCGACGCACCATCCGCCAGCCGCCGCCACCCTCGTCGACCACGAACGCCACCCGGTCGGCGTCGAACATTCCGATGGTGTGGCGCAGCGCGACCCGGGCCACGTCGTCGAGGGTGAGGGTGCCGGCGAGCGCGGCGGCCACCTCGCTGAGACTCTGCAACTGCTCGGTGACGTGAGTGGTTTCGGCGGCCACCGTCAGGATTCCGACGATCTGCCCGTCGCTGTCGCGTACGGCCGAGTGACTGCGGGTGAAGACCACCTGTTCGGCGCCGCCGTTCTCCCCGATCAGGGGGAGCGTGGACTCCTTCTCCAGGAACGGCACACCCTGGCGGTAGGCGCGCTCGATCGCGTCACCGAAGCCGGGCAGGTCCCAGACCTCGGCGTGGACCTCGGCGGCGGGTCGACCGAGGGCGGTCGGATGCTTGCTCCCCAGCAACTCGGCGTAGCCGTCGTTGTAGAGCAGGACCAGGTCGTCGCCGTACGCCAGCGCCATCGGCATCGGCGAGGCGAGGATCAGCCCCACCACGGCCCGGACCGCCGCGTCCCACCCCTCAGGTGGGCCGAGCGCGGTGGCGGACCAGTCGTGGGCGAGCACGGCTGCCGCGCCGGGGCCGGTGGATGCGCCGGGGGCCGGAATTGATGGCGTGGGGACTCGCCCGACCGTTCCTGGCATGTTCGCAGCCTAGCCGGCCGTCGCTCAGCCGCATCCGATCATGCGCGCGGGTCGCCGACACCCCCGGCGCGGTTGCTGTTCGGGCAGGTCAAGGCCCCTGTTTGTCGACTTGTCGGAAAAATGGCAGTGAGCCGCCCGGACTGCCGTACCGGTGGCCGGGTATGCGCCCGGCGCAGTCCACGCGACAGGAGGGACATCATGCTGAAAACCCTCGCGGTGCGGCAGGCCGACATCGGCGACGCCATCGCCGACACCTGGAGGTCGGTGCTGCTCTTCATCCCGAAGGCAGTGGCCTTCATCGTCATCCTCGTGGTCGGCTGGCTTATCGCCAGAGCGGTCCTCAAGATCGTGGATGCGGTGCTGGAACGGGTGCGCTTCGACGAAGCGGTAGAACGCGGAGGCATCAAACGGGCACTTGAGAGAACGAAGTACGACGCCAGCGACATCCTGGCCAGGTTGGCGTACTACGCCGTCCTGCTGTTCACCCTGCAGTTCGCCTTCGGAGTCTGGGGGCCCAACGCGATCAGTGACCTGATCCGCGGTGTGGTGGCCTGGCTGCCGCGCGCGTTCATCGCGATCGTCATCGTGGTGGTCGCGGCCGCCATCGCCAACGCCGTCCGGGATCTGGTCACCGGGGCGCTGGGCGGACTCTCGTACGGCAAGGTCCTGGCGGACCTGACGGCGATCTTCATCATCGCGCTCGGCGTGATCGCCGCCCTGAACCAGGTGGGTATCGCCACCACGGTCACCACTCCGGTGTTGATCGCGGTCCTCGCAACGGTCGCCGGCATCCTGATCGTCGGCGTCGGCGGTGGCCTGGTCAAGCCGATGCAGAACCGCTGGGACGGCTGGCTGGACCGGGCCGCCCGGGAAGCCCAGGCGGTGCAGGAGCACCGGCGGGCCGCCTCGGCGGGGCGCGGCGACATGGAGCGGCAGATGGCCGACCGTGGCGGCGACCGGACCCAGGCCATGCCCCGGGTCGACGAGCAGTCGACGGTGGCCGGCGGACGTGGTACGTACCAGTCCGGAGCGGCCGACGAAACCCAGCAGTACCGCCCGTAACGGGGCGTGATCGTGCGAGGGAGGGCGTCCACGCGGCTCGCGTGGGCGCCCTCCGCGTGCTCAGGAACGGTCGAGCGAGCGGGCCAGCGCGCAGACGGCGACCAGCCGGGCCAGCGGCCACTCCGGCGCGCTCCAGTCCACCGACCCGCGCGGTGGGGCCCACCCGTGCTCCAGGGCGGCGTCGCGTACCCCCTCGGCGTAGCCGGCGAGCGCCGCGGCCGTCAACGGCCGGCGGTCACCGTCCAGGCTGTCGCGGACGGCGGCGGCGTGCTGGTCGACCAGCGCCAGCAGCCCGGGACGCGCGGCGGCGGCCGCGAGGCCGGCGGTGCCCACGGTGACGGTGAGGGCGGCCAGGGTGGACCGCGCCGACTCGACGGCGGTCGGGGAGGCGACCCGGTTGAACGGCACACGCATGGTGACCGAGGCTAACCGACCGGTGATCGACCGACCTCGGCCGCTCGGTGCTTGTGGGTTGTGCCACCGGACGAGCGACGCTGGCCGCGAGGGTTGATCCGGCACAGACGGGGCACCAGGCACTGGACGACGCAGGACGGCGCAGAGTGTGGGAGCGGCGATGGGGCAGCGGGCGGATGGGCCGGACGAGCAGCACCGGCGGCCGGCCGGGGTGAGCGACGAGACGGTCGCCGCGCTGGGCAAGCTCAGCGAGGCGTTGGAGTGCGTCGAACGGGCCCGCGGACACCTCTACTCGCTGCACCAGCTCATCGGGCACGCCGACCTGATGCTCGACGACGCGATCGAGACGTTCCGCGCGGCCGGGCACCACCGGATCGCCGAGCGGATCGACACCGAGCTGCTGGGCCGCAACGTGATCGCCGGCCGGTGGACCTTCCAGATCGTCGAGGACTTCGACGACGGCTACCACGCGCTGTTCCGGGAGCTGGACCAGCAGGCCCGCGACGAACTGGTGGGCGGGCGGCGACACCTCTACGAGGCGGAGATGAAGGAGCGCCGCCGCACCCGGGGCCAGCCGGGGCACGAGGCCCGCCCGGACTGACACTGGACTGGCGGACGCGAATGATGGGGCCTGATGGGCCGGTCCCCGTCATTCACAAGGAGCGTTCGTGGCCCTGGCCGCCGGACTGTTGCGCCGCTTCGGCTGGTGATCGACCGGGCCAGCCAGGACCTGGGCTGGGAGGGCGCGACCCACGGCACCAGCCTTACCCCCGACCGCACGCTGAAGATCGAGCCGGGCGAGACCGAGGTGGTCGCGAGGCTGTTCGTCGCCGTCCCGGCGACGACGTTCGCCGGCACGGTGGGGGCGTTGGAGCCGTGGTTGGCCCGCGTCGAGCCGCCGGCGGTCGGGGTGGACGGTCGGGGCCGGGGCGCTGAGCGGCGGCGGTCGTGCTGGTGAGCGTGATGCCGGTGAGTCATCTAGATGACTCACCGGCATCACACTCACCGGGGTGTTGTCACCGTCGGTCGCATGGCGTGGCGGTCGGAACGCCAGAGTTCGTCCCAGGCCATCGAAGGCCGCCCTACATCATTCTCCACCAAGATCCTTCGAAGACACGGCCTAACGGGCCAGGCGGTCCAGGAGCTCGCCGAGCAGCGCGTGTTCGCCGGGGGTGAGGTCGCCCGGGTCGTCGCCGACCAGCGCACGTAGCGTCAGCGCGGCGCTCGCACGAGTCGCGGGGGCGTCGGTGGGGGCCATGCGCAGGACTCCGGCCAGCGCGGTCTCGCGGACACGTCCGGACAGCTCGAGATCCGGCTCTGGCTGGCTGATCAAGGTGAGCGTGATGCCGACGTTGGCGGCCAACACCTGTTCGGCGGCATCGGCCGCCGGCACCTTGAGTCGGCCCCGGGCGGCGGTCAACCGGTCGCGCAACGCGGCGTGCGCGGGAGCGGTGACGGCGCAGGGCCTTCCCGGCTCTGCGCGGCCGTAGAGCAGCCCGTAGAACGACGGGTGCTCCAGCCCGAACTGTACGTGTCTGTCCCAGCCCTCGCGCAGGTCGTTCAGCGGGTCGCCAGAGTTCTCGATCGCCGTGTACTGGGTGAAGCCGTGGCTCGCCACGGCGTCGATCAGGCCCTGCTTGCTGCCGAAGTGGTGGTACAGCGTCGGGGCCTGCACGCCGGCGCGGTCGCACACCGCCCTGGTGGACACCGTGCCGCCGCTCTCCAGCAGTTCCGCCGCGGCGAGCAGGAGTCGATCTCGTGCGTTCTGCATAGTTGCTACATTAGCTCATGTAGCGCTACATTGCTCGCTATAGCGAAAGGAGAAGTCCATGGGGACTTGGTTCATCACGGGTGGGACGCCCGGCGGGTTCGGCCTCGTCTATGCCGAGGCTGCCCTGGAGCAGGGCGATCAGGTGGTGGTGACCGCGCGTCGGCCTGCTGAGCTGCGGGAGTGGGCTGAGTCCTACGGCGACCGGGTGCTGGTCCTGCAGCTCGACGTCACCGATGCCGACCAGGTGCGTGCGGCGGTCAGGGCGGCCGAGGAGCGGTTCGGCGGGATCGACGTGCTCGTCAACAGCGCGGGCCGTGGCTGGTACGGCTCGATCGAGGGTGCCCCCGACGAGACGATCCGCCGCACGTTCGACCTCAACCTGTTCGCCGTGGTCGAGGTGGTACGCGCCGTCCTGCCCGGTATGCGGGCACGCGGCGACGGTTGGATCGTGAACATGTCGTCGGTGGCAGGCCTCGTCGGCGCGCTGGGGTTCGGCTACTACGCGGCGGCGAAGTTCGCGATCGAAGGACTGTCGGAGACACTGCGCCAGGAAGTCGAGCCGTTCGGCGTGCGCGTGCTCGTCGTGGAGCCGGGAGCGTTCCGCACCAAGGCCTTCGCCTACTTCCAGAACGAGGACGTCAACGAGACCGTCGACGCCTACCTGCCGATGGTCGAGGGCGTCCGGGCGGCGTTCGTGGACCACAACGGAAAGCAGGCGGGAGACCCCGTTCGTGGAGTGCAGGCCGTGATCAGCGCCTTGAACGCACCCGTCCCGCCGAAGCGGATCGTGCTCGGCAACTCCGGCTACGACGCCGTTGTCGCGATGCACGAGAACGCGCTCGCGGAGCTGCGCGCGAACGAGAAGCTCTCCCGTGGAGCGGACTTCTGAGCCTGTCACACACCAGGACGCGCCCGCGTCCTGGCACCCGAGAAGACTGGAGAGAAGAAATGAACGACATCACTCTGCCCAAGGCCGTCGATCACTTCATCACGGCGACCAACGCGCACGATGCGAACGATCTGGCCGCGGTCTTCGGCGACGGGGCCACCGTGCGCGATGACGGGCAGACCTGGACCGGCGAGGCCGAGATCCGCGAGTGGATCCAGGGGCACCTGATCGACCCCAGGGTCGTGCTCACGCCGACCTCGTTCGCCCACGACCGGCTGGTGGCCTCCGGGGACGGTGATTTCCCTGGCGGGCCCCTGTCCTTCGCCCTCGTGTTCGACATCAAGGACGACCAGATCAGCGGCCTTGCGATCGAGCCCGTCTGATTCGTCGCCGGCCGGAACTGCCACAGGGCGGCTCCGGCCGGTGACCAGGAACGGGCAGCCAGCGGCACCAGCAGAGCGCCCCTGGCCGGAAGTGCGGTTGGCCGCTCTACTCGCTGGGGGCGTTGGCGGGCCGACGACGGGCGGCGTCGTCGGCGATGATCACGGTGGCCACCATCAGCGCGACGCAGACGCTGAACAGCCACGAGTCGTCGGAGACGAGCCGGGCCGACACCGGCGCCTGGAGCGCGGCGAGCAGGAAGCCGAGCCAGGCGATGCGGCGCTGACGCGTGGAGAGGATTCCGGAGCCTTGATGCATCCCGAAATTCTTACGCGAACACGCGCGTTTGCCGTCCCCCGATCGGCCGATTCTGACTGAGCTGTCCGCTTTCTCGACCGTCCGGACACCACTTCTTGTCGCAGCGGGCGGGCGCCTTCCGACGACGGTACGGTGCGCTGCGGCAGGATGCTGTCCCATGTCCACCTCGCCCCCGCCACCCCGCGCCGCGCTGCTCCTGCTGGCCTACCTCGCGTTCGTCAGCCTCGGCCTGCCGGACGGCCTGCTCGGCGTCGGCTGGCCGTCGATCCGGGCGGACTTCGGCATCCCGACCGAGGCCGTCGGGTTGCTGCTCACCGCGGGCACCGTCGGCTACCTCACCTCCAGCGTGCTGGCCGGGTTCACGCTGGCCCGCATCGGCGTGGGCGCGCTGCTCGCCGGAAGCACCCTGCTCGCCAGCCTGGCGCTGACCGGATACGCCCTGAGCCCCGGGCTGGCGGTGATCGTGGGCTGCGCGCTGCTGCTCGGGCTGGGCTCCGGCGCTGTCGACTCCGGGCTCAACGCGTACGCCGCCGGCGCGTTCGGTCCGCGCCACATGAACTGGCTGCACGCCTTCTTCGGCCTGGGCGTGGCGATCGGTCCACTGATCATGACAGCGGCGCTGAGCGCCGGACTGGCCTGGCGGTGGGGGTACGGCATCGTGGCCGCCGCCCAGCTCGCCCTCGCCACGGCGTTCGCGCTGACCGTACGCGCGTGGCGACGCCGCGATCCCGCTCCCGGGGCGGACGCGGAAACGTCCGACACCGCCGCGCCGGTCCGGGTGCCGGTCCTGGCCACCCTGCGGCTGCCGGTCGTCTGGTCGGGGACACTGGCCTTCGCGCTGTACGTCGCCATCGAGGTGTCCGCCGGGCTGTGGGCGTTCCTGCTGCTCACCCAGGGGCGCGGCCTGACCGGCGCGGTGGCGGGCGGCTGCGTCTCCGCGTACTGGGGGAGTCTCTTCGTCGGCCGGGTGGTGCAGGGGGTGGTGGCCGAACGGCTCGGGCCCCGGCTGGTGTTGCGGGTGAGCCTGGCGGGCATGGCCGTCGGCGCGGCGCTGATCGCCGTCCCCGGCTCGGCCGTGTTGGCCGTGCTCGGCCTGGTCGTGCTCGGTTTCGCCGCCGCGCCGGTGTTCCCGCTGCTCACCCTCACCACCGCCGAGCGGGTCGGCGCGGCGCACGCGGACCGCGCCATCGGGTTGCAGATCGGTGCCGCCGGTCTGGGCGCGGCGCTCGTTCCGGCGGGCCTCGGCGTGCTGATCAGCAACGTGTCGGTACAGGCGCTCGGCCCGTCCCTGGTGGTGCTCGCGCTGGCGCTGATCGTGCTCTACGAGCTGGGCGCCCGCCGGTCGTCCGGGGACGCCGGGCGGACCGGGCCGCCCGGCGTGGACTATCCGTTGTCCGGTCCGGTACGGCCGGTCGTGGAGGGACGGTAGGCGCGCTCCGGGTCGGTCGGCTCCCGCCCCGGCGCCTCGCCGCCCCGGTCGGCCGCAGCCGGCCCGTGCCCGAAGGCGGCCTCCTCGCCGGCGTCGTTGCCGGTCACGTCGTCAGCCTGCCCGTCGATGCTGGAACCCGCCACGGCGCGCTCCAACTCCTCCAGCGGCAGCCGCTCCTCGTCCCGCCACACCCTGTCGTCCGTCATGCCATCAGCGGTACCCGGGCGCGATGATCGCAAACAGGTGCGCCGCGGCCCGGAACACGACGATGGCCGCCGGGAAACCGGCGGCCATCGTTGATCGCGTACGCCCGATCACGGCTGCGGGCGGTCCACCGAGCCACGCCAGGCGCCGGTCTCCTGACCGCGCCGCTCGATGAACGTCTTGAACCGCTCCAGGTCGCCCTTGGCGCGCCGGTCGACGATGCCGAGCTTGTCGCCAGCCTGCTCGACCACACCGTGCGGCTCGAACTCGAGCTGGAGGGTGACCCGGGTCTTGCTCTCGTCCAGGCGGTGGAAGGTCACCACACCCGCCTGCTGGGTGCCGCCGGTCGAACGCCACGCGACCCGCTCGTCGGGAAGCTGCTCGGTGATCTCGGCGTCGAACTCGCGCTTGACACCGGCGATGTCCACCGTCCAGTGGGTCATCGTCTCGGAGAGCTGCCGGACCTCCTGCACGCCCTCCATGAACTGGGGGAACTCCTCGAACTGCGTCCACTGGTCGTACGCGGTCCGCACGGGTACGGAAACCTCGACGTGTTCGGTAACGCCACTCATCGGTCAATCCTCCTTCGGCCGCTGTCTGTCGGATCGGGGGGCGATCACTACCAGCGGGTTGTCTCGTTCTTGTGGCCGAGCGCGGCCCACACCTCGGAGACCGTCTGGTACTCGGTGCCCTCGGGCAGCCGTTCCAGCGCCGCCACGATGTCGTCGGGCGCCTCGTTCTCCCGCGCGCTGGCGATGAGCACCAACCGGTCGCCGGGCAGCGCGCTCATCGAGATGAACCGGCCGAGCCGGCTGCGCTGCTCCACGTCCGTGGAACTCATCCCCTGCGGGGTGCCGGTGCGCAGGTCGCCCGCCGGGGCCGTGGTGGTCTCCGGCTGGTCCTCACCGGCCGGCTCGGGCACCCGGGACTCGTCGACCCGTGAGCCGCCGGTGCCCGGCCCCTGCACGAGGCCGCTGACCTCCTGGCTCATCTGCTCGTCGATCCTCGGTCCGTGCTTGCTGTTGCCACGCTCCATGCCTTCTGCGCTACCCGGCACCCCGCCCGGTAAACCGGCACCCGGTCACGAACCGGCCCTCGGGCCGGACATCCGGTCCCTTTCAGTCCTCGGCCGGCCTGCGTGGCGGCAGCACCGGATCGTCCGCGTCCCGCTCGCCCGCCTGCAACTGCCGGCCGCGCTGCACCTCGGCGTTGATCTGCACGCCGAGCATCAGGGCGCAGTTGGACAGGTAGAGCCAGACCAGGAACGCGATGGCCGCGCCCAGGCTGCCGTAGGTCGTCTGATAGGTGGCGAAGTTCGCGACGTAGAAGCCGAAACCGAAGGACACCACCGCCCAGGAGAGCAGGGCCACCGCGCCGCCGGGGGTGAGCCAGCGGAAACGGGGTTGGCGCACGTTCGGGGCGATCCAGAACAGCAGGGACAGCAGCACCATCATCACCAGGGCGAGCACCGGCCACTTCGCGACGCTCCACACCGTTCGCGCCAGACCACCGGCGTTGATCAGGTCGCCGACCGCGTCGGTGACCGGGCCGCTGACGATCAGAGCGAGGGCGACCACCGCGAGCAGCACCAGCGTCACGGCGGCCAGGCCGATCTGCAACGGCCGCAGCCGCCAGACCGGCCTGCCCTCGGTCACCCCGTAGATGGCGTTGGAGGCGCGGGTGAACGCACCGATGAAGCCCGACGCGGACCACAGCGCGCCGAGCAGACCGAAGCTCAGCAGCACCTTGGCGTTGCTCTGCTGGACGACCACCGAGCGGATCACCCCGACCACGCCGCCGTCGTCGTCGGCCACCACCGAACCGGCACCCACCTGCTTGGCCAGGTCGACAACCGTGTCGAGGGTCCGCTCGCCCGAGGAGACCAGGCCGACCAGGGCCACCACCACGATGGCGGACGGAAAGAGCGCCAGCACCCCGTAGTAGGTGAGCGCGGCGGCCCAGTCCGAGCAGTTGTCGTTCACGAAGTTCTGCACGCTGCGGACCAGCACCCCGCGCCACGTCCGCCAGCTCAGTTGCCGGATCCGCCGGGGAATCCCCGAACCGGTGAGTGTCGTGCCGGGATCCGTGGTCGTCATGCCCGCTCCCTGTGCCCCGGCCACCGGATGACCGGTCGTCCGGTCTGGCCTGGACCGGCCGGTACCCAGGGCGGGAAATCGACAAACCCGCTCGGCGGCCCGCCGACGCCGCTAGGGTTTGCCGCCGCGCTCGCGGGGAACGGACACAGTGACTCTGTCGATGCATCAGGAGGACGAGATGCCCGCGCGCGAGGACATGCCCAGCACGCTGCGACGCTCCTCGGACAAGGCGCAGCGCACCTGGGAGAAGACCCACGACTCGGCGGTGGAGACCTACGGCGAGGGCGAGCGGTCGCACCGTACCGCCTTCGCGGCGGTGAAGCACCAGTTCGAGAAGGTGGGCGACCACTGGGAGCCCAAGGGTCGTAAGGGCCCGAGCGACCGCCAGGCCGCCGGTGGAGGCCCCGAGCGGCGTGCCCCTACCGCCGGTGGGGTGGACGCCAACGCCAGCAAGGACCACCTGATGTCGGTGGCCCGCAAGCTGGACGTGCCGGGCCGGTCCAGCATGACCAAGTCGGAGCTGGTCACGGCCATCGAGAAGGCCAACGACCGGGCGACCCGCAAGGCTCGCGGCGACTGACCCACGCGCAGCGTGGCACGGGGCGGACGCGCCACCCCTGCGTCCGCCCCGTGCCGCTTTGACCGCTCACCACCGCCCGCCGCCGGGCGCCTCGATGTGCACCGCCTTCGTGGCCGTGAACTCGTCCAGCAGCTCCGGGCCGTAGCCGAAGCCCTGCCCGCTGGACCGGCGCGGATGCGCGGCTCCGCCCGGCGCCCCACCGAACACCGCGTTGACCTTCACGGTGCCCACCGGCAGCTCCCGCCAGGCCCGCTGCGCGTGGCTCATCGACGCGGTCAGCACCGTGGCCGCCAGCCCGTACGGGGAGTCCGCCGCACAGGTCAGCGCCTCGTCGAACGAATCGACCACCACCACCGGGGCGACCGGCCCGAACGTCTCCTCGCGTACCAACGCCATGTCGTGCCGGCAGTCGGCGACCACGGTGGCCGGGTAGTACGCGCCCGGTCCGTCCGGCAGCTCCCCGCCGGTGCGTACCCGCGCGCCGGCCGCCACCGCCGCCGTCACCTGTCCGTGCACGTGGTCGCGGTGCCGCCGGTCGACGAGCGGGCCCAACTCGGTGCCCGGGTCGCGCCCCGGCCCGACCCGCAACGCGTCGGCCCGGCGCACCAGCGCCGCCACGAAGTCGTCGGCCAGGTCGCGATGTACGTAGATCCGCTCCACCGCGACGCAGATCTGCCCGGCGTTGGCGAACGCGCCGAGCGCGGCCTGTTCCGCCGCCCACTCGGGGTCGACACCCGCATCGACGATGAGCGGGTCGCTGCCGCCGTTCTCCAGCAGCACCTTCGCGCCGGTGCCGGCAGCGGCGGCGGCGATCTTGCGCCCGGTGGCGGTGGACCCGACGTGCGCGATCACGTCCACGTCCTGCGCGGCCAGCGCCGCGCCGACCTCCGGGCCGCCGGTGAGCAGGGACAGCACGCCCGCCGGCAACGCCCCGTCCAGGGCCCGGGCCAGCAGCCAACCCGTCGCGGGCGTCCGCTCGCTCGGCTTGTAGAGCACCACGTTGCCGGTGACCAGGGCCGCGCCGAGCAGCCCGCACGAGACCGCCACCGGGTCGTTCCAGGGGGTGATCGCGGCGACCACGCCGCGCGGCTGTGGAGTCATGAAGTCCACCGCGTCGGTCGCGCCGTGCAACGTCCGTCCGCCGCGCAGCGGCGCGAGTTCCGCGTACTGTCGCAGGGTGCCGATGCCCGCCTCGACGCCGCCGCGGGCGTCCGCGAGTGGCTTGCCCATCTCCGCGGTGACCGCCGCCGCCAGCTCGTCGGTGAGCGCCGCGACCGCGTCCGCGGCCCGGTGCAGGGTCGCCGCCCGCTCGGCCGGCGCGGTCGCCGCCCACTCGTCGGCCGCCTCGCGTGCCGCCTGGGCCGCCTTGCCGACCTCGTCGGCCGTGGCGACCGGCGCCGAGGTGACCGGTTCGCCGTCCGCCGGATCACACACGACCAGCTCGCCGCCGGACCCGCCCGCGCCCCACACCCCGCCCACCAGCTGCGCAACCGTGTACATGCGGCGCTGGATGCCCGGGTCCCGGCGAGACAAACGCGTTTCGCCCGGTTGCGCCCCGGGTAGGCGGGTCGGATGACTACCACCGGCGCGCAGGGCGCGGACGCCGTCGTCATCGGCGCCGGGCACAACGGCCTGGTCGCGGCGAACCTGCTGGCCGACGCCGGGTGGGACGTGGTCGTGCTGGAAGCGACCGCCGTACCCGGCGGCGCCGTCCAGTCGGCCGAGGTGACCGCGCCGGGCTATCTGAGCGACCTCTACAGCTCGTTCTACCCCCTCGGGTACGCCTCGCCCGTGCTCAACGGCCTCGACCTGGGCCGCCACGGGTTGTCCTGGCGGCACGCCCCGGACGTGCTGGCGCACCTGCTGCCCGACGGGCGGGCCGCGGTGATCAACCGGGACCCGGACGCCACGGCCGCCTCGTTGGAACAGTTCGCCCCCGGGGACGGGAAGCGCTGGCTGAACGCGTACACGGACTGGCTCGAGGTGGCCGAGCCGATGTTGACCGCGATCACCACGCCGTTCCCGCCGGTACGCGGCGGACTGGGTCTGCTGCGCCGGCTGCGGGTCGCGGGAGCGCTGCGGCTGGCCCGCCGACTCGTGGTGCCGGTGCGCAAACTCGGCGACGAGCTGTTCGACGGCGAGGGGGGCCCGGCGCTGCTCGCCGGATGCGCCCTGCACACCGACCTGTCCCCCGAGGAGGCCGGCTCCGGCGTGTACGGCTGGCTGCTGGCCATGCTCGGCCAGCAGGTCGGCTGGCCGGTGCCCGACGGCGGCGCGCGGCGGATCACCGACGCGTTGGTGGACCGCCTCGCCGAACGCGGCGGCCGCATCCTGTACGGCGCGCGCGTCGACCGGGTGCTCACCGCGCGCGGCCGGGCGATGGGCGTACGCACCGAGGGCGGCACGCTGTGGCGGGCCCGGCGGGCGGTCCTCGCCGACGTGCCGGCGCCCGCCCTCTACCTCGACCTCGTCGGTGCGGCGGTCCTGCCGTCGCGGCTCGTGGAGGACCTGGCGCACTTCCGGTGGGACGGCTCGACGCTGAAGGTGGACTGGGCGCTCTCCGCCCCCGTCCCGTGGACCAACCGGGCGATCGCCGGGGCCGGCACGGTGCACCTCGGCGCGGACCTCGACGGGCTGACCCGCTACGCCGGCGAGCTGGCCCGGGGTGAACTGCCCCGCGACCCGTTCCTGCTGGTCGGGCAGATGTCCGTGGCCGACCCCAGCCACTCGCCGCCGGGCACCGAGTCGCTCTGGTCGTACACCCACCTGCCGTTCCGGCGGAACTGGCGGGCCGAGGACATCGCCGAACACGTGCAGCGTATGGAGGACGTGCTCGAAGCGGCGGCCCCGGGTTTCCGGCAGCTCATCGTGGGCCGGCACGTGGCCGGACCGGCCGACCTGGAGAAGGGCGATCCGAGCCTGGTCGGTGGCGCGCTGGGCGGGGGCACCGCCGCCGCGTACCAACAGTTGTTCCTGCGCCCGATCCCCGGCCTGGGCCGCGCGGACACCCCGGTGGACCGGCTCTTCCTGGCCAGTTCGTCGGCGCACCCGGGCGGTGGGGTGCACGGCGCGCCGGGCGCGAACGCGGCCCGCGCGGCCCTGGCCCGCGACCGCGCCCTAACCGGCACCGCCTACAAGGCGGCCGTAACCACAGCCCACCGAGCGATCTACCCCCCCACCTGACGCGGTGATCAAGAGGTTTGCGTCACCGGCGGGCCGGATTCTGACGCAAACCTCTTGATCGACGCGGGGGGAGAGGGGGGGAGGGGGAGGGGGAGGGGGAGGGGGAGGGGGTTAGGGGGGGTCAGGGGGTGATGTTGCGGTGCTTGCTGCGTAGGCGGAACGGCATCAGGGCGCTCTCGACCTTGGTCGCGGTGGTCATCTTGGAGACGCCGTCACGCCGCTCCTCGAAGCGGATCGGGACCTCCAGGATGGTGTGCCCCAGCTTGGTGGCCAGGTAGTGCATCTCCACCTGGAAGCTGTAGCCGTTGGACTGCACCCGGTGCAGGCCGATGTCCTTCAGCGCGTCGGCCCGCCAGATCTTGAAGCCGGCGGTCAGGTCGCGGATGCGCACCCGCAGCAGCGTGTGCACGTAGAGGTTCGCCCAGCCGCTGAGCGCGCGGCGGTACAGCGGCCAGTTCTCGTCCAGCTCGCCGCCCGGCACGTACCGGGAACCGATCACCACGCCCGCCTGGGTGGAGAGCAGCGCGCCCAGCATCCCGGGCAGCGCCTCCGGCGGGTGCGACAGGTCGGCGTCCATCTGCGCCACGAACTCGGCCCCGCCCTCGAGCGCCCGGGTCATCCCGTCGACGTACGCCCGACCCAGGCCCTCCTTGCCGGCCCGGTGCATCACCTCGATCCGCTCCGGGTACTCGATGGCCAGCTTGTCGGCCACCTCGCCGGTGCCATCGGGGGAGTTGTCGTCGGCGACGAGGATGCGCAGCCCCGGCAGCGGCAGCGCGAGCAGCCGCTCGACCAGCGCCGGCAGGTTGCCCGCCTCGTTGTAGGTGGGCACGACGACTGTCAGGTGTACGTCTCGCCACGGCGACGGCAGCTGGACGGGCTCGATCATGTCGGACATCCTCGGTTTGCGGACACGGCTACCCCAGAGGGTAGCCAGTTGCCCGACCCGGATTGAAAAGGCTCCCCGTGGGTCCGGCCCCCCGCAGGTGGCGGCGCGCTCAGCGCGGGCGGCGGCGCACCACCGTCCGCGTCACTGCGGGCCCCTCTGCCGGGTGGCGATGTCGGAGAGCCGGGCCAGCGTCTCCCGGTTGCGCAGGTGCAGCACGAGGTCGTTGGCCTTGTTCCGGACCCAGCGCAGCGGACCGGCCGCGAAGTCCTCACCGAGCCGGACGCGGGTGGCGCTCCCGTCGACCGGTTCCAGGGTGAACGCGACGATCGCCTCCCCGGCCGGCCACAGCCCGGCGCGCAGCACCAGCCGGTGCGGCGGCTCGCACACCAGCACCGTCGAGGCGTCCTGCAACGAGAACGGCCACGGGCCGGCCCGGTGGTGCAGTTGGCTGCCCACCCGGGGCCACGCGTCGTCCACGTCGCGCACGTGCGCCGTACCGACCACCCAGTCGCTGTACGTCCACCCGTCGGCCAGCACGTCGAACACCTGCTGCGGGGGAGCGTCGATCACTTTCTCCACTATCGCCACTGGACTCCCATACCCCTGCGGTGACGGAGGCTAACGAGCCGGCGGGTTAGCTTCTTCCGGGCGGCGGGTAAGGCCGACCGGGGCACCGCCGGTGGCGTTGGCCCACGGCGCCGACGACGACGTTTACTCCTTCGGGCGCCGGGAACCCGCCGGCTGTGCGACAGGACCAGGAGGATCCGTATCAGCGCAGGTCAGCCCGGGTGTACGCCGGTGCTGGCCGGGTTGGTCGCGGGCCTGCCGCACCGCACGGTGGCGTCCTGTACGACGCGGTGCTGCTCGACCGCGACGGCACCCTGATCGAGGACGTGCCGTACAACGGCGACCCGGAGAAGGTACGCCCGCTGCCGGGCGTCCGCGCGGCGCTGGACCGACTGCGGGCCGCCGGTCTGCGCCTCGCGGTGGTGACCAACCAGTCCGGCCTGGCCCGGGGCTACTTCGACGAGGCGCAGATGCGGGCGGTACACGCCCGCGTCGAGGAGCTGCTGGGCGGCTTCGACGCCTGGCTGGTCTGCCCGCACGACGACGCCGACGGCTGCGACTGCCGCAAGCCGTCGCCCGGCCTGGTGCACGCCGCCGCCCGGCAGTTGGGCACGAGCGCGTCGCGCTGCGTGCTGGTGGGCGACATCGGCCGTGACGTGGGCGCGGCGCTGGCCGCCGGAGCGGCCGGGGTGCTGGTGCCCACGCCGGTGACCCGCCCGGAGGAGATCGCCGCCGCCGGCTGGGTGGCGCCGGACCTGCCGTCCGCGGTCGACGAGATCCTGCGCCGCCAGCGGGCCATGCAGCCCGCGCGAACCGCCGACGCAGTGGGCACCGCGCTGGTGGTGCGCTCCGACTCGGCCGGGGACGTGCTCGTCACCGGGCCGGCGATCCGGGCCGTCGCGGCCGGCGCGCGACGGGTGGTGCTGCTCTGCGGACCACGTGGGCGTGCCGCCGCCGAGCTGCTGCCCGGCGTCGACGAGATCATCGAGCACCCACTGCCGTGGATCGACCCCGCGCCGACGCCCGTCGACCCGGACGACATGCGACGCCTGACCGCCCGGCTCGCCGCCGTCGGCGCGGACGAGGCGGTGGTGTTCACCTCGTTCCACCAGTCGGCCCTGCCGCTGGCGTTGCTGCTGCGGATGGCCGGGATCACCCGGATCGCCGCGATCAGCGACGACTACCCGGGCGCGCTGGTGGACATCCGCCACCGGGTGCCGGCGGGTGTCCCCGAACCCGAGCGGGCGCTCTCCCTCGCCGCCGCAGCCGGTCACCGGTTGCCGGCCGGCGACGAACCCGTGCTGCGGCTCCGCGACGACGCCGTGGCGTCCCGCCCGGCCGCTGTCGGTGACCCCGGCTACGTGGTGCTGCACCCGGGCTCGGCCGCGTCGAGCCGGGCCTGCCCGACCGAGCTGGCCGCCCGCATCGCCGGGGCGCTCAGCGCGGCCGGGCATCGCGTGCTGGTCACCGGCGGGCCCGACGAGCGGACGGTGACCGCCCGGGTCGCGGCGGCGGGCGGCACCGACCTGGGCGGTACGACCGACCTGGCCGGACTGGCCGCGCTCGTCGCCGACGCCGCCGCCGTGGTGGTCGGCAACACCGGGCCCGCGCACCTGGCCGCTGCCGCCGGCGTACCGGTGGTGAGCCTGTTCGCGCCGACCGTCCCCTTCGGGCAGTGGGGTCCCTACCGGGTGCCCACCGTCCGGCTCGGCGACGCGAGCGCGCCCTGCCGTGACACCCGGGCGGCGGCCTGCCCGGTCCCCGGCCACCCGTGCCTGAGCGGCGTCGACCCGGCCGAGGTGGTCGAGGCGGTACGGACCCTGACCGCCAGCGGTGGTGGCGTCCGATGAACATCCTGCTCTGGCACGTGCACGGCTCCTGGACGACGTCCTTCGTGCACGGCAGTCACCGCTACCTGATCCCCACCACGCCCGACCGGGGTCCGTACGGCCTCGGCCGGGCGCGGACGTATCCGTGGCCGGACAGCGCCGTCGAGGTGGCCCCCGACGACCTGCCGGACGCCGACGTCGACGTGGTCGTCCTGCAACGCCCCGAGGAGATCGACCTGGCCGAGCAGTGGCTGGGCCGGCGTCCGGGTCGCGACCTGCCCGCCATCTACGTGGAGCACAACACGCCCAAGGGCGACGTCCCGCACAGCCGGCACCCGATGGCCGACCGTGACGACCTGCTCGTCGCCCACGTCACCGGGTTCAACCAGATCTTCTGGGACACCGGCGCGACCCGCACCGGCGTCGTCGACCACGGCATCGTCGCGCCGGCCGTGTCGTACACGGGTGAACTGGACCGGCTCGCCGTCGTGATCAACGAGCCGGTGCGGCGGGGACGGGTCACCGGCACCGACCTGCTGCCGCAGTTCGCCGAGATCGCGCCCCTGGACGTGTTCGGCATGGGCGTCGCGGGCCTCGCCGACCACCTCGGACTGCCCGCCGACCGGCTCACCAGCCACGACGACGTCCCGCAGGACCGGATGCACGCCGAACTGGCCCGCCGGCGGGCGTACCTGCACCTGTGCCGCTGGACCAGCCTGGGGCTCAGCCTCATCGAGGCGATGGCGATCGGCATGCCGGTCGTCGCGCTCGCCACCACCGAGGCGGTCACCGCCGTGCCCCCGGAGGCGGGGGCCCTCGCCACCCGGATGGACGTCCTGCTCGACGCCGCCCGCCGGTTCATCGCCGAGCCGGCGGCCGCACGTCAGGCCGGCGTGGCGGCCCAGGCCGCCGCGCGCGACAGGTACGGCCTCGACCGTTTCCTCGCTGACTGGGACCGGCTGCTGGAGGAGGAAGTATGCGGATCGCGATGATCTCGGAGCACGCCAGCCCGCTCGCCATCCTCGGAGGGGAGGACGCCGGCGGCCAGAACACGCACGTGGCCGAGTTGTCCGCCGCGCTCGTCGCCGCCGGGCACGACGTACGGGTCTACACCCGCCGCGACGCCCTCGACCTGCCGGTGACCGTCCGCGCCCCGGACGGGTACGACGTGGTGCACGTGCCCGCCGGCCCGGCCGAGCCGCTCGCGAAGGACGCGCTGCTGCCGCACATGCGCGAGTTCAGCCGGTGGCTCGTCGAGCGGTGGCGGGGCGGGGACTGGACGCCCGAGGTGATCCACGCGCACTTCTGGATGAGCGGCCTCGCCGCGTTGACCGCCGGCCGGCAGGCCGGCGTGCCGGTGGTGCAGACGTACCACGCGCTGGGCACGGTCAAGCGCCGCCACCAGGGCGTGCAGGACACCAGCCCGGCCCGGCGCATCGCCTACGAGCGGGAGCTGGGCCGCTCGGTGGACCGGGTGGTCGCCCAGTGCCGCGACGAGGTCGGCGAGCTGGTCCGGATGGGGGTGCCCCGGAACCGCATGGTGGTCGTGCCCTCCGGCGTCAACCTCGCCTCGTTCGCCCCGCTCGGGCCGGCCGCCGACCGGGAGCCGGGCCGCGCCCGCATCCTCACCGTGGGCCGGCTGGTCGAGCGCAAGGGCTTCCAGACGGTCGTCCGCGCGATGGCGCTGGTGCCCGACGCGGAGTGCGTCGTGGTGGGTGGACCGCCCGAGGGGCTGCTGGAGACCGACCCGTACGCCCGGCGGCTGCGGGCCCTCGCCGAGTCGTGCGGGGTCGCCGACCGGGTGCACCTGGTCGGCGCGGTGCCCCGCGAGGAGATGGGCCGCTGGTACCGCTCCGCGGACCTGCTGGTCGCCGCCCCCTGGTACGAGCCGTTCGGCCTGACCCCGCTGGAGGCGATGGCGTGCGGCGTGCCGGTCGTCGGCACCGCCGTGGGCGGCATCCGCGACACCGTCGTCGACGGTACGACCGGTGACCTCGTGCCGGCCCGCGACCCCAACGCCCTCGCCGCCGCGATCCGGGGACTGCTCGACGACCGGATCCGCCGCTTCCGGTACGCCACGGCGGCCCGCGAGCGGGCCCGGTCGCGCTACTCCTGGGAGGCCACCGCCGAACGCCTCGCCGAGGTCTACAACGAGGTCGCCGCCGTACGCCGGCCGACCCGGGTGGTGGCCTGATGGCGACGGTCAGCCCGCTCGAGGAGCACCTGACCAACCTCGCCGCCGCACTGGACCCGTACCGCCGGTGTGAACCGCAGTTGGCGCGCTGGGGCGCACACCTGGCGCACCGGCTGGCCGGCGGCGGACGACTGCTCGTCGCCGGCAACGGCGGCAGCGCCGCCGAGGCCCAGCACCTCACCGCCGAGCTGGTGGGCAAGCTGCGCGACGACCGCCAGCCCCTGTCGGCGATCGCCCTGCACGCCGAGACCAGCGCGGTGACCGCCATCGCGAACGACTACGGCTACGCCGACGTCTACGCCCGTCAGGTCCGCGCCCACGGCCGACCCGGCGACGTGCTGCTGCTGCTCAGCACCAGCGGCGTCAGCGGCAACCTGCTCAGCGCCGCGCACGCGGCGCGCGACGCCGGGCTCACCTCCTGGGCGCTCACCGGACCCGCGCCCAATCCCCTCGCGGACGCCTGCGACGAGGCGCTCGCCGTGTCGTCGGCCGACACCCAGGTCGTCCAGGAGCTGCATCTCGTCACCAGTCACCTGATCTGCGAGTACCTCGAGAAGGAACTGCCCGCGGCGCTGGCCGCCGTGGAGCCCGCGACGACCGGTCGGCTCGCGTCCGAGCCGGTACGCACCGGGGTCGAGGTCGTGCTCGACGGCCCGACCGCACAGCAGATCGACGCGTGAGCATGAGGAGGTAGGCGTGAGGGGACCCGTGGTGGTCGTCGGGGACACCCTGCTCGACCGGGACGTGGAAGGGGTGGTGAACCGCCTCTGCCCGGACTCCCCGGTGCCGGTGCTCGACGAGACCTCGGCCGTCGACCGGCCCGGCGGCGCGGGCCTCGCGGCGGTCTTCGCCGCCGCGCAGGGCGCCGACGTGGTGCTGGTCACCGCGCTCGCCGACGACGCCGGGGGCGCGCGGCTCAGCGCGCTGCTGGCCGCCGCCGGCGTGCGGGTCTACCCGCTGGCCCTGGCCGGCGCGACGCCGGAGAAGATCCGGCTGCGGGCCCGGGGTCGAGTGCTGCTGCGCCACGACCGGGGCGGCCCCTCCGGTGAGCCGGGCCAGCCCTCCGACGAGGTGCTGCGGGTGCTCGCCGCCGCGTCGGCGGTGCTGGTCAGCGACTACGGCCGGGGCGTCGCCCGCCAGCCCGCGCTGCGCGCCGCGCTGGCCGCCACCCGCGCGCCGGTCGTCTGGGACCCGCACCCGCGCGGGCCGGCCGCGGTACCCGGCGTGCACCTGGCCACGCCGAACGAGTCGGAGGTGCGCGAACTGGTCCCGACACTGCCCGGCGCGTCCCGGATCGCCGCCGCCTCCCAGGGTGCGCAGGGGCTGCGTCGCCGGTGGCGGGCGGGCGCCGTCGCGGTGACGTTGGGCGGGGACGGCGCGTTGCTCTGCCACGCCGGATCGACGCCGCTGGTGGTGCCCACATCGGGCAGCGCCGAGGGCGACACCTGCGGGGCGGGCGACCGCTTCGCCGCCGCCGCGAGCCTCGCGCTGGCCCAGGGCGCGCTCGTCTCCGAGGCGGTGCAGGCGGCCGTCGCCGAGGCCGCCACGTACGTGGCGGGTGGGGGAGTGGCCACGGCCCTGCCGCCCCCCACCGACGTGGTGAGCGTGCGCGGCGCCCGCCGGCCCGGCGTCGGCGCCGAGCGGGTGGGTGTCGCGGCCGTCGCCGCGCTCCTTTCCGAGGTACGCAGCGCGGGCGGCACGGTGGTGGCCACCGGAGGCTGCTTCGACCTGTTGCACGCCGGGCACCTGGCCACCCTGCAGGCCGCCCGGCAGCTCGGCGACTGCCTGATCGTCTGCGTGAACTCCGACGCCAGCGTCGCCGGGTTGAAGGGGCCGCAGCGACCCGTGCTGCCCGAGGGCGACCGCGCCCGGCTGCTGGCCGCTCTGAGCTGCGTCGACGCCGTCCTCATCTTCGACGAGCCGACGCCCGAGGCGGTGCTGTCCTGGGTACGCCCGGACGTCTGGGTCAAGGGCGGCGACTACGCGAGCGGTGTCGGCGACGAGGCCACGCTGCCCGAGGCGGAAGTGCTGCGTCGGTGGGGCGGGAACACGGTGGTGGTGCCGTACCTGGACGGCCGCTCCACCAGCGACCTCATCGCGCGCGCCGCCGCCGGACCGGCCCTCGGCACCGACAGCGGGCCGCCACAGCCGGTCGGCATCGCCGTCCCGGTCGCGACCACAGGGGAGCGGACCCGATGACCGCCACACGACCCGACGCCGGACCCGCCGTCCTGGTCACCGGCGGTTCCAGCGGGCTCGGCGCGGCGGTGGTCGCGGCGGTGGCCGCCGCTGGTGGCCGTCCACTCGTGCTGGACCGGCAGCCGCCGGTCGACGGCGTGGACTGGACCGAGTGCGACCTCGCCGACACCCGCGCCGCCGAGGTGGCCACCCGGCACCTCGCCGAGCAGGCCGGTGGCCTGGACGCCGTGGTGACGGCCGCCGGTGTGGACGTGCCGGGCCGGCTCGCCGACGTGCCGGGGGAGACGTGGGACCGGATCGTCATGGTGGACCTGCTGGCCACGGCCGCGGTGATCCGGGCCGCGCTCCCGTTCCTGCAGACCTCCGCCGGGCGCATCGTCACGGTCGCCTCGACCCTGGGCGTGAAGGCGGTCAGCGATGCCACCGCGTACTGCGCGGCGAAGTTCGGCGTCGTCGGGTTCACCCGTGCGCTGGCCGCCGAGCTGGCCGGTCAGGTCGGTGTCACCCTGCTCATCCCCGGTGGCATGCGCACCGCGTTCTTCGACGAACGCGATCCGCAGTACAGGCCGGGTCCGGACGCCATCCTCAACGACCCCGCCGACACGGCCGCGGCGATCATGTTCGCGCTCCAACAGCCGCCCGGCTGCGCGGTGCGGGAGATGGTGGTGTGCGCCGAGCAGGAGACGTCGTACCCGTGATCCTCGTGCTGCGCGCCCTCGGCGTCGGCGACCTGGTCACCGCGGTGCCCGCGCTGCGGGCGCTGCGGGCCGCGTACCCGGATCACGAGCTGGCGCTCGCCGCGCCCGGCGGCCTGGCCCCGCTGGTCGACCTGGTCGGCGGCGTCGACGAGCTGGTGGACACCACCGGGCTGGACGGGCCGCTGCGGCCGGGCCGTGCGCCGGAGATCGCGGTGAACCTGCACGGGCGTGGGCCGCAGTCGCACCGACTGCTGGCCGCCGCCCGTCCCGGGCGGCTCGTCGCCTTCGCCAACGCCGACGCCGGGTTCGGCGACGGTCCGCGCTGGCGCGACGACGAGCACGAGGTGGACCGTTGGTGCCGGCTGCTCTCCTGGTACGACATCCCGGCCGACCGCCGTGACCTGGGCCTGCGTCGGCCCGACCCGGCCGGCCTGCCGGTCGGCGCGACCCTGCTGCATCCGGGCAGCAACGTCCCCGCCAAGCGGTGGCCGGCCGAGCGGTTCGCGGCGTTGGCCCGGACGCTGCGGGAGCGGGGGCACCGCGTGCTGGTCACCGGCTCGACCGACGAACGCGGGTTGGCCGAGCGGGTGGCCGAGGCGTCCGGTCTGCCGCCGGCCGCCGTGCTGGCGGGCCGGACCGACCTCGGCGCGCTGGCCGCGCTGGTCGCCGACGCGCGGCTGGTGGTCAGCGGGGACACCGGTGTGGCGCACCTGGCGACCGCGTACGGGACCGCCTCGGTGGTGCTCTTCGGCCCGGTGCCCCCGGCGGCGTGGGGGCCGCCGCCGGACCGGCCCCGCCACCGGGCGCTCTGGGCCGGCGAGGGGGATTGGCCCAGGTGGGACGGGGTAGGAACCCACCCGACACTGACGGCTCTGCCGCTGGACGAGGTGCTGGCTGCGGTGAACGAGGTGGAGAGAGCGGTGCGGGTCTCCGGTGCGGTTACGGCGTAGCGACCCGGCTCGGCCCGGCTACGGGCGACGCCGGCGCGGCAAGGGCTGGACCTTCGTCGATCCCAGCGGCGCCGTCGTGCGCGATCCGGCCATCCGGGCGCGGCTGAACGACCTGGTGATCCCGCCGGCCTGGCAGGACGTGTGGATCGCGCCGCACGCGAACGGACACATCCTGGCCACCGGCGTCGACGCGGCCGGACGCAAGCAGTACCTCTACCACCCGGTGTGGCGGGAGAAGCAGGACGCGGCGAAGTTCGACCACATGCTGGAGGTGGCCCGACGGCTGCCGACGTTGCGCGAGCGGGTGGGGCAGGACCTCGTCGGGCGGGGACTGAACCGCGATCGGGTGCTGGCCACCGTGGCCCGCCTGCTCGACATGGGGATGTTCCGGGTCGGCAGTGACCAGTACGCGGCCGGTGACGATCCGACGTTCGGGGTGTCGACCCTGCGCCCGGAGCACGCGCGACGCCGGGGCGACTGCGTGGTCTTCGAGTTCCCCGCCAAGGGCGGTATCGAGCAGGTGCGCCGGATCGAGGACCCACAGCTGTGCGAGGTGCTGGTCAACCTGCGTCGGCGTCGCCGCAGGGCGGACCGGCTGTTCGGCTACTGGGACGGCCTCCAGTGGCGGGACGTGCGCAGCGACGAGGTCAACGGCTACCTGCGCGACGCCAGCGGCGGCGAGATGACCGCCAAGGACTTCCGCACCTGGCACGCCACGGTGCGCGCGGCGGCGGAGTTGGCCGCCGCCGACCCGGCCCGCTCGGTCACCGCCCGCCGCAGGGCGGTGGCCGCGGTGATGCGGGCGGTGGCGGAGCTGCTGGGCAACACCCCGACCGTGGCGCGCACGTCCTACGTGGACCCGAGGGTCGTCGACCTCTACCACGACGGGGTGGTGGTGCCGGTCGACCCGAGCGCCCCCCGCGAGGAGATCGAGCGGGTCGTGTTGGAGCTGCTGGAGAAGGCCTGACCGGCCCCGCCGACGATCCTGGGGGGGAAGCGACGGGGCCGGAGCCTCGGCCGGGGGCGACACCGGGCGGCCGCCCGCCGCGCGCCACGGCGGGCGCCTCGCCACGGCCCCCGTTCGCGGCCAATGCGGGCCCCGGGGTACGCGGGCGCCGCCTCTGCCGCGTCGGTTGTCAGTCTGCCTGGCCCGAGTTGACTCTGGACGCCAGGTCGTTGACGTCCCGTGCCGTAACCGGATCGCCGTCGCGGCACGCCTGCGGGCTCACCCCGTACGCCGCCCGGAACGCCCGGCTGAAGTGGGCCTTGTCGCCGAACCCCCAGCGTGCCGCGATGACCTGCACCGGCTGGGCCCGCAGCGCCGGGTCGGTGAGGTCGCGCCGGCACCGGGCCAGCCGAAGGTCGCGGATGTACGCCGCCACGGTGGTGTTCTCGGCCTCGAACAGGCGGTGCAGCGTCCGCAGCGAGATGTGGTGGGCGTCCGCGATGGTCTGCGGGCCCAGCGTGGCGTCGCCCAGGTGACGGTGGACGTACGCCTGCACCTGGGTGATCAGCGCACGGCGGCGGACCTCGGTCGGCACCGCGTCCTCGGCGACCAGGTTCCGGCCGAGCAGGGTGGTGGCCAGGTCGAGGCCCACCGCGCCGAGCCGGCCGGCGTCGGCGGCGTGGTACTGCTCGGGGTGGCCGGTCACCTGGATCAGGAACTGCGCCAGCAGCGCACCGAGCCCTTCGCTGCCGGACATCCGCCCGCCGTAGAGCGCGGCCATCCGCTTCGGCGGCAGCGGGAGCGCGGAGTGCGGGATCACCGTCGTGATCGAGGTGGCCCGGGTCCGTCCCGGCTCGCTCGCGTGGTGGCAGACGTCGTGCGGGCGCGAGGCGTCGTAGAAGGTGAACTCGCCGGCCAGGATGTCGCTGCGCCGACCGTCCTGGCTGGACGCGCCGACCCCGCTGGTGGTGAAGGCGAGGATGTACAGCTCCGGGTCCGACTGTCGGATCAGCTTGCGGGTGGCATCGAGTGAGGGGTACTGGTAGCTGACCAGTTGGATCGCGCCGAGGTCGATGAATTCGGCCCGGGCGGCGAAGTCGTCGGCGTACGGGGACTCCATCCGCAACGGCACGGACGTGCGCGCCACCAGGTCCAGCCACATCCCGAAGCGCTCGGCGGGCGGCAGGACGGTCGTGTCGATGGTGTTCCTGGCCAGCACCCGCGCCCCCTCACGCCGTCCGGCGGGCGATCAGGGCCTCGACGCCGTCGAGGATCCGGTCGAGGCCGAACGTGAACTCGTCGTCCGGATCATCGTCCTGGTCGAGGACGCCGGCGTCGAGCACCCGGGTCAGCGCGGGGAAGCGGGCCGGGTCGATCAGTCGCGCCAGCATCGCGCCGTACGCCGGCATCATGTCGCCCGGCTCGACACCGGCGGCCCGGCTGCCCTCGGCGATCTGGTTGGTGAGCATCGCCTCGTTGCGCACGTATCCGGTGACCAGCAGAAGGATCGACATCTTCGCGCCCTCCGGCAGCGGGGTGCCGTCGAGACAACCCAGCCCGTCCTCCATCCAGCCGAGCTGCTGGGGTGTGACGGGCGGCCCGGCGATCGGAATGTGCAGCAGCCACGGGCGCTGTCGCAGGACGTCGTGTTCGGCCCAGGCCCAGCGGGTCAGGCTGGCGCGCCAGTCGCCGTCCGGCGCGGCCGGGCCCGGTGAGGGGCCGTAGCCGGCGTCCACCATGAGCGTCAGCAGGTCGTCCTTCGAGCCGACGTGCCGGTAGAGGGCCATGGTGGCGGCGCCCAGCTCTTTGGCCACCCGGCTCATCGACACGGCGGCCAGCCCGTCGGCGTCGGCGACCCGGATGGCCGCGTCGACGATGCCGGGCACGGTGAGGCCCGGCCGGGGGCCCTTGGGTGGTCGCTCCCGCAGCCCCCAGGCGCTCTCGATGGCCGGCGGGAGCGCCGGGCCGCTGTCGTCTTTCGTCTCCGCCACTTTTCCTCCTTGCCCCGCCATCCTAGTTCTGCGTATGGTCTACGCATTAAAGCGTACGGCATACGCAGAAGGAGTTCTCATGACAGCGACGACCGCACCGGCGCCCCGAGCGGGCCGGCGGGAATGGATCGGATTCGCGGTGCTGATGCTGCCGCTGCTCCTCGTCTCGATGGACGTGTCGGTGCTCTACTTCGCCGTCCCGTTCATCAGCGAGGAGCTGCGGCCCAGCGCCACCCAGCAACTCTGGATCTTCGACATCTACGGCTTCGTGCTGGCCGGGCTGCTGATCACCATGGGCGCCCTGGGTGACCGGATCGGCCGGCGTCGGCTGCTGCTGCTGGGCGCGACCGCCTTCGGGGCGGCGTCCCTGCTGGCCGCGTACGCCGACAGCGCCGCGACCCTGATCGCCGCGCGCGCCGTGCTCGGCGTCGGCGGGGCCACCCTGATGCCCTCCACGCTCGCCCTGGTGCGCAACATGTTCCACGACGCCAAGCAGCGCGGCACCGCGATCGGCATCTGGACCGCCACGCTCACCGGCGGCATCGCCATCGGCCCGGTGCTCAGCGGCGTCCTGCTGGAGCACTTCTGGTGGGGCTCCATCTTCCTGATCAACATCCCGGCGATGCTGCTCCTGCTCCTGCTCGCCCCGGTCCTGGTGCCCGAGTTCCGCAACCCGGCGCGCGGCCGCTTCGACCTGGTCAGCGCGGCGCTGTCGCTCGGCACGCTGCTGCCGGTGATCTACGGCATCAAGGAGATGGCCCGCGACGGCGTCAGCGCGGCGCGGGGGCTGGCCGTCGTCGCCGGCCTGCTGGTCGGGGCGCTCTTCCTGCACCGGCAACGGACCCGGGCGTACCCCATGATCGACCTGGCGCTGTTCCGCCGGCACGGCTTCGCGGGATCGCTGGCGGTCAACCTGCTCGCGATGTTCGCCCTGGTCGGGTTCGCCATCTTCACCACCCAGCACCTCCAACTGGTGCTCGGGCTGAGTCCACTGCGGGCGGCACTGTGGAGCCTCGTACCGTCGCTCGCGGTCGGCGGCGTCGCCCCGGCCGCCGCCGCGCTCGCCCAGCGGGTCGAGCGGGCGTACCTGATCGGGGCCGGCTTCGTGATCGCCGTCGTCGGCTTCGCGGTGCTGACCCGGGTCACCCCCGAGACGCCGCTCTGGCTGCTGCTCGTCGGCGCGAGCGTGTACGCCGGCGGCCTGGTGATGGTGATGTCGCTCGTCACCGAGCTGGTGCTCGGCGCGGCCCCGCCGGAGCAGGCCGGTGTCGCCTCCGCGCTGACCGAGTCCAGCAGCGAACTGGGTGGCGCGCTGGGAATGGCCATCCTGGGCAGCGTGGGCGCCGCGATCTACCACCGGGAGGTTCTGGACGAGCTGCCGGCCGGGCTGCCGACGGGCGTCCGCGACGCGGCCGGCGAGACCCTGGGCGGCGCGCTCGCCGTGACCCGGGGACTGCCGACGGAGGTCGGCGAAGCGGTGCTGCACGCGGCCCGGTTCGCCTTCACCGACGGGCTGCACCTCGCCGCCCTCGCCGCCATGGTGGCGATGGCGCTCGGCGCGGTGACCGCGCTGCTGACGCTGCGCGGCGTCCGGCCGGCCGACCCCGCGGCGCTGGCCGCCGAGCCGACCGAACCGTCGCTGTCGGACGCCGCCCCGGTCAGTCGTTGAGCACCTGGGCGAGTCGGTCGCGGAACCGCCGCTCGGAGTCGCTGACCGACTCGCCGCCCAGGCCCAGCAGACCGCCGCTGGACGCCGCGCCCACGACCTGGTCGGCGATGGTCACCAGCCAGTGCTTGTACGCGCCGGCCTCGCCCTCGTCCACCCGGGCGGCCAGCAGCACGGCCGCCTCACGGGCCCGCACCAGCACGTCGTCGATGTACGCCTGCGGGTCGGCGGGCGCGATGACCGGCAGCTCCTCGCCGGCCTCGGGGTCGCCGACCCGGGTCACGATCTCCCCGGCCACGGCGGCGACGAGGGGGTTGGCCGACTCCCGGCCCGCCCCGATGGACTCCAGACCGGCCGCGTTCTCCGCCATGGTCCGGCGGGTGCCGTCGGACTCGGCGGCGCTCGCCGCGGTCAGCACCGACTGCGGCAGGCCGACCAGCAGCCCCCACTCCTCGTCGGAGAAACCGAAACCGGTGTACGCCGGCTGCTCGATCACGGCAATGCCCCTTCCGCCCTGCGCTGTGTGGTCAATCGGTGCTGCTTGAGTCGATCCACCGGGCCCGTGTGGTGCCCGGGTCAGGCTAGTCGAGGGTCAGCAGACCCTGCTCGGACACCACGCGCACCGAGAGGGTCTTGTACCCGACCTCGTCGAAGAGGACCGTCATCTTGTCGTCCTCGTAGCTGAGCACCAGGCCGCGCCCCCACTCGCCGTGCCGCACCTGACTGTGCACCGGGAACGGGCCGACCGCGCCCTCGTCGGCGGTGCTGGTACCCCGGTGGCAGTTGTCGCAGTGCGCGCAGACCTCGGTCATCTGCTCGCCGAAGTAGGCCAGCAGGGTCTGCCCCCGGCAGGCGGTGGTCTCGGCGAACGCCCGCATCATGTCGGTACGCGAACGCGTCACCGTCTGCTGGCGTTCCGCCTCGGCCAGGGCGGCCGCCGCCGCGTCGACCGGCGCGGGGGAGTAGCGCGGGGCCCCGATGCGCTGGCGGGCGCGGGGCTCGGCGGCCCCCACCTGCTCCAGCAGCGCCAGGTACTGGCCCAGCTTGCGCGGTCCCAGGCCGGTGGCCTCCCGCAGTTCGGTCTTGGTGGCCGGCTTGCGGCGCAGCAGCGCGGCCAGGTCCCGCAGCTCGTTCTCGTCCGGCAGGCCGCCGCTGAAGAACCGTTGCAGGCCCACGTCCTCGGCCCGCCAGAGCAGCAGCACCCGGGCCGGTTGCCCGTCCCGCCCGGCCCGGCCGATCTCCTGGAAGTAGCTGTCCGGCGAGTCGGGCAGCGCCGTGTGCACCACCCAGGCGATGTTCGGCTTGTCGATGCCCATGCCGAACGCCGAGGTGGCGACCATGATGGGCACCTGGTCGGCGAGGAACGCCTCGTGCAGGTCGTTGCGCGCGCCGGTGGGCATCCCACCGTGGTAGAACTGCGCCGGGAAGCCCGCCTTGGTCAACTTCTCGGCCAACTCCTCGGCCGAGCGGCGGGTCGGCACGTAGATGATCCCGGGCCGTTCGTCGTCGCGCAGCAGGGCGATCAGCCGCCGCCACCGGTAGTCCTCGGTCGGGCAGTGCGCCACCTCGAGGAAGAGGTTGGGCCGGTCCAGCCCGGAGACCACCACCTCCGGATCGCGCAGCCGCAGCCGGGCGATGATGTCGTCGCGTACGGGCGGGGACGCGGTGGCGGTCAGCGCGACCACCGGCGGTCGGCCGATGCCCTCGATGAGGTGGCCCAGCGCCAGGTAGTCGGGCCGGAAGTCGTGCCCCCAGGCGGAGATGCAGTGCGCCTCGTCGATCGCGACCAGCGCCGGCTTCAGCGCGGCGACCTCAGCCATCCGGTCCGGGTTGCTCAACTGCTCCGGGGTGATGAACAGGAACTCGGCCCGCCCGGCCTGGATCTCGGCGATCGCCTCGGCCTGCTGGCCGGCCGACTCGTTCGAGCTGATCCGTACCGCCCGCAGCTCGGGACGTTGCCGCTCGTTGAGCGCCGCGATCTGGTCCTGCTGGAGGGCCAGCAGCGGAGAGATCACCACGGTCGGGCCGGGGATCAGGCTGGCCGGGATCTGGTAGATCGCCGACTTGCCGGCCCCGGTGGGCAACACCACCAGGGCGTCGTGTCGCTTCATCACCGCGCGCATGGCGGCGAGCTGGTTGGGCCGGAGCGCTTTCCAGCCGAAGAGGCTCTTCGCGGCGCGGCGCAACGTCATCGAGTGCGTGGACAGTTTCATCGAGGGCCGGAGGTACCCGAGCCCATGACCACCGAAACACTCCGTTGCGATCATGGGCTCGGGTGCGTCAGGTCTCACCGTAGGCGGGGCAGGACCTCGCGCTGGTAGAGGTCGAACAGGCCCTGGAAGTGCGGGCCGGTGTTGGCCACGTACAGCTCGTCGAAGCCGGCCTTGGCGTACTTGTCGATCATCTCCAGGTGCGCGTCGGCGCTGTTGCCGCAGACGAACGACTCCCGCACCATGTCCTGCGTGACCAACTCGGCGGCCTGTTCGAAGTGGCGCGGCGAGGGCAGCACCTGCGACAGCTCGCCCGGCACGCCCGCGTTGGGCCAGCGCTCGTACGCGATCCGCGCGCCCTCTTCCTCGCTGGCCGCGTACGCCGCCTTGAACCCGGCCTGGCACGGCTTGTCGCCGCCGCCGTTCTCCCGGAAGCGCCGGACCAGGTCGCCGTCGGGCATGGTGCTCACGTAGCCGTCGCCGATGCGGGCGGCCAGGTCGACGGCCTTCGGCCCGAACCCGGAGACGTAGATCGACGGCGGGGTGTCCGGCAGCGTGTAGACCCGGGCGTTCTCCACCGTGTAGTGCGTGCCCCGGTGGTTGACGAAGTCGCCCCGCCACAGCTCGCGGATGACCTCGACGGACTCTTCGAGCATCTCCAGCCGCACGTCGGCGGAGGGCCAGGCGTCGCCGAAGATGTGCTCGTTGAGCGCCTCGCCGGTGCCGACGCCGAGCACGAACCGGCCGCCGTGCAGCACCGCGCTGGTCGCCGCCGCCTGGGCGATCACGGCCGGGTGGATCCGTACGGTCGGGCAGGTCACCGCCGTGGTCACCGGCAGCGCGCAGACCTGGCTGAGCGCGCCGATCATCGACCAGACGAAGGGGCTCTGCCCCTGCGCGTCGACCCAGGGATGGTAGTGGTCGGAGATCCACAGTGCCTCGAAGCCGGCCGCCTCGGCGCCGCGGGCCTGCGCCAGCAACTCGGCCGGCGGGTACTCCTCACTGGACAGAAAATATCCGATCTTCATGGCTTCCCCTTCGGCGCGCGGTCCTGCTGTCGGGGAGAGCCGTACCCCGGTCGCGGCGGGCCACACCGGCGGGTCGGGGCCCGATCGCCTCAGCGTCGACCGAACATGGCCCGGATCGCGGCGAGCAGCAGCAGAGCGCCGACCACCAGGCCGAGCAGGCGTACGCCGGGGATGTCGGCCGGGCTCGTGGCGTCGGCCAGCGGGGCGGTGTCCATCCCCGCACTCTTCCGGGGAAGGGTCCCGTCGGGCAACTGTAAGGTTTATTGACTATTGAATCGCTCGGTGTGACCATGGCAGCACCGCCTGCCCAGGGCGGTGCGCCGAGGGCGCGCGAGAGATGGGGTACGGGGCCGCATGAGCGAGCGCAACCAGCGGGTCGGCGTCACCGCGCCGGCGGGAAACGTCGACCGTTCCGAGGCGACGGCGTGACCGCGCCGGCCGGGCACCTTCCGACGTTGGCAGCCGCCGTCCTGCAACCCGGTTTCGTCGGCACCACGCCGCCGCCCTGGGTGTGCCGCTGGCTCGGCGAAGGGCTCGGCTCGGTGGTGCTGTTCGCCCGCAACGTCGTCGACACCGCCCAGGTGGCGGCGCTCACCGCGACGCTGCGCGCCGAACGGCCGGACGTCATCGTGGCGATCGACGAGGAAGCCGGCGACGTCACCCGGATCGAGTCCGCCCGGGGCAGCTCCCGGCCGGGTAACTACGCCCTCGGCGCGGTCGACGACCCGGCGCTGACCGAGGCCGTCGCCCTCGACCTCGGCATCGAGCTGGCGGCGGCCGGGGTGACCCTCGACTACGCCCCGGACGCCGACGTCAACTCCAACCCGGCCAACCCGGTGATCGGCGTCCGCTCGTTCGGGGCCGACCCGGCGCTCGTCGCGCGGCACACCGCCGCCTGGATCCGTGGCCTCCAGGGTGGCGGCGTGGCCGCCTGCGCCAAGCACTTCCCCGGGCACGGCGACACCCGCGTCGACTCCCACCACGACCTGCCGCGCATCACCGCCGACCGGGCCCGCCTGGACGCCTGCGAGCTGGCCCCGTTCCGGGCGGCGGTGGCGGCCGGCGCGCAGGCGGTGATGACCGGCCACCTGCTCGTGCCCGCGCTCGACGCGGACCTGCCGGCCACGCTGAGCCAGCGCATCCTGGGCGGGCTGCTCCGCGACGAGTTGGGCTTCTCCGGCGTGGTCGTGACCGACGCCGTGGAGATGCGCGCGGTCGCCGACCGGTACGGCTTCGCGGGCGCGGCCGTGCGGGCGCTCGCGGCCGGGGCCGACGCCATCTGCGTCGGTGGCGAGCGCAGCGACGAGGACGCCGCCCGGGAACTGCGCGACGCCATCGTGGCCGCCGTCGTCTCCGGTGAGCTGCCCGAGGAACGCCTCGCCGAGGCCGCCAAGCGGGTCGGCCAGCTCGCCGCCTGGACGGTGGCCGCCCGCGCCGCCCGCCCGAGCCTCACCCACCGGGCCACCGACGTCGGGCTGGTCGCCGCCCGCCGGGCCGTCCGGATCAGCACCGGCCCGGACGCCCCGGTCGCGCTGCCCCTGACCCGCGCCGCCCATGTGGTCGAGTTCGAGCCGCCGCGCAACATCGCCATCGGCGCGGAGACCCCGTGGGGCATCGGCGAGCCGTTGGGCGAACTGCTGCCCGGCACGACGACGGTCCGCCACGCCGAGCCCGACGTGCCCGCCGACCCGGGAGCCGACGCCGGGGACCGCCCGCTGGTGCTGGTCGTGCGTGACCTGCACCGGCACGACTGGATGCAGGCGGCGGTGCGGCGAGCGCTCGCCAATCGGCCGGACGCGGTCGTGGTCGAGCTGGGTGTGCCCGAGCTGGTCGTCGGGGCGGTGCACCTGGCCACCCACGGCGCCACCCGGGCCAGCGGGCGGGCCGCCGCCGAGGTGCTGACCGGCCGGGCCCGCTGACGCTACGGTTGCTCGGCGACCAGGTCGGCGTACTCGGGATGCTTGTCGATGAACGCCGCCACGAACGGGCACTGCGGCACCACCCGCCCACCCCGGGCCCGCACCTGGTCGAGGGTGCCGCGGATCAGCGCGCCGCCGACGCCCTTGCCCTGGAAGCCCGGGTCCACCTGGGTGTGCGTGAAGACCAGCACGTCGTCGCCACGCTGCAGGTAGGCGGTGAAGCCGGCCAACGCGTCGTCGACCAGGATCTCGAATCGGTTCTTGGCGGGATTGTCCTCGACGAGGGTGCTCACCGGGCCATTGTCCCAGCCCCGGCGGCAAGCACGTCGAGTTCGGCGAGCAACCGGTCCACCTCGTCCACCGTGTTGTAGTGGTAGATGCTGGCCCGCACCGCGCCGCCGCTGTCGCGCAGACCCATCGTCTGGAAGTACTCGTAGGCGTAGTAGTCGCCGGCCGACAGGCAGAACCCGGCATCGCCCAGCGCCTGCTGGGTCTGCTGCGGCGACAGCCCGGCGACCCGGAAGGAGACGGTCGGGCAGCGCCGGGCCGGCGAGCCGTAGACCGTGACGGCGGGCCGCGCGGCGAGACCGGCGAGCAGCCGATCCAGCAGCGCCTCCTCGTGGGCCTGGGCGGCGGCCAACCCGGACCGCAGCCGCGCCCGGCGGTCGCCGGTCGCGTCCGGGTCCAGGGCGGCCAGGTGATCCACGGCGGCCGTCACGCCGGCCAGCAGCGGGAAGCTCGGTGTGCCGTACTCGAAACGGTCCGGCGCGGCGTCGGCGGACGGCACCAGCTTCGCCGGGCGCAACGCCGCCCACCGGCTCGGGTCGGCCACCATCGCGGCCAGGTGCGGCCCGGACCACTTGTACGCGCTGGTGACCAGCACGTCCGCGCCGAGCGACGTCAGGTCGGTCGGACCGTGCGGCACGGAATGCACGCCGTCCACGCAGACCAACGCCCCGACCGAGTGTGCGATCTTGGCGATCGCCGGCACGTCCGGCACGGTGCCGATGGCGTTGCTGCCGGCGGTCACCGCCACCAGCCGGGTCCGCTCGCCCACCAGGTCGGCGTACTGGCCGCTGGGCAGCTCGCCGGTGTGCCGGTCGAACTCGGCCCAGCGCACCGTCGCGCCGGCCGCCTCGGCGGCCTGCACCCACGGGCGCACGTTGGCGTCGTGGTCGAGCCGGGACACCACCACCTGGTCGCCGGGCCGCCAGGTCGCGCCGAGGGTACGGGCCAGGGTGTACGTCAGCGCGGTGGCGCTCGGCCCGAGCACCACCCCGTCCGGCTCGGCCCCGAGCAGGTCGGCGACCGCCGATCGGGCCTGCGCCACCATCTCCAGCGACCGACGACCGGGCGTGAAGGCGGCGCTGCGATTGCCGACGGCGGCGCGCATGGCGTCGGTGACCGCGTCGATCACGCCGGCCGCGGTCTGCGTGCCCCCGGCGCCGTCGAAGTGGACGAAGCCCTCGGTCAGGGCGGGATAGGCGGCCCGGGTACGGGCGATGTCGAAGGCCATGCCCGGACCCTAGCCGGGACGCCGGCCACGCTCGCCCCCGCCCGGTCGTCGCGGACGTCTCGTACCCTTGGCGGGGTGACGAACCGACCCACCACCATCGGCCTGCCCCCCGTCCGCCGTGCTGCCGGCCTGGTTGCCGCCGTGGCGCTCGGCCTCGCCCTGCTCGCCGGCTGCAGCTCCCAGGGCGCCTCCACCGACTGCGGGCTGGACGCCTGCACGGTCACCTTCGAGCGGGGCGTCGAGGCGAGCGCCACCATCCTCGGCGTCGAGGCGAAGCTGGTCGGCGCCGAGGGCGACCAGGTGACCGTCGAGGTCGCCGGCGAGCAGCTCACCCTCACCACCGGCCAGCAGGCCACCGAGGCCGGCGGGTTCGCGGTCACCGTCGACAGCGTCACCGACCAGCAGGTCAAGATCCGCGTTTCCCGCAACCCGGGTAACTGACCCGCGCGGGCGGCGATGGCCGACGTTTGGGAATCGTCGGAATCGGAGATTGTGACGCCATGTCACTCACCCGTAGCGCCGAAGCCACCGCCTCCCGGACGGCGGACAGCCGGTGGCTGGAACTTCTCGCCCGGGCCGGCTTCATCGGCTACGGCATCGTCCACCTGCTCTTCGCCTGGTTGGCGTTGCAGATCGCGTTCGGCACGTCGTCCGACGACGGCGACCAGTCCGGCGCGCTGCGTACCCTCTCGGAACAGCCGCTCGGCAAGTTCCTCGTCATCGCCGTCGCGGTCGGCCTGCTCGCCATGGCGATCTGGCAGGGCCTCGAGGCGGCGGGCGGGCACCGCGCCGAGCGGGGCAAGGAGCGGGTCATGGAGCGGCTGGCCTCGGCCGGCCGGACCATCGTCTACCTCTACTTCGCCTGGACCGCCTTCAAGGTGTTCTCCGAGGCCGGGTCGAACAGCGCCGACAACCAGGAGGCGCTGAGCGGCAAGCTGATGACCTCCACCGGTGGCCGCTGGCTGGTCGGCCTGGCCGGTCTGGTGGTCGCGGCGATCGGCATCGGCCTGGTCATCTACGGCATCCGCAAGACGTTCGAGAAGCACCTCAAGACCGGCGAGATGAGCCCGAAGACCCGCCAGCTGGCCCGCCGCCTCGGCATCGCCGGGTACGTCGCCAAGGGTGTCGCGTACGGCATCGCCGGCCTGCTGGTCATCGTCGCCGCGGTGAAGTACGACCCGGAGAAGGCCCGGGGTCTGGACGCCGCCCTGCACACGCTGCGCGAGCAGTCGTACGGCTCGTTCCTGCTGGCCCTGGTCGCCCTCGGCATCGCCGCCTTCGGCGTCTACTGCTTCCTCCAGTCCCGGTACCGCAAGGTCTGAACTGGTCGATACCGAGGACGTCGGGCACTATTGGGCTTTTGCCCGAAGTTCCGCCGCTCGGTCGAAGGGAAGCGCCCCACTCGTGCAGAGCTATCTCGAAACGACCGTCGCCGCGCTCGCCGCGGCGGCGGTCGCCCTCTTCCTGGTCGAGGTCGTCCACCGGATCACCCGGCGGTTCGGCCGCCGGTCCCTGTTGTTGACCGAGTTGACCGACCACGCGCACCGTCCGTTCCAGGTCGCCGCCACCGTCCTCGCGGTGCAGTTCGCCGCCCGCTTCACCACCGGGTACGCCGTCGGCGAGAGCTGGCGGCGGCTCCTGCTGCACCTGCTGGTGCTCTGTGTGATCGCCAGCGCCGCCTGGCTGGTGGCGGCGCTGTTGATCGTCGTCGAGGACACCGCGCTCGCCCGCTTCCGGGTCGACGTGCCCAACAACCGGCACGCCCGGCGGGTGCGTACCCAGGTGGTGATGCTGCGCCGGCTGACCGTCGCGGTGATCGTCATCCTGACCGTCGGCGTGATGCTGATGACGTTCCCGAGCGTGCGCGGCATCGGCGCCGGCGTGCTGACCTCCGCCGGTGTCGTCGGCGTGGTGGCCGCCCTGGCCGCCCAGAGCCTGCTCGGCAACGTCTTCGCCGGGCTGCAACTCGCCTTCAGCGACGCGGTCCGCCTCGACGACGTGGTGGTTGTCGAGGGGGAGTGGGGTCGGATCGAGGAGCTGACCCTCAGCTACGTGGTGGTCCAGATCTGGGACGACCGGCGGCTGATCCTGCCCACCTCGTACTTCACCAGCAAGCCGTTCCAGAACTGGACCCGCACCGAGGCGGCGGTGCTCGGCACCGCCGAGTTCGACGTCGACTGGGCCGTGCCGGTGCAGACCATGCGCGAGGAGCTGCGCCGGCTCGTCGAGGGCACCGAGTTGTGGGACGGTCGGGTCTGCGTCCTCCAGGTCACCGACGCCACCGGCGGGATGGTGCGGCTGCGCGCGCTGGTCAGCGCCGCCGACGCGGGCAGTCTGTGGGACCTGCGCGCCCTCGTCCGCGAGCACCTGGTGGCCTGGATCCGGGACAACCGGCCCACCGCCATGCCCCGCGTCCGCACCGAACTGGGCGACGCCACCAGCAACCTGTCCTGGCAGTGGGTGCAGCCCAGGCGGCCGACCCGACGCCTCTCCGACACCGAGGCCCCCGACGACGCCCGCGTCTTCGGCGGCAGCGACGACGGCGACGCCCGCAGCGAAGCCTTCGTAGGCCCAGAGGAAACCCGCCCCTGACCCCCGTACTCACCCCGTTGTTCATGAAAGTTATTGCCTCTTGCTTCGGCGTGTCCTGGCAATAACTTCATGATCGCCGCGAATGGGTGGGGTGGGGTCTGGGGAGGTTTGGTTGGGGTTGCGCGGGGGATGTGCTGCCGGACGTCTCTGCCGTGATCGGGGTGACCCACGCCAGCTTGTCGGCGCGGCATCCCGACAACGGCGACAGGTCGCCGCACGTCGAGTTTTAGGATTGACAGGCGACGACTCCGGGCATACAGCGCGGTGATGAGGAAAGGAGGACAGCATGGCTGACGTGGCGAATGCCCGCACATCCCGCAATGGGAGCGAGCCCTCCACCGCCGAGCTGGTGCAGCGGGCCACCGAACAGGTATCCCGTCTGGTACGGGACGAACTGGCGCTGGCCCGGGCGGAGTTGACCCAGAAGGGCAAGCACGCCGGCATCGGGATCGGCCTGTTCGGCGGCGGCGGGGCGCTGGCGTTCTACGGCCTGGGCGCGCTCGTCGCCACCGCCATCCTGCTGCTGGATCTGGTGCTGCCCGCCTGGGCCGCCGCGCTGATCGTGGCGGTGGCCCTCTTCCTGGTGGCCGGCATCCTCGCGCTGGTGGGCAAGAAGCAGGTCAGTCGTGCGGTCCCACCGGTGCCGGCGGCGACGGTCCGCAGCCTCCGTGCCGACGTGGACACCGTGGCCGCCGCCGTGAAGGACAGGGGACGGGCATGACGGGCAACGGAACGGGCGACACCGAGGCCCTACGCGAGGAGATCCGCCGTACCCGGGTGGAGCTGGGCGAGACGATGGAGGCGTTGGCCGCCAAGGCGGACGTCAAGGCCCGCCTGAAGGAGTCCGCCGAACAGGCGAAGGAGCGGATGCGCGAGCAGGCGGCGCAGACCGTGGCCCGGGTCCGCGGGCAGGCCGCGCGCGGTGCCGGGATGGCCCGCGCCCAGGCGTACGACAAGGGCGGCCTGGTCCGTGAAAAGGGCGAGCTGGTTCGACGCAACCCGGTGCCGTGGGCGGCGCTCGCCGCCAGCGCGGTGGCCACCGTGGTGGTGCTGATGATCGTGCGGGGGAGGCGTAGGTGAGCAGGAGCATCGGCAAGGTCGCGTACCGGCCGGTCGGCGTGTTGTTGGGTATCGCCGCGGGTACGGTGGCCGGCGCGATCTTCCGGCAGGTCTGGAAGGTCACGGCGGGCGACGGCGAGGCGCCGAACGCCACCGACGAGGACCGTGGTTGGGGCGAGATCCTGGCCGCCGCGGCGTTGCAGGGGGCCATCTTCGCGGTGGTCCGTGCCGCCGTGGACCGGGGCGGGGCGGTCGGCGTCCGCCGGATGACCGGCCACTGGCCGGACTGACCGACGCATAGACGTCAGGCCCTCTTCCCCATCGACGGGAAGGGGGCCTTTCGCACGACTCGCAACGCCGCCCAGCGACCTGAGTCATCCGTCAGGTCACATGTCGGAGAAATTCGTCGGACAGGTCGTGCAGACTTTTTGCGTACGTGATTTGCTGTTCCACGCTGTTGCGAGATGGCGTGGGTTGAGAGAAGTCTCCTTCGTGGGGGCCGCCTCAGACGCCGCTGCTCGAAAACGGCCAATCGGCCGCACGGCGTGCACGGCCGCCAGTTTTAGAAGGAGATACACATGGCGCAGGGAACCGTGAAGTGGTTCAACGCTGACAAGGGCTTCGGCTTCATCACCGTCGACGGCGGGGGTGCTGACGTGTTCGTCCACTTCTCGGCCATCCAGACCAGCGGCTACCGCACGCTGGAGGAGAACCAGCGGGTGGAGTTCGAGATCGCCCAGGGTCAGAAGGGCCCGCAGGCCGAGCAGGTCCGTCCCCTCTGACACATCTGGCCGGCCCCCGCCGGTCAGGGCTCGTTGAAGTGAAGCCCCGTATCCCGTCCTGGGATGCGGGGCTTTCCACGTCCACCGCTCACCCGCTCGCGCCGGCGACCAGGCTGGCTCACAGTCGGCGTCGCGAGCGCAGTCCCCACCAGAGCGCCGCCAGCCCGGCGGCGGCCACGATCGGGCCCACCACCACCCAGAGCGACTCGTCGGTCATCGGGCTGCCGCTGACGTAGCCGAGGCCCTGCACCGTCCACACCGCACCGATCACCACGGCCAGCAGGCCGAGGGTGAGTGTCAGCCAACCCCTCATCGCGCACCCTCCTCGCCGCCTCGGGCGGCACGCCGCCCCGGGCGTCCAGCATCGTCGTCTCGGAGGCGCGACGCGAGCACCCGGGGTCGGCGGCTCACCACCGGTCGTGCACCTGCGGGCGGATCAGCTCGTCGTAGACCTCGCGTACGCCGGCCAGCTGGGCGGTCGTGAGTGGCGGCAGGTCCGCCGCGGCGGCGTTGCGTCGCGCCTGTTCGGCGTCGCGCGCGCCCGGGATGACGACGGTGACGCCGGCCTGGTCCAGCACCCACCGCAGCGCGAACTGCGCCATGGTGCGGTCGGCGTCGACAAGCGGCGCGAGCCGGCGTACGGCGGCGAGCCCCTGCGTGTAGTCCACGCCGGAGAACGTCTCGCCCACGTCGAACGCCGCACCGTGCCGGTTGTAGTTGCGGTGGTCGTCGGCGGGGAACTCGGTGTGCTCGTCGTACCGGCCGGAGAGCAGGCCACTGGCCAGCGGCACCCGGGCGATGATCCCGACGCCGGCCTCGGCGGCCGCCGGCAGCACCTGCTCCAGCGGCTTGTGCCGGACGGCGTTGAGGATGATCTGCACGCTGGCCACGCCGGGCCGGGCGATGGCGGTCAGCGCCTGGTCGCAGGTCTCCACGCTGACGCCGTACCCCGCGATGGCCTTCTCCGCGACGAGGGTGTCCAGGGCGTCGAAGACCGCGTCGTCGGCGAAGACGGCGGTCGGCGGGCAGTGCAGTTGGACCAGGTCCAGGGTGTCCATCCCGAGGTTGGCCCGGGACCGGTCGGTCCACTGCCGGAAGTTGGCCATGGTGTACGCCTCGGGCCGCTGCTCGACGCGCCGCCCCATCTTGGTGGCGACGGTCAGCCCGGCGTCCGGTCGGGAGCGCAGGAAGCGGCCGATCAGCTGCTCGCTGCGGCCGTCGCCGTACACGTCGGCGGTGTCCAGGAAGGTGACTCCGGCGTCCGCGGCGGCGCTGAGCACGGCCATGGCGTCGGTCTCGCTGACGGTCCCCCAGTCGGCGCCGAGTTGCCAGGCGCCCAGGCCGACGACCCCGACGGTCCGGCCGAGCCGGTTGAAGCTGCGCTGTTCCATGCCCCGAGCCTAGTGATCGGGTTGCCGGGCTGCCACGCGAGTCGTACCGTCAACAAGACGGACGTACGGTTTGGAGGCTGCGATGTGGGATCCGACGACGTACCTGCGCTACTCCGACGAGCGCTCCCGCCCCTTTCACGACCTGCTCAGCCGGATCCCCGCCGCCCGGCCCCGAACGGTGGTCGACCTCGGCTGCGGTCCCGGCCACCTCACCGCCATCCTGGCCGAACGCTGGCCGGACGCGCGGGTCGTCGGCCTCGACTCCGCGCCCGAGATGATCGACCGCGCGCGGGCGCTGCCGACCCCGGTCGAGTTCGCCGTCGCCGACCTGCGCGACTGGCGTCCAACCGGTGACGAGGACGTGGTGGTCACGACCGCGGCCCTGCAGTGGGTGCCCGGCCACCAGGAGTTGCTGCGCCGCTGGGCCTTCGAACTGCCCGCCGGCGCCTGGCTCGCCATGCAGGTCCCCGGCAACTTCGACGCCCCGTCGCACCGGGCACTGCGCGAGGTCGCCGGTCTCCCGGCCTGGCGGGCCGAGCTGGCCCCGCTCCAGCGGGCCGACCCCGTCGACGACCCGGCCGACTACGCGGACCTGCTGACCACCGCCGGCTGCGCGGTGGACGCCTGGGAGACTACCTACGTGCACCTGCTGCCGGCCGATCCCGCCGCCGACCACCCGGTACTGGCCTGGATGGAGGGCACCGCGCTGCGACCCGTCCGGGCCGCGCTGGACGCCGCCGGCTGGTCGGCCTTCCGGGCCGAGCTGGGGGTACGCCTCAGCGCCGCCTACCCGGTGCGGCACGGTCAGGTGTCCTTCCCGTTCCGCCGTGTCTTCGTCGTCGCCCGTACCGGCGCCCGCGCACAGGAGAATCCGTGACCGATCTGACCACCTTCATCGCCGGTCTGCCCAAGGTGGAGCTGCACGTGCACCACGTCGGCTCCGCCTCGCCCCGGATCGTCGCCGAGCTGGCCGCCCGCCACGAGGGCAACACCCCCGTCCCGGCCGACCCGGACGCGCTTGCCAGCTACTTCGAGTTCCGCGACTTCGCGCACTTCATCGAGGTCTACCTGAGCGTCGTCGACCTCATCCGGGACCCGGAGGACGTCTGGCTCCTCACCCACGAGGTGGCCCGGGAGCTGGCCCGCCAGCAGGTCCGGTACGCCGAGCTGACCATCACCCCGTACTCGCACGTGCGGCGGGGCATTCCCGCGCCCGCGTTCTGCGAGGCGATCGAGGACGCCCGCAAGCGCGCCGCCGCCGACTTCGGCCTCGACCTGCGCTGGTGCTTCGACATCCCCGGCGAGGCCGGCCTGCCGGCCGCCGAGGAGACGCTGCGGATCGCCCTCGACGAGCGGCCGGACTCGCTGATCAGCTTCGGTCTGGGCGGCCCGGAGATCGGCGTACCCCGGCCGCAGTTCCGGCCCTACTTCGACCAGGCCCGCGCCGCCGGCCTGCGCTCGGTGCCGCACGCCGGCGAGACCACCGGCCCGCAGACCATCTGGGACGCCCTGCACGAGCTGGGCGCGGAGCGGATCGGGCACGGCATCTCCGCCGCACAGGATCCGGAACTGCTCACCTACCTCGCCGAACGGCAGATCGGGATGGAGATCTGCCCGACCTCGAACGTGCGGACCCGGGCCGTGGCCACCCTCGACGAGCACCCGCTGCCCCGGCTGGTCGAGGCCGGGCTGCTGGTCACCATCAACTCCGACGACCCGCCGATGTTCGGCACCACCCTCAACGACGAGTACGCGGTGGCGGCCCGACTGCTCGGTGCGGGCCCGGGGGAGCTGGCCGCGCTGGCCCGCAACGCGGTGACCGCGTCCTTCCTCGACCCGGCCGGCAAGCAGCGGATCATCGAGGAGATCGACGCGTACGTGGCCGACGCCCGCTGAGGTACGGGGTGAGCGGGGCGCGCGGCGGGAGCGTGGGTGTGGGGGGACCTGAGACTCCCGCCGCGCGCACGGCTCCACCGGCCGGTGGGTGCGCGGTGCGCTGGCCGGTGGAACTGGTGGGTTCGTGCACTGATCCTGTCAGCCCGCAAGCGGCTGACCGCGCTCGTTAACCTCGATCTAAGGAAGACTTGTGCCGCCGCACAGCCCCGGCCCGCCCGGCCGATCGGAGCGTGCCCATCAACCGATCGGCCGGGCGGACCTCGGCCGTCGGTCGACAGTGCTCGGTCGCCGGTCGGGCGGTCCTCACCCGCCGGTGGACGCTCAGTCGTCGGTGGGGCGCTGGCGGGGCCAGCGACGACCGCTGCTCTTCTGATCCCGGGCGTCGCGGGCCATCCGGCCCACCAGGCCGAACCTGCTGACCTGCCGGGGCGTCGCCTCGGGGTCGGCGAGCAGCATCACCACGCTGGCGCCGCCCAACCGGGCCCGGTCGATGCTGACCGAGCCGTTCGCCTGCAACGCCACCCGCTTGGCGATGTCCAGGCCGAGCCCCGTCGAGCCCTGGTCGCTGGTGCCCCGCCGCAGCGCCCGGTCCGGGTTGGCGATACCCGGGCCGGCGTCGTCGATCCGGATCGCCACGTACCCGTCGCGGCGGGACACGGCCACCTCGAACGCCGTACCCTGCGGCGTGTAACGGAAGACGTTGCCGATCACCGCGTCCAACGCGGCGGCCAGTTCGGCCCGCGGCACGGGCGCGGGGATGCGCAGTTGGGCGCCGGTCACCCGCTGCGGCCGGTTCTGGTCACCGGCCAGCGCCGCCCAGAACACCATCCGGTCCCGGACCACCTCGCTGACGTCGCACTCGGCCGGGCCGGCCTCGTGCGCCACCGCCTTGCGGGTGGTCTTGATCAGCACGTCGATCTCGCCCTCGAGCGTGACGATCGCCTGCCGGATGCGCCGGATACCCCGCAGCCGGTCCAGCTCCGCCGGGCTGAACGAGCCCACGCTGGTGTCGTCGGACTCCAGCGCCTCCGCGTCGAGCCGGAGCACGGTCAACGGCGTCCGCAGCCGGTGCGACAGGTCGGCCACCAGCTCTCGCTCGTCGGTGCGGGCCGCGTCCAGCCGGTCGGCCATCCGGTTGAAGGCGTACCCGGCCTCCGCCAGCTCGCGCGGGCCGGTCGGCTCCACGCGTACGCCCAGGTCGCCGTCACCGATCGACAGGGCGGCCTTGACCAGACCCTGGGTGGCGTCCACCGCCCGGGCGGCCACCCGGTCGACCACCAGCACCGCCGCGCCGACCATCGCCGCGCCCACCGCGAACAGGAGCAACCAGGTGCCACCGGCGCCCTCGCCCAGCGTCGAGTCCGGCACGAACACCTCGACCACGGCCGTCCGGTCACCCAGGACCACCGGGTCGAGCCGGACCACCCCGCCGTCGACGTCGGTGACCAGCGAGCGGCGGTCGGCGCGGGCCCGGTCCAGGTCGGCGCCACCGGCGCGGCCCGCGGACTCGTCCAGCCCCAACCCGTACACCACCGGCCGGACGGCGGCATCGTCGCCGCTGGCCACGACGGCCCGTTCGACCACCGCGCGGTCCGTGCTCACCGCCAACGCGCCGGTGACCAGCGCGCTGCGTCGGGCCGCCTCGGCGATCGCCTCGTCCCGTGTCTGCCCCCGCAGGCTCAACCCGAGCGGGATCAGGAACGCGAGCGCGACGAGGCTGCACATGCCGGCCGTGAGCAGGGCCAGCGCGGTCCTCAGTCCGGTGCCACCAGCCGGAACCCGACCCCCCGCACGGTGCGCAGGTAGCGCGGCTTCGCCGCGGACTCGCCCATCTTTCGGCGAAGCCAGTACAGGTGTACGTCGATGGTCTGATCCTCGCCGACCGATGGCTGCCGCCATACCTCCTCCAAGAGTTCCCGGCGGGACACTACCCGCCCGGGTCGTGCGGCGAGATACGCCAGCAGGTCGAATTCCTTACGGGTCAGCGCCAGCGGCTCCCCGTCGAGATGGGCGCTGCGCTCACCGACGTCCACCCGCAGCCCGCCGACGGTGTGCACCGCCGGCTGCACCGTCCGGCTGGCCCGTCCGGCGCGCCGCAGGACCGTGGTGATGCGGGCGTCCAGGTGCGCGCCGGTGAACGGCTTGACCATGTAGTCGTCGGCCCCGGCGCGCAGCAGCTTGACCACCGACTGCTCGTCGTCGCGGGCGGTGGCGATGATGATCGGGATGTCGGTGATGCCGCGCAGCATCCGCAGCGCGTCCGAGCCGTCCAGGTCGGGCAGGCCCAGGTCCAACACCACCAGGTCGGGCGTCTCCGCGGCGACCCGGCGCAGCGCGTCCAGGGCGGTGCCCACGGCGTGCACGGCGTGCCCCCGGTCAGCGAGGGACCGCAGCATCGCGCCGCGTACGACGTGATCGTCTTCGACCAGGAGCACGGAGGCCACGACAAGACGGTACTTGGCCTGGCAAGTTGATCGCGTTGCGACGTACCCGGGAAGCGGGCAAGCTGGTACGACGATGTCCTTCACCCTGTTCGCCGACGCTCGGCTGGCGCTCGCCCGAGACAGTCTCGCCGGCCTCTCCACCGGTGACGCGCTCGGCGAGCGGTACGCCCCGCCGGCCACGGCCGTCATTCCCGGCGACGACGTGCCCGGCGCGTGGGCCGGCCCGCCGGGCGTGGCCGATCCCGGCGCGGGCAGCCTGCCACCGGCACCGTGGTCCTGGACCGACGACACCGAGATGGCCTGCTCGGTCGTCGCCGAACTGGCCGCGGCGGGCGCCATCGACCGGGACCGGCTGGCGCTGGCGTTCGCCGAGCGCTGCGACGCGCGACGCGGCTACGGCGCGGGCGCGATGCTGACCCTACGGCTGATCCGCAGCGGTACCCCGTGGCCGGTGGCCGCCGCGTCCGCCTTCGACGGGCAGGGCTCCTGCGGCAACGGGGCAGCCATGCGGGTGGGTCCGCTGGGCGCGTACTTCGCCGACTCCACGGCCCGCGCGGCCGCGCAGGCCCGCGCCTCGGCCGAGGTGACCCACGCGCACCCCGAGGGGATCGCCGGCGCGGTCGCCGTGGCGGTGGCCGCCGCGCTCGCCGCCCAGGCCCGCCTCGACGGCCACCGACCGGCCCCGGCCCGGCTCCTCGCCGGGGTCGCCGCCGTGGTCGACGCGGGCACCGAGGTGCACCGTGGCGTACACACCGCTGTCGGGCTGCTCGGCCGCCCGCTGTCCCGCGTGGTGGCCGCGCTCGGCAACGGCGCCCGGGTGACCGCCCAGGACACCGTCGCGTTCACGCTCTGGGTTGCCGCGACACACCTCGACGACTACCCGACGGCGATCCGGACCTGCGTACGCGCCGGCGGCGACGTGGACACCACGGCCGCCATCGCGGGGGCGGTGGTGGCCGCGTACACCGGGGTCGGCACCCCGGGCGGCGTCCCCGACGCGTGGCTGGCCGCCCGCGAGCCGCTACCCGCCTGGCTGCCCTGACGGCCCTGGTCCGCCCCAGGCTTGATCGACTCGGGCTCCCGGACATTGGGCTGTCCGCGCGGCTCGGATGGCGCGGTTTGCAGGAACCCGGGTGGATCAACGGGAGGCGGACACCGGCTCGTCCGCGCGGCCGGTGATCTCGGCGAGGGAAGGTGGCTCGTCGGCGCTGCCGGTCGCCTCGGCGAGCGGGGCGGCCTGGACCGGGTCGCGCCGCCGCCAACGACTGATCACCCAGCCGATCGCCGCGCCGCCGCCCAGCCCGGCCAGCAGTCCGGCGGCCAGCATTCCGTCGGCGTTGCCGGAATCCTCGTCGCCCTCCCGGCCGACCGGTGCGGGATTCACACCGCTGTCCCCGGCGGCGGGTCCGCCGGCCGCCGGCGCGCCGTGGCCGCCGTGCGCGGCCGGTCCGGCGGCGCCCGGGACCGCCGGCAGCAGCGTCAGCACCGGCGCGCGGTGGTCGCCGCCGGCATCCGCCCACCGGACGACCGTGCCGTCGGCGTACGTCTGGACGACCTCGAACGTGAGCCGCTCGGCCTGCGGCAACGGGCCCATGGACAGGGCCAGTTTGGCCGGGCCGGTCGCACCCTGGCCGACGCGGACCCACGTCACCGCCGTGGTCACGGTGCTCACCCCGGAGGAGTGGATGCCCGCGACCGGCTTGTCCAGGGTCTTGGAGTCGATCCTGGGCGCCCAGCCGTCGACCGACATCGGGTAGACCTCGGCCACCGGCGCGCCGGCCGGCAACCGGATTTCGACCTGCTTGGTCGTCGTGCCGGCGCGCTCCTCGGGCACGCTGAACTCCAGCCGTACGGCGTCGCCCTGCCGCGCCTCCGTCGGGGTGGTCGTCACGTCCGCGGCCTGCGCCGCCGCAGCGGGCCAGAGCAGCAGCCCGACCGCGGTCAGCGCGGTCACCGCCACGATCCGCCGCGGACGGCCACCGCCGTGCGTGCTCGCCATCTCGTGCCCCCATCCCTCTCGGCGCGACCGGCACCGGTTTCCGGCCACACCACGTAGTTCGGATTCGAGACGCGAAAGGTTCAACGCCGACCGTTAGGAAGGGCACCTTGCTCTACCGGAGGCGTTACTAAAGTGCCCTTCCTTACCCGATAGCATCGGCAGGAGCCGACTGCCGGCACCGTTTCGTACTGCTTGGAGGAATCACCGTGTCCGCACCCCGTACCCCCGCCGTGGCCGACCCCGTCGTCGTCGCCGCCGGGACGACGGCGGCCGACGCGGTGGCCGCGGCCGGACTGCCCGCGAACGGCCCCAAGGCGATCGTCGTGGTCCGTGACCCGCAGGGCCAGCTCCGCGACCTGGACTGGTCACCGGCCGAGGAGACCGTCGTCGAGCCGGTCAGCCTGGACTCGCCGGACGGGCTGAACGTGCTGCGGCACTCCACCGCGCACGTGCTCGCGCAGGCCGTGCAGGACGTCTTCCCCGAGGCCAAGCTGGGCATCGGGCCGCCCATCGAGAACGGCTTCTACTACGACTTCGACGTCGACAAGCCGTTCCAGCCCGATGACCTCAGCAAGCTCGAGAAGCGCATGCAGGAGATCATCAAGTCCGGGCAGCGGTTCCGTCGCCGCCGCTTCGGCAGCCTCGACGAGGCGCGCGCCGAGCTGGCCGACGAGCCGTTCAAGCTGGAGTTGATCGAGGTCAAGGGCGAGGGCCTGGACACCGACGAGGTGATGGAGGTCGGCGGCGGCGAGCTGACGATCTACGACAACCTCGACGCCAAGGAGGACAAGGTCTGCTGGTCGGACCTGTGCCGGGGCCCGCACCTGCCGACCACCCGACTGATCGGCGCGTTCAAGCTGATGCGCTCGGCCGCCGCGTACTGGCGCGGGTCGGAGAAGAACCCCCAACTGCAGCGGGTGTACGGCACCGCGTGGCCGACCCGGGACGAGCTGAAGGCGTACCTGAAGCTGTTGGAGGAGGCCGCCCGGCGCGACCACCGCAAACTCGGCGCGGACCTGGACCTGTTCAGCTTCCCCGACGAGATCGGCTCGGGCCTCGCGGTCTTCCACCCCAAGGGCGGCATCATCCGCCGCGAGATGGAGCAGTACTCGCGGCGGCGGCACGAGGAGGCGGGGTACGAGTTCGTCAACACCCCGCACATCACCAAGGCGCAGCTCTTCCAGACCTCCGGTCACCTGCCGTACTACGCGGACACCATGTTCCCGCCCATGCAGTTGGAGGGCGCGGACTACTACCTCAAGGCGATGAACTGCCCGATGCACAACCTGATCTTCAGGGCGCGCGGGCGGTCGTACCGGGAGCTGCCGCTGCGGATGTTCGAGTTCGGCACGGTCTACCGGTACGAGAAGTCCGGCGTCGTGCACGGCCTCACCCGGGTCCGGGGCCTGACCCAGGACGACTCGCACATCTACTGCACCCGCGAGCAGATGGCCGGCGAGCTGACCACGCTGCTCAGCTTCGTGCTGGACCTGCTGCGCGACTACGGCCTGGACGACTTCTACCTGGAGCTGTCGACCCGGGACGACTCGCCCAAGTTCATCGGGGCCGAGGAAGACTGGGCCGAGGCCACCGAGGCGCTGCGGACCGCCGCCGAGACCTCCGGCCTCGACCTGGTGCCCGACCCGGGTGGCGCGGCGTTCTACGGGCCGAAGATCTCCGTGCAGGCCCGCGACGCGATCGGCCGGACCTGGCAGCTGTCCACCCTCCAGGTCGACTTCAACCAGCCGGAGCGGTTCGGGTTGGAGTACCAGGCCGCCGACGGCACCCGGCAGCGGCCCGTGATGATCCACCGGGCGCTGTTCGGGTCGATCGAGCGGTTCTTCGGGGTGCTCACCGAGCACTACGCTGGCGCGTTCCCGGCCTGGCTGGCTCCGGTGCAGGTGGTGGGCATCCCGATCCGCGAGGACCACACCGACTACCTGCACGGCTTCGTCGCGGCGCTGCGCGCCGAGGGCACCCGGGCCCAGGTGGACGCGGGTGACGACCGGATGCAGAAGAAGATCCGTACGGCGCAGCAGCAGAAGATCCCGTTCATGGTGATCGCCGGTGACGACGACGTGGCCGCCGGTACGGTCTCCTTCCGCTACCGCGACGGCTCGCAGCGCAACGGCGTGCCGATCGCCGAGGCGGTGACCCACATCCTTGACGTGGTCAGCTCCCGCACCAACATCGGCCCGTCCGCCGCCGCGGAGTAGCGCCCGCTTGTCGCACGCCGCGCGTCATGATCGTGCTCGATCCAGGATGTAGTGGCCTCCCGCGCCAGGGAGGCCACTACATCCATGGTCGAGCGCGATCTTCAGCCGGGAGGCGGGCTTCCCGTCGTCAGATGCCGCAGTTCGGCGCTGACCAGCCGCCGACCGCCGCCACGTGGGTGTGGTCGTTGTGGTCCGGTAGCCGGGGCCGAGGATCTGGCCGAAGCCGTGGTAGCGGGCCTGCTGGGCGAGCCGGCAGAACGAGGGTGAGCCGACCAGGTCGACCGCGTCGCCGTACAGGTGCCGGCTGTTCGACGCCCCGCCGACCGCGCTGTTGCAGGCGTAGCTGCGGAAGCTGCTGCTGATCGCGATGGGTACGTCGCCGAGGGCGTGCCGCAGCGCCTGGAGCTTCCACATCGAGACGAGCGCGTTGGCGCGGGCGGTGCTGGCCGAGACCGCGCCGCCGGACCAGGTGCTGTTGCAGTTGTTCAGCTCGGCATAGCTGAAGTTGGCGGGTGTGCAGTCGTCGTCCTGGAGCGCGTAGAGCCGGTTGAAGGTCTGCGGGCCGGCGATCCCGTCCGCGCCCAGCCCGTACGCCTGCTGGAAGCGGATCACCGCCGATCGCGTGGCCGGGCCGAACGCGCCGTCGATGGTGAGCACGGCGGCGTAACCGGGGTAGCCGGCGACGCGGATCTGCAGTTGCCGGACGTCCTCGCCGGACATCCCCTGGGACAGCGTGCGACCCCAGGTGTAGCAGCCGTCGGCGTGCGCGGCGCTGGAGGTGAGGGTGACCCCGGGAACCGTGGTGACGGCGGCCAGCGCGAGCGCCGCGAGGATTCTGCCGAGCTGACGGATCATGAAGCTCACCTTCCATCGATCTAATGAAATGGATGAATGGAAGTTTCACGGCTGAGTCTCGACTCCGTCAAGAAGTTGCAGCAGCGAGTTTCCGGTCACGGGTGTCGCGGCCCGCCGGCCCGGCTCCGTAGGATCGGCTCGTGACAGGGGCGGAGCGACACACGGAAAGCGGCGGCATGGCGGACGGCCTGGAACGGCTCTGGACGCCGCACCGGATGACCTACATCTCGGGTGAGGACCGCCCCGCCGAGGGCTACGAGAAGCCGACCGGCTGCCCGTTCTGTCTCGCCCCCGGGCTGCCCGCCGAGGAGAGCCTCGTGGTGGCCCGGGGCGAGCACGTCTTCGTCGTGCTCAACCTCTACCCGTACAACCCGGGACACCTGCTGGTCTGCCCGTACCGGCACGTCGCCGACTACACCGACCTCGACGAGGCGGAGACCGTCGAGCTGGCGTCCCACACGCAGACCGCGATGCGGGTGATCCGCAAGGTGAGCAACGCGCACGGCTTCAACCTCGGCATGAACCAGGGCGGCGTCGCCGGCGCCGGCATCGCCGCCCACCTGCACCAGCACGTGGTGCCGCGTTGGGGCGGCGACGCGAACTTCATGCCGGTGATCGGCCGCACCAAGGTGCTGCCGCAGCTGCTGCACGACACCCGCGACCTGTTCGCCCGCGCCTGGCCGTCCTGACCGCGCCGCCCACGCGGCGTCCGCGCCGGTCCGGCTAGTCGGCGCGCAGCAGCGGCAGCAGCTCCGGCCAGCTCTCCACCCGGTGTACGAGCGGCAGCAGCGCGGCGTACTCGGCTACCTGCGCCGGGCGGGGTCGGAATAGGAACCGGTGCGGCACCGAGTCGAGGTAGCCGAGCACCTCGAGCTTGTCGTCCACGAAGTGGGTCAGGCCGAGCCGCCGGGCGATCGGCGCCTTGGCCGGACGGGTCCGGCAGAAGTGCATCCGCTCGACCGGGATCCCGGTGCGGGCCGTGAAGTCGTGGTGCGCCAACCACTGGAGGGTCCGCCGCTCGGTGGACTCGCCGCACTTGGAGACCAGGTGCACCTCGTCGAACGCCGGCCCGAGCGCCGCGAGCGCGTCGAACGCGCCGTCGACCATGGGCGTACGCAGGTAGTGCGCGCCGAAGAAGGAGGTGTCGGCGTCGTCGTCGGCCGGCTCGATGAGCACCCCGCCGATGTCCACGCCCAGTCGTCGCATGGCGACGATCATGCCGTACGCCGTCGGCGCAGGCGTACCGCGTTTCCGCGTCCGTGGTTGCTACACCCCGGCCCGTGGAAGGTGGCACGATCGGCCGATGGCAGTCACGACACGGATGTTGGGGCGCAGCGGCATCGAGGTCAGCGCCCTCGGCATGGGGTGCTGGGCGATCGCCGGCCCCTGGGCGGAGGGCAGCCAGCCGCTGGGCTGGGGCGCGGTCGACGACGACGAATCGGTGCGGGCCGTACGCCGCGCGCTTGAGCTGGGCGTGACCCTCTTCGACACCGCCGACACGTACGGCGCGGGGCACGGCGAGCGGGTGCTGGGCCGGGCGCTCGCCGGCCACCGGGACGACGCCGTGATCGCCACCAAGTGGGGTTACACGTTCGACGAGGCGACCCGGCAGGCCACCGGCGAGGACGCGTCACCGGCGTACCTGCGGCGGGCCGTTATCGCCTCGCTGCGCCGGTTGGGCACCGACCGGATCGACCTCTACCAGCTCCACCTGGCCGACCTGCCCGTGCACCGGGCGGAGGCGTTGTTCGCCGCCTGCGAGGACCTCGTCGCCGAGGGCCTGATCCGGGCGTACGGGTGGAGCACCGACCGCGCCGACCGGGCCGCCGCGCTCGGGCCGGCCGCCCCGGGCGCCGCCGCCGTGCAGCACGCCCTGTCGGTGCTGCGTGACGCCCCCGAGGTGCTCGCCGTCTGCGACAAGTACGACCTGGCCAGCATCGACCAGGGGCCCCTCGGGATGGGACTGCTCACCGGCAAGTACACCGCCGCGTCCACGCTGCCCCGCGACGACGTACGCGGGTTGACGCCGGGCTGGCTGGAGTGGTTCCGCGGCGGCCGGCCGGCGCCGGAGTGGCTGCGCCGGGTCGGAGCGGTCCGTGCCGCGCTGACCGCCGACGGTCGTACCCTCGCCCAGGGCGCGTTGGGCTGGATCTGGGCCCGCAGCGGGCGGGCCATCCCGATCCCGGGTTGCCGTACCGTCGCCCAGGTCGAAGAGAACGCGGCGGCACTGCACCGCGGCCCGCTACCGGCGGAGCAGTTCGTCGAGGTGGAACGCCAACTCGCCGCCCTGCGCACCGCCGCCCTCCGCGACGCCGACCGCCCCCACTGGCCCCGCCCCACCCACCCCCAGACCCACCCCTGACCCACCCACCGAGCCCAGAGCGCACACCTGCCCAGCCTTCGCGGCGTGCCGCCACGTGCCGCCATGTGCCGCCGCCTGCGGCGTCGTGACGGCCCGCGCCGGCCTGGTCTGGTCCTGTACTGGTCGGGTCTGGTGCTGGTCGGGTCTGGTGCCGGCCTGGCTCTGTGCCGGCCTGGCTCTGTGTTGGCTTGGTCTTGTGTTGGCCCGGCTCTGTGTTGGCCTGGCCCTGTGCTGGTGTCGTCCTGTCGAGCTGCCCCGAATATGGGACAACCGAACAGCTCCTCGGCCCACCGCGGCCCACCCGCCATGTGCGCGCGGATGCGCGCGTCTTTGGCCGCCCTCCTCGGCTGCGATGCCCCGAATATGGGGCAGCTCGACAGGACGCGAACACCTAGGGCGCCCCTCCGCCCGGGCCCGCGGCCGCGCAGCAGTCAGGGACGGCCCGCGGCCGCGCAGCAGTCAGGGACGGCCCGTGGCCGCGCAGCAGTCAGGGACGGCCCGCGGCCGCGCAGCCGTCAGGGACGGCCCGCGGCCGCGCAGCCGTCAGGGACGGAGCGCGGGCGATCGGGCCAGCCGAAACGCGGGTCGGCGGGAGCGGAGTGTTACGGGGTTTGCTCCTTGCGGGTCTGGTCGGCCAGGTGGGTGGGCATCGGGTCGTGGCGGACGAAGTGGCGGCGGAAGGTGCCGGTGCCACCGGTCATCGAACGCAGCTCGACGGCGTAGCGCAGCAGTTCCAGGGCCGGCACCTCGGCGCGGACCAGGGTGCGGCCGTCGGCGTCCGGGTCCGGCTCGGTGCCGAGCACCCGGCCGCGCCGGCCGGACAGGTCGCCCAGCACAGCGCCCACCGAGCCGTCCGGCACCCGGATGGTCACCTCGTCGATGGGCTCCAGGAGGGCCGGCTGGCCGCGCTCGGCCGCGTCGCGCAGCGCCAGCGCTCCGGCGGTCTGGAAGGCCGCGTCGGAGGAGTCGACGCTGTGCGCCTTGCCGTCGACCAGGGTGACCCGCAGGTCGACCACCGGGTGGCCGGCGACCAGTCCGCGTTCCAGCTGGGCGCGGACGCCCTTCTCCACCGACGGGATGTAGTTGTGCGGGACGGCGCCGCCGACGACCCGGTCGACGAACTCGAAGCCGGCGCCCCGGGGTAGTGGCTCGACCTCGATGTCGCAGACCGCGTACTGGCCGTGGCCGCCGGACTGCTTGACGTGCCGGCCGTGCCCCCGTGCCGGGGCGGTCAGCGTCTCGCGCAGCGACACCCGCACCGGTTCGGTGTCCAGCTCGACGCCCCCGGAGCGCAGCCGGTCCAGCAGGACGTCCGCGTGCGCCTCGCCCATGCACCAGAGCACCAGTTGGTGGGTCTCCGGGTTGCGGTCCAGCCGCAGGGTGGGGTCGCCGGCGACCAGCCGGGCCAGGTTGCGGGCGAGGGCGTCCTCGTCGGCACGGCTGCGGGCGACGATCGCCACCGGCAGCAGCGGCTCCGGCATCTCCCACGGCGCGATCAGCAGCGGGTCGTCCTTGGCCGACACGGTGTCGCCGGTCTCCGCGCTGGGCGACTTGGTGATCGCGCAGATGTCGCCGGCGACGCAGTGCGGCACCTCGCGCAGGGTGGCGCCCAGCGGGGTGTAGAGGTGCCCGACCCGCTCGTCGGCGTCGTGGTCGGGGTGCCCGCGCTCGGCCATGCCGTGCCCGCAGACGTGCACCGTGTCGTCGGGACGCAGCGTGCCGGAGAAGACCCGCACCAGCGAGACGCGGCCGACGTGCCGGTCGACGGTGGTCTTGACGACCTCGGCCACGAGCGGGCCGTCCGGATCGCAGGTCAGCGGCGGGCGGGGCGAGCCGTCCACCCCGGTGACCGCCGGCAGCTCGTGCTCCAACGGTGACGGGAACGCCGCGGTCAGCACCTCCAGCAGCGCGTCCAGGCCGACGCCGGTCTCGGCGCAGACCGGCACCGCCGGATAGAAGTGGCCCCGCGCGACCGCCTTCTCCAGGTCGTCGACGAGCACCTCGGTGCTGATCTCCTCGCCGTCGAGGTAGCGGTCCATGAGGGTCTCGTCCTCGCTCTCGGCGATGATCCCCTCGATCAACTCGTCGCGGGACTCGTCGATGGCCCGCTGGTGCTCCGGGTCCGGGTCGCGGACGTCCGCGGGCAGCCCGGTGGTGTAGTCGAAGACCCGGCAAGTGATCAGCCCGAGCAGACCCTCGGTGGAGACCCCGTCGTCGCCGAGCATCGGCAGGTAGAGCGGCATCACGTTGTCGCCGAAGACCCGCTGGCAGAGCGCGACCGTCTCGTCGAAGTCGGCGCGGGGCGCGTCCAGGCGGGTCACCGCGACGGCGCGCGGCATGTCGACCGCCGCGCACTCCTCCCACAGGGCGACGGTGGCCGCGTCCATGCCGCCGGCGGCGGAGACCACGAACAGCGCGGCGTCGGCGGCCCGCAGACCGGCCCGCAGCTCGCCCACGAAGTCGGCGTACCCGGGCGTGTCCAGCAGGTTGACCTTGATGCCGTCGTGCAGCAGGGGCGCGCACGACAGGCTCACCGAGCGCTGCTGGCGTACCGCCGCGGGGTCGTGGTCGCCCACGGTCGTGCCGTCGACGACGCTGCCGGCCCGGCCGATCGTGCCGGTCGCGGCGAGCAGGGCCTCGACGAGCGTGGTCTTGCCCGCGCCGGAGTGCCCGACGAGCGCCACGTTGCGAACCCGCGCGGGTTCGGTCACCACCGGCGTGCCGCCGGCGGCCCCCTTGTCCTGATGTTTCTGCGCCATGGGGCGCACCTCCCTCAGCCGGTGGTGGGTGGCGACCGCCGCGCGAGGTGGAAGCGGCCCGGGGCGAGTGCGCGGCGATATCCTCCGGTGGTCTGCTGCCCGGTGAGAACTCAACGGGTGGACGGGTGAGCTGGCTCACCTCCCGGCTCGATCTCACACCCGTTGCCGGACACGCACAAGCCTGCCCCGGGCGGGTCGTCCGGACCGGCGTTATGGCCGGAGCTGCGCGGACCGTTATCGTGGGGACCGCCATGGCGAAGATCTTCCAAGTGTCGGCCCGCGCGGGGATGACCCGCGTCGTCGAGCCGATTGCCCGCGCCCTGCTGCGCGCGGGCGTCACCCCTAATGTCGTCACCGTCGCGGGCACCGTTGGTGTGCTCGTCGGCGCGCTCGGCTTCGGTGCCCGCGGCCATCTGGTCGCGGGCGCGTTGATCGTGACTCTGTTCGCGTTGACCGACCTGCTCGACGGGACGATGGCCCGGATGAGCGGCGGCTCCACCCGGTTCGGCGCGTTCCTCGACTCAAGCATGGACCGGGTCGCCGACAGCGCCGTCTTCGGCGCGGTGGCGTACTGGCTGGCCACCCGGGGCGACCACTCGGGCGTCGCCGCCGCGCTGCTCTGCCTGGCCGCCGGCGGGCTCGTCTCGTACGTGAAGGCCCGTGCCGAAGGGCTGGGCATGACCTGCAACGTGGGCATCGCCGAGCGCACCGAGCGACTGCTGATCGTCGGTGTCGGTGGGATCCTCACCGGCGTGGGCGTGAAGCCCGCGTTGGAGATCGCGCTCTGGCTGCTGGCCGCCATCTCGATCTTCACGGTGGGGCAGCGGATGGCGCACGTCTACCGCCAGGCCCAGCAGCTCCAGCCGGATGGCCAGGCGTGAGCGCGACCGGCGGCCGGGCCGCGTGAACCTCACCGAGCTGGGCTACCTCGCCGGCTGGCGGCTGGTCCGCGCGCTGCCCCGGTCGCTGGCGGCGGCGGCCTTCGCGGCGGGCGCGGACCGCGCGTACCGCCGGGGCGGCGGGGGTACGGCCCGACTGCGCGCCAACCTGCGCCGGGTGGTCGGCCCGGAGGTGCCCGAGGCCGAGCTGGACGATCTCGTGCGGCGTGGCATGCGCTCGTACGCCCGGTACTGGATGGAGGCGTTCCGCCTGCCGTCGTTGAGCCGGGCGCAGATCCTGTCCGGCTTCCGGCTCGACGGCGCGGAGCTGCTGGCCGCCGACGTCGCCGCCGGCCGGGGCGCGGTGGTGGCGCTGCCGCACGCCGGCAACTGGGACGCGGCGGGCGCCTGGGTGGCGGCCACCGGCTGGCCGATCAGCACGGTCATGGAACGGCTCAAGCCGGAGGGCGTGTACAAGCGGTTCCTGGCGTTCCGCGGGAAGCTGGGCATGGAGATCCTGCCCACCCACGGCGGCCCGCGTCCGGCGTTCGACGTGCTGCTGGACCGGCTGCGCTCAGGCGCGGTCGTGCCGCTGCTGGCCGACCGGGACCTGTCGGCCCGTGGCGTCGAGGTGGACTTCTTCGGCGCGAAGACGCGCATGCCCGCCGGCCCCGCGCTGCTCGCGATACACACCGGTGCGCCGCTCTACGTGGCCTCGATGTGGTACGAGCAGGACCGGGCGTGCGCGTCGCTCGCCGGCCCGCTGCCGGTGCCCGGCCCGGAGGCGGGGCCACTGGACGCGCGGGTCCGGTCGCTGACCCAGATGATCGCCGACCGTCTGGCGACGGGCATCGCCCGGCATCCGCAAGACTGGCACATGTTGCAGCGGATGTGGCTGGACCAGCGCGGCGCGGGGGGCACGGACCTGCCGGCGTCGACCTCGGGTCGGTCCTGAAGGGGGTGGCTGACGCATGCGGATCGGTATCGTCTGCCCGTACTCCTTCGACGTGCCCGGCGGCGTGCAGAACCACGTCGTGGACCTCGCCGAGACGCTGATCACCCTCGGGCACGAGGTCAGCGTGCTCGCGCCGGCCGACGAGGACGCCGACCTGCCGGGGTACGTGGTGTCCGCCGGTCGGGCGGTGCCGCTGCCGTACAACGGGTCGGTGGCCCGGATCGCGTTCGGCCCGGTCTCCACGGCCCGCGTCCGGCGTTGGCTCACCAACGGTGACTTCGACGTGCTGCACGTACACGAGCCGCTGACGTTGAGCCTGTCGCTGCTGGCGGTGCTGTCGGCGCGCGGGCCGGTGGTGGCCACCTTCCACACGGCGATGACCCGCTCGCGGGTGCTGGCGGCCGCCCAGGGCGTGCTGCAGATCGTGTTGGAGCGGATCACCGCCCGGATCGCGGTGAGCGCGCTGGCCCGCAAGGTGCAGGTCGAGCACATGGACGGCGGCGCGGTGGAGATCCCCAACGGGGTGGCGGTGGCGAAGTTCGCCGACGCCGAGCCGCTGCCGGAGTGGCCGGGGGAGTGTGGGCCGGGCACCGGCGGCACGCTGGGCTTCCTGGGGCGGTTCACGGAGGCGCGCAAGGGCTTCCCGGTGCTGCGGGACGCCTTCGTGGCGCTGGCGGCGACCCGTCCGGGCCTGCGGCTGCTGGTCGCCGGCCCGGGTGACCCGGACGACCTGTACGACCAGTTCCCGGCCGAGCTGCGGGATCGGGTGACGTTCCTCGGTCTGGTCTCCGAGCCGGACAAGGCGCGGATGCTGCGCAGCGTGCACCTGTACGTGGCGCCGAACACCGGCGGCGAGTCGTTCGGCATGATCCTCACCGAGGCGTTGGCCGCCGGCACCACGGTCGTGGCGAGCGACCTGGACGCGTTCCGGCGGGTGCTCGACGGTGGGCGGGCGGGGCGGTTGTTCCCGACCGGCGACGCGGTCGGGCTGCGGGACGCGCTGTCCGAGTTGCTCGACGATCCGGGAGCACGGGCCGCGCTGACGGCCTGCGGTGATCAGGTGGTGGCGAATTTCGACTGGCCTATGGTTGCCCGCCGTGTTCTGGAGGTATACGCAGCGGCGATCGAGGCGACCGACGGGCGGGTCATCGACCAGGAATGGGTGGGGCTGGGCTGAGCCGGAGTGACCGATGGTGCGCCTGGTGACGCCGGTGACGAGCGGCGACGCGCGCGATGGAGGAGAAACGGAGCAGCACTACGATGCCGCACATGTGGTGGGTGGTGGCCGCGAGTGTGCTCGTGGGGGTGCTTGCGGCGTACCTCATCTGGACCGCCGGCCGGGTCGAGCGGCTGCAGGCCCGCGCGGAGCTTGCGGCGCGGGCCCTCGACGCCCACCTGTTGCGCCGGGCGGCGGCCGCCGCGGTGCTGGCCGAGCGGCGGTTCGGCGTCGAGCTGTACGCGGCGGCCCGGATCGCGCTCGACGCCGTGCCGGACGAGCGGGAGGCGGCGGAGAACGACCTGACCCGGCAGCTACGCACGGTGCGGTTGGACCCGGCCGACGCGGACTGCACGGCGGTCATCGCGGCGAGCCGCCGGCTCGCGTTGTCCCGGCAGGTACACACCGACCTGGTCCGCGACGCCCGGTCGGCGCGTAGCCGTCCGCTGGTGCGGTTGTTGCGGATGGGGCGGGGTCGTCAGTGGCCGCGCTACTTCGACATCGACGATCCGACGCTCGTCGTGCCGGCGGACGTGCCGGCGGGCTGACCAGGTCGGCAGCGGTGCCGGCGGACCGTGAGCGGGGCCACAGAGCAGGCCACCGGGGGCCTGATTGGCTGTCGAAGCGGCGTTGCGCCGTGCGTAGCATTTCCGCTGCCACCGCCCGCCGCACGTTCTAGGAGCGCCGATCCGTGTCCGACACCAACGCCTCGACCACCGGTACCGCCCCCGTCGTCGGCACGGCCCGCGTGAAGCGGGGCATGGCCGAGATGCTCAAGGGCGGCGTGATCATGGACGTCGTCAACGCCGAGCAGGCCAAGATCGCCGAGGACGCCGGCGCGGTCGCGGTGATGGCGTTGGAGCGGGTGCCCGCCGACATCCGCGCGCAGGGCGGGGTGTCCCGGATGAGCGACCCCGACATGATCGACGGCATCATCTCCGCCGTGTCGATCCCGGTGATGGCCAAGGCCCGCATCGGCCACTTCGTCGAGGCGCAGATCCTCCAGTCGCTGGGCGTGGACTACGTCGACGAGTCCGAGGTGCTGACCCCGGCCGACTACGCGAACCACATCGACAAGTGGGCGTTCACGGTGCCCTTCGTCTGCGGCGCGACCAACCTGGGCGAGGCGCTGCGCCGGATCACCGAGGGCGCGGCCATGATCCGCTCCAAGGGCGAGGCCGGCACCGGTGACGTCTCGAACGCCACCACCCACATGCGGAAGATCCGCCAGGAGATCCGCCGGCTGTCGTCGCTGCCGGCCGACGAGCTGTACGTGGCGGCCAAGGAGTTGCAGGCCCCGTACGAGCTGGTCAAGGAGGTCGCCGAGAGCGGCAAGCTGCCGGTCGTGCTGTTCACCGCCGGTGGGATCGCCACGCCGGCCGACGCCGCGATGATGATGCAGCTCGGCGCGGAGGGCGTCTTCGTCGGCTCCGGCATCTTCAAGGCCGGTAACCCGGCGCAGCGGGCCGCCGCGATCGTCAAGGCCACCACCTTCCACGATGACCCGGACGTGCTGGCGAAGGTCTCCCGTGGTCTGGGTGAGGCGATGGTCGGCATCAACGTCGACGAGATTCCCCAGCCGCACCGCCTGGCCGAGCGCGGCTGGTGAGCAAAACGCGGCTGGTGTGCAAAACGCGGCTGGTGTGCAAGGAAGGGCACCTTGTTAACGCCTGACGTATAGGAAGGGCACCTTCCTAACGCGGGATCGAGAGGAACGGTGCAAACGTGGCGACACCAGCGATCGGTGTCCTCGCCCTGCAGGGTGACGTCCGCGAGCATGTGGCGGCACTGACCGCGGCGGGTGCGGACGCCCGTCCGGTCCGCCGGCCGGGCGAGCTGGACGCGGTGGACGGTCTGGTGATCCCCGGCGGCGAGTCCACCACCATCAGCAAGCTCGTCGACATCTTCGAGATGCGCGAGCCGATCGACAAGCGGATCGCTGACGGCATGCCCGTCTACGGCTCCTGCGCCGGCATGATCATGTTGGCCACCGAGGTGCTGGACGGCCGCGCCGACCAGCGCGGTTTCGCCGGCATCGACATGACGGTACGGCGTAACGCGTTCGGGCGGCAGGTTGACTCGTTCGAGGCACCGGTGGAGATCACCGGCGTGCCGGGCGACCCCTTCTACGCGGTGTTCATCCGCGCGCCATGGGTCGAGCGGGTCGGCCCGGCCGTCGAGGTGATCGGCACGGTGAGCGGCGGCCCGGCCGTCGAGGTGATCGGCACGGTGAGCGGCGGCCCGGCCGCCGAGCGGATTGTGGCGGTCCGGCAGGGCAACCTGCTGGCCACCTCCTTCCACCCCGAGCTGACGGGCGACCTGCGCCTGCACGCGTACTTCGTCGAGCTGGCACGGACCGCCTGAGCGGCCGACACCGCCGCGCGGGCATGGATCGGGCCCCCGGGCCGTTGGTCTGATGGCCCCCCGACGCCGCGCCGCTGCCCGGGCGGGTCCCGGGTGTGACATGGCGGGGCGTGACCTCGGTAAGATTGCCGCGGTTCGGCAGGGCCGTCGCCCGGCGCGGCACTTCCCGCGGGGCCGACCGGCCGCCGGACCGCCGGATGCGGCGCGGAATCGGTGCGGCAGTCGACGCAGGCGTGCAATGACAGACGGAGGTAGAAGATGTCCGGCCACTCAAAGTGGGCGACCACCAAGCACAAGAAGGCCGTCATCGACGCCAAGCGCGGCAAGATGTTCGCCAAGCTGATCAAGAACGTCGAGGTGGCCGCCCGGACCGGCGGCGGCGACCCGTCCGGTAACCCGACGCTGTTCGACGCCATCCAGAAGGCGAAGAAGAGCTCGGTTCCCAACGACAACATCGACCGCGCCGTCAAGCGCGGCTCCGGCCTGGAAGCCGGCGGCGCCGACTGGCAGACCATCATGTACGAGGGGTACGGCCCGAACGGCGTGGCGATGCTGATCGAGTGCCTCACCGACAACCGCAACCGGGCGGCCACCGAGGTGCGCACCGCGCTGACCCGCAACGGCGGCTCGCTCGCCGACGCCGGCTCGGTGTCGTACATGTTCTCCCGCAAGGGCGTGGTGATCGTGCCCAAGGAGGGCACCAGCGAGGACGACGTCATGATGGCCGTCCTCGACGCCGGCGCGGAGGAGGTCAACGACCTCGGTGAGGCGTTCGAGGTGGTCTCCGAGCCGACCGACCTGATCCCGGTGCGGACGGCGTTGCAGGACGCCGGCATCGAGTACGAGTCGGCCGAGTCCTCCCTGATCCCCAGCATGAACGTCCCGCTGGACGAAGAGGGCGCCCGCAAGATCTTCAAGCTGATCGACGTCCTGGAGGACTGCGACGACGTGCAGAACGTCTACGCCAACTTCGACGTCTCCGACGACGTGATGGCGGCCGTCGACGCCTGAGGTCCGGCCCGGCCCTTGATCGACTCGACTTCATGAAAAGCGGGGTGTCCGCCGCGTGCGGACACCCCGCTTTCCGTGAACCGGAGTCGATCAAGCACCAAGCGTCCCGCCCACGCTGGCGTCAGCCCTCCGCCACCAGATCGATCAGGAACACCTGGTCGGGTTGGCCTGTGCACGGCTCGGCGGCGGCCTCGGCCGGTACCTCCGTGTCGTCGTCGCGGATGCCCACGCACAGGTCACCGCCCGCCGGTCGCAGGCGGTACGCGTTCGGTGCCGACCCGGTCGGTTCGAAGCGGAACAGTTGGTCCCAGGAGTCGGTGCGGCACTCGTGCTGAGGCTCGATGAGGTTCTGCCCGGGATCCTCGCGGCGCACCGTGAGGCAGCCGATCCCCTTGACCGGGTGCTCCCACCTGACGAAGTACATGCCGTCGGTCACCGGCACCAGGTAGGTCTCCGGCGGTGTGGCGCCCACGCAGGGGCGCTGGACCGCCACCTCGTTCTCGTATCGGGCGCTGCGATCGCGACCCTCGCTGATACAGAGCTGCGGGTCACGGGCGGGATGAATCCGGCTCCGACCGCTGGCCGGCGATCCCTGGCCGGTGCCGGACGCCGTTCCGTTGGCCGAGGCGCTGCCGGTCGGCGACGCGCCGACAGCGGTACGGTCCGACGTCCTGGGCCCGTCGTCGTCCGGCCACCAGAACCAGACGCCGAGACCGACCAGCAGGGTGGCCACGACGAGCAGCGCCAGCGGCCCGGGTCGGGTGAACAAGCCCGATCGCGTCTCGTCTGGGCCGACGGTCAGCACGTCGTCCGCGCGCGCTCCGAACGACGCTTCCACGGGCGGCTCGGCAGAGGCGTACGCGCCCGCGGCCAATCTGTCCCGCGCCCGCAGCCACTCGTCGACCTCGTCAGCGGCGCCGCAGGCGCGCACGAAGGCCGCCAGAACCTCGGGTCGCGGCAGTGTCGACCGGCGCAGGACGTCGGCGGCGGTGCTGCGGGCCAGCACGTCGCCCGCCGCGACCGCGCGCTGTTCCAGTTGCCGGAACGTCAGCCGTGACCGGTCCTTGAGCTGGCGCAGCAGGTCGACGAACTCGGCCGGGTCTGCCGCAGCACGCGGTCGGAGGTCCCCCGTGGTCATCGCCTGATTCTGCTGACCCCGCACGCCTTCGGGCAAGTCGTCGCGGGGTCTGTCCGAGATGGTCGGACACAACCCGGACAGACGGCTCTGAGCTGCGCGGACACCGCATTACCCTGACCAGGGCATTGTCCGCCACGACGCGACTATCTAGCGTTTTCGACGATGACCGCGACGCTCTGCGTCGTGCGAGCCGTCGGGTGGGACCGGGGATCGGTCCAAGCCCGGCCACATCAACGACACGGGGGAGATCCGATGATTGACGCTGTCCGGGATCCGGTGCCGCAGGCGGCCACGGCGGGGGAGTACCTGGTGTCACTTCGGAACGTGCGGAGGCGTTCCGGCCTGACGTACCGGGAGATCTCCCGTCGGGCCTCGGCGGCCGGGCACTGGCTCCCGCCGAGCACACTCGCCACCATGCTGGGGCGGAACACGCTGCCCCGGGAACGGACCGTCGTGGCGTTGCTCGCCGCGTGCGGCACGTCCGCGGCCGAGATCGAACGGTGGCTCGACCTACGCCGTGACATCGAAGCGCAGCTCGGCGAGCCGATGCGCCCCACCGGCCAACCGGCGCCCGACGAGCCGGCATACCCGGCGCCGCTGCCTTCCGCTCCGGTGTCCGCCGAGGCGGCCGGTCCCCGCCGGTCCACCGACCGACCACGGCCGGCGCGTCGCCGGCTGTCACTGGGCGCGCTGGCGCTGGTGGGCGCGCTGATCGTGGGCGCGCTGCTGCCCGGCGGCGACGGAATGATCCCCAGGTCGAGCGGCGCCGAATCGAGCGGCGCGTGCCCCGTCGTCCTCCGCCAGGGCATGTACGGCCCCTGCGTGCTGGATGTCCAGGAGCGGCTGGTGGCGGGTGGGTTGGGCGTACCCGTCGACGGGTGGTTCGGACCCGACACCACCAGCCGGGTGATCGCCTTTCAGGCGCTGGCCGCCCTGGAGGTCAGCGGCACGGTGGACGGGCAGGTGCTCGACGCGCTCCAGGACGGTCCGGTGTCGCCTGTCCGGTGGACGGAGAACCGGATCAGCAAGTACCTCCGGGCGAGGTTCCCGGAAGACCCGTCCGAGGCCGTGTGGCTGGCGCGGTGTCTGTCCGGGCTGGATCCGCTACGGGTGGAGGTGACCACCGACGGGTCGCGGCGCTGGGGCCTGTTCCAGTTCAGCGACATGGAGCTGTCACGGCTCGGTGTTGACCGCCGGACCGCGCTGGATCCTGGTTGGAACATCAGTGCGGCGCGCGACGTCTGGTCGCGTACCGGCGACTTCCGCCACTGGCGGTGTCTCCCGTCGTCCTGAGCGGGCGTCGCCGATGCCGTACGGGCAGGCGGGCTCGCGCAGAACGCCGGCCCGGCGCGGACATCCGCGCCGGGCCGCCGTCCCGGGTGCCGCTCAGGTGGTCCGGCGGCGGGTCTTCAGTGCGGTGTCGATCAGTTCCCACACCGCGATCCCGGCGGTGCTCAGCGCGATGATGACCGCGAGGATCTCGCGATTGTCGGCGACCGCCAGCCAGTCGAGCCGCTCACCGAGGGCCGGATTGAGCAGCCGGTCGGAGAGCGCCAGCCACACCACCGGCACCGTGAACGCCAGGTTGAGCAGCGCCTTGGTCGCGAAGAGCCGCCAGCTCCAGCGCCCGATCCGGTACTTGACGATCTCGAACACCACGTCGAGGACCAGCACGCCGATCAGCGCCGGCAGCCAGAACGACCAGAGAGCCGGGTCGAGGAGCGGGATGTTGTCGCCGTCGGTGTCGCGCACCCAGGACTGGTAGTGCTGCCACGGCAGGTAGCCGATGAACACCACCAGCATCGTCACCGTCGCGATGGTGTCGACGAGCGAGATGTCCCGGTGCGCGGGGACGTCGGGGAGCTGGTCGACGGTCCAGTCGGGCAGGTCGACGGTGGGCTGCGACCGCTCGATGAGGACGAACGTCAGGGTGAGCCAGAAGCAGATGTGCACCGCCACGTGCAGGGCGACGACGAGGCCCGGGCCGATGGCGCCGAAGCCCTTGCCCTCGACGACCGCGACGATCGCGACGACCGTGCCGGCGAGCGCCGGGATGAAGCTGAGCAGCAGCTTCAGCAGCCGCAGCCAGATCAGGTAGTAGGTCGGGCCGAGGAGTTGGAGCCGGCGGTCGGCGTAGCGGGCGGCCAACCGGTCGGGGTTGCCCAACTCGGTGAGCACCTCCCGCTCGGCGGCTGCCGCGTTCGCGCCGCCGCCCGTCCGGTCCTCGATCATGTCCTCGATGGAGGCGCGCAACTCGGTGGCGATCTCGTCGCGGCGCGGGGCGGGCACCGAGCGCAGGGTGGCGGCGAGGTAGCGATCGGTCAGGGTGTTCATCGGTCGACTCCTTGGATCAGCCCGGTGATGGAGGTCTGTACGGCGGCGAGGTCGTCCAGGAGCCGGCTCAGCATCGACTCGCCCTCGTCGCTGGTCCGGTAGAACTTGCGCGGCCGGCTCTCCTCGGTGTTCCACTCGCTGGTCAGCAGGCCCTGGTCCTCCAGGCGGCGCAGCAGCGGGTAGAGCGTGTTGGCGTCCACCGGGAAGCCGTGGTCGGTGAGCCGTTGCAGCAGTGCGTAGCCGTAGTCCGGTCGCCGGAGCGCGACCAGGCTGGCCACCACGACGGTGCCTCGACGCAACTCCTGCAGATGCGTCCGTAGAACGTCCTCGCTAACCATGTGTCACACCATACTGTGTTCCACACAGTGTTGTCTACTGAGACATCATCGTGTGTGCCAAGCCCCGCTCGGGCCGCTGGGACGTGCGGGGCGCCCGGTCGACACCGGACGCCCCGCCACCTGGTCCGACTCAGCAGGACGCGCCCTGGCGGAAGTTCCGCTCGACGAAGCTGGCCGGGCCGACCTGGAAGTAGCCGACGTCCACCGTGACGAGCCCGGGCCCGATGCCCTGGATCCCCAGCACCGCACCGGTCGCGAAGCAGAGCGATCGCAGCAGCTCGATCTCGGTCTCGGCGAGTGGCAGGTCGTAGCGGACCGCGCCCTGGCAGGCCGGTGTCGCGCCGGTCGACCGGGGGAGTCGTTCGGGGCGTACCCCTTGGTGTGGGTGGTGCGGGCGGACGCCCGCTGGTCGGCGGCGGTCGGGACGGCGACGCGGTGGGCGCGGGGGCTCGCGGAGATCGCCGGGGGTGCCGGCGTCGAACGGGTCGGGCCGGGCGGCTGGACGGGCGGCGGCGAGACGGCGTCGGCGCCGCAGGCGGCGACCCCCACGGTGGCCGCGAGGACGACGGTGAGCCGGCGGAACGATGACGGGATCATCCGGCGCCGAGCCGTTGCCGGACCTGCCGCCGGGCCAGGTGCAACCGGGACTTCACCGTGCCCACCGGAAGGTCGAGCAGGGTGGCGATCTCGGGGTAGCTCAGCCCGAGCACGTCGCGCAGGGCCACCACCTCGGCGTGGTCGGGTGGACCGAGTCGAACGCGTCGAGCAGATCGAGGTGGGTGCCCGCGACCACGCTGGTCCGCCGCGGATCGGCCTGATCGGGCACCGGAACACCGCCGGCCTCCAGTCGACAGCGGCGACGCAACCTGCGGTACGTGGAGCGGACCCGATTGGCGGCCAGCCGGTGCAGCCAGGTACGGAACGAGGAGCGACCCTCGAACCGGGTGATGCCGCCGGCCAGCGCCAGGAGCGTGGTCCTGGCAGGCTTCCTCGGCGTCCTGGCGGTTGGGCAGGAATCGGGCGCACAGCCGCAGCGCCTCCGGACGCACCGCGACCAGCAGAGCGTCCAGCGCCGCCGGGTCGCCCTGCGCGGCGGAGCGGGCCAGGGCGTCGAGGTCAGCGGGGTCGGGGATGCCGGCCGGGTGTCCAATGCTCGCCGGTGGTCGATCCTCAAGCGTGCGGCCGTCGGCGCTGGTCCGTCCTCGTCCGGTCCGGCACCCGACCCGGGCTACTCGAAGCGGGACACGTCCCCGGCGCCCCGGCGCAGGATCTCCGGCTCCGGCCCGGACAGGTCGATCACCGTCGTCGGCTCCATGCCGCACTCGCCGGCGTCCAGCACCGCGTCGAGCTGGTGGTCGAGCTGTTCCTTGATTTCCCACCCCTGGGTCATCGGCTCGTCCTCGCCGGGCAGCGTCAGGGTGCTGGACACCAGCGGTTCGCCCAGCTCGGCGAGCAGCGCCTGGGTCACCGTGTGCCGGGGTACGCGGACACCGACGGTCCGCTTCTTCGGGTGCAGCATCCGGCGGGGCACCTCCTTGGTGGCCGGCAGGATGAACGTGTAGCTGCCCGGCGTGGACGCCTTCACCAGGCGGAACACCGCATTGCTGATCTGGACGAACTGGCCGAGCTGCGCGAAGTCCCGGCAGACCAGGGTGAAGTGGTGCCGGTCGTCGAGGTGGCGGATCTGCCGGATCCGGTCCAGCCCGTCCTGGTTACCGAGCTGGATGCCGAGCGCGTAGCAGGAGTCCGTCGGATAGGCGACCAGGCCGCCGCCGCGGACCAGGTCGGCAACCTGCCCGATCACGCGGGGCTGCGGGTTTTCCGGGTGTACGTCGTAGTACCTCGCCATCCGTCGAGCCTAGGCCTGTCGGGTGCGAACAGGAGACGCGGACCACCCTCGGCGCGGACGGTGGAGCCGCCGAGATCACCTCGGTAGGGTAGGTGCCGGTCGGCTCCGACCACCTAGATCCACACCGCCGGGGGGCGCCACGCATGGCTGATTCGTTCGCGCATCTGCACGTGCACACCGAGTACTCGATGCTCGACGGAGCGGCCCGGTTGAAGGACCTGTTCGCCGAGGCCAACCGGCTGGGCATGCCGGCGGTGGCGATCACCGACCACGGCAACATGCACGGCGCGAACGACTTCTACAACCAGGCGATGGCCGCCGGGATCACCCCGATCCTGGGCGTCGAGGCGTACGTGGCGCCGGAGTCGCGCTACCACAAGGCGCGGGTCAAGTGGGGTCGGCCGGAGCAGAAGAGCGACGACGTCTCGGGTAACGGCGCGATCACCCACAAGACCATGTGGGCGAAGAACGCGCAGGGTCTGAAGAACCTGTTCACCCTCAACTCGCGCGCCTCCATGGAGGGGCACTACGTCAAGTGGCCCCGGATGGACATGGAGCTGATCGCCGAGCACGCCGAGGGGATCATGGCCACCACGGGCTGCCCGTCGGGGGCGGTGCAGACCCGACTGCGGCTGGGGCAGTTCGACGAGGCGCTCAAGGTCGCCGCGAGCTACCAGGACATCTTCGGCAAGGACAATTACTTCCTGGAGATCATGGATCACGGCCTCTCCATCGAGAGCCGGGTCCGCGAGGGGCTCACCGAGATCGCCCGCAAGCTGGACATCCCGCCGGTGGTTACCAACGACTCGCACTACACGCACGAGGCGCAGGCCACCGCGCACGACGTGCTGCTGTGTGTGCAGACCGGCAGCAACATCGACGACCCGAACCGGTTCCGGTTCGAGGGCGGCGGCTACTTCGTCAAGAGCGCCGACCAGATGCGCGCGGTCGACTCGTCCGAGTTGTGGCAGCAGGGCTGCCGCAACACCCTGTTGGTCGCCGAGAAGGTCGATCCGAAGGGCATGTTCGAGTTCCACAACCTGATGCCACGCTTCCCGGTGCCCGACGGCGAGACCGAGGAGTCCTGGTTCCGCAAGGAGACCTTCGCCGGGCTGGGCCGTCGCTACCCGAACGGCATCCCCGAGGGGCACGTCGTCCAGGCGGAGTACGAGCTGGGCGTCATCAACCAGATGGGCTTCCCGTCGTACTTCCTCGTGGTCGCCGACTTCATCCAGTGGGCGAAGAAGCAGGGCATCGCGGTGGGCCCGGGCCGTGGTTCGGCCGCCGGCTCGCTGGTGGCGTACGCGCTGGGCATCACCGACCTGGATCCGATCCAGCACGGCCTGATCTTCGAGCGGTTCCTCAACCCCGAGCGGGTCTCGATGCCGGATGTCGACATCGACTTCGACGAGCGTCGGCGCGGTGAGGTGATCAAGTACGTCACCGACAAGTGGGGTGAGGACAAGGTCGCCCAGATCGCCACCTTCGGCACGATCAAGGCGAAGGCCGCGATCAAGGACTCGGCCCGGGTGCTGGGCTTCCCGTACGCGGTCGGTGACCGGATCACCAAGGCCATGCCGCCGGCCGTGATGGGCAAGGACATCCCGCTCACCGGCATCTTCGACTCGAAGCACCCCCGGTACGCCGAGGCGGGCGAGATCCGGGGCCTGTACGACTCCGACCCGGACGTGCGCAAGGTGATCGACACGGCCAAGGGCATCGAGGGGCTGATCCGGCAGACCGGTGTGCACGCGGCCGGCGTCATCATGTCCGCCGAGCCGATCATCGAGCACATCCCGTTGATGCGCCGCGACGCGGACGGGGCGATCATCACGCAGTTCGACTACCCGACCTGCGAGTCGCTCGGGCTGCTGAAGATGGACTTCCTCGGCCTGCGCAACCTGACGATCATCGACGACGCGGTCAAGAACATCGAGCTGAACCACGGCCTCAAGCTCGACCTGCTGGGTCTGCCGCTGGACGACAAGGCCGCGTACGAGCTGCTGGCCCGCGGCGACACCCTCGGCGTCTTCCAGCTCGACGGTGGGCCGATGCGCTCGCTGCTGCGGTTGATGAAGCCGGACAACTTCGAGGACATCTCCGCCGTCCTGGCGCTGTACCGGCCCGGACCGATGGGCGTCGACTCGCACACCAACTACGCGCTGCGCAAGAACAACCTCCAGGAGATCACGCCGATCCACCCGGAGCTGGAGGAGCCGCTGCGGGAGATCCTGGCGCCGACGCACGGCCTGATCGTCTACCAGGAGCAGGTGCAGCGCGCCGCGCAGATCCTCGCCGGCTACACCCTCGGCCAGGCGGACCTGCTGCGCCGGGCGATGGGTAAGAAGAAGAAGGAGATCCTCGACAAGGAGTTCATCCCGTTCCGGGACGGCTGCCGCGAGCGCGGCTACTCCGACGAGGCGATCCAGGCCGTGTGGGACGTGCTGGTGCCGTTCGCCGGGTACGCCTTCAACAAGGCGCACTCCGCCGCGTACGGCCTGGTCTCCTACTGGACGGCCTACCTGAAGGCGCACTACCCGGCCGAGTACATGGCCGGTCTTCTCACGTCGGTCGGCGACGACAAGGACAAGATGGCGCTGTACCTGTCCGAGTGCCGCCGGATGCGCATCCAGGTGCTGCCGCCGGACGTGAACACCTCGGCGGGCCCGTTCACCCCGGTCGGCAAGGACATCCGCTTCGGCCTGGCGGCGGTCCGCAACGTCGGCGCGAACGTCGTCGCCTCGATCATGCGGTGCCGCGCGGAGAAGGGCGAGTACACCGACTTCTACGATTTCCTGTCCAAGGTGGACGCGGTGGTCTGCAACAAGAAGACCATCGAATCGCTGATCAAGGCGGGCGCGTTCGACTCCATGGAGCACCCCCGCAAGGGCCTGCTCGCGGTGCACGCCGACGCCATCGACGCGTACGCCGACGTCAAGCGCAAGGAGGCCGTCGGCCAGTACGACCTGTTCGGCGCCGGCTTCGGCGACGCGGACACCGGCAGCACGACGGTGATGCCGGTGATCGGCGACAGCGAGTGGGAGAAGCGCGACAAGCTGGCCTTCGAGCGCGAGATGCTCGGTCTGTACGTCTCCGACCACCCGCTGTTCGGCCTGGAACACATCCTGGGCGCGGCGGCCGACACCACGATCGCGTCCCTGGCCGAGGACGGCGCGGTGCCCGACGGGGCGGTCGTCACCCTCGCCGGCATCCTCTCCGGCGTCCAACGGCGGGTCACCAAGCAGGGCCGGGCCTGGGCCTCGGCCACCCTGGAGGACCTGGCCGGCGGTGTGGAGACGCTGTTCTTCCCGAACACCTACGAGGTGATCGGGCAGTACATCGCCGAGGACGCCATCGTGGTGGTCAAGGGCCGGGTGGACCGCCGCGACGACACCCCGCGCATCATGGCGATGGACATGTCCATGCCGGACGTGAGCACCAGCGCCACCAACAAGCCGGTCACCCTCACCATCCCGGTGCACCGGTGCACCCCGCCGCTGGTGGAACGGCTCAAGGAGACCCTGGTGCTGCACCCCGGCGACACCGAGGTGCACGTGAAGCTGCTCAACGGCGGCCGTACCACCACCCTGCGGCTGGGACCGTTCCGGGTGGCGGCGACGACCGCGCTGATGGGTGACCTCAAGAGCGTCCTCGGCCCAGCCAACGTGAGCTGACCCGCCCTCGGCCCGCCCTCGGCCCGTCCTCGGCCCGCCCTCGGCCCGCCCTCGGCCCGCCCTCGGCCCGGCCTCGGTCCGCCCCGCCGATCAAGGAGTTGTGGTGGGTGGCAAAGCGCCCATAACCGCGCTTTGTGGGCACCACCACTCCATGATCGACGGGGCGGTCGGGCCAGGGTCGGGCCAGGGTCGGGCCAGGGTCGGGCCAGGGCTCAGCCCTGGTCGGGGGCGGCGATCTCGCGTAGCTGGCCGTCGGTCAGGCGAAGCCAGCGCTGCACGCCGATCTCGGCCAGGAACCGTTCGTCGTGGCTGACCACCACGAACGCCCCCTGGTACGCGGTCAGCGCGCTCTCCAACTGGGCGACGCTGACCAGGTCCAGGTTGTTCGTCGGCTCGTCGAGCAGCAGCAGTTGCGGCGCCGGCTCCGCGCAGAGCACACAGGCCAGGGTGGCGCGCAGCCGCTCACCGCCGGAGAGCACCCCGACGGGCAGGTTCACCCGGGCGCCCCGGAACAGGAACCGGGCCAGCAGGTTCATCCGCTTGGCGTCCGGCAGGCTCGGCGCGTACGCGGCGAAGTTCTCCGCCACCGTCCGGTCGGGGTCCAGCAGGTCGAGCCGCTGCGACAGGTACGCGATCCGCCCGTCGGCCCGGCGGATCTCGCCGCCGGCCGGTTCGAGGTCGCCGTTGACGAGGCGCAGCAGCGTCGACTTGCCCACGCCGTTCGCCCCGGTGAGCGCGATCCGCTCCGGACCCCGGATCACCAGGTCCGCGCCGTCGCCGCCGAACAGGTCCCGGTCGTCGAAGCGGGCCCGCATCCCCGTACCCGTGAAGACCGTCCGTCCGGCCGGGACGGTGGTGTCCGGCAGGTCCACGACGATCCGGTCCTCCTCGCGGACGGCCCGGCCGGCCTCGTCCAGTCGGGCCTTGGCCTGACCGAGGCGGGCGGAGTGTGTGTCCTGGGCCCTGCCCGCCGACTCCTGCGCGCTGCGCTTCAGCCCACCGGCGACGATCCGGGCCAGGCCGGCGTTCTTCAGGTTCTTCGAGGCGTTGCTGGCCCGCCGGTCGGCCCGTTCCCGGGCCTGCTGCATCTCCCGCTTCTCCCGCTTGACCTCCTGCTCGGCGTTGCGCAGGTTGCTCTCGGCCACCTCGCGCGCCGCCCGCACCGCCTCCGTGTACGCGGTGAAGTTGCCCCCGTACCAGTGGATCTCGCCGCGTTCCAGCTCGGCGATGCGGTCCATCCGGTCCAGCAGCTCCCGGTCGTGGCTGACCAGCAGCAGACACCCGGTGAAGTCGGTGAGCACGTCGTAGAGCTGGTGCCGGGCCGCCAGGTCCAGGTTGTTGGTCGGCTCGTCGAGCAGCAGCACGTCCGGGCGGCGCAGCAACTGCGCCGCCAGCCCGAGGGAGACCACCTGGCCGCCGCTGAGCGTGTGCAGCGGCCGGTCGAGCGACAGGTCGCCCAGGCCGAGCCGATCCAGCTCGGCGCGGGTGCGCTCCTCGATGTCCCAGTCGTCGCCGATGGTGGCGAAGTGCGTCTCGCTGGCGTCGCCGGCCTCGATGGCGTGCAGCGCCGCGATGCGTTCGGCGACGCCGAGCACCTGCGACACGGCCAGGTTCCCGGCCAGCGGCAGGGTCTGCGGCAGGTACCCGAGCAGACCGTCGACCGTGACGCTACCGCCGCTGGGCCGCAGCTCCCCGGCGATCAGCCGCAGCAGGGTGCTCTTGCCGGCGCCGTTGGGCGCGACCAGACCGGTGCGACCGCCGGGGACGCTGAAGGACAGGTCGGAGAAGACCGGAGTGTCGTCCGGCCAGGAAAAGGACAGGTTCGAGCAGACGATGAAAGCGTCAGACATGGTGAGTGACCTCGGAGGGTGGGTTGGGCGCGCCTGAGCGGCCCGACGACGAACGGGACCGGTGGAGCGACGGCATGGCCACGACGGCTGCGCCTACGCGCGCCGAACCGATGGCCGAACATGTCCGGTCTCACCCGGAGATGTCGTCGTCACCCGCCATGTCTGGTCTCCCTGGTCGTGTCACTGACCCAACTCGGCCAAGTCTAACAACGGATCTTCCGTCCGCCACCGGGTTCCGACCCCACACCGCCGCACGGCGTCGCCAGTCGACGAGCTCTGACGACGGCCTTGATCACGGTCGGGTTGATGATCCAGGCCAGGGTCTGGCCGACCGGAGTCACCGAGCCCGCCACGCCCCGAGCATCGCCACGACCCCCGTGGCCGCGGCAAACACCAGCCCGAGCGACATCACCACATTGCCCGCGACAGTCCCCGCGTTCTCCGATCGGAAATTCGGCGTCAGCTGGCCGGCCGCCCACCCGCCGAGGACGATCCACAATGAGATCAGCACCGAGAACACCGGTGCCCACCAGCGCGGAACGGTGAACACCACCAAGGCACCGCACACCACGATGAAGACGATCCCCGGTGGGAACGGGGGGAACTTGCCGGGATCCGCGATCCATTGGATGAGCAGTCCCAAGATGCCCACCACCAGTCCCCACAGCGACAACCTTGTGCTTCTGCGGGCCGCCGTCACTCTCGCCACGATCGCGCTCACCGTCGAGGTCCCTCCGTCTCAGTGTCCTGTCGTCTGTCTGCATCCGCTGTCCGGGCCGGCCCGGAACCATGCACCCAGACGGCGGCGATCCCGAACGCCACAGCCGCGGCGAATCCGGCCATCTGAAGCCATCCCGCGTAGAACTGGACGGGTTCCGTCGGGGTACCGAGCCGACCCACGAAGGAGGCGTCGGAGAACCCGCCGAAGAGAAACAAGACGCCCGTCACCACCGCCAACAACGGCGTGAAGCGCCACCTGAAGGCCGCCACCATGGCGGCCACTCCGAGGTAGATCAGCGGCCCCGGCCCGTCGTAACCGGCGACCAGGCTGCGGGACTCGATAATCTCGGGACCAGCGTCGCCGATCGCCGCCACGACAAGCGCTACGCAGGTCGCGATGGCCCAGCGGCGCCGTTCCGCCTTCACCATGGATTGATCCGTCACGGCTCGACTATCCGCAGTCCAGCCGGGATTGGCGTCAGCCCACGGAAGGCTCTGGCTCTACGCAAATCTGCGTAGAGCGGCGCCCCGCTCACCGGGGCCGGTATTCAACCTCCGGGCGGCCGGGGGTGCCGTAGCGGGGGTGGCGGACGGCGCTGTCGATCGTCACCAGGTACTCCAGGTAGCGGCGGGCGGTCACCCGCGAGATGCCGGTCGCCGCGCTCACCTCGGTCGCGGACAGCCCCGCCCCGGGAGTGGACCCGTCGGCCAGCGCGGCGCGTACCCGGGTGAGGGTCTGCGCGTCGAGCCCCTTGGGCAGGCTGTGCCCGGTCGCGCCGCGCAGCGTGGCGAACATCCGGTCCACGTCGTGCTGGGCGGCCACCTCGCCGTCGGCGAGCGCCTGTGCCCGGTAGTCCGCGTAGCGGTCCAGCTTGTCGCGGAACGCCGCGAACGTGAACGGCTTGAGCAGGTAGTGCGTCACCCCGAGGGAGACCGCGGTGCGCACCACCGCGAGGTCCCGCGCGGACGTCACCGCGAGGACGTCGACGCTGCTGCCGGCCGCGCGCAGCGCCCGGCAGACGTCCAGGCCGTGCAGGTCGGGCAGCCGAAAATCCAGGAGTACGAGGTCCACGTCGCCGCCGTCGTTGGCGCGCAGGGCCGCCATCGCCGCCCGTGCGGTGTGTGCCACCCCGACCACCGCGAAACCGGGCACCCGCTCGGTGTACTCGGCGTGCGCCTCGGCCAGCAGCGGCTCGTCCTCGACCACGAGCACCCGGATGTCGTTCACGGCCGGGTCCCCGGGAGTCGCACGGTGAACAGGCTGCCGCCGGCGTCCGAGCGGGTCACCTCGGCGCTGCCGCCGTGCCGGCGGACCACCTGCCCGATCAGGGCCAGCCCGAGCCCCCGCCCGGTGCTCTTGGTGGACCAGCCGCGCCGGAAGGCGTCCGCCACCCGCTCCTTCGCCAGCCCGGGTCCGCTGTCGGCGACCCGAACCACGAGTTCGTCGTCGACGGTGCCGACGAAGACCCGCACGGTGCGCGGCGGGGGCGTACCGGCGACGGCCTCCAGGGCGTTGTCGACCAGGTTGCCGACGACGGTGAGCAGGTCGTTGGTCGGCAGCGGGCTGTCGTCGAGGTGGCAGTCCGGCTCGATCACCAGGTCCACGCCGCGCTCTCCGGCCTGCGCGGACTTGCCGAGCAGCAGGGCGGCCAGGGCCGGCTCGGTGACCGCGTCGACCACCCGGTCGGTCAGTTGCTGGGCGAGGGCGAGGTCCCGGGTGCCGAGCCGGACCGCCTCGTCGGCGCGGCCCAGCTCCACCAGCGTGAGGACGGTGTGCAGCCGGTTGGCCGACTCGTGCGTCTGCGCCTGCAACGCCTGGGTGAGCGCGCGCACCGAGTCCAGCTCGCTGGCCAGGGTCCGTAGCTCGGTCTGGTCGCGCAGGGTCAGCACGGTGCCGAGCGCCGCCCCCTCGAAGCGGGCGGTCCGCTGGTTGGCCACCAGCACCCGGTCACCGGCCAGCAGGGGCTCGTCGAGGGCGTCGCGACCGGCCGCGAGCAGCTCGGCCACCGCCGGTGGCAGGTCGACCTCGGCCACCGCCTGGTCGGTGACCGGCTCGTCGGCGTCGAGGCCCAGCAGTCGCCGGCCCTCGTCATTGATCAACGCCACCCGCCGGTCAGTGGTCAGCACCACCAGACCCTCGCGCACCGAGTGCAGGACCGCGTCGTAGTACTCGTACATCCGGGTCATCTGTGTCGGTCCCAGGCCGTGGGTCTGGCGGCGCAGGCGGCGGCTGAGCAGCCACGAACCGGTCGCGGCGAGCGCGAGCGCCGGTACCGCGACGCCGAGCAGCACGGGGAGCTGGCGCAGCAGCTTCCGGTTGATCGCGCGGGTGGTGATGCCCACCGAGACCAGGCCGACGATGCGCCCCTGCTGGTCGTACACCGGGACGACCGCGCGCACCGACTCGCCGAGCGTTCCGACGTTGGTGGTGGTGAACGCGTGGCCCGCCAGGGCGGGCCCGATCTCCCCGACGAACGGCTCGCCGATCTGCTCCGGCGTGGGATGGGAGAAGCGGGTGCGGTCGGGGGCCATCACGACCACGAAGTCCGTCCCCGTGGCCTTGCGGGTCGACTCGGCGTACGGCTGCAGGGTGCGGGCGGGGTCGGCGGTCGTGAGGGCCGCGCGGACGTCGGGGGAGCCGGCGACGGTCTGGGCGACCGCGAGCACCTCCTCCTGCGCGGCCTGGCGGGAGTCGACGCGGGCCAGCCAGACGGCGCCCGCCGCCCCGGCCAGCACGAGCAGGGTGACCACCACCGCCTGGAGGGCGAAGAGCTGCCCCGCGATGCTCCACTGCCGTCGGGCCACCTCCGGCACCTCCTCGGACTTCTCCCGGTGAGCGGTGAACAGAATGACCGCAAGGCTGTCAACGGGTGAGACGCGCTTCACATTGTCGACATGGACACCACCGCATCCACCACCACGGCGGAACCGTCGGCCCGTCGGGACCGTACCCGTTACCTGTACCTGGCCGTCATCGTGGCCGTGCTCGCCGGCATCGTCGTCGGCCTGGTCGCCCCCGATTTCGGCAAGGAACTCAAGCCCATCGGCACGGGCTTCGTCAACCTCATCAAGATGATGATCAGCCCGGTCATCTTCTGCACGATCGTGCTCGGCGTCGGCTCGGTCCGGCAGGCCGCGAAGGTCGGCAAGGTCGGCGGCCTGGCCCTCGGCTACTTCCTGACCATGTCGACCGTGGCGCTCGCCATCGGCCTGGTCGTCGGCAACCTCATCCACCCCGGCTCCGGCCTCGACCTGGGTCAGGACCTCGCGGGCGCCGGCAAGGCCGCCGCCGGAGACGAGGCCGGCGGTACGACGGAGTTCCTCCTCGGGATCATCCCGACGACGCTGCTCTCCGCGCTCACCGAGGGCGAGGTGCTCCAGACGCTGCTGGTCGCGCTGCTCGTCGGCTTCGCCGTCCAGGCGCTGGGCCGACGCGGTGAGCCCGTGCTCGGCGCGATCGCCGTCATCCAACGGGTCGTCTTCAAGGTCCTCGCGATGATCATGTGGCTGGCGCCGGTCGGCGCGTTCGGCGCGATGGCCGCCGTGGTCGGCGCGACCGGCGTGGACGCCCTCAAGAGCCTCGCCCAGATCATGGTCGGCTTCTACGTCACCTGTCTGATCTTCGTGCTGGTGGTGCTGGGCGCGCTGCTCTGGTTCATCGCCCGGATCTCGATCTTCTCGCTGCTGCGCTACCTGGGTCGCGAGTTCCTGCTGATCCTCTCGACGTCGTCGTCGGAGTCGGCGCTGCCCCGCCTGATCGCCAAGATGGAGCACTTCGGCGTCAGCAAGCCGGTCGTCGGCATCACCGTGCCGACCGGCTACTCGTTCAACCTCGACGGCACGGCCATCTACCTGACCATGGCGTCGCTGTTCATCGCCGACGCGCTGGGCAAGCCCCTCGCGGTCGGGGAGCAGATCTCGCTGCTGCTGTTCATGGTGATCGCGTCCAAGGGCGCGGCCGGCGTCACCGGCGCCGGGCTGGCCACGCTGGCCGGTGGCCTCCAGTCGCACCGCCCGGACCTCGTCGACGGGGTCGGCCTGATCGTCGGCATCGACCGCTTCATGTCCGAGGCGCGGGCGCTGACCAACTTCGCCGGCAACGCGGTGGCGACCGTGCTGGTAGGCACCTGGACCGGCGAGTTCGACCGGGAGCGGGCGGCCGAGGTCCTGCGCGGCGACGATCCGTTCGACGAGGCGACCATGCTCGACCACCACGACGACGAGGAGTCCGAGCCGCGGCGGTCCGAAGACGACGAGGCGGTTACCGCAGGTGTGAGAACCTGATCCGGAGCTTGGGAGCCCTCTGCGGTCGCCTGCTCATCGCTGACGAGGACGTGACCGCGTTGCGAGGCGAGCGGCGCGACCGCAGGGGGTTCCACCGAAGCCGACCATCTATCGGGAGGGCCGGTCCGGGAGCGCGAACGGATCCGCCAGGCCGAGCATCCGGTGCAGGTGAGTGACCTGCTCACGGGCGGGCCCGATCGGTTCGGTAGGTACGCCGCGCTGAACAGCGCGCAGCAGTCCTTCCGCGAGCGTTAGCCCGTCATCCTCGCGCGCCGCCACTGTGGTCACGATCCGTTCGCTCTCCGTCGGGTTGCTCACGAGGTCGTCCATCCTGAGGCGTCCGAAGATCTTCCTCAGGTTCGCCGCGGAGAATCCCGGAGCATCGTCGACCAGTTGCCGGATGAGCAGGCTCCGCTGCCGTGGCAGGGGCGTGAGCGCGAAGGCCCAGGCGTACTGCTCGGCCCGCATGTCGCGCCGCTGCGGATCCTGTGGCGACAGCAGTAGTTGCAGAAAGAGTGCCGCTTCGGACACCAGGAACGGCTCGCCGTCGATCTGGTGCAGACCGGGAACGCCAGCTTCTTGCCAGTACGGCATCAGGTCGTAGAGGCATTCCCGAACGTCGTGTCCGGTCTGCACGAACGCCGACCGACGCAGGGACCGCCCGATGCGGCTGTCCGCCGCGACGAACACGTCCGGCGCCATGGCAGCTACCCGACGATCAAGCGGCTGGGTGTCCGGACGGGTATCCGGTGGCCAGGGCAGCGACTCGTAGACGCTGATCTCGGCGCCGTCCTCGGGGCGTACCTCCAGGCGGGTGGGAGACACATCCAGCCGCCAGGCCACCCGAAGCGTCTGCCATATCCGCTTGCGGTCCTCGGCGTCGAGTTGGCTCTGCCACAGCAGCGCCTGCCGTCGCCAGTTGTCGACAACCGGCTCCCCGACCAACTCGACCGCGTCCACGGGGCCGTCCGACAACAGCAGCACGAAGCAGGCCAGGTTCGCCGAGAACGCCGCCTGCCGCACGGCGGCCGGTGTCCGCCGAGGTTCGTATTCGCCTCTCGTCCAGGTGGGGTGGGGGTATCCGACGTCAGGCAGGAGCTCCAGGGCCAGCTCGCGGCAGATCCCACGCCGCCGTGGGTCCAGTCGCCCGAGCATTCCCCGGCAGAACTCCCACAGCGGAGTTCGCCGGGTGATGGTGACGAATGATGTCGCCCCGTACAACGGGCCGGGATCGATCACACCCTGACGCCGTCGCTGATGGACGCGTTCTTCGGCGAGATCGACAAGGGCGGCGACAATCTGTCGGGCGGCCAGAAAATCGCCGAAGGTGGCGTGCAGGAATTCGAAGCTGCGTTCCGGTCCGCTGGTGTCCCGGGACGCTCGCGACTCGTGGATGAAGAAGAACCGACCGACCATCAGCTGGCTCATGGTGAGCGCCCGGTCGGCAGACTCGGCCGACGGCGAGCGCAGGTCTTCTTTCCACAGCAGGTGCGGGATGTCAGCATCCAGTTCGGCTTCCAGGATCACCTCACCGCTTCGGTTCAGGATGGCGATGGCGACCGCCATCAGACGGCGCCATTCCGCAGCGATCTCGTGGGCGCGTTGGTCGTCGGTGTGGCCGCGCTCCTGTTTGTCGACCTCGCGTTCGACGAAATCAGCGAAGAGTCGTTCGTAGAGTTCCACGCGGCGCATGTCGCCCTCGGCGTTCTGCAGGCCGTTGTCACCCGCGTCATAGAGCGCCAGCAGGAGAAGCAGCAGTGGCTGACTCGCCAACTCGCCATGTGCGAGGGCTGTTTCGGCGGACAACGGCCGCAACCCCCGGGCGGTGAGGCTGGCACCGTTGTGGTCGTTCCACACGTCGAGCCACGCCCGGATCTGCGGTTCTCCGAACGGTTCGAGTCGCAGCACCACGGACTTGTCCGGGAACCGCGCTCGGTCGGCGACGACGGTACGGCTGGTGACGAGCACGGCGACCGGACGGTCAAGTTCCTCCTCGCGCTGTTGGAACAGCCGGATCTGGTCGAGGTAGTCCGCGTGGTTGATCCCGGTGGCTTGCAGCAACTCGTCGAAGCCGTCCAGGATGACGACGGGCAGCGCGTCGCCCGCGCGGCGGGCGAGGTCGGGCCAGGAGACCCGTTCGCCGAGCATCTGCACGAGCGCCTCCTCAATCTGCCCCTGGATCGAGGAGTCAGCGGGAACGTTGCGTAGTTCGACTCGGATGACCAGGAAGTCGGCCGGAGGAAGCCGGGCGGCGAGAACCCTCGTCATCGCGGACTTGCCTGAGCCGGGTTGGCCCAGTACGACGAGCGGGCTCTCGACGGCGTTCGGTCCGGTCAGGTGCGCCAGCAGGAAGGCGTGGACGTCATCGAGGCGGGTGGACCGTGACCACCACGTCTCGGTGGCGGGAAGATCGTAGGGCCCGGCCACCGCGACCCGGCCGTGCGGGTTGACGTAGCCCTTGCCCAGGCTGGGAAGCACGACGTGGCGAGGCGCATGCGCGGAGGCCAGGATGGCTCGGTCCAATCCGGCCCGGTACCGCCGGCCGAGACCGGCCAGGACGGCGTCGACGGCGGTCGCAGCCGACACGGCGCGCAGATCGGCAAGCTGTCTGGACAGGTCGGCGACCGAGTCCCGCAGCAGCGCGCGGGTGGCCTCGGTGTCGACCATGCTCGCCCAGACCCCGAACTCGGGGGCCTGCGTGATGAGTGCCCGGTACGCCTGCGTATACCGGTCAATCGCGATCCGCCGTACGTCTCCTTCGATGGCCGCGATGGTCTCGGTGACCCGGTCGTCGCGTGCCTCGAAGGCGCTGAGACCGTGCAGGAAGTCCCGCAAGGCTGCCGCCGCTGATCCGAAGTAACCGCCGAGCGCGGCGATCGTCGCCTCGAAGGGTTGGTGCGGCGCGGGCATCGGAGGCGGTGTGTCGATGAGCACCCGCACCAGGTCGGCGTAGCGGTCGACGACCGCCGTCGAGGTGGTGATGGCGACCTGTTCGCCGGCGGTCAGTGCGGCATCGGCCAGGTCGACCTCCGGATGGTCGGCCAGGGCGATCTCAAGCGCCTCGTAGAAGGCGGTGACGACGATGATCGCGTGGGCGGCTACGAGACGTTGCGTGCGGTCGAAACGCCGTAGGCCAGCGATCCGCTCGTGCAGGCCGGCCATTGCCGAGTTGCCCCAGAGGATCAGTTCGCGGCCCAGGGAAAGGAGGTCGGCTCCGCCGAGGCCAGCCGCGGTCAGGCCGGCGGCAGCTACGCCGCTCGTCGCGCCGACGGCTCGTATCACGGGATTTTCCGGGCTGCCAAGCAGACGAGCCGCATCGGCATAGCACAGCGGGCGGGAGCGCATGTGCCGCACCGTAGTGCAGCGACTACGGGCGGGCAACGCCTGCCTTTCCCGCTTTGGGATGTTCCCATATCTTTTGGGAGTTGGTTGAGGGGCCGAATCCTTCAGCGGCAATCGATGCCCGATGCCTCATCTCCACTCCCGCGGTAGTTGGGCGCTCGGCCTAGCTGAATTTGAATTCATGACTAATTCGCGGCACTGCCGATATACGTGTCGGTAACGTTGCTCTGGGCGACTGGGCCAGGTCAACGGCGCATATGTATCGAATGGCGGATGGTTGTCACCGGAAGCCTTATGTGAAAAAGCCAACTGCCGCTTATTGACGGTCCCGAGAAATTGGGTGTGTAAACAACGCCCGGTACCTTCCTGACGTGCCCGATGCCCCTCGACAGGTGATCGCCGATCGTTACCGGCTGGTCCGTCCCCTCGGCCAGGGCGGGATGGGCCGCGTGTGGCAGGCCCGCGACGAGATGCTTCAGCGCGACGTCGCCATCAAGGAACTGGTGGCACCGCCCGGCCTGCGCGACGACGAACGTCGGGAGATGCGCGAACGGTCCATGCGCGAGGCGCGGGCCGTCGCCCGCCTGGGCCACCCCAACGTGGTACGCGTCTTCGATGTTCTGCACTCGGGCGGCGACCCCCTGATCGTGATGGAACTCGTCCCGTCCCGGTCGCTGCACCAGGTGCTCGAAGCCGACGGGCCGCTGCCGGTGGACCGCGCCGCGCGGATCGGGCTGGGCCTCCTGGGCGCGCTGCGGGCCGCACATCGGGCCGGCGTGCTGCACCGCGACGTCAAGCCGGCCAACGTGCTGCTCGGCGACGACGGCAGGGTGGTGCTGACCGACTTCGGTCTGGCCACCCTTCCGGGCGACCCACGGATGACCCAGACCGGGATGGTGCTCGGCTCGCCGGCGTTCCTCGCGCCCGAGCGGGCCACCGACGGCGACGTGGGGCCGGCCGCCGACCTGTGGTCACTCGGCGCCACCCTCTACGCGGCCGTCGAGGGGCGCACCCCGTACCACCGCTCGTCGCCGCTCGCCACGCTGGCGGCCCTGGCCACCGAGCCGCCACCGCCGGCCCAGCGAGCCGGTCGGCTGACCCCGCTCCTGGAAGGACTGCTGCGGCGGGAGCCGGACCAACGGATCGGCGCGGACGAAGCCGAGCGACTGCTGCGTCAGGCCGCCGCCCCCGAGACGCACTCCACCCCGGCAATGCCCGCCGTGGCCGTGCCTGCCGTGGCGGTGCCCGCGGTAGCCGTGCCTGCCGTCCCGGTGTCGGCTGCCGGCGCCCCCACCGTGCCGGTGGTCAGCGCCGATGACATGGCCGGCAACGACGCCACCGACCCGGTGTCCCGTCCGGCGATCGTGCCCGAGTTCGTCACCGCCGACGGCCCGGCCGCGTCGTCGACGGTCCACGACGAGCCGTCGCCAGGACCAGCGCGCCGTCGTCGGGCTCGGTTGATCGGGTCGCTGGCCGCCGCGCTGCTGCTCGTCCTGGTGGTGACGACGTCGCTGCGGTACGGCGGAATGCTGGGCGGTGCGGGCGTCCTCGGATCGTCGGACCCGAGCGACAACCCGAACATCGCGGAGATGCCGGTGTCCCGGGTGCTGCCGCCCGCGCCCGCCGGATGGCGCTACTACCGCGACGACCCCCGCTTCCTCGTGCCGGTTCCGGACGGTTGGCAGGCGCGCCGCGACGGCGAGCGCGTCGTCTTCCGCGAGCAGGACGGCAGCCGGGTGCTCGTCATCAACGAGCTTCGGGCCGTCCCGGCGGACCTGGTCGCCGCCCTGCGGCAGCGCGAGGACGCGGAACGCGGGCGGTACACCCAGTACCGGCCGGTCCGGCTCGCTGCGCTGCGCTACCAGGCGCGGGCCGCCGAATGGGAGTGGACGTACACCGACCGGGACGACACACCGACCCGCATGGCGAGCCGGCTGTTCGTCGGCCACAACGGGCACGCGTACTCCATCGACTGGACCACCTCCGCCGCCGAATGGTCCGCCAGCGCGCCCGTGTTCGCGCTGATCACGGATGGTTTCCAGGGCCTGCCGGCGGCGACGGCTCCGCCCCGGTCCCCCGGCCCGCCACCGTCGATGAGCGTCGGGCCGCCGGCGTCCACCGGGACCGGCAGCGGCACGACCACCGCACCGCGGAACCAGGCGCAGCAGCCGTCCGCTCCGCCGTCCCCGACGAAGTCCAGCGCGCCCGCCGGCAAGCAGATCTCCAGCTTCGCCAGTGACCGCTGCATCGACATCCAGGACGGCAACCCCTACGCCGGCGCGCGACCGCAGATCTGGGACTGCCGGCGCACCGCCAAGCAGCTGTGGACCTTCCCGTCGGACGGCACGGTCCGGTCCATGGGTATGTGCCTGGACGTCGCGGGCCACTCCACCCAGGACGGGGCCGCCGTCATCCTGGCCGAATGCTCCGGAGCGTCATCGCAGAAGTTCACCCTCAACAAGGCGTACGACCTGGTGAACACCAAGGCGGACAGATGCGTCGACGTGGTCGAATCGAACCCGGACAACGGCGCCCAGTTGCAGATCTGGCAGTGCACCGGCAACGCCAACCAGAAGTGGCGGGCCATCTAGCCTCTGGATCCTGAGCACGGCGGTGAATTGCCGCGAAACCCATCGCCCCGGGCGGGTCGCGGCGGAGAATGGTGGACCGGACAGGGGCGCTGCGACGAACCGGGGGAGCGGTCGTGCTCGGAACCAGCCTCCTCGGTCGGCTTCGCCGCCGTGACCCGGGTGACGCCGTCCTGCGGCGCGCGGCCCGGCTGACCCTGGTCGCGTCCGTCCTCTTCTACGCCTGCCGCTACGGCGTGGGCAGCCCGCTGCTCGCCACGTACGCGCTGTTCGGCACGATCGCCGCCGGGGCGTTCGCGCAACTGCCCGGCCCGGCGTCACAACGGGCGCGGATCCTCGTCACGTCGCTGCCGGCGGTCTGGGCGTTGATCGCCGCCGGCACGCTCCTGGCGTGGAACACCTGGGCGGCGGCCGGCGGGATGCTGGTCATCGGGTTCGTCGTGGCGTTCGCCGGGGTCGGTAACCCGCGACTGGTGGGTCTGGCCAGCGCGTTCCAACTCTTCTACATCCTGGCGTCGTTCCCGCCGTACCAGCCGGACAGCCTGCCGCAGCGCCTCGGCGGGGTCACCCTCGCGATCGTGCTGCTCGCCGCGGCCGAGGTGGTGCTCTGGCCCGACCCGGTGCCCGTCTCCTACCGGCAACTGCTCGCCCGAGCGGCGGACAGCGTCGCGGCCTTCGTCGACGCCATCGCCGACGCGCTGACGGCCCCCGGCCACGGTGCTCCGGACGGGCGGCGCGAGCGGGCGTACGACCTGGTTGCCGTGCTCGGCTTGGCCCGCAACCCCCGGGAGTCGGCGCCCACGGCGGCCGGAGCGCAGGATCGGGCGCTGCGGATCTCCGCGGCGGCGCTGCGGGAGGTGCTGGCCACGGCGGACCGGCTCGCCACGGACGCCCCCTCGACGCCGATCCCGGACCTGGCGGCGGCGCGGCTGCTGCGCCCGTGCGCCGACGCGATCCGGGCTGCCAGCCGTAGCCTGCTTTCCGACGCGCCCCAGGCGGGCCTGCGCGACCTGGACGCCGCGATCGGCGCGGCTGAGCCGTCGGTGGGATCGGGCCCGCCGGACGTACCCCGGATGTGCCGGGACGCGACGGCGCTGGCCCTCGCCGACCAGGTACGGATCTTCGCCCTCGGCACCCGGATCGCCGCCGGGGCGCGCGTCGACGTCGACGCCTACCCCCGGCTCTTCGAGTACGCGCGACACGGCGCGTGGACGCTGTACTGGCGACAGTTCGGCGCCCACCTCGCGCCCCGCTCCGCGCACCTGCACAGCGCGCTGCGACTGGCGGTGGCGCTGGCGGTCGCCCGGGTGGCGGCCGGGGTGCTGCACCTCAACCACGGCTTCTGGGTGCTCCTGGCGACTCTCACCGTCCTGCGCACCTCGGCCGCCGACACCCGCACCGCGCTGCGACCCGCCGTGCTCGGCACCATCGCGGGCGTGGTCGCGAGCGGCCTGCTGGTGCTCGTCGTGCAGGAGCCGGTCGTGTACGCCGTCGTACTGCCGGTCTCGTTGCTGCTGGCGTTCGGAGTCGGTCGCCTGCTCGGCCCGGTGTGGCAGCAGGCGCTGTTCACCCTGCTGCTGACCGTCGTGTTCACCCAGCTCAGCCCCGAGGGGTGGCGACTCGCCGAGGCACGGCTGGTCGACGTCGGGCTCGGCGCGGTGATCGGCGTGCTCGCCGGTGTGGCCATGTGGCCGCGCGGCGCCGGCCACGACCTACGGCACAACGCCGCCCGCTATCTGGTGGCCAGTGGGACGGCGGTCGAGCGGACCGTCGAGGCGGTGCTCGGCGACGCCCGGCCACCCGAGCACGACTTCGACCGGGTCGGCCGGCGGATGATCCTGGTCGACTCGTCCTACTGCCAGTACCACTCCGAGCGCCACGACCCACGGCGCGCTCAGCTGAACTGGGACGCCGCCCTGAGCGCCGGGCACCACCTGGTGCCCGGCGCCGAGTCGTTGCTGCGCCGGAACCCGCCCGGCTGCCTGGCCGCCTGGCCGGCGGCCGCGGCACTGCTGCGGGACACGGCCGGGCACCTGCGGTCGGCGTACGACGACCTGGCCGGCGAGGTGACGCACGGTCGGGCGGCCGGGCCGATGCCCGTACCGATCGACTGCGTCGACGAGGTGGACCGGCTCCGCCCGCTGCTCGGCGACGTCGACTCCGCTGCGGTGCGGCACCTGGTGGAGGTCGACAGGTGGCTCGCCGGGCTCGCCGACAGCCTCAGCCGGATCCACCCGGACGCCGACGCGCCCCGGCGACCCTGAGCCGGCCCGGTCAGGGGATGACGGGCAGGCCGCTGTGGTACAGGTGCTCGAACTGGCGGTGTACCCAGAGGATGCGGCCGTCCGGGCGGACGACCTTGCGGAGATCGGCGATGGTGACGTCCTGGGCGCGCAGCGCGGCGTGCAGCGTCCGGAGGGTGGCGCCCTCGGCGATGACCGGCACCGGCGGTGCGCCCGGGGCCTGCTCCGCCAGACCGGCGCTGTGGTCGTCGGCGGTGAGGTGGTCGGCGGCCTCCGCCGCGGTCTTCAGTGTCTCGTTGGCCAGCGAGACCTGCTCTTCCACGGCCTTCCACTGCTCGTCGTCGAACTCGAGTTTGAGTTCGGCCACGCCCACGCCGAGCAGGGGCTTCAGGAGCATGGAGGTTGCCTTCAGGAGCGGGACGGCCCGGACCCACCACTCCCGGGAGACGTCGATCGAGTAGACGCCGGCGTCGCGTCGGGAGGGTTCCAGGACGTGCACGGGCTGGAGCGAGTGCTCGCAGTACAACGTCAGCCGCATCCGGATGGAGGTCCACTGCGGATTGCGTAGGGAGGACTCGACGGGAGTGAGGGTGAAGAGGCGCGGCCCGTCCGCGGCCTCGTCGTTGAGCTGCCACATCAGGGCCGTCAGCCGGGCGTTCACGCCCGCGAGGTTGGCCTTGACGGTGTCGCTGAGCTCGGTGACCCGCCGACTCAGGCCGCGGACCTGCCTGTCCACCAGGGCCATGCCGTCCTGCAGCACCGCGAGCGCGTCGTGCCCGGCGTGCGAGCCGCCCAACAGCGCGTCGATGGCGGGGAAGGCATCGCAGCTGGAGACGGGACACTGCGCCACGCTCTGACCGTGCGCGTCGCGCAGCTTGACGAGCTTGTCGACGTCGAACAGGCCCGCGCCCGGGGTGGGCAGGCCGCAGCCGTGCCGGCAGGCGACGAGGGCGACTGTGGTCAGGCCGGGCCAGAACCGTTCGATGCAGTAGCGGATTTCGTCGGTGACCTGTCGCAGGTAGGTGACGGCATCCGGGCCACGGACCTGGACCTGGACACCGACTCCGGTACGCACCGTGAGGAGCGCGCGGGCGCCGTACCGGCTCTGCAGGATCACACCCTGCTGCCAGTGCACGCCCTGCAACGAGTCGGGCTCCGTGTAGCGCTGATGGTGCAGACGCACGATGAGCCGGTACATCAGCGACTCGGGAATGACCACGGGACCCGCCGGGCCCTCCGAGATCCGGCACACCTCCAGGTACTCGCGGTCGCCGGAACGAAAGTCGACCCAGGCGCTGCGCAGGTCCGGCTGCGCGGCGGGGACGAGTTGCGCGATGAGGCTCACCGGCTCGGGCGAGGCGTCGAGCGAGACCTGGTACGTCAGCTCGAAGCGCCCCATGAGCGCCAGGAACAGTCGCTGTTGTTCCCTCGTGTAGAGCGTGCCGTCGGGCGCCTGCCCGGCACCCCACAGGCTGCCGAGCATACGGTGTGAAACGAGACCGAGGGCGTCGACGGCGTCTCGACTGTCGAGGACGGCGGCGATCGCGACGTTGAGCCAGTCCGGTTGGAGGATCACGAACGCGGCCAACGCGTCGTCGTCCGCGTAGTAGATCCACTTTCCCAGGTGGTGGGCGTTGCTGGCCAGCGCCCGCGCCTGGGCAACGGTCAGTCCCTGCGCCTCGGCCATCGCCTCGAAGTCGCGGTAGTCGATCACCTGCTGACCGTCGGCGGTGACGGCCTCGATCGTTCGCTGCCAGCTCGCCGGATAGTTGCGGTGCACGTGCGGGAGCGTGCCGGCGGCCACGGAGATCGCCTCCCGCAGCGCCTCCAGCCGGTCGTCCGGGACGGCGCTGTCGACCTCGTAGAAGCCGATGATCAGGTCACCGAAGCGCTGCTTGAGATGCCGTTCGTCGATGGCGTCCGCCCGCGAGGTCGGCCCGCCGTGCGACGCGACCACGAGCACCCGGGCGTCCGGGGCCCGGTGGGCGATCATGGCGATCCAGGACTCCACCATGCCGGCCGCGACACCCGGGCGTGGTTTCCAGACGACAACGTAGACGGCCGGCGCGCTGAAGAACAACTGGTGTGCCGGCTGGTAGGCCTGCTGACCGCCGAAATCCCACCCGTTCAGGGTGATCTCCCGACCGGCGTGGGTCACCACCAGCGACTTGATGTCCATGCCCTGCGTCTGGTGACGATCCCGCCACGGCTCGCCGCGCAACGCTCCGAGCAGCGAGCTCTTCCCCGCCTCGCCGGCGCCCACGAACAGGAGCTTCGCCTCCGAAATCGGTATCCCGTCGGCGGCGACGTTCCGGAGAAACGCCAGCAGCGCTTCAGTGCCCTCCGCCTCAGCGGCCAGCACCTCGGGCGGAAGTGGGTTGTCGTCGACGACGAGCGTCCGGAGCTCTGCGAGCCGACCGATGGCGTGGGGCAGGGTGGTGAGCTGATTGCTTTCCAGGTAAAGGCCGGTGAGGGAGGTCCAAGCGGCGACGGCGTCAGGTAGCGCGGTGAGCCGGTTGCCGGCTAGGTAAAGCCCGGTGAGGGAGGTCCAGGCGGTAACGGCGTCGGGTAGCGCGGTGAGGCGGTTGCTGTCGAGGTTCAGCTCGGTGAGGGCGGTCCAGGCGGCGACGGCGTCGGGTAGTGCGGTGAGCTGGTTGCCTTCCAGGTGCAGCTCGGTGAGGGAGGTCCAGGACGCGGCGTCGTCGGGCAAGGCGGTGAGCTCATTGTTCTGGAGGTAAAGGCTGGTGAGGGCGGTCCAGGCGGCGACAGCGTCGGGCAAGGCGGTGAGTTTGTTGCCGGTCAGGTGCAGCTCGGTGAGGGAGGTCCAGGCGGCGACGGCGTCGGGTAGTGCGGTGAGCTGGTTGCCTTCCAGGTACAGGACATTGAGGCAGCTCCAGGCGGCGACCGCGTCGGGTAGTGCGGTGAGCTGGTTGTGATCCATGTCGAGCCGGGTGAGGGCGGTCCAGGCGGCGACGGCGTCGGGTAGTGCGCTGATCTGATTGTTATCCAGGTTGGACTTTGTCATGGCGGTCCAAGCGGCGACGGCGTCGGGTAGTGCGGTGAGCTGGTTGTGATTCAGGTGCAGGACATCGAGGAAGGGCCAGGCGGCGACGGCTTCGGGTAGTGCGGTGAGCTGGTTGCTGTCCAGGTGCAGGTCGGTGAGGGCGGTCCAGGCGGCGACCGCGTCGGGTAGTGCGGTGAGCTGGTTGTTCTCCAGGTACAGCCCGCTGAGGGAGGTCCAGGCGGCGACGGCGTCGGGTAGCGCGGTGAGTTTGTTGCTGGCCAGGTTCAGCTCGCTGAGGGAGGTCCAGGCGGCGACGGCGTCGGGTAGTGCGGTGAGCTGGTTGCCTTCCAGGTACAGGACATTGAGGCAGCTCCAGGCGGCGACCGCGTCGGGTAGTGCGGTGAGCTGGTTGTGATCCATGTCGAGCCGGGTGAGGGCGGTCCAGGCGGCGACGGCGTCGGGTAGTGCGCTGATCTGATTGTTATCCAGGTTGAGCTTTGTCATGGCGGTCCAGGCGGCGACGGCGTCGGGTAGCGCGGTGATTCTGTTGTCGATCAGGTTCAGCTCGCTGAGGGAGGTCCAGGCGGCGACGGCGTTCGGCAGCGCGGTGAGCTGGTTGTTGTCCAGGATGAGCCGTTCCAGGGTGGTCCAGGCGGCGACGGCGTCGGGTAGCGACGAAAACCGGTTGCTACTCAGGTCCAACAGGGTGAGGGACGTCCAGGCGGCGACGGCGTCCGGCAGCGTGTCCAGCTCGTTGCTGGCGAGATCGAGGCTGACGACCTCGGCGAAAGCCCAGGTGTCGCGCAGCAGTTCGGTGAGGTCTTCTGAGGTGAGATCGAGACCGCTCAGGTCGACATGCCCAGTGGTGGCGGCATCAATGCGCTTCCGGGCCTCGACAAGCCTGCCGTCGTCCATGCCCGAGCAGCGTAGTCTCCCGTGCACAGTCGGTACGGCCGGCGCGGTCTGCCGTGCGTCCGGGTCGCGAGCAGGGATGCCCGCTGGCAGGCCGCCGATTGCCGATTGGCCGTGGCTGACCGTCGATGACCAGGCCTAACGTCGGTGGTATGGAGATCGCGCAGGCGCAGCAGTTGTGGAAGCCGGAGCCCGGCTGGTTGAACACCGCCTCGTACGGCTTGCCGCCCGAGCCGGGCTGGACGGCGTTGCAGGACTCCCTGGCCCAGTGGCGTGTCGGCAGCACCTCCTGGGAGGGCTGGGGCGACTCGGTGCAGCGGGCCCGGACGACGTTCGCCGGTCTGATCGGGGTGCCTGACGTCGACGTGGCCGTCGGCGCGACGGTCTCCCAGATGCTCGCGCCGGTGGCGGCGGCCCTGCCGGCCGGCGCCACCGTGGTCGTTCCGGACATCGAGTTCACCTCGAACCTGTTCCCCTGGCTGGTGCAGGAGGAGCGCGGCGTCACGGTCCGCACCGTGCCGGTGGACGGGCTCGTCGACGCGATCGACGCCGACACGGACGTGGTCGCGTTCAGCCTGGTGCAGTCGTCCGACGGCGCGGTCGCCGCGTACGACGAGATCGTGGCCGCCGCCCGCGCGCACGGCGCGCTGGTGGTGGTGGACGCGACCCAGGCGTGCGGGTGGCTGCCGTTCGACGGCAGCCGGGCCGACGTGGTGGCCGTGGGCGGTTACAAGTGGCTGATGAACCCGCGCGGCACCGCGTACGCCTATCTGGCCCCCGCCCTGCGCGAGCGGCTGCGCCCGGACGCGGCCGGCTGGTTCGCCGGGCAGGACCCGCACGCCTCCTATTACGGCCTGCCGTTGCGGCTGGCGGACGATGCCCGCCGGTTCGACATCTCGCCGGCCTGGTTCAGCTGGGTGGGCGCGGCCCCCGCCATGGAGCTGGTCGCCGAGATCGGCGTGCCGGCGATCCAGGCGCACAACGTGGCGCTGGCCAACCGGTTCCTGACCGGCCTGGGCCGGCCGGCGGGGGACAGCGCCATCGTCGCCGTTGACGTGCCCGACGCGGAACAGCGCCTCGCGGCGGCTGGCATCCGGGCGGCGGTCCGGGCCGGCCGGGTCCGCGCCTCGTTCCACCTCTACTCGACCGAGGCGGACGTGGACGCGGCGCTGACGGCGCTCGTCGGCTGAGGCCGGAAGGCCGGCCGCGCCCCGCAGTGGGGCACGGCCGGCCGGCGCTCAGGAGCAGAGGACTGACATTCGGGCTCAGGCCAGGTGACCGCCGATCTTCGTGTACCCGCGCAGCAGGTCCCGGGAGATGATGAGCCGCTGCATCTCGTCGGTGCCCTCGAAGATGCGGTAGAGCCGGACCTGCCGGTACCAGCGTTCGATGGGCAGCTCCCGGGTGTAGCCCATGCCGCCGTGGATCTGGAGCACCCGGTCGACGACCCGGTTGACCATCTGCGCGCCGTACAACTTGCCCATCGACGACGCGTGCCGGGGGTCGAGGCCCTGGTCGACGGTCCACGCCGAGCGCAGGATCAGCCAGCGGGCCGCCTCCAGTTCGGTCTCCGAGTCGGCGATCATCCACTGGATGGCCTGGTTGGTGCCGATCTTCGCGCCGAAGGTCTCCCGGGTGTTGGCGTACTCGATGGCCATCTGCAGGACCCGCTCGGCGATGCCGACGGCGTGCGACGGGATGGTGTAGCGGCCCTTGCCGATCCACTCCATGCCGAGGGTGAAGCCCTGCCCGATCTCGCCGAGGATGTTGCGGTGTGGCACCCGTACGCCGTCGAAGATGAGGGACGCCGGGCCGCCCTCGCCCATGGTCTGGATGAACTCCGAGCGCCAGCCCATGGCCCGGTCCACCAGGAAGGCGGTCGCGCCGCCGTTGCGGGCGCCCTTCTCCCGGTCGGTCACCGCGACGACGATGGCGAAGTCGGCGTCGTGACCGCCGGTGATGAAGGTCTTCTCGCCGTCGAGGATCCAGTCGTCGCCGTCGCGGCGGGCGGAGAGCCGGATGTTGGCGGCGTCCGAGCCGGCGCCCGGTTCGGTGATCGCGAAGCAGGACCGGCGCTCACCCTCGATCGTCGGGATGAGGAACTCCTGCTTCTGCTCCTCGGTGGCGTGGAACAGGATGTTGTCGGCCTCGCCGCCGAAGCGGAACGGCACGAACGTGTGGCCCAGCTCTGTCCAGATCAGCGACTGGAGGACGGCCGGCAGGTTCATCCCGCCGTACTCCTCGGGGGTCGCGAGACCCCAGAAGCCGAACTTGCGGGCCTTGAGTTGCAGCTCGCGGACCTCGGAATGGTCCAGACTCGGCTGGTGGGCCCGCTCCCGGCGAAGCACCTCCGCCTCCAGCGGCATCACCTCGCGTTGGATGAACGACCGGGCGGTGTCCCGCACCGCCCGCTCCTCGTCGGTGAGCGAAAAGTCCACGATGGTCCTCCTGGCGTCGGCGCGGCCGGTCACCACTAAACTAGCGGTGTAAGTTTTGCTGAGTCCAGTCCCGCGAGGAGCGTTGTGCCCCGACCCCGCCAGCCCCGGCTCACCCGGCAGCTGATCGTCGAGACAGCCACCGCGCTGATCGACGCCGAGGGCCTGCCCGCCTTCTCCACCCGCCGGCTCGCCGCCGCGTTGAGCGTCCAGGGGCCCTCGCTCTACAACCACTTCGCCACCAAGGACGAGATCCTCGACGCGGTCGCCGACGGGGTCACCGGCGCCGTCGACACCAGCGGATTCGCCAGCCGTGACTGGGCCGCCGCGCTGCGCGATTGGGCGTGGTCGTACCGGCGGGCGCTCACCGCGCACCCGAACATCGTGCCGTACCTGGCGCAGGGGCCGGGTCGACGTCCGGCCGCGCTCGCCATGGCGGACGCGGTCTACGGCGGTCTCGTCCGCGCCGGCTGGCCACCGGCCCGCGCCACCCACATCGGCGCGGCGCTGCGCTACTTCGTGGCCGGGTCGGCGCTCGGCTCGTTCGCTCGCGGCTTCGTCGAGGATCCCGAGCTGTACGCCGCGCACTACCCGCACCTGGGCCAGGCGCACCGGCTCGCCGAGCACCAGCAGAGCGTCGACGAGGGCGCCTTCGCCCTCGGCCTGGACGCGCTGCTGCACGGGCTGGCCGCCGAGTACGACCGCGCCGTCGGCCCCCTCGGCGCGGTGGAGTCCGGGCAGTCCAGCGGGTAGCGTCCAAACTCCCAGCGCTAGTTTCATCGTCCGTCCGCCGCTGAGCCGCCCGTCGCCCACCCCCCCGAAGGGACGCCATGGACCTCGCCGCACCGCCGTCGCCGCTCCCCGACACCCTGCGCCTCCGGCGTCACCTGCACATCGGCGGCGAGTGGACGCCGCCCGCCGGCGCCGACGTGCTCGACGTGGAGAATCCGAGCACCGGGGACACCGTCGGCCAGGTCCCCGCCGGCACGGCGGCCGATGTGGACGCCGCCGTCACCGCAGCCCGCGCCGCCTTCGCGGGCTGGGCGGCCACCGCGCCCGCGGAACGCTCCGCGCACCTCGACCGGCTGCACACCGCGCTCGCCGCCCGTGCCGACGACCTCGCCCGCACCATCGCCGTGGAGCAGGGCTCGCCGCTCAAGCTCGCCACCCGCGTGCAGGTCGGGCTCCCGCTGACGGTGCTGCGCGACCACGTCGCGCTCGCCGCCCGTCCGCCGGTCGAGGAGAGCATCGGCAACTCTCTCGTCGTCCGCGAGCCGATCGGCGTGGTCGGCGCGATCACCCCGTGGAACTACCCCCTGCACCAGGTGATGGCCAAGGTGGCGTCCGCGCTCGCCGCCGGCTGCACGGTCGTGCTCAAGCCGAGCGAGCTGACCCCGCTGACCGCGTACCTGCTCTTCGACGCGGTCACCGAGGCCGGCCTGCCGCCGGGCGTGCTCAACCTGGTCCCCGGCACCGGCGCGGTGGCGGGCGAGGCGCTCGCCGGGCACCCGGACGTCGACCTGGTGTCGTTCACCGGCAGCACCGCCACCGGCAGCCGGATCATGCGACTCGCCGCCGACCGGATCACCCGGGTCGCGCTGGAGCTGGGCGGCAAGTCCGCCAACGTGATCCTCGGCGACGCCGACCTGGCCACCGCGGTCAAGGTGGGCGTGGGCAACGCCCTGCTCAACTCCGGGCAGACCTGCACGGCGTGGACCAGGATGCTGGTGCACCGTGACCGGTACGACGAGGCGCTCGACCTGGTCGCGGCGGCGGTCTCCGGTTACCGCCTCGGCGACCCGTTCGACCCGGCCACCCGGCTGGGCCCGCTCGTCTCCGCTGCGCAGGCGCAGCGGGTACGCGGTCACGTCGACCGGGCGCTCGCCGACGGCGCGCGGCTGGTCGTCGGCGGCCCGGACGCCCCGGTCCCGGCGCGCGGGCACTTCGTCGCCCCGACCGTCTTCGCCGACGTGCGTCCGGACAGCGCGCTCGCCCAGGAGGAGGTCTTCGGCCCGGTCCTCGCGGTCATCCCGTTCGACGACACCGACGAGGCCGTGGCCATCGCCAACAACTCGCGGTACGGGTTGGCCGGCGCGGTCTGGTCCGCCGACACCGACGCGGCGCTCGCGGTGGCGCGACGCCTGCGGACCGGGGCCGTCGACATCAACGGCGCGCCGTTCAACCCGCTCGCTCCCTTCGGCGGCTACAAGCAGTCCGGCCTCGGCCGGGAGCTGGGCACGCACGGGCTCGCCGAGTTCTGCGAGGTAAAGGCGATCCAGCGATGACCGGCCCCGAGCTGACATCGGCCGCGCCGGGCGGCGCCGCCGAGCCGGCGTCCGCGCCGGTCGTCGTCCGCGCGCTGGTCGCCCGCGAACGCGGGGCCGAGCTGCGGGTCGAGCGGGTACGACTGCCCGCGCCCGGCCCCGGCGAGGTGCGGGTGACGATCCGGGCGGCCGGTGTCTGCCACTCCGACCTGTCCATGGTGAACGGCACGATCGCCGCGAGGTTCCCGCTGGTGCTCGGGCACGAGGCGACCGGGGTGGTGGCCGAGGTCGGGCCGGGCGGCGGGCTGACGGTCGGCACACCGGTGGTGCTCAACTGGGCGCCCGCCTGCCGGGCCTGCTGGTGGTGCCGACGCGGCGAGCCGTGGCTGTGCGCCGACACGACGGCCCCGACCGTGCCGCGGGGCGAGACCGAGGACGGGGTTCCGCTGCACCTGACCCTCGGTCTCGGCGCGCTCGCCGAGGCGGTGGTGGTCCCGGAGAGCGCTGTCGTACCGATCCCCGTCGGCCTGCCGGTCGAGCAGGCCGCGCTGCTCGGCTGCGCGGTGCTCACCGGCCTCGGCGCGGTCCGGAACACCGCCCGGGTGGCGTCCGGCGAGTCGGTCGCCGTCGTCGGGCTCGGCGGGGTCGGGCTCGCCGTGCTCAGCGCGGCACGCCGGGCGGGTGCCACGACGATCCTCGCCGTGGACGTGGCCGAGGCGAAGCGTGACCTGGCCCTGGCCGCCGGAGCCACCGACTTCCTGCTCTCCGACGATCGGCTCTCCAAGGAGGTGCGGGCTCGCACCGAGGGGCGCGGCGTCGACCACGCCTTCGAGTGCGTGGGTCGGTCCGCCACCATCCGGGCGGCCTGGCGGCTCACCCGGCGCGGGGGCTCGGTCACCGTGGTCGGCATGGGCGCGAAGGACGACATGGTCAGCCTCGGCGCGCTCGACATCTTCCACTCCGCCCGTACGCTGCGCTCCTCGGTGTACGGCTCGTCCGACCCGGACCGTGAGGTGCCGGTGCTGGCCGCCGAACTGGCCGACGGTGCACTGGACCTGCGCGTGCTGGTCAGCGGCACGGTCGCGCTGGGCGAGGCGCCCGCCGCGTTCGACCGGCTCGCCCGAGGCGAGGGTGCCCGCTGGGTGGTGACACTGGACTGAGCCGAGCAGGCTCACCCGCTGGCGATCTCCGGCCGGCGGCACCGGCCGGAGATCGGCTTCGCTCAGAAGGGTGGTGCGTCCTCGCCCATCAGCGCCAGTACGACGCCACCCCTTCCGCTCTTGAGGCTCTGGACGACGACCTTGCCGGTGCTGCCGTCGGGCAGCTCCAACGTGAAGGTCTTGCCGATCGCGTTCTTGGGACCATTTCCGGCGCTGTTGGCGGGACGGAAGTCGCCGGCCCACGGCCGGGTCCCACCTTTGCGGGCGGGCTCGGCGAAGAGGGCGGCGGTGCCAGGGGTCCTGGTGCCGTCCGAGGAGAGAAGCACTGAGGCGCTGCGATAGGTAGCCATATGCGCCAAGGCTATCCCGGAGTGCCGCGGTCGCGGCAGATGACGGCGCGGGTAAACGTCGACCGCCGCCGGCCCGGACGCCTTTGTCGCTGGCCGGCGGCCACCGGGGTCACGCGGCGGCGCCGAGCACCCACTGTCTGGTCTCGGCGATGAAATCGGCCGGGAAGCCGAGACGGAACCCGGTGGCCGTCTCCAGCCGCAGGGCCAGTTCCGGCGGCAGCGTGACCGCGGTGCAGCCCAGGTTGTCCCGGAGTTGTTCCACGGTCCGCGCGCCGATGATCGGCAGCACGCCGCTGCGGAGGCGGGTCCAGGCGAGGGCCACCTGCGCCGGGGTGACGCCCAGCTCGCCGGCGACCTCCTGCACGACCTGCGCCACAGTGAGGTCGCGGTCGCCGATCGTGTCCCGGCTCAGCCGCGTCCTCTCCTGCGGCGGGCCGGCGTTGTACTTGCCGGACAGCACGCCGCCGCCGAGCGGGCTCCAGGCCGTCACGGTCATGCCGTACGCCTCGGCCATGGGCAACAGTTCCCGCTCGGCGTCGCGGTTGACGAGGCTGTACGGCACCTGGAGGCCGGCGAACGGGCTCCAGCCGCGCCACTCGGCCAACGTGTTCGCGCGGGAGACCACCCAGGCAGGGGTGTCCGACACCCCGACATAGAGGACCTTGCCGGCGGTGACCGCGTCGTCGAGTGCCCGCATGGTCTCGTCGATGGGCGTGCGCTGGTCCCAGATGTGCACCCAGTAGACGTCGACGTGGTCGGTGCGCAGCCGGCGCAGGCTGGTCTCCAGCGACAGCCTGAGGTTCTTGCGGTGGCTGCCACCACCGTTGGGGTCGGCCGAATCACGGGTCACCGTGTACTTCGTGGCCACGACGAACCTGTCGCGCCGCCCGGCGAGCAGCTCGCCGAGCATCTCCTCGCTGGCGCCGCCGCGGTAGTTGATGGCGGTGTCAACGACGTTGCCGCCGGCCTCGGCGTAGGCGTCGAGGATGCGGCGGCACTCTTCGATCGGCGCACCGACGCCACCCTGTTCACCGAACGTCATCGCGCCGAGCACCAACTCGGACACTCGCAGCCCGGTCCGCCCGAACGTCGTGTACCTCATGCGAACTCCGTCGCAACGAACTCGGCAGCGACGTCGCTCAGGTGCCGGTGGGGTGCCCAGCGGTGCTCGGGCGGGTCGAGGAACTGCGCGGTGCGGTCGGTAACCTCGGTCATGCGCCCGACCATACGCCCTGTCTGGTCACAGTGTCCAGATGCTCTATCAGGTAGGCTGCGGCCTGTGATGGCCCGCCGTGACGACCCGCAGCAGAGCCGCGCCGAGCTGCGCGAACGTGTCTTGAACGCACTTCGTGAACTGCTGCGCGAACGCACTTTCGACACGCTCAGCGTGGCCGACATCATCACCGCCGCAGGCGTCTCGCGGGCCAGCTTCTACTTCTACTTCGCCGGCAAACAGGCGGTGCTGGCCGAGCTGGTACGTCGGGCGGTCGGTGCCGGTCACGAGGCCGCCCAACCGTGGGTGCAGGCGGCCGCCGACCCGCGCGAGACGCTGCGAGCGGGCATCGACGCCGGTGCCGAACTCTGGCTCGCCAATGCCGCCGTGCTGCGCGCGATCGTGGAGACCTGGGCGTCCGACCCGCAGTTGCGCGAGCTGTGGCTGGGCCAGATGGCGACGTTCACCGACGCGACGGTCGCACGGATCGAGGCCGATCGTCGGGCGGACCCCGCTGTCTCGGCCCGGCTCGACGGTGTCGACGTGCACGCGCTCGCCGCAACGCTGACCTGGACCGGCGAGCGGCTCTACTACCTGGCCGCGTGCGGGGTGCCGCCGTTCGACGACCGGGCGGTGCTGGTCGACACGCTCACCCGCCTGTGGGTGTCGGCGCTGTACGACCAGCCCGTACCGACGACCGGGAATCCCTCTCGTCCTGCTGGCGGTCAGGTGGTTTGATCACGACGTCGATGCGGAGGGGGCACGGTGGGACGGAACGCGATCATCTTCCACGGCACCGGCGGTAACCCGGACGTCGTCTGGTACCGCTGGCTGGCCCGGCGGCTGGAGGCCCGGGGTTACGCCGTCGAGGTGCCGCACCTGCCGGGTGTCAACGTCGAGCCGATCGCGACGTTCCTGCCGACGGTGCTGGCCGGGCACCACTTCGACGAGGAGACGGTGCTGGTGGGCCACTCCGGCGGCGCGGCCCTGCTGCTGGCGCTCCTGGAGCACGTCGAGGTGACCGTGGCCCAGGCGATCCTGGTCGCCGGCTACTGCACCAGGCCCAACACGAGCGACGAGCCCGTCCTGCAGGAGCGCTACGACTGGGCCGCGATCCGGTCGCACGTGCGGGACATCTACTTCGTCAACTCGCGCAAGGATCCGTACGGCTGCGACGACCGGCAGGGACGCGCGATGTTCGAGCGGCTCGGCGGCACCCAGATCGTGCGCGACGACGGCCACTTCGGCGACTACGACCAGTCGTACGAGCGGTTCGAGCTGCTCGACCGCCTCATCCCCTGACGCTCGTCACATCCGCGCCCGCAGCACGTCGACCTCGCAGCCGGGCGCCGACGGGTCGAAGCCGTGCTCGGTCAGCCAACGGATCACCACCAGGCTGCGCCACGACCACCACGCCCGGATCACGTCGAGGTCGACGTCGGCGCCGTAGCCGGCCAGGACATCACCGAGGCGCTCCTCGTGGCCGAGCGTCAGCGTGGCGAGGTCGAACAGGGCGTCGCCCCGGGCCGCCTCGGACCAGTCGAGGACGCCGGTGACCTCGTCACCGTCGACGAACACGTGGCCCACCTGCAGGTCGCCGTGCGTGAAGACCGGCGTCCACGGCCGGAGCGCCGCCTCGGCGATGTGCCGGTTGCGGGTGACCAGGTCGGTGGGGAGAGCGCCGTTCGCGACGAGCCAGGCGCACTCGCGGTCGAGCCGCGTGGCCAACTCGTCGAGACTCCGACCGGGCCAGGGCGGCAGCGGCGCGTCGTGCAGCCTCCGTACGGCGGCGCCCGCCGCGACCCACGCCGTGGCCGGCGCGGTCGACGGCTCGCCCAGGCGGCCGAGCGCCCGCCCGCGCAGGGCGGCGAGCGCGAGCACGGGCGGGTTGTGCCAGAGGACCTGCGGGGTCGGCACGGGCGCCAGCGCCATCGCCGCCACCTCGACGTCCGCGTGATCCGGATCAGCGTCGATCTTGAGAAACACGTCCCCGGCACGTACGGTCGCCCGCTCGGAATGGGCGACGACGACCTCGATCTCCGGCACGTCGGCCATTGTCGCGGGATCGGCCGCGACCTTCGACGGGTTTTCGGTGGCGGAGTCGTTGCGGCGGGAAAATACCTAGCAGTACTATGCATCGTACTTCTAGGGTTGGACGGGAGGTCCCGTGAAGGTCGCCAAGGATCTGGTCGCCGCGTCGGCGACGCCGATGGTGCTCGGCATCCTGGCCGAGGGGGACAGCTACGGCTACGCCATCCTCCGGCGGATCAACGAGCTGTCCGGCGGTGAGCTGGACTGGACCGAAGGGCTGCTCTATCCGTTGCTGCACCGGCTCGAACGTCTCGGCTTCGTGGAGTCGAGCTGGCAGGCGGTCGCCGGCGAGCGCAGGCGCAAGTACTACCGGATCACCGACCGGGGCCGGGCCGAGCTGGCCGAGCAGCGCCGGCAGTGGGACACGGTCGTGGGCGCGCTCAAGGCGGTCTGGCACGACCGCGCGCCGCTGACGCCGCGTCCGCTGGAGGGTCTCGCATGACGGTGTACGACGGTCCCCACGAGCACGAAGGCCCGCGCGAGTTGGAGGCGCAGGTGACGCAGTGGCGTCAGTACGTGCTGCGCCGCGGGACGCTGAGCCCGGCCGACGCCGACGAGCTGGAGGACCATCTCCGCGGTTCCGTCGACGCGCTCGTCGCGGCGGGCCTCAGCGCGGACGAGGCGTTCCTGGTCGCCGTGAAACGGATGGGCAGCCTCGACGAGTTGTCCCGGGAGTTCGCCCGGGAACACTCGGAGCGGCTCTGGAAGCAGCTCGTGCTCACCGGCGACTCCGGCGCCTCGGACGCCGGCACGCGTTCCCGACGGGACCTGTGGGTGATGCTCGGCGCGGCGGCCGGCGCGGTGGCGTCGGTGAAGGTGCCGGCGCTGTTCGGGCTGACCTTCGACGGCGACGGCTCGTTCTACACGCGTAACTTCACCCTGTTCGCGCTGCCCTGGCTGGCGGCGTTCCTCGCCTGGCGGCGCCGAGCCCGGCCGGCGGTGGTCGTGGCGCTGGTGGCGCTGTTCGTCCTCGGCGCGCTGGCGGCCAACGTCTACCCGCTGGCGGGCGACTCGCAGTCCATCGTCGTCACCAGCGTCCACCTACCGATCGCGCTGTGGCTCGTGGTCGGTCTGGCCTACGTCGCCGACGACTGGCGCTCGACACGTCGACGCATGGACTTCATCCGCTTCACCGGGGAGTGGTTCATCTACTTCGTGCTGATGGCCCTCGGTGGTGGAGTGCTCGCCGCCTTCCTGTTCAACACCTTCGCGGCCATCGGCATCGTCCCGGAGGCGTTCGTCTCGCAGTGGCTCCTACCCTGCGGCGCGGCGGCCGCGGTCGTCGTGGCCGGGTGGCTGGTCGAGGCCAAGCAGAGCGTCGTCGAGAACATCGCGCCCGTCCTCACCCGGCTGTTCACCCCGCTGTTCACGGCCGCGCTCCTGGCCTTCCTCGTCGCCGTCGTCTGGACCAGCCACGGCATCGACGTCGAGCGCGAGGCGCTGATCCTGTTCGACCTGCTGCTGGTCGTGGTGCTGGGGCTGCTGCTCTACTCGTTGTCTGCCCGCGACCCGCTGGCCCCGCCCGGCGCGTTCGACAAGCTCCAGCTGGCGCTGGTGCTCAGCGCGCTGGCCATCGACCTGCTGGTGCTGTTCGAGATCACCGGGCGGATCACCGACGACTACGGCGGTACGCCCAACCGGGCGGCGGCCCTCGGCGAGAACGTGGTCCTGCTGGTCAACCTCGCGTGGTCGGCCTGGCTCCTGCTGAGCTTCGTCCGTCGGCGTACGCCGTTCGCGGCCCTCGAACGCTGGCAGACCGGCTACCTGCCGGTGTACGCCGCCTGGGCCTGGATCGTGGTCCTCGCCTTCCCTCCGCTGTTCCGGTACGCCTAGCGAGCTGCGGGACAGGAGGCGTCCGGCCAGCGCGGCGGCGAGGCCGGCGATCCCGGCCGCCGCGAAGCCGCCGGCCGGTACGGAGAGGTCGATCGCCACGCCGACGAGAGGGGACCCCAGGGCGAACCCGGCGCTCTGCGCCGACGACTGCAGACCTGTCGCCGGCGACGGAGGGTGATCCGTTGTCGGACGCCGTGGAAGACGCGCTGCGTCGGATGGTCCGAGCCCCGCCCCGGGTCACTTGCCGGTGACGATGCCCGGGTTGATGCACAGGCCCGGGTTCGCGCCGTTCTTCTCGGCGATCTCCAGGCATCGGGTCACCTTGTCGACCTTCGCGTTGGTCTCGGTGATCTGCTTGGAGATCTCGGCGTTCTTACGGTCCTGCTCCAGGTTGCGGGTCTGCGCCAGCTTGTCCTGGAACGCCTTGATGTTGCCCTCGGTCTTGTCGTCGTGGTTGACCCGGGTGATGGTCACCGACAGGATGTCGACGTCCGTGGCCAGGCGGCTCTCCGCGCTGGTCTTGATGTTCGCCGCGAACGGTTTGAGGTCCACGTTGAGGTCGCCGGTGCGCGCGTCGATCTTCTCCAGCGGGTTGTACGCGGCGAACGCGTCGTTGACCGCGCTGTCGAGCTGCACGCCCACCCGCTGTCCCCGGAAGCTCACGAAGTCGCCCTTGTAGTCCATGAACTGCTTGGGGGCGTTCTCCGGTTTGACCTGCCACTCGATGAGCACCTCGACGCAGGCGTCGGCGAGCGTTCCGGTACGGACCCGGACGCAGTCGTCGCCGCCGATGTGGTCGTACTTCTGCCGGCCCGCGTCCCACTCGCCGACCTTCTGCCAGGGGGCCACCCACTTCAGGCCCGAGCCGGTCACCTCGCCGGTCGGCTTGCCGAAGCTGGTCACGATGCCGACCGAGCGGATCGGCACCGAGTGGGCGCTGGAGGCGATGCCGACCACCAGGCTGAGGGTGAGGAAGCCGAGCGCGGCGAGGGCGGCCACCCGCTTCAGCGAGCGGGCGGGGGCGACGAGCGCGGCGACGGCGCTGACGACCAGGGCGACGGCGAGGACGATCGCCATGGTGAAGCCGACGGGCATGGGGTGGGGGCCTTCCGCTGGGCTGTGTGGATCTTCACGCTAGGAGGTCCGGTCAAGTCGGGCCGCGCCGGTCGGCGTCGGCCCGCCGCCGGTAAATTCCGCGCCGGGCGCATCCGCCGCGCCCGGTCGCGGCGAACCCTGGGTAGCGAACACCGACCCGGGGGTACGTCTGTGCTGACCGATCCGATGCCGCCTGTGCTGACCGATCCGATGCCGGCCGACGCCGTGCAGACCGCGCTCAAGCGGGTCTCGCTGGCGGCCGAGGACCTGGACGGTAACCGGGTCGCCACGCTGATGCTGGAGTTGGCGGCCGAGTGGGGCGTGCCGGCGCTCTGGGAGCAGGTCTGCCAGCCGCTGCTGGCGCCGATGTCGGGGCGCGACGTCGGCGAGATCGCCGTGGAACACGCCCTGTCCGAGGGCGTCCGGGTCGGGCTGGACGTGTATCGCCGGGATCCCGGGCGGTCCCTGCCGACCGGCGGGGTGCTGCTGGCCGGCGCCGAGCGGGAGGCGCACTCGCTCGGTCTGCACGCCCTCGCCGCGGCCCTGCGGGAGCGGGGGCGTGGCTGCCTGCACCTGGGACCCGCGCTGCCGTGGTCCGCGCTGAGCGGCGCCGTGCGCCGCGCTCGCCCGTACACCGTCGTGGTGTGGTCGCAGACGCCGGTCACCGGGCGCGCGTACCGGCTGGTGCGTTTCGCCCGTGATTTCCCCGGCCTGCGCGTCTACGGCGCCGGGCCGGGCTGGATCGAACCGCTCGCCGCGCCCGCCGTCCACCTGAGCGCGCTGCCGGCCGCCGTGGCCGCCTGTCTGAACGTGCCGGAGCCGGGGGAGCGGCGTCGCGCCGAGACGTGACGCCGACCACTTCCGATACGAAACAGTTCCGTATCGTTAATGGCTGGTCGTAGTCTGTTCGCCGTTACGAGTCTGGCCCGTATCGTATTGCGGAACGGGTGCAACCGGGGGGAGAACCGGGCATGGAGCTGCACGAGAACACAGGACACCCGAGGAGGTGGGCGATCCTGGGGGTGCTGGTGATCAGCCTCCTCGTCGTCGTCCTCGACAACACGATCCTCAACGTCGCCCTCCGCACCCTGGCCGACCCGGTACACGGTCTCGGCGCCAGCCAGGGCGAGCTGGAGTGGGCGATCAACTCCTACACGCTGGTCTTCGCCGGCCTGCTGTTCACCTTCGGCGTGCTCGGCGACCGCGCCGGCCGCAAGCGCTTCCTGATGATCGGGCTGGCGCTGTTCGGCCTGGCGTCGCTGCTCTCGGCGTACGCCGACAGCCCCGCGCAGCTCATCGGCGCCCGCGCCCTGATGGGGGTCGGCGGCGCGGCCATCATGCCGGTGACGCTCTCGATCATCTCCAACGTCTTCGACCCCCGCGAGCGCGGCCGGGCCATCGGCGTCTGGGCCGGCGCGGTCGGCCTGGCCGTGGCGATCGGCCCGATCCTCGGCGGCACGCTGCTGGAGCACTTCTGGTGGGGCTCGGTCTTCCTGATCAACGTCCCGGTGGTCGTCGCCGGCGTGATCCTGGTGGCGCTGCTCGTCCCCGAGTCGCGTGACCCGCGCCCCGGCCGCGTCGACCTGCTCGGCGTCCTGCTCTCCGTGGTCGGCCTGGTGGCCCTCTCCTACGGCATCATCGACGGTGGCGAGCACGGCTTCGACCGTCCGGTGGCCTGGGGTTCGATTCTGGTGGGCATCGCCGTGCTGGCCTGGTTCGTACGGCACGAGCTCCGCTCCGACCACCCGTCACTGGACGTCCGCCTGTTCAAGGTGCCCCGTTTCGCCGCGCCGGTGGCCATCGTCGGCCTGGTGTTCTTCGCCGCGATGGGCGTGATGTTCTTCAGCTCCTTCTACCTGCAGCTGGTTCGCGACTACAGCCCGCTGCAGACCGGTCTGCTCTTCCTGCCCTTCGCCGGGGCCCAGCTGATCTTCGCGCCGCGCAGCGCCGCGATGGTCCGCCGCTACGGCGGCCGGGCGGTCGCCGCCGTCGGGCTGGGGCTGACCGTGGTGGCGCTGGCCGCGTTCGCCTTCATCGACGCCTCCACCCCGATCTGGATGGTGCTGGTCGTCTTCTTCCTCCAGGGCGTCGGAATGGCCAACATCATGCCGCCGGCCACCGAGTCCATCATGTCGGCGCTGCCGCGCGAGAAGGCCGGCGTCGGCTCCGCGGTGAGCAACACCGTCCGCCAGGTGGCCGGCGCGCTCGGCGTGGCGGTCCTCGGCTCGGTGCTCAGCGCGGTCTACCGCAGCGACGTGGGCGACGCGCTGACCGGCCTGCCCGCCCAGGCGCAGGACGCGGCCAACGAGTCGATCTCCGGGGCGTACGCAGCCGCCGGACAGCTCGGCCCGGCAGCGCCCACGCTGATCTCGGCGGCCAACGATGCCTTCGTCACCGCCATGCACTGGGCGGCGGCGCTGTCCGCGATCGTCGCGGCTCTCGGCATGCTGGTGGTGCTGCGGTGGATGCCGGGCCGCGACGCGCTGGCTCCGGCGTCGGCGGCCCCCGCCGCCGAGCCCGAGTTGGCCGGGACGGCCTAGGTTCGGGGACGATGTCCGACATGACCTCCACCGCAGATGCTCCGCGGTCGCCCGGGCGACCGCGGAGCATCCGCGCCGACGAGGCGATCATCGAGGCGACCCTCGACCTGCTCGCCGAGGGCAGCACCATCGAGGCGCTCTCGATCGAGGCGATCGCCACCCGCGCCGGCGTCGGCAAGGCCACCATCTACCGCCGCTGGGCCGGCAAGGACGCGTTGCTGCTGGACGCGCTGCGCCGACTCAAGGGCATCATGCCGCAGCCGGCCGGCCACTCCGTCCGCGACGACCTGCTGCTGCTGGTCGGCGCGGTCGGGCAGAACGTCGACCCCCGCGCGACGAAGATCATGCCGTGCCTGGTGCCGGCGGTGAACCGCAGCCCGGACCAGTTCCAGCTCTACCAGAACATCATCGAGCCCCGGCGGCAGCTCATGCGCGAGGTGCTGCGGCGCGGCATCGACGAGGGACTGCTCCGGCCCGACATCGACATCGAGGTCACCATGGCGCTGCTCACCGGGCCGATGCTGATCCAACGCGTACTCCAGTGGAACCCGGAGCTGGACAACCGCAAGCTGCCCGCGCAGGTCGTGGACGCTGTTCTCGAGGGCATCCGCGCCCGCTGAGCCGACCGCGCGCCCTGGCCGGGGCCTGCACCGACCGCGCGCCCTGGCCGGGGCCTGCACCGACCGCGCGCCCTGGCCGGGGCCTTCTCGACCGCGCGTCGGGTCAGCCCGCCGGGGCGCGCAGCCGGTGCAGGCGCAGCGCCAACTGCACCTCCAACGCCCGCTCGGGGCGCTGCCAGTCCGCGCCGAGCAGCTGCCCGACCCGCTCCAGCCGCTGCGTCACCGTGTTGACGTGCACGTGCAGTTGCTCGGCGGCCCGGGCCAGGCTGCCACCCACCCCGAAGTACGCCTCCAGCGTCTTCACCAGCGCCGTCCCGCGCCGGGCGTCGTAGTCGACCACCGGTCCGACCGTGGTGGTGAGGAACCGCGCCACGTCCCTGTCGCCCCGGTCACCCACCGTGCCCAGCAGCAGCCCGACGAAGCCCAACTCGGCGGTGCTCGCCCCCTGACCGGCGCGGCCCAGCGCGCCGAGGGCGGTGAGGCACCGGTCCGCCTCGTGGAACGTCCCCGCCAGCGCCCCCGGCCCCGTCGCCGGGCCGCTCGCCCCGGCGGTCACCGGCCGGCCCGTCACCCGCGACAGGTCCCGCGCCACCGCGCGGGCGCTGCCGCCGGCATCCTGGCCCGGCAGCATCAGGACCACCCGACCGTCGCGCGCCGCCGCCAGGCCACCCCGCGTCGAGGCGTACGTGGTGGCCCAGGAGAGCACCCGCTGCCGCGCCGAGCCGGTCGCCGCGATCGCGTCGTCGCCCACCGTCACCAGCACGTGCGGCGCGTCCAGGTCCACCCCGAGCCGACGGGCCCGGCTGCGCAGCGCGTCGGTGTCGCGCAGCGGCCGGGCGATCAGGTCGTCCAGCAACTCGCCACGGACCCGCCCCTCCGCCTCGGCGACCGTCCGGCGGAACAGCAGCAGCAGCGCGGTCACCAGCGCGGCCCGCTCCAGGATGCGCTGGTCCGCGTCGACCAACTCGTCGTTGGGACGCAACACCAGCGCGCCCAGGTTCTCGGCGCCCGCCACCACCGCCGCGTACCACAGTGGACCACGGCGGACGCTGCGCCCCTCGGTCCGGGAAGCGGCCACCGCCTCGACGATGTCCGCCCGCTCCGGCTCGTCGATCTCGCCGACCCGGGCCAGCAGGCGGCCCTCGGCGTCCAACGCCAGCAGCGCCCCGCCCAGCACGTCGGTCACCGCCGCCGCCACGTCCTCCACGCCGCCGCCGCGCAGCACCAGCGCCGTCATCCGGTCGTGCGCCGCCGCGGCCCGCTCCACCGAGCTGCTGTGCGCCCGGATGGTGGTGTTCGCCGCCGACAACTCGGCCAGCGCCGAACGGGTCTCGGCCAGCAGCCGGGCCGTGTCGATCGCCACCGCGGCGTGCGCGGCCAGGGAGACCAGCAACGCCACCTCCTCCCGGGCGAACGGCCGGGCCGAGCGGTTGGCCGAGTAGAGCACCCCGATCGAGGTGGACCCGAGCCGCAGCGGCACCCCGAGGATCGCCACCAGGCCCTCCTCGCCCACTCCGGCGTCGATCTCACCGGTGTGGTGAAAGCGCGCGTCCTCGCCGTAGTTGGCGGTGACGTACGGCGCGCCGGACTGGGCCACCAGACCACCGAGGCCGGCGCCCATCGGCAGCCGCAACCGCTGGAAGCGGGCCGACACGGACCCGTCGGTCACCCGCATGTACGTGTCGCCGCGCTCGTCGTCGTTCAGCGTCATGTACGCCACGTCGGCGCCGAGCAGGTTGCGCGCCCGGTGCACGATCGCCCGCAGCACGTCGTCCAGGTCGCGCAGCCCGGCCAGGTCACTGACCGTGTCGTACAGGCCGGACAGCTCGGTCTCCCGGCGACGACGGCGCTCCAGCAGCGCGCGGACCCGCAACGCCACCGTCTTGGCCTGCTCCAACTCGGCCAGCCGGGCCGGCGGCACACCCGCGGCGCGCGCGGCCACCAGCGGGCCCTCGAACTCCACCGCGGCGGCCTCGCGGGCGAGCAGTTCCAGGAACTCCACCGGCGACGACATGGTCGACATTGTGCGCGGACCCACTAGTTGGCCGTCCAGCCCCCGTCGAGCGCGATCGACGCGCCGGTGATGAAGGCCGCCGGCGGGGAGCAGAGGTACGCCAGCAACTCGGCCACCTCCTCCGGTTCGATCAGCCGTTTGACGGCCGCCCGGGCCAGCATGATCTTCTCGACGACCTCGGCCTCCTCGATACCGTGGCTGGCCGCCTGGTCGGCGATCTGGCTCTCCACCAGGGCGGTCCGCACGTACGCGGGGTTGATGCAGTTGGCGGTCACCCCGTGCGCGGCGCCCTCCAGCGCCACCACCTTCGAGAGCCCTTCGAGGGCGTGCTTCGCCGAGACGTACGCCGCCTTGTACGGCGAGGCCCGCAGACCGTGCACCGACGAGATGTTGACGATCCGACCCCAGCCCCGGGCGTACATGTGCGGCAGCGCCCGGCGGATCAGCAGGAACGGCGCCTCCACCATCACCCGCTGGATGTACTCGAAACGCTCGACGGGAAAATCCTGCACCGGCGCCACGTGCTGGAGCCCCGCGTTGTTCACCACAATGTCGACGTCCACGTCGAGCGCGTCCACGGCAGCCGGGTCGGCCAGGTCCACGCCCTCGGCGCGTCCGCCGGCCTGGGCGGCCACGGCCTTGGCCGCCTCCAGGTTGCGGTCCACTACGAGCACCTTCGCGCCGGCCGCGCCGAGACGCAGGGCGCACGCCCGCCCGATGCCGCTGCCGCCGCCGGTGACCAGGGCGGTCCGACCGGCGAGGTCGACCTGTACGACGTGGGGGACCGCCACGGGTTCTGCCGTCATGGCGCAAGAAGTTACGAGCTGTGTGTCCGTCGGCACATGGGCCGGAGCCACATACTCCCGGGCAAAGCTGTGTGCCCCGCTGGGTCGTCGCTCCGTTGGGTCGTAGGCCTGGTGGGTTGCCGCTCCGCCGGGTCGCCGCGCCCCCGCTGGGCCGTCGCGCTGCCCGCTGGGTCGTCGCGCTGCCCGCTGGGCCGTCGCGCTGCCCGCCGGGTCGCCGCGCTGCCCGCCCGGCCGCCGCGCTGCCCGCTGGGCCGCCCGCAAGATCGCGCTGCATCCAGGATGTAGTGGTGTCGGCGGTGCGAGAGGCCACTACATCCAGGATCGAGCGTGACCTTGAGCCGTGCCGGCCCGGCCCGCCCGTGCCGCTGCCCGTCGGCCCGCAGACCCGTGCCGGTCGGTGGTCGTGGCTGGCGCGCGCCGTCAAGATCCGCGCGACTTCGGGGATGTTGCTGTCTCCGGCGCGGCTGAGGCAGCAACATCCCCGATCTTGTGAGGATCTTGGGCGCGGGGCGCGGGGCGCGGGGCGCGGGGCGCGGGGCGCGGGGCGCGGGGCGCGGGGCGCGGGGCGCGGGGCGCGGGGCGCGGGGCGCGGGGCACGAGAGCACGGAATGAGAGGTTCGGCCCGCTTGGGGCTCGTGGGCCCGGCAGGATGGCGATGTCGACTTAGACTCCCGCTGCGTCGATTTATGCGTCGATTCTTGGAGTGAGCGCGAATGTCCGGACGACGGGGCTTCGGCCGGGCCACGCTGGTCGCGGTGGTGGTCGTGCTGGCCTGGTTGGTGATCGGCGCGGTGGCCGGCCCGTACGCCGGGCGGCTTGGTGAGGTCTCCACCAACGACAATGCCGCCTTCCTGCCCACCGACGCCGAGGCGACCCGCGCCCAGGATCTCGCCGGTGGGTTCGTCGACCGGCAGACCACTCCGGCGCTGGTCGTCTACGAGCGGTCGTCGGGGATCACCGACGCCGACCGGCAGCGGGTCGCCGCCGACGCGGCCCGCTTCGCCCGGGTGCCGGGCGTCGTCACTCCGCTGCCGCCGCCGATTCCCAGCGAGGACGGTCAGGCATTACAGGTCGTCGTGCCGGTGGACGACGCCGAGGGTGAGCAGATCGGCGCGGTGGTCCGACAGGTGCGCGACATCGCCGGGGGCGACCGGGACGGGCTCACCGTGGACGTCGCGGGCCCGGCCGGTCTGCTCGCCGACCTGATCGAGGTGTTCTCGGCCATCGACGGGCCGCTGCTGCTCGTCACGCTTGTCGTGGTGCTGGTCATCCTGCTGATCGTCTACCGCAGCCCGGTCCTGTGGGTCTTCCCCCTGCTCGCCGCGGGGATGTCGTACGCCCTCGCCGCGGTCTTCGTCTACCTGCTCGCCGACGCCGACATCGTCAAGCTCAACGGGCAGGCGCAGGGCATCCTCACCGTGCTGGTCTTCGGCGCGGGCACCGACTACGCGCTGCTGCTGATCGCCCGTTATCGGGAGGAGTTGCACCGGCACGACCGGCCGTGGGGCGCGATGCGTGCCGCGTGGCGGGGTGCCGCGCCGGCCATCATCGCGTCCGGCGGCACGGTCATCGTCAGCCTGCTGTGCCTGCTGCTGTCCAGCCTGAACTCCAACCGGGCGCTCGGCCCGGTCGCCGCCATCGGCATCGCCGCCACGCTGCTGGTGATGCTCACCTTCCTGCCCGCGCTGCTGGTGCTGGGCGGTCGGTGGGCGTTCTGGCCCCGGCGTCCCCGGGTGGACCAGGCCGACCCGCAGGCCGAGCATGGCATCTGGAGTCGGATCGCCGGCTTCGTGGCCCGGCACGCCCGCCCGATCTGGTTGAGCACGGCTGTCGTGCTGGCGGTGCTCACGCTCGGCCTCACCCAGCTCGGCGCGACCATTCTCGGTCAGTCCGACCTGTTCACCCAGCGCACCGACTCGGTGGACGGTCAGGAGGTGATCGCCCGGCACTACCCGGCCGGTACCGGCAGCCCGGCCGCCATCTTCACCACCGAGCAGTCCGCGCAGCGGGTGGCCGCAGTCGCGCAGGGTGTGCCCGGGGTGGCTGCCGTCCGCCCGTTCAGCGGCGGCCAGCAGGGCGGGCCGCCGGACGGCAACGCCGCCCCGAAGGTCGTCGACGGTCGGGTGCAACTGGAGGCGACCCTGACCGACCCACCGGACAGTGACGGCGCCGAGCGGACCATCCGTGACCTGCGGGAGGCCGTACACCGGGTGCCCGACGCGGACGCCGTGGTGGGCGGCTTCACCGCGATCAACGTGGACACCTCGGACGCCGCGAAGCGCGACCAGAACGTCATCATCCCGGTGGTGCTGGTGGTCATCGCGGTGATCCTGGCCCTGCTGCTGCGTGCCCTCCTCGCGCCGCTGCTGCTCATCGGCACGGTGCTGCTCAGCTTCGCGGCCACCCTCGGCCTGTGCGCGCTGCTGTTCCGCCACGTCTTCGGCTTTCCCGGCGTGGACTCGTCGTTTCCGCTGTTCGCGTTCGTGTTCCTCGTCGCGCTCGGCATCGACTACAACATCTTCCTGACGAGCCGGGTGCGTGAGGAGTCGGTCAAGCGGGGTACCCGGGCCGGTGTGCTCGCCGGTCTCTCGGTCACCGGCGGGGTGATCACGTCCGCCGGCATCGTGCTCGCGGCGACGTTCTCCGCCCTCGCCGTCCTGCCGCTGGTGGTGCTCGTCGAGTTGGGTACGGCGGTCGCGATCGGGGTACTGATCGACACGATCATCGTCCGGTCGCTGCTGGTGCCCGCGCTCGCGTACGACATCGGGCCGAAGATCTGGTGGCCGGGCCGGTTGTCCCGGACGAACGGCGAGCGGGAGGCGCGCGATGCTGGCTGAGACCGACGTGGTGGTCGTCGGCGGTGGCCTGGCGGGTCTCGCCGCCGCCCGCCGGCTGCACCGCGCGGGCGTGCCCTGGCGGCTGCTGGAGGCCGGTGGCCGGCTGGGGGGTCGGGTCGCCACCGACGTCGTCGACGGGTACCTGATCGACCGCGGTTTCCAGGTGCTCAACACCGCCTACCCGAAGCTCGGCACGCTGCTCGACACGGACCGCCTGAACCTCGGATACTTCACCTCCGGCGTGCTGGTCCGTCGGGGCGACGACCTGCTGCGGCTGGTCAACCCGCTGCGCGAGCCGACCGGCGGCCCGCGTACCGCCCTCGCCGGCGTCGGTTCGTTGCTCGACCGGATCCGCTTCGCCGCGCTCGCCACCGGCGCCGCCACCCTGCCGGCGTCCCGCCTGCTCGCCGCGTCGGAGACCACCACGGAGACGGCGCTGCGCCGGGCCGGTCTCTCCGACGCGATCATCGAGGAGTTGCTGCGGCCGTTCCTGTCCGGTGTGTTCATCGACCGGGAGTTGGCGACCTCCAGCCACGTGTTCGCGATGGTGCTGCGCTCGTTCGCCCGGGGGCGCATCGGCCTGCCCGCCGAGGGGATGGCCGCGCTGCCCCGGGCCATCGCCGAGCCGCTCCCGGTCGACCTGCTCGACCTGGACACGCCGGTAGCGCAGGTCGCGCCCGGCCTGGTCCGCACGCAGGCCGGCGACATCAGCTGCCGGGCCGTCGTGGTCGCCGTCGACCCGCCCGCCGCGGCCGCGCTGCTGCCGGCTCTGACGAGGGTACGGATGCACAGCTACACGACGTACTACCACAGCGCTCCCGAACCGCCGCTTCGCGAGCCGATCCTGCTCGTCGACGGTGACCGTCGGGAGATCGTGGCGAACACGGTGGTGCTCAGCAACGCCGTGCCGACCTACGCCCCGGCCGGCCGGCACCTCGTGGCCACCTCGGTGGTCGGCCCGACGGCCCCGCCCGAACCGACCATCCGGGCCGAGTTGACCCGGCTGTACGGACGATCCACCGCCGACTGGACGCACCTCACCACCGTGTCCGTACCGGACGCGCTGCCCGCCGCCCCACCCCCGCAGGGACGGCTGCGCAAGCCGGTCGCGCTCGGGCAGGGGCTGTTCGTGGCCGGTGACCACCGGGACAGCCCGTCGATCCAGGGCGCTCTCGCCAGCGGTTGGCGTGCCGCCGGCGCGGTCCTCGAGGCCCTGCGCGCCGGCTGACCTCGCGCCTCGAAAGGGGACACCGCAGCCGTAGTTGATCACCTATGATCGCCGCCATGCCCGCCACCCTCCCGGCGCCCACCTTCGACGTCGCCGACGCGTACCCCGAGGTCAGCGACCTGCACAAGGCGCTCGACGCCGCCGACTGGCCCGCGGTGCGGGCGGTGTTCGCGGACCGCGACCCGGACGGCCGCACGCTGCTCGTCGCCGCGGCCGGCGACAAGCCCGGGACCGAGCCGTTCCTGCGCCAGGCGTACGACGCGGACCCCACCGACCCGCTCGCCGGGACCCTGCTCGGCAACCACCTCATCCGCGCCGGCTGGCGGATCCGCAGCGGCTACCGGGCCCGGTACGTCAGCCGGGAGCAGTTCGACCAGTTCCACGACCATCTGCGTCGCGCCGAGCGGGTGCTCATCGACGTCACCGCCCGGCGCCCCGACGACGCGGCCGCCTGGACCCAGCGCATCACCATCGCCCGAGGTCTGCAACTGGGCCAGAACGAGGCGCGTCGCCGTTATGACCGACTCGCCCAGCACCACCCCCACCACGCGCCCGCCCAGGCGACGCTGCTTCAGCAGCTCTGCCCGAAGTGGAGCGGCGACTGGGACCGCGCCTTCGCCTTCGCCCGCGAGTGCGCGCAGGCCGCGCCCGCCGGCGCGCCCAACGCCGTGGTGCTCGCCGAGGCGCACCTGGAACGCTGGCTCGACTTCGACACCGAGCGGGAACGCGCCGCGTACGTGCGCAGCGCCCCCGTCGTGGACGAGATCATGCAGGCCGGGCAGCGGTCCGTGCTGCACCCGGACTTCGTCGACCGGCCCGGCTGGGTCTGGGTCCGCTCGTCGTTCGCGCTGGTGTTCAGCCTCACCGAGCAGTGGTCCGCGGCGGCCAGCCAGTTCAGAGCGCTCGGCAACCTCGGCTCGGAATTCCCCTGGACGTACGCGGACGACGCCGAGGGCTACACGAAGTACCGCGCGAAGGCGTACGCGAAGGGTGGCCAGTCGTGATCCAGCACCTGGACGTGGACGGGGTGCCCACGCTGCTCGCCCCCACCGGTGGACCGATGCGCGCCGGGCTGACCTTCCGGGTCGGCACCGCCGACGAGACCCTCGCCCGCGCCGGCACCACTCACCTCATCGAGCACCTCGCGCTCGCGCCGCTCGGCCTGGCCGACTACCACGTCAACGGCGTGACCGCGCCAGCGTTCACCATGTTCCACACGCAGGGCTCCGAGACCGACATCGCGGCGTTCCTGACCGCCGTCTGCGGGCACCTGTCCGACCTGCCGCTCGCGCGACTCGACGTCGAGAAGGACATCCTGCGTACCGAGTGGAGCAGCCGGGGCGCCGCCGCGATCGACGACATCCCGCTGTGGCGGCACGGGGCCCGCGACTTCGGGCTCAGCAGCTACCCGGAGTGGGGCCTGGGCGCGCTGACCGCCGACGACCTGCGCGAGTGGACGGCCCGCTGGTTCACCCGGGAGAACGCGGTGCTGTGGATCTGCGGCGACCGGGTGCCCGCCGGGCTCCGGCTGCCGCTGCCGACCGGGGTACGCCAGCCGGTCCCGGCGGTCTCGTCGGCGCTGCCGCAGACCCCCGCGTACTTCGTGCACGGCGCCCGAGCGGTGGTGCTCGACGCCGTGGTGCGGCGCAGCGCCGCCGCAGCCGTCTTCGCCGGTGTGCTGGAACGGGAGCTGTACCGGTCGCTGCGCCAGGAATCCGGTCTCTCCTACACCGCCACCACCGGGTACGACCCGCGCGGCGACGGCAACGCCACGCTGCGGGCGCTCGCCGACGCGCTGGCGGAGAAGCAGGACGCCGTTCTCGGCGGCTTCGTCGACGTGCTCGCCAAGCTGCGGGTCGGCCGGATCGAGCAGGCCGACCTGGACGCCACCGTGGCCAAGCGCGAGGACCTGCTCGGCACCGCCGAGGTCGATGCCGCGCGACTTCCCGGGTACGCCCTGAACGTGCTCACCGGGGAACCCAACCTCACCATCGACGAGCACCGGGCCGAGTTGAAGGCCATCAACCTCGCCGACCTGCACGAGGTCGCCGGCGAGGTGATGGGCTCCGCGCTGCTCATGGTGCCGCGAGGGCTCACCGCCGACTGGGCCGGCTTCGTCGCCGCGCCCACCCACTCGACGGAGATCCTGGAGGGCACCGGCTACTCGGCGAAGGAGGGCAACGCCGCCCTGCGGATCGGCGTCGACGGGGTGACCCTGCTCCAGAGCGACAAGCCGCTGACCGTCCGCTACGCCGACTGCGCCGCCATGCTCACCTGGCCCGACGGAGCACGGCAACTGATCGGCGCGGACGCCATCGTGCTGCACATCGAGCCGACGATGTTCCACCTGCACCCGGCGGCGCTCCCGGTCATCGACGCCCAGGTGCCGGCCGACCGGCACATCAGCATGCCGGCACGTACGCCGGACGAGATCCCGCAGCCCTCCGCGCCGGAGAAGCCGGCCCGCGCGCCCGGCGACCGCCCCTGGTGGGAGGTCGCGATGATCGTGGTCAGCGGCGTCGCCGTTCTCGTGGCGGGCGCCGTGAGCCTGCTGGTGACGTACGTCATGGTCGCCGCCGGCACCGAGCCGGGCGAAGAGTGGCTCTGGGGCGTCGTCGTGGCAGGCTGGCTGCTCACTGTTATCCTCGCGTTGCCCATCGTGCTGCTGTGGCGACGGCGGCGGTGATGGGACGGGGCCGCATCGGCGCTGGCCCGTGATCCACCGGGCGGGATAAGATCCGCGCGGTTCCGGGGCGGTAGCTCAGCCGGTTAGAGCAGGGGACTCATAATCCCTCGGTCGCGGGTTCGAGTCCCGCCCGCCCCACCACGTACCTGATGTGCGCGTCACCGTTGGTCGCTCTCAGCCGGCCTTCTGGCGGCGAGACGTGCGGACGCGCCGGTGCCCGGGGTCATGCCATTAATTGAGGCAGTGAACGTGGACGGCGATGTGCTGTGGCTGGGCGCTGCCCGTGTCTCGGTGTAGGACCTCAAGCTCGACACGGTGCCGGTCCGCTGAGGCGGGCTCGTTCTCCTTGCCGACCAGGCATGTTGGATACGTGCCGTCGTTGTGCAGTGTCCCGCGCACGTCCTGCCAGCTTTCGGCGATTACCGAGTAGATCGTGTCGCCATCGAGAGGGCCCCGCGGCGCCCCGTCTTGCGCAAACGCGATGGACCTGGTCTCGTCGTTCGACCAGGTGACCGTCCCGACGAGCAGCTCCGCCTTGGCAGTGTGCGGATCATCGCCGAGCTTGGCCGCCCCGAAGCCGCCGATCAGCCCTACGGCGACCAGCGCCAGAGAGAACGCAACCGTGGCGAGGCGGCGATGTGGTGGAGTAGGGGCCGCCGCCTCCTGCATCGTGTCGGGGAATGGCACTGGCATGGGTGCAAGGTACGCGATCGGCGCCTACCGGGCTGGCCCAGAAGTTTGTCTCCTGCCGCCATCCGCGCTGACGTCGCGGTTCGGTTGGCGGACGACTGTCGCACGACAGCCGACGGAGGGCAGCCATCGACGGCTTTGTCTAGTCTCACCTGATGCTTGACGGTTGGTCTGGACAGCCAGCCCTCCGTCGATACTGTTGGTCGCCATCGACCCCCTGATGGCTGCCGAAGGCCGCACACCGGTCGACCCTGCGGATTCGGCCGGTGTGCTCAGGCGATGCGGAGGTGCTTGATGGTGGTTCGCCGGCGCTGGCTGTTCTGGGGTGCGGCCGTGGTGGTGCTGGCTGGTTGCAGCTCGGAGGTGAACGACCCGCATGAGGGTGCACTGCCCAAGGGGGAAAGCTTGGGGGAGATGCGCCAGCAAGCGGGTGAGGCCCTGGCCCGCTATGAGCAGGCGGTTATCAACGCTGATGGTGCAGCCACCGTCACCGTGACGCCGCCGCCATGGAACTCCCCACCCGGCATCTCCATCGAATCAGCCACCAGTGCCAGGGCCAGCACCCGGTTGACTGTCACCTTCACTGGCACTCGGGAGCCGGCAACCAGACCGTGCGGTGCCGACTACCACGCTGAGGCGGTCGAGTCTGCCAACGCCGTCGTCGTCATCGTTATCGCCCAGCCTCACGCCGCCAACGAGGTATGCACGCTTGTCGGCTACCGACGAACTGCCAATCTGAACTTGGCTCAGCCTCTGGGTCAACGGGTAGTCCTCGAAGCGAGGCAAGGGCAGCGAGTTCCCCTGACCACTGCCGAGTGAGCACCGCAAGGCGGGTCGCGCCGGCACGGCCCCGGCCTCATGGCGGAGATGGCTCCAAGGCCCGCAGTGTGGCCGCAGGAGCAGGCGACCGTTTCTGATGGGGAGACGAGGCTCTGGCCGAGGGCGCCGCCTGTTCGCTCGATCGCGTCCGTGGTCAGGAGGTCGTCGCGACGTGGCCCCGAGGGGCTGCTTCCCAACGCACGCCGGGCGGAACGAGGCCGAACCAGGCTCCGATGGCGGCCATCGAGGCGACGAGGTACGCCGCCCACCACCCGAGCAGCGCCCACATACCGTGGCCGACGAGGTCGGCCAGGCCGAGCGCGAGGAACACGAGAAAAAGGTAGGCCAGACGGCCGTACGAGAGGCTCCCGCTCTTCGGCAACTCATGGGCCTTGCGGAACGGAATGAGGCTGACCCCGTAGGGACGACGGAGCAGCGTGAAACTCGCGGGCCAGAGCCGCCCGTACCCGGCCACGTCGACCACGCTGACGCCGGGCCCGTGCCGGATCGTAGCCGGACGCGACCTGGTCAGCTCGCGCAACCACGGTTCCCAGACGACACGTTGGTGTAGGACGACGCCCCTGCCCCGGCCGCCCACCGTCAGCCACACGGAGTATCCCTTGGGGCTGGTGTCGGACCCGCCGGCGGCGTTTACGGCGTGCGCCGCAGCGGTGACCCGCCCCGCGCTTCCCGGCTGCCCTCCCTGCGCCAGATGCGCGGTCACCAGGACCCGCCTCGCGGGAGCACGAGCGGCACCCCACCACTGAATTAGGCGGACGAGCCAGGACAGCACCAGAAAGGCTCCCGGAGCCAGCGCCACCCGGATGACGCCCGCTTCGTGCCCGACCCGCGGGTCGCTACTCAGCCGGTACCCCAGCGCGATGAGGGCGACCAACGCCACGACGCTGCCGATCACGAACATCGGCGCGCGAGCACGCCGATTCGCCGAGCTAGCTGTACTTCCGCTGCTGGCCATGGCGTCCGTCCTGCCTGTTCGCCCTCAGACCTAGCCACGACGCTAGCAACGCCGAGCAAGGCTCACATCGAGCGTCCGTTCCAGATCTCCACCGGTGCAGTGCGATGCAGTGCGGTCGCGGACGGGCCCTGAGCCGATCGCGTCGAGCCGATGATGAGCGGGCGGTTCGCAAGGATGCCGGTCCAGATCAATCCTGGATTGGATCGGCCGGCGTGAGTACGACGCGTCGGGTGTGATCCAGGTGGCGCGTGATCGTGTACCTGCCGGTGGCGCCAACCATCGGGGCCTCGCCGGTCCATTCCAGGGCTGATGAGCAGTCTTCGAACCGCACCACGTACTCCCTGTCCGAGGTGAAGACGTGGGTGACGGTGGCGGTGACCGCAGAGCCGATCGGGAAGCGCATCTTGAGGACCAGCCACTCCTCGTTGCTCGGGCTGGCGGGGAGGTAGGTCCGGGAGCGGAACGACGCGTCGAGTGGGAAGAGACGCACCTGGCCTGGCCGGTGCTGGAGAACCTCGAACGTCATCACTGCGCCGACCGAAGGCCACTCGGCCGGGTCATGAGGCAGGACGAGGACGTCAACGAAGCCCTCCAGCTCCTGGCCCAGGTCCACGAGCAGCCCGATCGCTCCGGGCCTCGGTACACGGACGACCTGGCCCGTGACGTGTTTACCCACGGGCAAGCGACGTCGGGCCACATCGAGCTCATCCCGCTCTGCCACGGGCGACAGCCTCCTCAGACGCCTCGGATCCATGCCTCCTACAGCCACTCCATGCCGATGTTGCCGGAGTAGACGCGCGCAACCCGATAGTCGGGACGTCCGAACAGCTCCGCTTCGCCGTTGTAGATCGCGATCAGAGAGCCTGCCCCATGCCACCAGGTGTCGACAATGCCGGCCGTCTCTGGCACGGGTCGCATATCGGAGAGGTCAAGGTCGGCAACCGCGTCGCCAGAAACCCTGGTAACCGTCTCTGCGATCTGCTCTGCCGACTGGGCGAGTGCCAGTGACTCGACCCAGCCTTCGATGCGGACGTGCAGAGGCACCCAACTGTCCATGGCGATGCCGAAGCTTCCGTCAGGTCCGATCAGGAAGGAGTACGGCAACGCCGTTCGTTGCGGTCCTGCCTCGAACCACCAGTCCGGCTCGGGGAGGTCGTTCTCCCACTCCGGTGTGTCGGCACGCAGCATTCGCGGCCCTCCGTCGTAGCTGAACGACGGAGGTAGGGCGAGTCCGCCCCAGCGAGCCTGATAGCTCTCCGCCCGGTCGACGACTTCCGACGGAATGCCGTTGGCCTCCCACTGCCCGCGCCAGTCACTGACAGAGGGCACGTCGAGCCAAACTCCATGGACCGCCACGAAGCGGCGAGCCCGGACACTCAGGTTGGACGGTGCGTCACGGACGTGTCGCGTCACGCGGGCAGCTTATTCGATCTTCCGTGCGCCGCTGGCTTGGCAGCGAACGCCTCGGATCCATGCTTGCGGCAGGCGGTGGTTTCTGCGAGCGGCCAGGCTAGGGCAGCAAGACCTCAAGGCTCTGCCCCTCCCTACTCCAGGGACGGGGGATCCACGTACTCGCCGAACGGCTCGACCGATCCGTCCCAGCCGAGCCAACCCTGCTGGGTCATCCGTCCGTCGGCGTAGGTGTAGGACCAGTGGGCACCGTCCTCACCGTCGAAGTGGACGACGCCGGAGCGAACGAACGGCGCGATCGCGACGTAGAAGGCGATGGCCTGGTGCGACCACTTGGGGTCGCCCGCGTCGTCGTGATCGAACTCGATCCAGTCCCCGTCGCGGGTGATCGAGGCCCTGGCCTCGCTCGCTATGTCGACGATCCGGTCACTCACGTCAGTCATGTCGGGCTCGTACCAACGACTCTGTTCGGCCATGGCTGCCTTGGCGGCGGCCGTTGCGGCGGCGTCGTCCGACTCCGGTAGGTGCAGACGACCGGAAGGCCACACGGAATATCCCACGGCGGGCAGTCTACGGTCGTCGATGTTCCGTACACCGACCCGAACAGCGCGCCAGCGCCGGGTCAGTCCGATGGCGGCGGCCAAGCGGGCCACGTCGGCTGTTGCCGGGGTCGACGTTCGCGATTCCACGGCACCGGATGCTGGGATGTTGAGCTTCGCGCCGGCCGCCTGGGCGGCGCTCATCAGCAGCGCCAAGCAGCCTCGCTGACTGCGGCCCGTTACCGCCCGGCCGGGGCCTCTTCGCCCTCGAGCAGTCGGCCCAGGCCGGTCAGGCCGGGGCCGATCCTCTTGATCTGGTCGTTGAAGAGCAGATAGATCGTGCCGTCCTCGTCCATGGCCAGGCTGGCGTGCCCGTCGTGTTCCTCGCCGAGCGGGTAGAGCAGACCGGCCGTGGATCCGGAGAGGCTGTCGAACCAGACCTTCTGACCGAGGCACAACAGTGGGTCGAGCCGTACACCGATGCGGGCCGAGTCCCGACCGGGACCGCTCACCGGCACGACCAGTCCACCGAACTCGGTGAGGAAGGCTCGCGCGGGAGCGTGCATGGCAAAGCCCTCCGGGGCAAGCGCCGACTCCCACTCGCCGACGTCCATCCGGCGGCGTGGTGACCAACCCGCCATCCTGAGGGCTTGCGCCGCACGGTCCGGCAGTGCGCGGTCGTCTCCCCGCATCACAGCACCTCTCTCAGGTCGAACTCGTTGCGCAACGACTTACAACTGTTGCAGCACGGGTTGTGCGCGCCGTGTCCGGGGTTACCCGGAGCGCGAATCCGTGCGGCCCCAATCGCGCCACCGCGCGGGTCGATGCCCCGGTCCAGCAGCTTTGACAACGACTGCGGTAACGCGCAGTTGCCGTGCCACGGCGCGCGAAGGTTCTGCGGCACCCGGTCGAGCGCACCGGCCACCTCGCGGTTGTGCGGATAGATCCGGTCGGGGCCGTCGCTCACCGAGACGGCGGTGTGCCGCCCATCAGCCGTGGTCACGGCCTCGGCGGTGCCATTGACCCGTCCGTTGCGCTGCTGGCGGTCGGCCTCCTGACGGGCACGGTACGAGGCCTGCCGCGCGGGAGAAGCGTTTCTGGTAGGCCGTGCGTCCGGATTTCCGCGGCGTCGCCGCTTGACCTTCTTGAGGTCCCTGACCCATTCCCGGGCGAACTTGGCGGCGATCTTGCCGGTGCGGTTCCTAACCATCGGCCAACCGCCAGAGGGCTTCCTGCATCAGGTTGCCGACGATGGTGCGGGTCAGCGTCTGGAACACCGGAATCTCCAGCAGCGAGGCGCCGAACGTCGGGCCAGCGGTGGCGATTGCCTGCGCGATCTGGATCGCCAGCAGGACCAGTTGCACAATGACCGCGATCTTCAGGGCCAGTACGATCGCGGCAGCGATCATGAGTCCGGCACCGCCGACCAGCGCGCCGGTGCTGTTGCTCTGAAGGCTGTCGACCGGGCTCTCCTGTTGGCCCCACCAGGCACGGAATGCCTCGATATCGGCACCCTCGTTGCCGCTCAGCGCGGCTTTGGCGGCCGTCTCCGCCTGCTGAATGAACTCGGCCACGTCACTGCTGAATTCGCACCAGGCCTGGCCGAGCTCAAAGAGCTTCTGCTCGTCAGAAGCTGGCCAGGTGTAGCCCAGGATGTCGAGCAGGCTGCGCAGCTCGCCCGGAATCTGCAGACCCACCCGTCAGCCTTCCATTCGTTTGAGCAGCACGCGAAACAGGTCGCCGGTGTCGGCCTCGTTGGCTTCGTGGGCACGAGCCATCCCGGTCAGGTCGTCGCCAGCGAAACCGACCTCATCGAGCGCCTCGAGCAGTGACTCGAAGACGTACGCCGCCGCTTCGTCGTATGCCACGCCGAGCAGTGACCCGGTCTCGTCGTCGCCGAACGCGGGACCGATCGATGCCAGTCGGGCCTGGAAGGCGGTCAGCTTGTCGGCGAAACCGTCCGCCAACGACCGCATGGTGGTGCCGGCAGCCGAGATGCCCTCCGGGTCGATCTGCACGGCGCCGTCACCCGCCTCGGCGGCCCAGCCGGTCCTGCGCGTCGGCGAGCCCGTCGAGGAACGTGGTGAACTGCCGGGCGGCATCCCGCTGAATCTCGGTCAACTGCCGCCCGAGGTCACTCAGGTCAACCTGTTCCGTGGTGGACGTCGTCGCCTGCTGCAGGTCTGCCATGGCGTCGTTGACGGCGGTGAGGATGTGCTCGGTCAGGGTCGTGAGGTCGAGCCGCCGGAGGCCTGGGTCGACCTCCAGTGCGGTCAGCCGGCCCGGCGGCGCAGCGGTGGCCCGCACCATCCCGTCCGCCGCCTCGCCGTGACCCTCAGGCTGGGGCACGTCCGCCCCGTCCGCCCCGCCGGACTGCTGTGCGGACAGCGCACGCAGCGTGTCGGTGAGCACTTTGTGGATCCCGTTGGGGTTCGTCGATGTCACCTCAGCCCCCCGGATCTGCGTTCAGTGCTGCCCACGAGATTTTAGAAGACAACGCCGTCGCCCGCCGTCCCCCGGGGGCGTGCGCCGGCGACGGCGAGGGCCTCGGATCACTGTGGACATCAGAAGTACCGGATGGACCAGTCGAACATGCGTACCGGCAGGAGTACGAGGACGACGGTCGCGGCGACGGCGAGCAGCACGCGCACGGTGCGAAGACCTCGCCACCACGGGATGATCCATAGCAGCAGCCACATGGTGCCCGCGATCGCCACATGTACGCCGATCACTCTGAGGCTGGTTTCCTCGCAACTGTTGTCGGCGATTGCCTCTTTGCACAGCGTCGGCGGGCCGTTGCTGTCTCCGATGTTTCCCAACACTCCGACTATGCCAGCCAGCACCGGTGCCGCCACGAGGGTGAACAGTGGCGTCACCAACCATCCGGCAAGATCGCGGCGCCGGTCCATAAGCCGCCCCATCAGCGAGACGATACAACCGGATCGACACACACCACGCCCCGTCGCCGCGGCGGACGATTGATCGACTCGGCCTCCGGGAAATCGGGGTATCAGGACGCCGTTTTCGGACCGACTTCCAGGAACCCGAGTGGATCACGCAGTCCTAGGCGTCGATGAACGTCGTACCGTGTTCCGATGGTCTCGGACGCGGTGCGGTACTACGACGACTTCCTCACCGAGCGGGACTGGCTCGCCGAGGGGTTGAGCTGGGCTGTGGTGCAGCCGACGAGTGCCGAGGCCACCGTCGACGGGATCATCAAGCGGCTGCGGGCCAGGCGTGTCGAGCCGGGTGACGACCAGTCGGGCGAGCTTGCCGACCTGGCCCAGATCGGCCCGAACGTGCTGGTGTTCCAGGACAATGGCTGCGCGTTGAGCCGGCCCGAGGTGCTGCGCTGGCTCAGCGACGGCACGCGGGTGCACACCGTCGAGTGGACCGTGAACGGCAACGGCGGCCTCACGTACGCGGTGTACGGCCGGGTGCTCGCCTGGATGGACCTGAACGACCCGGAGCGGCGGCACGGCGACGACCCGTCCGCGTTCGCCGACGACCTGGACGACGTACGCGCCGCGCGCGGAACCGGGTACGTGCGGTCGGCGGCGATGGCGTTCGTCGAACGGCGGACCGGGGTGCGGCTGCCGGCCGAGTGGATGAGCGACGAGGGGGTCGACCCGCAGGCCGGGCCGTGGGTGACGGTGCGGCTGCCGCACATCCCGGCCGACCCGAGGCCGCCGTCGAACTTCGGTCACTACGAGCCCGACCTGGACGCTCGGCTGCGGTCCGCGCCGGATGAGGTACGGCGGGCGGCGGTGGCGCACGCCGTACGGGCGGTGACCATGCGGCTCCGGTTCAGCGACGACGAGCTGGCGAGGCAGGCGGTCGACGCCGTCGAGCGGGGGCTGACCGTGGACGAGGAGACCCGGTGGAGGATCGTCCGCCTCACGGCGCAGGGCGGTGATGTCCGGGCCGGCGCCGATGCCGTGCATGCCCTGCACGCGGCGCTGGGCGCGGGAATGGCCGGCGTCGACGCGCTGGGCGCCGCGCGGCACGCGCTCGGCGAGGAGTGGCCGGCGGTGCGCCAGGACCTGTACCGCCTCGTGCGGGAGACCGGCTGACGGGGTCGGATCGACGCCAAGATCTGCACAACATCCCCGATGTTGCTGCCTCAGCCGCGCCGGAGACAGCAACATCCCCGAAGTTGCTGTCACACCACACCACACCACGAACACCACGCCACGAACAGCAGATCGGCGGGCGGCGGGACTTTTTCCGGCCTGGCGTCGAATCGAGGGCTGCTCGTTCGTGGTACGGGTGGAGGCGGTCGGCGAAGGCCGCCCGGGAGACGAGGAGTTCTGAGATGGCGCGGTACCTGATCTCGTTCAACGACGGCGCGATGGACCACATCCCCGCCGAGGAGTTGCCCGAGGTGGGCAAGGCGGCGCACGCCGTGCTCCAGGAGGCCGTCGACGCGGGCGTCTGGGTGTTCGGCGGCGGCCTTCAACGGCAGCGGGCCAACATCGTGGCCACGGACGGGTCGGTCACCGACGGCCTCTACCCGGAGACCAAGGAGGTCATCGGCGGGTTCGTGGTCGTCGACGTGACCACCCGCGAGGAGGCGCTCGGATGGGCTGCCAAGTTCGCCGCCGGCTGCCGCTGCGCCCAGGAGGTCCGGGAGATCATGGCCGACCCCGAGATGGAGGAGATGCTCCGCCGCGCCGACCGTCGAGGGTGACCTTCATCGGGAAGATCCTGGTGGTCTGCGTCTCGCACCACGACGGCACGACATGGAGGTGCTCGTCCCGCCCCTGAAGCGGGTGGTTCTAGGTGTGCTGAAGTGCGGTATGCCTCAGAGGTATGAACATTCCACTGAGGTATACCGCTCACCACCGCCGGTGTGGTTGGTCGAGCAGACCCGGCCGGCCGGGTAGCGCAGGCTGTACCAGCAGGAGGGCAGCTGCGGGGATCGTCCCCGGATCGGAATTCTTGAACCCTTGATGGCGTCAAGCGTTTCCGAGACTCCAGGGAGCAGTCATGCCGCCGCACGCCGTTACGTCCACGCGCCGCCCAGCCCTGCGGGCGGTCGCCGCGACACTGGCCGCCGCCACCATCCTGACCGGGTCCGCCGCGTTCGCCGCCACTGACAGTGGTCGCCCGGCCGGGCCACCCGATGCCGTGCAGCGGCAACTGGACGGCCTGGTCAGCGAGAGTGGCTTCCCCGGCGTCCTCGCCTCCGTACGGGGGGCCGACGGCCGGGTCCGCGACTACACCGCCGGGGTCGGCGACCTCCAGACGCGTCGCCCGGTTCCCCGGGACGGCCAGGTCCGCATCGGCAGCAACACGAAGACCTTCACCGCGGTGGTCGTCCTGCAGTTGGTGGGGGAGGGGCGCATCGACCTGGATGCCACGGTCGAGCACTACCTGCCCGGAGTCGTGCGAGGTCACGGCAACGACGGCAGCGCGATCACCGTACGTCAGCTGTTGCAGCAGACGAGCGGCCTGGCGGACTACGACGACGTGCTCTTCACCAAGGCGCAGGACCTCATCGACAAGAGCCACTCGTACTACCAGCCGAGGCGGCTGGTGGATGCCGCGCTGACGAACGCGCCGCACTTCGCGTCCGGCGCGAGGTGGGAGTACAGCAACACGAACTACGTCCTCGCCGGGCTCATCGTCGAGCAGGTCACCGAGCGTCCCATCGGCGAGGAGATCACCAACCGGATCATCAGGCCGCTCGGCCTGCGCGACACCTACTGGCCGGGAGTGGGGGAGCAGTCTCTTCGGGGTACGCACCCGCACGGCTACGTCGCAGTGGGCCCCGGCGCACCGTGGGTGGACGTCACCGACATGGACCCGTCGCTGGGCTGGGCCGCCGGCCAACTGGTCTCCACCCCGGACGAGCTGCGGACCTTCTTCCAGGCGCTCGTCGACGGCCGGCTGCTCAAGCCCGCGCAGCAGAAGGCGATGATGACCACCGTGCCCGCGCCCGGCTTCGAGCCGACCGGCGAGTACGCGTACGGGCTCGGCATCGCCAGCCACGAGTTGCCCTGCGGCGTCGAAGCCTGGGGTCACGGCGGGGACATCCAGGGGTTCGAGACCCGCAACCTGGTCACCCGCGACGGCCGCGGCGCCGTGGTCGCCGTGACCGGCCTGCCGACCGGTGAGCAGATGCTCGCCGAGGTGAACGAGAGCGTCGAGACGGCGCTGTGCGGCACCGACCACCGAGCATCGTCGGCCCGGTGACATCGCACGCGGACCTGCGCGGCTACCTTCCGGCCGCTACGGCGAGCCGACGCCGTAGGAAGGCGGCTCCCAGCGGGTACCGGTAATCCCGGCCGCCTGTTCGTGCGCGCGGTTGAGGATCGACTCCGCCTCCCGCCGCGCGGCGGTCACGATGCTCTCCGCCTCGAGTCGCGCGACGGCGCGGTGGTCCTCGGCCTGCTTCTCGGCGAGGTCGAGGATCTGCTCCACCCGGGTGCCCAGGCCGCTGAGGGTCGGCGTCTCCCGCTTGCGCCGTCGCGGAGCGGCGGCGGCCTGGTCGTCCTCCCCCCGGTCGGCCAGGCCGTCCTCGACGAGGTGGGACTCGCCGGTGCCGATCAGGGAGAGCGCGACTCCGATCGCGGCGACCGCGACACCGGACCAGACGGCGGCCGGCCCGAGGGCCGGACCGACCGCGCCGCCGACGCCGAGCCCGACGAGGACGGCTGCGGTCCTGGCTGGCTTGCGCACGGGTCCTCCAACGACGGTACAGGCGCGGGCATCGGGTTCCAGCATGACGATCGAGTCAAGCTCGCCGGCCCCGAACACTCCATCGTGGAGCGAGGTCGGTCACCGTGCGGGGGGCTGGATTCCCGCCAGGGAGAGGGCCAGGAGTCGTTCCGCCTTCGTGGCGTCGGCCGGCTGGGCGGCGAGTGAGATGGCGTTGGCGAGGGTCATCACGTCCGCCATGACGACATCCGCGCGTACGGTTCCCTGCTCGACGGCCCGACGCAACAGCTTCTCGCCCGCCGCGCAGAGCGTCGCGCCGCAGGTCTCGTTCTCCTCAGGTGGCGCGTTCAGCAGTGTCACCGCGAGCCCACGGGTCGTCGTGGCGTACACGGTGACCTCCCGCAACCAGGTGGTGAAGGCGGCGAGAGCGTCCGGCTCGGCCAGCAGGTCCTCGGCGCGACCGGCGAGGTTCTGCACGCAGGTCCGGAAGACGGCCTGGAGCAGGGACCACCGGGACGGGAAGCGCCGGTGCAGGGTCGCCGAGCCGACCCCGGCGGAGCGGGCGATCTCCTCCAGCGAGGCGTACGCGCCATCGCGGGCGATCGCCTCGGCGGCCGCCTTCACGATGAGGTCGTAGTTGCGTTGTGCGTCGGCTCTCATGGCCCGCCCTTGCCAAAGTGGGGTGGTCCCCCATATCGTAGCCGGCGACAAGTGGGGGGACGCCCCACTTATTTGGAGGCATCATGGCTGTCCTCGTCATCGGCGCGACCGGCAAGCAGGGAGGGGCTACCGCCCGAGCACTGCTCGACCGTGGCGTCGTGGTCCGTGCCCTGGTCCGCGACGTCGCCACCGACAGCGCACAGGCTCTGGCCGCGCGCGGCGCCGAACTGGTCAAGGGCGACCTGGACGATCCCGCGTCGCTGCTCGCCGCGGCCCAGGGGATGGACGGCCTCTTCTCGATCCCGTTTCCCGACGTGGCGAACCTGCAGGGCGACGCCGAGCTGACTCGCGGTCGGAACGTCGTCGAGGCCGCCCGCCGGGCCGGCGTGGCACACGTCGTACACAGCAGCGTGTCCGGCGCGGGCGACTTCCACCGCAGCCAGCCCGGCTGGGCCGAGGGCCGCTGGGACCGGCACTACTGGGAGAGCAAGGCGGCGATCGACGAGATGGTCCGCACCGGTGGCTTCGCGCACTGGACCGTCCTGGCGCCCTCGACGTTCATGGAGAACCTGGTCGGCTGGTCGTACCTCTTCGGCGACTGGTCCAGCGGCACGATCATCACCGGCTTCGCGGCGGACGCCCAGCTCCCCTGGGTCGCCGTCGACGACATCGGAGAGGCCGCGGCGATCGCGTTCACGGACCCGGGACGGCTCGACGGCCTGGACGTCGAACTCGCCGGCGACCTGCTCACCATGACCGAGGTGGCCGCGATCCTCAGCGAGGTCACCGGCCGGACGATCTCCGCGCCCGTGCTCACTCCGCGGGAAGCCGTCGAACGCGGACTGCTTCCCGCCATGGTCAATTCGGTCGAGCGGATCAACGAGAATGGCAGTCCCGCCCGTCCCGAGATCACCCGGGCGCTCGGCCTGCCCACGACCGACTTCCGGACGTGGGCACGCCGCACATTCTCCTGAGGGGTCACATCGAGGCGGTGGCCCGCGTCCGGGTCGCGACGACCCGGCGGCGGCGCACCGGGTACGGGATCGGGTGGGAGATCCCCCAGGCGGCGCCCTTGCAGACGACCTCCTTGTAGCGGGCCGCCAGCCGCCCGGTCAGCTGGGACGGCTTGGCCCGGTCGTCGGCGGTCACGTACTGAATGATGCCGTCGCGGCGGCCGAGACTGATGCACTGGTTGAAGTAGCGCAGCGGGGCATTCGGCATCTTCGTCCGGCCGGTCAGGCGCGCGGCGATGGCGTCGGCCGCCTGCCAGGCCATCGGAGTTCCCGAGGCGCAGGACATCCGTAGCGGCTTGCCGCCCGGCCCGGCGGCGAGTCCGGCGTCGCCGACCGCGTACACGTCCGGGTGCGAGACGGACCGCATGGTGTCGTCGACGATGATCTGCCCGGTGGCCGCGACGGTCAGACCGGTGGCGGCGGCGATGGGGTGGACGGCGAAGCCGGCCGTCCACACGGTCACCGTGGCCGGGATCGTGCCACCGTCGGCGTTGACCACGCCGGCCGGCTCGACCCGAACGACGTCGGTGTGCTCGTGCACCGAGATGCCGAGCCGGTTCGTGACGCCCCGCAGGTGCTGTCGCGCCCTGCCGTTCAGCCAGTCACCGAGACCGCCGCGGACGGCGATCGCGACGTCGAGGTCGGGCCGGGCCTCGGCGATTTCGGTGACGGCCTCGAGGCCGGTGAGACCCCCGCCGACCACGAGCACCTGCTGCCCGGCGGCGAGGTGGGCGAGACGGTCCCGCAGCCGCAGCGCCGACGGTCGGCCCGCGAGGTCGTACGCGTGCTCGGCGACGCCGGGAACGCCGTGGTCGGCCGAGGCGCTGCCGAGGGCGTAGACGAGCGTGTCGTACGCGATCTCGTCGTTGCCGTGCGCGTCGGTGAGCGCGACGGTGCGGCGGTCGACGTCGACGGCGGTGACCCGGGCGACGCGGACCCGCACGCCGGTGCCCGCGTACACCCGGCTCAGCTCGCGGCGCGTGAGGTCCTGGCCGGCGGCGAGCTGGTGCATGCGGACCCGCTCGACGAAGTCGGCCTCGGCGTTGACAACGGTGATCTCGATGTCGTCGGGGTGCAACCGGCGGGCGAGGCGGCCGGCGGCGGTCGCTCCGGCGTAGCCGGCTCCGAGGACGACGATGCGGTGCTTCATGGCGGCGCTCCTGTCTCGGCGATGGTCGCTACCTGAACCGGGCAGCGACGCCGTTGCTGACAGGAGGCGGCTATGACCTGGGTCACCAGACGTGCAGGAGCGGCTCCGAGTGTGCGGTGACGGACCACTGGCGGGTGACGCGTTCGAGCTTGTCGGGGTTGACCTGGACGCGGATCGCCGCGACTCCCTCGGGGGTCATCTCCAGGGACATGACACCGACGACCTGCTCGCCGGTCACGACGACGACCGCGGGCCCGCCGTTGACGACCTCGGCGTAGAGGGCGGGGCTGCTGCCGCCCACCAGGTTCCGTTTCACGTCGCTGGGCCGGAAGAGGCCGCGCAGGAACTTCGCCACCGCCAGCGCGCCGACGACCGGCGTGGTGCGGGCCGGGATCTTGCCGCCGCCGTCACCGACGCTCGTCACGTCCCCGGTCAACAACTCCACCAGCCGCTGGATCTGGCCGCTGTTGGCCGCCGTGAGGAACTCGCTGACGATCTGCCGGGCGGCGGCGTCGTCCACCTCGCCGCGCGCCCGGCCGGCGGCGACGTGCTGCTTGGCACGCCGGTAGATCTGCTGGCAGTTCGACTCGGTGAGGTCGAGGATCTCGGCGATCTCGCTGTGCGGGTAGCCGAAGGCCTCGCGCAGCACGTACACCGCGCGCTCGTTGGGCGACAGCCGCTCCATGAGGGTGAGCACCGCCATCGAGACCGATTCGCGCTGCTCGACGGTGTCGACCGGCCCGAGCATCCGGTCCCCGGCGAGGACGGGCTCGGGCAGCCAGGTGCCCACGTAGGTCTCGCGCCGGGCGCGCGCCGAGGTGAGCTGGTTGAGGCACAGGTTGGTGAGTACCCTCGTCAGCCAGGCCTCGGGCGTCTCGACGCGCTCCCGGTCGGTGGCCTGCCAGCGCAGGAACGTGTCCTGGACCGCGTCCTCGGCGTCGCTGGCCGAGCCCAGCAGTCGATAGGCGATCGCCTCCAGGCGGGGCCGGGAGCGCTCGAACACCTCGATCTCGTCGGAACGCAGTGGCATGGCTCGACAGTAACCGCGCCTGTCGCGCGGCTCGGCGAGCCGGTTGCGCGGTGATTCGGCGCGCTCGGTAGGCGCAAACCGGGACGTCAGCGGCCGCAGATCCCACTACTGGCCATTAGGATGTGGGCCATGAGCGCCGAGGCCGTAGGCATGTACATGCCCGCCGTCGTGACGCTCGACGACGTCGCGGCGATGAACTCCGCCGATCCGAATGGCCACCGCTACGAGACCAGCCCCGAGGGGGTCCTGTCGGTCATGCCGCCGCCCGATTCGGAGCACGCCACGATCGCGAGTCGGCTCTTCGCCTGGCTGATTATGGCTGGTTGGCCCGCCGAGCAGGTGCTTCAAGCCGTCGGTGTGCGGATCTCCGGCCCGGGTGGTGACGGTGGCCGAATTCCCGATCTCAGCGTCTGGCGCAAGCCGCCGGGCCGCAGTGTCTGGGCGTCGGTGACCGAAATCGCGCTTGTAGTGGAGATCGTCTCGCCGGGTTCGGAGGCGATGGACTCGGTGACCAAGGTCCGTGAGTACGCGTCGGCCGGCATCTCGCAGTACTGGGTCGTGGACCGCGACGGGGCGCAGACGGTCACCCTCTACCGGCTGGGTGGAAACGGGTCGTACGAGGAGCACGCGAAGATGCCGTTGGCGTGGCTGCTCCAGTCGGTCCCCGCCGACCACCTCGACCAGAGCCTCTGACACACGTCCCTACTGGTCGACGAGCGCCGTCAGGGCCGCGCGTTGTGGCCAGGCCTCGTCGGTCATGCAGTCGGTGAGGCAGGAGAGACCGAAGGCAAGCGGCCACGAGGCGCTGTGCCGATTCTCGGCGGGCAGCAGCGCGAGAGGGTCGTCGGGATCCCACTGTGCGGTGGTCGGAACGGGTACGGCGAGCACCTCACCCACGTACGGCCGTTCCGTCCAGAGGACGGCCCGCCGCAGCACCTCGTCGGCAGTGACCTTGAGCAGGGTGACCGTGCAGAACTCCGGCACGCCGCCCCGACTGATCCACCGCCCGAAGCCGAGGACCACGCTCTCGGCTATCTCGTGTGGTTCGAGGTGGCACTCCTCGCGCAGTTCGCGCAGCGCGCCAGCGACGATGACCTCCTGAAGGCTGGGCGCGGTAACCGTCGCCGCCGCGTCCCCGGGCTCCAACGAACCCGATCCGGAGGGTGCGATGAGCCCGGGGCTGCCCACGTTGTCCCGGGTCTGTGCGACGAGCAGCAGCCGTCCGTCGAGGGTGAACGCCAGGGTGGAGATGCCCACCACGTTTGCCAGCCGACTGTCGGCGAACCGTCGCAGCCGGTCCCGGTGGTCGAGGATCAGGTCACGGCCACGCATCGGTCGGGTGTCCCGACCTGCCTCGTAGACGTCGTACGGCGCGAGCAGGTTGCTGCAGAAGAAGTCGAAGTAGTGCGCCGGCCGCAGCGTGACGACCGGGTCGTCGGCACCGGTCGGCAGGTCGTCGGCGAGGCCCAACACCGCTCCGTTGTACATGGCGGCCGTCCGGGCGTGCCGGGCCAGGAAGTCGAACGACCAGCGCCGCAGGTCCCGGCCGAGGACGTAGCTCGTCGGCGAGACGGCGCAGCGGATGCGCTGGCCCCGCAGCCGGGAACTCTCGTCGGTGGGGATGATGCCGGTGCTGTGGGCACTGGTGAGGACCCGCCTCGGGTACCGGACCTGTTCGACGATGTCCCGATAGTCGTCGCCGTCGCGGGGATGGAAGCGGAACTGTCGAGTCCGTCGACGGTTGGCGAGGATCTCCAGGGTCGAGACCAGGAGACCCGCCGTGGCCGCCGCGACGCTGAGCGCCAGCGGTGGGCTCTGGGTGGCGGTCGCCGCGCTCAGGATCGCCAGGCCAACGCCGGCGGCGGTCAGGCGGTACCGCCACAGGCCCTGCCGCCAGATGCTCATCGTCGTGCTGACTCTTCTCGCCGTCCTGAGCACTCGGCACCTTTTCGGTCGCACCTGACGGAGACGACCGCATGGTATCCGCAGTAGAAACCACCACATTTACGCCGATTTGCCGTCCAAGTTTACGAATGTGTCAGCGCTCGCGGCGTGCGCCGCGCCGCGGTGGCCAGCGGCGGCGCAGGTGAGCAATCCGTCCGTCGAGGACAGATGTCGCTAACCGGACAAGACGGTAAAGCCCCTGGTAGAGGACCCTTAAGGCAGGCGAGAGGGCGAGGGATGTCGGGCCACATCCCCACCCGCGGGCCCGGTACGGACAGCATCGTCCGCTCCGGTGCCGCCCTCGCCGGCCCGGCCCCGCCGGTGCGGGCCCGGCACCGCCGCCGGCCCCGACGAGGCGCACGGCTCGGCCGTCCCACACCGCTGGAGGCGCCCGCAGCGGTGTCACCGTCCACCGCCGGCGACGTCGCCCACCGGCACGTCGCCCACGTGCCCTGTCGACCACACGCATCGTGGATCCCGCCCTGTTCGGCGTCGCTCACCCGCGCGCCGGGCCGGGCGACCGAATCAGAGAGGCCCTGTCATGGCGGCTCCCACCGCGACCGCAGCCCTGAACGCATCCGTCTTCTCGCCGGGTGACCAGATGCTGCTGACCGTCACGTACTCCGACGCCGACACCAAACCGCTGACCGTCACCATCGTGGTCACCGACGCGCAGGGCAACAGCAGCGCGCCGGTCAAGGTCACCGCGGTCATCGACCCGCTCACCGTGACCGTCTCCGACAACTCCGGGCGTACCTGGACCCGGGTCTCCGACAACGGCTCCGTCGCCGTGTACCGGGCGGTGGCGTGATGCCCCGGGTCACCGTCCAGGTCCGCGACGCCGCCGGACACACGGCGACGGCCGGGGTCGACTACACCGTGCGCCAACCGGTGCTCGGCGGCTACTACCTGTCCGGCGGGGCCGACCCCACCGCCGACATGGCCGGTGGCAACTTCCGCTCGTTGACCCAGTACCGCAGCTTCGCCGACGGGTACATCTTTCCCGGCTACAACCGGCCATGGCTGGTCAACCTGGGCAAGGCCGGCGTGCAGATGAACATGGTCCTGGAGCTGAAGCACTACGGCGCGGGCGACGCCGGGCCGCAGACCTTCACCGTGGACGGCGTCACCTACACCGTGCCCGCGCCGTCGATGACGATCCAGCAGCGTCCGGGCACCAGCTGGCCGAAGGCGTACGGCTACACCCAGGTGCTCAACGGCCAGTGCGACGGGTTGTTCGCGCGGGCCCTGTCCCAGTACCGGACGCTCGGCTTCGGGGTGAACATCCAACTCGCGTCCGAGTTGGACACCGACCACGAGTTCGGTACGACCGAGGCCGGCAAGGCGTACACCTGGGCCGAGTCCGACGCGCGGGCGGTGCAGGCCGTGTCGTACATCGTCACCTGGTTCAAGGCCCGGACCTTGCCCACCGGCACGACCTTCTCCGTGGGGGTGGGCGGCTTCGACCGGGCGTGCTTCCAGCGCACCCACACCGAGGCGCTGATGTCCCGACTGGACTACCTCCAGTGGAACGCCTACGCGACCGCCTCCGGCCAGACCGCGCTGGCCCGCTTCCGCCGGACCAAGGACTGGGCGGTGGCGGACCTCGGCCCGGTGGCGCTGTCCCGGCCGGTGATCATCGCGGAGTACGGGGTGCGGTCCGCCGAGATCCCCGACCAGGCCGCCTGGATCGCCACCGTTCCGGCGGCGATCGCCCAGCTCAACGCCGAGCGGGGTCCCCTCATCGCGCGGACCAACTACTTCAACTCCGGGTGGGGCACCCTGTCGCCGAAGGCGGCCGGGCTGGCCGCGCTGCGCACCGCGTACGCCACCCGACCGTACGTCTGATCGACGCGGTCACTCCGCTTCGAGCCGCTCGGCGTACGCGTCGCGCAGTGCGGGCCAGCCGAAGTCCTTGGCCTCGGCGCCGCGGATCGGGCCGACCGGGTCTCCGTCGAGCAGCCGGTCGGCCACGTCGAGGCAGAGGTGCCAGCCCGCGGCGACCATCGGCAGCGCGCCCGGCTCGGCGACGGTGTGTCGCAGGGTGAGCCGGGTGCCGCTACCCGAGGCCGTCAGCTCCCACCGCAGCAGGTCGTCGCCCCAGGTGTACTCGAGCAGGTGAGGCGGCTCGGCTCGGCGTACGGCCGCGGTCTGCTGCACCGACGTCTCGCCGTCGACGAGGGTGAGCACGGCGGCGCCGGGGCTGCCGAGGTCCCGGTCGGCGAGGAACGGCGCCCACTGCGCGAGCTGTGCCGGATCGGTCAGCGCCGCCCAGACCGCGCCGGGTGGGTGCCGCAGGTCGCGGACGAACACCAGGGTCGCACCGCCGTCGGCGTGTTCGGCGCGCGCCTCGGCGGGTGGGCTCGGGCGGAACGTGTCGCGGTCCATGTCACTGCTCCTGACTGTCGAGGTGCCGTTGCAGGGCGTCCAGGTGACGACTCCACAGCTGGCGGTACGGGTCGAGCCAGCCGTCGACCGCTCGCAGCGGACCCGGGTCGAGGCGGTAGATCCGCCGCCGGGCGGCGACCCGGCAGGAGACGAAGCCGGCCTCGCGCAACACCCGCAGGTGTTTGGAGACGGCCGGCTGGCTGACACCGAGCCCGTCGACCAGCTCGTTCACGCTGCGGTCGGCGTCGCGGAGGGCGTCGAGGATCCGGCGTCGGGTGGGCTCGGCGAGGACGGTGAAGGCGTCGCTGGACACCCGCTCAATATGCCCCTGCCGTCATATGTCTGTCAAAGTATATGACGGTGGCGGCCGTCCCGGAGCGGCATCGGGGACGGCTACCTATGCTCGGAGCATGGAACTGCGGATCTTCACCGAACCCCAGCAGGGTGCCACCTACGACCAGTTGCTCGCGGTCGCCCGCCGCGCCGAGGACGCCGGCTTCGGCGCGTTCTTCCGCTCCGACCACTACCTGAAGATGGGCTCGGTGAGCGGCGACCCGGGCCCCACCGACGCGTGGACGACGCTGGCCGGTCTGGCCCGCGACACCAGCAGCATCCGGCTGGGCACGCTGATGACCGCCGCCACGTTCCGGCTGCCCGGCCCGCTGGCGATCACGGTGGCGCAGGTCGACCAGATGAGCGGCGGTCGGGTGGAGCTGGGCATCGGCACCGGTTGGTACGGCGACGAGCACACCGCGTACGGCATCCCGTTCCCGGCCCTGGGTGAACGGTTCGACCGGCTGGAGGAGCAGCTCGCGGTCATCACCGGCCTCTGGTCCACCCCGGCGGGCGAGACGTTCAGCCACCCGGGCCGGTACTACCCGGTCACCGACTCGCCCGCCCTGCCCAAGCCGGTGCAGCAGCCCCGCCCGCCGATCCTGCTCGGCGGGATGGGGCCGAAGCGGACGCCCCGGCTGGCCGCCCGCTACGCCGACGAGTTCAACCTGCCGTTCGCCTCGCCGGAGGACTCGGCGGCGCAGTTCGAGCGCGTCCGCGCGGCGTGCGCCGAGATCGGCCGCGACCCGGCGGAACTGGTCTGGTCCAACGCCCTGGTGCTCTGCTGCGGACGCGACGACGCCGAGGTGGCCCGCCGGGCCGCCGCCATCGGCCGGGACCCGGACGAGCTGCGGGCCAACGGCATCGCCGGCACGCCCGACGAGGTCCTGAACACCATCGACCGGTACGCCAAGATCGGCAGCCAGCGGATCTACCTCCAGGTGCTGGACCTGGCCGACCTCGACCACCTCGACCTGGTAGCGAGCGAGGTGCTGGCGAACCTGTGACCCGTCAGGCGCGGTGCTGCGCGTGCCGGCCCGGCTCGCGCAGCACCGTGTCCAACCGGCCGTCACGGTCGCTGTCCACATAGGTGATGTCCGGTACGCCGTCACCGTCCACGTCGATCTGGACGACGTCGGCCACGCCGTCACCGTTGAGGTCGGTGACGATCTCGACCGACCCGTCCAGGTGGCGCGTCACGATCGACCGCGACTCGCCGGCGGGCTCGCGGGGCGGTGGCCCCGGCGACGGTACGGGCGTCGGCGCGGGAGCGGGAGCGGGCGTCGGCCGGGGACCGGGTGTGGGCGCCGGGTGGTTCGGCAACCGGACGTTTGGCGGCGCACTGGCCGGCTCGACCGCGCTGCCGGTCGGGTCCAGCTCCTCCTCCGACGGGAAGACGTCGCCCCGCGCGGCCGGATCACGGTAGCTGCTCATGGGCGTAGGGTTCCCCGCCGACGGCGAGAACAACCGTGCCCGATCGTCCGGTGTCCTCGGTGCCCGGTCTGGCGGAAGATGTCGGGACCGACGCCACGGTCATGAAACGGGGGTCCGCGGGTGGAATTGCGCCGGAATCGGGGGGCCCGTGCGCTCGCCCTGGCCTGCGTACTCGGTGGGGTAATCCTGCTGGCCTATCCCAGCGACCGCGCCCTGCTACGGACGATCATCGCGGTGGGTGTCATCGCGCTCGGCACGGTGGCGCTGGTCAGCGCGTTGCGGCCGTTCCGGTTCGGGATCCACGCGGACGGGCTGAGCATCCGGCGGCCGGGCCTGCGCCGGGAGTTCCGGTGGGCCGAGGTCGACACGGTGGTCCTCGACGAGCCGCCTCGACAGGATGGCTACCCGACCCCGCCGAGGCTGTTGCTGGTGCCTGTGCAGGGTATGCCGCGTGAGCTGGTGACCGCCCGCCACCCGCTCGACGGCCGGCCGGCCATCGAGCTGCTCGTTCTCGACCAGGTCCGCGAGCAACCCGAGCAGGTGTCCGAAGCGCTCACCCGGCATGCCGGAGACCGCTTCGTCGACCTGCTCGCTCTGCGGCGCGCCGCCTTCGCCGTCCCGGACATCGCGGTGGGCCTGCGCGGCTACGCCATGGACCGGGTCGATCGGCTGATCCGGCGCGGCCAGGACGCCCTGCTGTCCGGCGACGCGGCGGCCCGGCAGGCAGCCCGCGTCGAGATCGAACGCGCCAGCGCGGCCGGTCTGCCGCGCGCCCAACGTGGTTACCACACGTTCCAGGTGGATACGGTTCTAGACGCCCTCATCGCCGCTCTGAGCGACCAGCAGTCCACCGATCGGGAGACCGCCACGTGACCACCCCGGGACCGAACGCCACGTCGACCGCAGCTTCCGAGGTGCCACGCCGCAACTGGGCCGGCAACGTCCGGTACGCGGCGCGGGCGTTCCACCGACCGACCTCCCTCGACGAGGTGCGTCGCCTCGTCGCCGGCAGTCGGCGCGTCCGCGCCCTCGGCACGGGGCACTCCTTCAACCGCTTCGGCGACACCGCCGGCGACCTCGTGAGCCTGGCCGGTCTGCCGCCGACCGTCGAGGTGGACCGCGAACGGGGCCAGGTCACCGTGAGCGGCGCGATGCGCTACGGCGACCTCGCCGGACACCTGCACACCCAGGGGTACGCGCTGGCCAACATGGCCTCGCTGCCGCACATCTCGGTCGCCGGCGCGGTGGCCACCGCAACCCACGGCTCCGGCCCCACCCACGGCAACCTGGCCAGCGCCGTCGCCGGCCTGGAGCTGGTCACCGCCGACGGCGACCTGCTGCGGGTCGACCGCGACGACGACACGTTCGCCGGCATGGTGGTGGGGCTCGGCGCGCTCGGCCTGGTCACCCGGGTCACCCTGGACCTGGTGCCGGCCTTCGAGCTGCGCCAGTACGTACGGCTCGACCTCGACCCGGCCGCGCTGGACGAGGCGCTCGACTCGGCGTACAGCGTGAGTGTCTTCACCGACTGGCGTAGGCCGCGACTGCGGGAGGTGTGGCGCAAGCAGCTCGCGGACCAGCCGCCGCCGGAGGCGGACTGGCTCGGCACCACCCCGGCCGACCAGCCACGGCACCCGGTGCTCGGCATGCCGCCGGAGAACTGCACCCCGCAACTCGGCGAGCCGGGCCCGTGGCACGAGCGCCTGCCGCACTTCAAGCTCGGCTTCACCCCGAGCAGCGGTGACGAGTTGCAGTCCGAGTACCACCTGCCACGTACCGCCGTCGCCGACGCGCTCGCCGCCCTGGCCGACGTGGCGCACCTGATCGCCCCGGTCCTGCACGTGTGCGAGCTGCGGACGGTGGCGGCCGACGAGCTGTGGCTGAGCCCCAACCACCAGCGGGACAGCTTCGTCGTCCACTTCACCTGGGTCGACGACACCGACGCGGTGCTACCCGTGCTGGCCGAGGTGGAGGCGCGACTGGCCCCGTTCGCTCCGCGCCCGCACTGGGGCAAGGTCTTCGTCACCGACCCGGAGGACCTGTCGGGCCGCTACCCGAGGTACGCCGACTTCACGTCCCTGCTGACGAAGCTGGACCCCAAAAACAAGTTCGGAACCGACCAGCTGAACCACTACTTCCCCCGCTAGCTCCCCGCGCCGCCCTACCCACGTCGATCATGGAGTTGTGGTGCCCGTTCAGGGGGCTTCGAAGACGTTTTGATCCCACCGCAACTCCATGATCGACGCGGCGTGGGCGGGCGGGAGAGGGGCGTTAGCCGGAAGGGGTGGGGGTGGGGGTGGGGGTGCGTAGGGTGGCGCGTTGGACTGCGCGGCTGATGTCGCTGGGGGAGACTATTCCGGTCAGGCGGCCGTCCTCGGCTACCACCAGGGCTCGGCCGTCGGCGCACTCGGTGAGCCGGGGGAGCAGGTCGTTGAGCTGTTCACCCGGCTGGGCGAGCACCAGCTCGTCGGCCCGGCAGGCCACCTCGGCCAGCGTGGTCGACGCGCGCCGCTCGGCCGGTACGCCCCGCACCCGGTCCACGGTGACCAGGCCGGTCGGCCGCCCCTGGTCGGTCAGCGGCAGCGCCGAGTGCCGGTACGCGAAGAGGTAGTGGTCGACGAAGTCGGCGACCGTCATGTCCGCCGACGCGGTCTGCGGCTGCGGTGTCATCACGTCGCCGACCCGGATTCCGCGCAGCGCGGTTCCGGTGCGGGCCTGTCGCTCCTCCACCCCGGCGGCCCCGATCAGGAACCAGCCGATCAGCGCCAGCCACAGCCCGCCGAAGCCGACGCCGGACAGGAACTGCCACAGCCCGAGGCCGATGAGCAGCGCGCCGAGCACCCAGCCGGCCCGCGCGGCGACCACTGACGCCCGGGTGCGGTCGCCGGTGGCCTTCCACACCGCCGCACGTAGCAGCCGACCGCCGTCCAGCGGCGCGGCCGGCAGCACGTTGAAGATCGCCAGCAGCACGTTGATGCCGGCCAGCCAGGCGATCGCCCCGAAGAGCAGCCCGCCCTGCCCGGCCAGCGCGAACAGCAGCGCGATGACGCCGAAGAACGCCCCGAGCAGCAGACTGACCAGCGGGCCGACGCCCGCGATGCGCAACTCCGCGCCCGGGTCACGCGGCTCGCCCTTCAGCTCGGCCACGCCGCCGAACAGCCACAGCGTGATGCCGTCGACCTCCAGCCCGTTGCGTTTGGCCACCACCGCGTGCGACACCTCGTGGGCGAGCAGGCCGACGAAGAAGACCACCGCCGCGGCCAGGCCGGCGAGGGTGTACGCCACGGCGGAGCGATCCGGGTACGAGCGGGGAAACTGGTTGGCGGCCAGCCCCCACGCGATCAGCGCGAAGATGACCAGCACGCTCCAGTTGACGCCGACCGGCACTCCCGCGATCCGACCGATCCGGAAACTCGCCCTCATCCCGGGCTCATACCCACGGTCAGCCGAGCCATGCGACACGCGGCGCTCAGGTCGTCGCTGCGGAAGGTGCAGCAGCTGAGATCGGGCGCGGATGCGCCTTGGTGACAGAAGGTCGATCAGGCTGTCGGCGTCACCGACCGGTGGTGGAGGTCGCGGTGCCGCCGGGGCCGCTCTTGATCTGATGCATCAACTCACGAAGCCCGGCCGTGGTGGCCTGCTCGGCGTCCTGAAGGTTGCCCTCGGTCTCGTCCGCCTTCTTCACGTGACGCCGGAGGAAGGCTTCGGCTCGGTTGCCCCTGGCTTCTGCCTCTGCGACCACCCGTTCACCCGTTGGTGATCCGCGGTCTTCGTCGAGGCGGGTGGGGGCAGATCCAGGGGCGATCACGTTGACGTAGTTGGCGAGATGTTGTGCGGCGTTGCTACTCAGTCGGCCGAGCCGGCCGGCCTTGTCGACAGCGCTGCCGCTCTTGCTGATCGCCAGGCCGAGCTTCGGGTTCTCGCTTCCGCTAGCGAGTTGGTGGAGATTTCGCCGAGCCTCGGCGACGTCCTGCTGGGCGTGGCCCGCTCTCACGGCGAGGGCGTCCAACTTGTCGATCGCGGCGTTAAGCTGCGCCACGACCTGGGCCAGAAGCCCAGTCATCCGAGTGACTCCCGATAGCTGTCGGCGTTGTCCTTGACCACTGTGATCACGCGGAGGGTCAGTTCCACCTCGTGTTGGGCCGAAATGAGGTCAGCACGGACCTTGTTGGCCTCGGCGTGCTGGCTGTCATGCAGGGTGGCGAGGGCGAGGCCGGTCGCCTCGTCGAGCTGAGTGCCGATTTCCCTGACTGTGGCGGCGGCTTCGCTGAGCGAGCGGTCGGCTTCGTAGAGGATCGCTTTGATCTCGCCGATGCTCACGGTCAGCCCAGCACGCTCATTTTCTGTCGCGCTGCTTGACTGCTGCCCTGCAGGGTGGTTGCCGCTTCGACCAGCCGCTGTTTGCTCTGCTCGGCGCGAGCGATGGCTTCGGCGAGCGTCGGGTGGCCGGTGCCGGCGGCGACGGCGCGCAGCCGGACCAATACCTGTTCGATGCTGGCCATGCTGTCCTCCCCGCTCGACCACGCGCGACGCGAGCCATCTTCGTACGTTCCGTGGAGGGACGAACACTAACCGACATCACGCGCCGTTCGCAGCCCCGGACGTAGATGCCGGCGAGCGGATTACCTCTGGCCGGGCGTCAGCGGCGGGGGGTCTCGCTGGCGATGGTCGCCTCGCGGGGCAGCGCCGCCGCCCGCATCGCCCAGTCCAGCGCGTAGTCGGCGATCTCCTCCCAGCCGGGCGCTCCGACCGTGAAGTGCGACCGGCCGGGAAACTCCTCGTACGCGGTGAGCGCGCGGGACTTCTGGTAGAGCCCCGCGTTGGCGCGGACCACCGACGCCGGCACCACGTGGTCCTGCCCGCCGGCCATCAGCAGCAGCGGCGCCCGGTCGACGCGTCCGGTGTCGACGCGGGCGGGCGAGCGCGGGTCGACGTTGGCGAACGCGCCCTCGAAGAACACCCGGCCCGCTCCGGGGACCGCGTACCGCTGCCAGGCCCGGTCGGACTCCTCCCGGCTCAAGGTGTTGCCGAAGGTGTAGGCGAAGTCGTCCGGGGTGAACGGGACGGCCTTGCTCCGGTTGGCGGGGCTGCGCAGGATCGGGAAGCCGGCGCGCAACTGGCTCAACGGCACCTTGAGCACCCCCTTGATCGCCGCCGGATGTACCCCCACCACCGCCGCGCCGAGTCCCCGGTCGGCGAGGACCTGGGCGAACAGTCCACCGAACGAGTGGCCCATGATGATCGGCGGACGCGGGAGCGCCCGGATGATCCGGTCGTAGTGGGCGACGATCGTCGCCATGCTCTGCTCGGCGATCGGGCTGGGGTCGTCGCGCAACTGCTCGACGGAGCGGTCCATGCCGGGCCACGCGGGAGCGATGACGTGCATGCCGCGCTCGGTGAATCGTTGGGCCCACCCCTCCCAGCTCCGTGGGGTCATCCAGAGCCCGTGGATCAGCACGATCGTGTCGACCTGGCCCTGCGGTGTGGCACCCATCGCGTCCTCCCGGTGTCGCGGCGTCCGGCGGCGCGCTTACCCGCTGCCGGACCCGGAATGCCTGTGTCGGGGGCGGATGTGCCGGTGGGCGTGATGACTCAGGGGCATCTTGATGACTGGGTGGCATCACGCTCGTCGGGGTCCTCGCCCGCCGGCCCGTCACGCTGCGTGCCCGCCGGGCTCTGAGCCGTGCCGTCCGGCCCTGACAAATGTCACGGCCGGAACGTGACGGCCGCTTCAGGAGTCGAGGTCCGCGACACCCCAGCATCAATGCCATGACGAGTACGCATCCGGCCGTCGAGCTGAACGGCCTCACCAAGACCTTCGGTACGGTCACCGCGGTCGACGGACTGAGCCTGCGGGTGCAGCCCGGCGAGGTGGTGGCGTTCCTCGGCCCCAACGGGGCGGGTAAGACCACCACGATCGACATGCTGCTCGGCCTGGCCCGCCCGGACGCGGGCACCGTGCGCGTTCTCGGCGGCACCGCCGACGAGGCGGTTGCCCGGGGGCGGATCGCCGCCGTGCTCCAGACCGGCGGCCTGCTCAAGGACCTCACCGTGGGCGAGACGGTACGGATGACCGCGCACTTCTACCGGCGCACCCGACCGGCGGCCGAGGTGCTGGCGCGCGCCGGTATCGCCGACATCGCCGACCGGCTCGTCGGGCGGTGCTCGGGCGGTCAGCAGCAGCGGCTGCGCTTCGCGTTGGCGCTGCTGCCGGACCCGGACCTGATGGTCCTCGACGAGCCGACCACCGGCATGGACGTCGAGGGTCGGCGGGACTTCTGGCAGGCCCTGCGCCGCGACGCCCGCGACGGCAGGACCGTCATCTTCGCCACCCACTACCTGGACGAGGCGGACGCGTACGCCGACCGGATCGTGCTGGTCCGCCAGGGCCGCGTCGTCGCGGACGGCACCACCGCCGAGATCAAGAACCTGGCCGCCGGCCGTACGGTGCGGGCCACCCTGCCCGGCGCGGACCAGGCCGCGCTCGCCGCGCTGCCCGGCGTCGACGCCGTGGAGGTACGCGGCGACAGCGTGCTGGTGCGTACCGGCGACTCGGACGCGATCGCCCGGCACCTGCTCACCCGGACCGCCGCCCGGGACGTGGAGATCACCTCCCGCAACCTCGAGGACGCCTTCCTCGCCCTGACCACCGAACGTATCGGAGCCTGACCCATGACCACCCTGCCCGCACCGGCTGTCCTCGGCATCGAGCTGCGCCGGGTGCTGCGCAACCGCCGCACCCTCGCCTTCACGCTGATCATGCCGGGCGTCTTCTTCCTCATCTTCGGTCTGCCGCAGCGGGGGCAGACGCTCGACAACGGCCGGCCCGTCACGGCGTACGTCATGATCAGCCTCGCCGTGTACGCGGCGATGGTGGCGACGACCAGCGCGGGTGGCGCGGTCGCCACCGAGCGGGCGTTGGGGTGGAGCCGGCAGCTACGGCTCACTCCGCTGCGGCCGACCGCGTACGTGGCGACGAAGCTGGCCACCGCGATGACGCTCGGCCTGATCGCGGTCGTCATCGAGTTCGTGGTGGGCGCCGCGGCCGGCGTCCGCCTCCCGCTGGACGTCTGGCTGCTGTCCGGGCTGGCCGCCTGGGTCGGCTCACTGGTGTTCGCCGCGTTCGGCCTGTTCATCGGCTACCTGGTGCCGGCCGAGAACGTCATGCAGTTCATCGGGCCGATCCTGGCGGTGCTGGCCATGTTCGGCGGGCTGTTCGTGCCGGTCGACGTGCTGCCGCACGTGCTCCAGCAGGTCGCGAAGTTCACCCCGGTGTACGGCATGGGTGAGCTGGCCCGCTCGCCACTGACCGGCGACGGCGTGAGCATGGCGGCGGTGGCCAACATCGTCCTCTGGACCCTGGCCTTCGGTGTCGGCGCGACCCGGCTGTTCCGCCGGGACACCGCTCGGGTCTGACCGGTCCGACCGCTAGCGTGAACCCGATGGACCTCCCGACGGGGCAGCCCCAGCCGATGAACCGCCACTGGCGGTACATCGGCTGGCTGCTGGCCGCCGTGTGGCTGTTCTTCCTCAACGTGCCGATCTCCACCGCGCTGCACCAGTCGGAGCCGTGGCGGCGGTTCGTCGGAGTGACCGCCCTCGTCGTCTTCGGACTGGGTTACGTGCTGCTGTTCCAGTGGGCCCGTCGGCTGCGTCGGCTGCTGCTGCCGATTCCGGCGGGGCGAGCACGTCTGGGCCTGCTGGTGCTGCTCGCGGTGGGCCTGGCCAGCATCCCGGGCACCGGCGGCGACTGGCTGGCGACCCTGGTCTACGTGGCCGCGGCGGGGGTGTTCCTGCTGCCGCTGTCGGAGGCGCTGGCCACCGTGGCGCTCTGCGCCGTGACCCCCGCGCTGGCGTCCCGGCTGGTGCCGGGGTGGGAGGCGGAGAACGGCATCGTCTTCGCGGTGCTGCTCGCCTCGTTCGCAATGTTCGGCGTGTCCGGGCTGGCCCAGCGCAACAGCGAGTTGCAGGCCGCGCAGCAGGAGATCGGCCGGCTCGCGGTCGCCGAGGAGCGGGCCCGCGCCGCGCGCGACCTGCACGACATCCTCGGGCACTCGCTGACCGTGGTGGCGATCAAGGCCGAGCTGGCCGGGCGGCTGATCGAGGTCGACACCGTCCGGGCGGCCGCCGAGATCGCCGAGGTGGAGAAGCTGGCGCGGGCGGCGCTGGCCGACGTGCGGCAGACCGTCGGGGCGTACCGGGAGGTCACCTTCGCCGGGGAGTTGGCCGGCGCGCGATCCGCCCTCGCCGCGGCGGGCATCGCGGCGGAGTTGCCGGCCGAGATGCCGGAGCTGCCGCCCGAGTGGGACCGGCTGTTCGGGTGGACGGTACGCGAAGGGGTGACAAATGTGGTCCGGCACAGCGGGGCGCGGTGTTGCACGATCCGGGTCCGCCCGGACGGGGTCGAGGTGAGCGACGACGGTCGGGGACCGTCCACGCCGGACGTCGACGCCGCCGGGTACGGGCTGGTGGGCCTGCGGGAGCGGGCCCGCCGGTTGGATGCCGTGGTGACCGTGGGTCGGCGGCGGGACGGCACCGGTTTCCTGCTGCGGGTGCACGCCCCGGCGGAGGCCCGGTGAGCGGCCCGTCCACGCCGATCCGGCTGCTGCTCGCCGACGACCAGGCGCTCGTGCGTGGCGCGCTGGCCGCGCTGCTCTCGCTGGAGCCGGACCTGACCGTCGTGGCCGAGGTGGGCCGGGGCGACGAGGTGGTGTCCGAGGCCCTGCGGCACACGCCCGACGTGGCCCTGCTGGACGTGGAGATGCCCGGCCTGGACGGGATCGCCGCCACCGCCGCGTTGCGGGCCGCGCTGCCGGCCTGCCGGGTGCTGGTGGTGACCACGTTCGGTCGGCCCGGCTACCTGCGTCGCGCCATGGAGGCCGGCGCGAACGGCTTCGTGGTCAAGGACACCCCGGCCCGGCAGCTCGCCGACGCCGTCCGCCGGGTGCACGCCGGACTGCGGGTGGTGGATCCGACGCTGGCCGCGGAGACCCTGGCCACCGGGACGAGCCCGTTGACCGAGCGCGAGACCGAGGTGCTGCGCGCGGCGCGGGGCGGCGGCGCGGTCGCCGAACTGGCGAAGACGCTGCACCTGTCCGAGGGGACGGTGCGTAACCACCTGTCGGCGGCGATCGGCAAGACCGGTGCCCGCAACCGCGCCGCGGCCGTGCACATCGCCGAGCAGAACGGGTGGCTGCTCGGCGACTGAGCGGCCCGGCTCAGGCGGTCGACGGCGGGGTGGGGAGCTGGTCGACGACCACCAGGCTGCTGCCGGGCCGAACCTCGGCGAGCAGTTCCCGCTGACCACTGCGGGTCACCCGGATGCAGCCGTTGGTGGTGTTCTCGCCCAGTTCGTCGTCGTTCTGCCAGGTGTGCAGGCCGATGTGCGCGCCCCTGAGCCCGGTCGGCACCGCCTCCGGGTCGTCCGGCACCGAGCCGAGGGCGTAGATGTCCACGCCGCCGTAGACCTCCTCGGGTGGCGGGGTGCGGCCCAGGATGAAGGTGCGCCCGAGCGGCGTCTCCTGCCCCGACTGGCCGAGGCTCGTCTTCCAGGAGCGCACCGCCTTGCCGGCCCGGTACCAGGTCAGCCGGTGTGCCCTGCGCTCCACCACGATCTGGTCGCGCAGCGCCACGGTGTCGAACCCGCCCGGCGGCAGCCAGGCGAGCTGCCGGTTCGCCGACGGCAGCAGGACGGCCGTCCAGCCGGCCCGCCGCTGGGCGATCGGCACGGTCAGCTCGGCCCCCGCGAGCGTCGGCTCGACGAAGGCCAGCGGCCGGCCACCGGGAGCGTCGTACGCGGCGATCCGCCGGGTCGGGTGCACGCCCTCGGCCAGCGGCGTGGTGTCCATCGTGGCCGGGTCGGCGGGGAAGCCCCTGGGCGCGGGGTCGTAGTCGAGCACCGGCAGCCCGTCCGGAGCGGGCGCGGCCGGCGGGACCGACTCCTGGAGGCTCTGCTCGACGCTGCTCGGCGTCGGGTCGGCGATCGCCGCGTTCTGGTCGTCGGGGGCCGTCGAGCGTGGGGTGAGAGCCTGGCCGATCAGCAGCGCGGCGACCAGCAGCACGGGTACGGCGACCGCGCCGACGATCCAGCCGGCGCGACGACGGTACGGGGACATTCGGTCAAACGGCACTAAACCACTCTAGGGCGGTGAACGGTCCGGGGCCCCCGGTTCGGCGATACCCGCCAACCGGAGGCCCCGGAGTCGGTCAGAGCCGCGCGCCGATGTGGATGGCCACCGCGTCGTGCGCCAGCACGTTCGCGGCGAACCAACCGTTGCCGTCCACGGTGATCACCGGGCCGCTGCACGATCCGTTCGCGTACGTGCCGTGGATGACGTCGCAGTACCGGCCGGCGGGTAGTCCGGTGTAGTACGAGCGGCCGTTCACCGCGGCGTCCTCGTCGTTGACGGTGACGTAGCCCTTACCGCTGCGGCTGAACGCGATGTGGTTGTTGCCGTTGTCGTACCAGTTGGCCACGCCGGCGCCCTCGGTGGCGTTGCGGAAGCCGACCATGTTGGCGATCACCGGCCAACGGTGCTCGCACTCCCAGCCCGAGTAGCAGGTGGTGTTGAGAGTCTTGTTGCTGCCGTCCGAGGGCGGGCCGGCGTCCCGGTCGCTGAAGGTGTAGCTGGACATGACGGTCGGCGACCCGTACGGCCAGGCCAGCATGAAGGCGTTCGCGAGGGCGTAGATCCCCCGGTCGCGGTAGGTCAGCACGCCGCTGGAGTCGCGCTGGGTGTCGTGGTTGTCCACGAACACCGAGGCCGAGCCGGAGGGCAGGTGCCCCCAGCCCTCGCCGAAGTTCTTCAGGTAGGCGAGCCGCTCGGAGCGGAACACCCGGGCCAGGTCCTTGCCGTAGCGGAACTCGTGCACGTCGCCGTTGCCGGTGTACTCGGTCGGCTGGACCGGCTCGCCGGCACCGTAGATGACCTCCTGCACCACGTACGCCGAGCGGGACAGCTTGCTCCTGATGGCGGCGATGTCGGCGGCCGGCATGTGCTTGCTGGCGTCCATCCGGAAGCCGTCCACACCGAGGGACAGCAGGTCGTTGAGGTACGACGCGATCTTCGTACGGACGTAGTCCGACTCGGTCTTCAGGTCGGACAGGTTGACCAGCTCGCAGTTCTGCACCTCGTACCGGTCGTTGTAGTTGGCGATGTCGTCGCCGCCGTTGCGTCCGCAGTGGTGGAAGTCCTGGGTCTGGTAGATGCCCGGGTAGTCGTAGTGCGCGTACGACGAGCCGGCCCAACCGGTGCCGCCGTTGTCCTGGCCGGACATGTGGTTGATCACGGCGTCGACGATCACCTTGACGCCGGCCGCGTGGCAGGTGTTCACCATCGACTGGAACTGCGCCCGGGTGCCCTTGCGGGACTCGATCCGGTAGCTGACCGGCTGGTACGCCATGTACCACTGGTTGCCCCGCACGTGCTCTTGCGGGGGCGAGACCTGCACGTAGCCGTAGCCCTTGGGGCCGAGGGTGCTCTGGCACTCGCTGGCGACCGACGGCCAGTTCCACTCGAAGAGCTGGACGATGACCTTCTTGGCGCCGGACGGGCTGGCGGCGGCCGGGGACGCCGTCGCGGTGAGGGGAACCAACAGGCTGGCGACCAGGCCGAGGGCGAGGATCGCCGAGCCGCGTCGACGTTGGCGCATCGGGACTCCTGACGGGAGCGGGGGTGGGGGTGGTGGTGCCGGGGGAGCACAGGGCTGCTCGGATCTTGCAATACGTGCTGAAAATTTGCCGAAAGGTTACAAGCGTGTTGCAAGGACTGTCAATGCATGGACCTGCGTCACTGCCTGCCACGCGGGGGGAGCGTGCACAACGCACCGGGACGTCACTTGGTTCGATGGCGGCCCAGAATTTTTTCCCCCCGGGTGATCCGCGCGCGCCGCCGGTCCGTACTGGATGGGGGAGCAGGGGTCGGCCGGTGGTACGCCGCCGCGAGACGATCGAGGAGCAGATGGCCCGGGCAAAGCAGAACCAGAAGGCCGCCGAGGTCCGGACCAGCACCAGCAGTCGGGGGGTGCGGACGCGATCCCGCTCGGCGACGACGATGCTGATCGCCTCGTTGCTCGCCGCCTTCTGGGCGGCGACCATGCTGACCGGCGCCGGTCAGATGGCGTACGCGTACGGCTTCTTCTTCACCGAGTTCTTCGCGGGCGTGATCGCCCTGGTGTCGCTGAGTCTCACCGTGATGCTGGGACTGCTCGCCACCGACCGGCTGGTGCTGAACATCTCGCACCGCGTGCTGATGCAGTCCGCGCACCGCGCCACCGGCGTCCTGGGTACGGCCGGACTGGTCTTCCACGTGCTCACCAAGATCGCCACCGGTCGGGCCGCGGCGACCGACTCACTCGTGCCGTTCATCGGTGGCCGAGGGCTCTACGTCGGCCTCGGCACCGTGGCCGCCCTGCTCATGGTCAGCGTGATCTGGACCGGCATCATCCGGGCCCGCTTCGCCGGCGTCGGTCCGAAGTGGCTGTGGCGCACGCTGCACTCCGCCGCCTACCTCGCCTGGCCGTTCGCGATCTTCCACGGCCTCAACGCCGGTCGGGCCGCGGCGTCCTGGGTGGTCCTGAGCTACTTCGCGTGCGTCCTGCTCGTCGTGTTGGCGCTGCTGGTGCGGCTCTCGGTCACCATCGGCCGGCGCAGTCGCGAGCAGCAGCAGGCCGCCGTGCGCAACGCGGCGATGGCCGGACGGGCCACCGACGAGGGCCGTGGACGCTCGCTGCTGGCCGGCCTGGGTCGCCGCCGCGAGAAGAGTGAGGACAAGCGTCCGGCCTGGGCGGAGGCCACCACCGCCACGTGGACGGCGCCGACCGGTCCGCGGCGGCGGGACCCTGAGCGGTTCACCGTTCCGGTGGTGCCCGAGCCCGGTTCGCTGGTCGAGCCGGTCCGGCCGAGTCGCCGTCGCCGCGACGAGGAGCCCGCCGCCCGGCAGGACCGCCGCGAAGAGATGGAGACGACGGCGACCCGCCGCTCCGCCCGCCGCAGCGACGAGGAGGAGATGGAGCCCGTGACCCGGCGGCGCGCGTCGCGCAGCCGCGACCGGGACGAGGAGACCGCCCCCACCCGGCGGCGGCGGGCCGAGGAGCCGGCGGCCGAGCGGAGCGGACGACGGTCCCGCACCGAGGACGAGGGCACCCGGTACTCCGCCCCGCCCCGGCGGGCCACCGACGAGCCGGAAGAGCCGTGGGACAGCCCGCGCCGTTGGCAGGCCGCCGAGCCGATCTCGGCCGGTCCGGTCTCGGTCGAGCCGATCTCGGCCGGCCCGATCTCGAGCAGCCCGATCTCGGCCGGTCCGATCTCGGCGGCGCCGCGCAGCGGCAGCGGCCGGCACAGCGCGGAGGACGACCTGCCGGAGGAGCCGGACTACTGGCGCCCGCCGGCCCGGTACGTCCCCGACGAGGTTCCGCCGCCCGTCGACGACACCCCGACCCTGGTCGACCTGGCATCTCGTCGCGCGCGGCGGGCCGAGGGCCGGTCCGCCAAGCGCCGCAAGGCCAGCGCGGACGCCGTGGACGGGGCGTACTGGGCGGGTCTGCGGGGTGAGGCCAAGTGATGCGGACGACCGTGCCTCCGGTGGCCTGTGTCGGTGAGCCTCGACTGACCGCCGGGTTCGCCGAGTTCGGACGCCTCGACCTGGCCGCGCACGAGGAGGTGCACGGACCGATCGGCCCGATGGAGCCGGCGCAACTGTTGCGGCTCGCCGAGGGCATGCAGCTCAAGGGCAAGGGCGGCGCGGGCTTCCCGTTCGCCCGCAAGATGCGCGCCGTGCTGGAGTCGTGCGAGCGGCAGGACCTCGCCGCGGTGGTGGTGGTAAACGCCACCGAGGGCGAGCCGGCGAGCTGGAAGGACAAGGTGCTGCTGACCCGCGCCCCGCACCTGGTCCTCGACGGCGCGGCGCTGGCCGCGTACGCGCTGGACGCCGACGAGATCGTCATCGGCGTGGCGGACGACGGGGTCGGCCGGGACTCGCTGATGGAGGCCCTCGACGAGCGCCGGATGCCGGTGCCGACCACCATCGTCACCGTGCCGCACCGGTTCATCTCCGGCGAGGGCGGCGCCCTGGTCAACGGGATCAACGGGCTGCCGCACATTCCGCCCGGCACCAAGAAGCGCTCCAGCGACTCCGGGGTCAGTGGCCTGCCCACCCTGCTGTCCAACGCCGAGACGTACGCCCAGCTCGCGGTCGGCGCGCGACTCGGCCCGTACGAGTACGCGGCCCTCGGCACCGACGACGAGCCGGGCACCGTGCTGCTCACGGTGACCGGCGCGGCGGCCCGGCCGGCCGTGGTGGAGTGCACCGCCGGCATGCCGCTGCGCGACGTCCTCGACCTGTGCGAGGTCCCGGACGTGCAGGGCATCCTGATGGGCGGCTACCACGGCAAGTGGATCACCGCCGAGGCGGCCGAGAAGGCCGAGGTCTCCCGCCAGGGCCTCGCCGCGGTCGGCGGCACCCTGGGCGCGGGCATCATCATTCCGATCGGCGTGGACACCTGCCCGCTCGGGGAGGCCGCGCAGGTGGTGCGCTACCTGGCCGGCGAGTCCGCCGGCCAGTGCGGCCCGTGCAAGATGGGCCTGCCGGACCTGGCCCGCGCGGTCGACCTGGCCGTGGCCGGCAGCCAACCGGCCGACGTCGTCCGCGCGGCCGCGGGCGAGGTCAAGGGCCGGGGAGCATGCAGCCACCCCGACGGTACGGCCCGGTTCGCGCTCTCGGCGATCGAGGTCTTCGCCGAGGACCTGCGGCTGCACAGCACCGGCGACGGCTGCGGTCGGCGGGTCAAGGGCGTCATGGGGCTGCCCGGCGCACCCGACCCGAACCCGCAGAAGCTCACCCTGGACTGGTCCCGCTGTGACGGGCACGGCCTCTGCGCGCACGTGGTGCCGGACTTCATCCGGCTCGACGCCAACGGCTACCCCGCCTTCCCCGCCACGCCCGTGCCGACGTGGCTGCGCGAGGGCGCCCTCAAGGCGGTCAAGGTCTGCCCGGAACTCGCCCTGCGCCTCGCCAAGGCCGAGTAAGGAACGGCACCTTTTTACCGCCTCGTGTATAGCAAGGGGCCCTTCCTTACGACTGTGGAGGAGCACGGATGCGCAAGCGGATCGGGCCGGCGGCGGCAGCAGTACTCGTCGCCGCCCTGCTCGCCACGACGGCCTGTACCGGCACGGTGCCGCCCGACGCTGCCGCCGCCGGGACCGCGCCGGCCCCGACCAGTTCCCCGACCCCCTCGGCCGGGGCGTCGTCGGCCCCGGCGGCCCCGGTCCCGGACACCCTGCGCTTCACCGGCACGACCCTCGCCGGCAGCGCCTTCGACGCGACGCGACTGGCCGGCCGACCGGTGGTGCTCTGGTTCTGGGCGCCGTGGTGCGCCACCTGCGCCAGCCAGGCCTGGACGGTGGCCGAGATCGCCCCGAAGTATCGGGACACCGTGCCGATCGTCGGCGTCGCCGGGCTGGGCGAGCAGCGCGACATGAAGAACTTCGTCACCGAGTTCGACCTCGGCGACATGCCCCAGATCGACGACCGCAAGGGCGTGCTCTGGAAGCGGTTCAAGGTCACCGAACAGAGCATCTTCGTGATCATCGACCGCGACGGCAAGGTCGTCCACCAGGGCTTCCTTGACGGTGAGTCACTCACCGCCCGGGTTAGCGCGTTGGCCGGGGCGTGACCGGCCCGCTGCTGCTCGCGTTGACCGCCGGCATGCTCGGCGCGGTCAACCCGTGCGGGTTCGCGTTGCTGCCCGCGTACCTCTCACTGTTGGTCGCCGGAGCGTCGGACGCCCGCGGCGCGGTCGGCCGCGCGCTCACCGCGGCGGCCGGGCTCACCCTGGGGTACGTGGTGGTCTTCGGCGCCTTCGGTCTGGCGCTCGCGCCGCTGGCCGGCTGGCTGCGACCCCGGCTGCCGTGGCTGACGGTGGTGCTCGGGCTGCTGCTGGTGGCGGCCGGTTGCTGGCTGCTCGCCGGCCGGCGACTGCCCGCGCCGGGCTGGACCGCTCGGGCGCCCCGGCTGACCAGGTCGTGGCCGTCGATGGCGCTGTTCGGGGCGGCGTACGCGCTGGCCTCGCTGGGGTGCGCCATCGCGCCCTTTCTGGCCATCGTGGTGACGAGCCTCCAGGCCGGCTCGACCGGGCGTGGGCTGGCGCTGTTCGGCGCGTACGCCCTCGGGATGGGTCTGGTGGTCGCGGTCGCCGCGGTCGGGGTGGCGCTGCTGCGCGATTCGCTGGTGGCCCGGCTGCGCGTCGCGGGCGCGCTGGTGCCCCGGCTCAGCGGCCTGGTTCTGCTGCTGGCGGGCGGCTACGTCGCCTGGTACGGCTGGTACGAGCTACGGCTCGCCGCCGGCCGGCGAGAAGCCCTCGAAGACCCGGTCATCCAAGCAGCCGCGCAGGTGCAGCACGCCCTGTCGAACACCGTCGACACCCTGGGCCCGGCGGTGCTCCTGGCCACCCTGGCAGCGCTGCTCCTCCTGGCAGCCCGCACCGCGCGCTCCCGCCGTCATGCCCGCGATCTTGCACTTTCTGTCGCCCCAAAAGACGCGGATCGGGGCATCGAGACGACAGCAAGTGCAAGATCGGCGGGGTGAGCTGGTCTAGCGCGCGGGGGGGTATGGGTCTTGACATCCGGAAGTGATCGTCGGAGCCTGGCTGACAACGTTGTCACCACCGAAGGGCCACCATGCGTATCTCCGAATTCGAGCTGAGCAGGCGGCGGCTGCTCATCCTCGGCGGCGCCATCGGCGCTGGACTCGCCATCGCCCGACCCGCCGCCGCCCAGGCCGCGTCGGCCGCCCCCACGCCACCGGCTGCGGCCACCGGCCCGGTTGCCCACACCTACCACTCGCTGCTGCTCGCCCACACCCGGTGGGCCGAGGAGCAGTGGGATCCGGCGATCAACGCGTACCGCCTCGCGGACTTCAGGTTCGCGGTCGTCCTCGGTAACGCGGTCCTGCTCATCTCGCCCGGGTACGACCCGGCGGTGACCGGCGTCGACCGGGACACGCTGCATGCCCGTACCATCGCCACCATCCGCCGGTTCGCGGCCACCAACCGGCTCGCCGGCGGCACCGAGTGGGGCCGACAGCTCTTCTGGGACAGCACCTTCGAGCTGTACTTCGTCCTGGCCGCCCGACTGCTCTGGTCCGACCTGGACGAGGTGACCCGCACCAACGTCGACCGCATCGCCCGGGGACAGGCCGCGTACGCCCACTCCCTCGGCACCGGTAACGACCCACTGAGTGGCAGTTGGACGCCGAACGGCCGCACCGGTGGCTGGATCGGTGACACCAAGCTCGAGGAGATGGGGGTCTACGCACAGGCGATCGCTCCCGGCCTGGCCTGGGCGCCGGACGACCCCGCAGCCGCGGCGTGGCGCGAGCGGTTCTCGATGTGGACGCTCAACGCGACCGGACTACCGGCGGCCGACCGCGCCAACCCCGCCGTCGTCGACGGGCGGGCGATCGCGGACTGGAACACCGCCCACAACATCCACGACACGTTCCTCGTCGAGAACCACGGCTCCTTCGGCCCGCACTACCAGGAAGAACTGTGGCGCACCGCGGGTCGTACCGCGGCGCACTTCCTGACCGCCGGCAAACCGCTTCCCGAGGCACTCACCCGGCAGCCCAGCGGCGACCAACTGTGGCGGACCATGCGGCTGCTGGCCAGCGACGCCGGCGAACCCTTCATGCCGATGGTCGCGGACCGCTACCACCTGTACGGCCGTGATGTCCTGCCGCTCGCCTTCCTCGCGCAGGTCCAGGGCGACCGGCACGCCGCCCGGGCCGAGGCGGACCTCGCCGACCGGCTCATGCCCTACCTGAACTACCCACCCGAGAATCGGCTCACCAAGTTCAGCGGCGAGCCGAAGTACGAGCCCGAGGCCCGGGCCGAGATCGCGATCAGTTACCTGTTCCACTCCTGGCGGGCAGCCAACGGCGGCGTGGTCCAGCCGGTCGCCAGCACCACGTTCTTCGCGGCGGCTGCGGGCACCCGGGACTTCGGGGAGCAGGCCGGGCTGACCGCCCAACAAACCCCGGCCGCGTTCGCCGCGGCGGTCAGCAAGACCGGATTCGTCTCGTTCCAGTGGGCGCCCGCCCACGACAACTGGTTGTTCGACACCCGGGCCGCCTCGCTGCTGCCGAGGCAGTCCGCGCCGGTCCTCGGCCGTACCTCCGCCGCGTACACCGTGGCCCGGGACGGTGTCGACGCCACGGCGACCGTTCTGCGCGTCGCCGACGGCACCGCCGGATACGTCACGCTACCCACCGGTACGGTCGTGTACGCCACCACCGGCATCAGTGCCGACGAGGGCACGCTCACCCTGTTCAACCTGGACATGCCCGGCGTACCCGGGCTCACCGGCACCCGTACCTTCACCGGCGAACAGGGATCCGTCACCCTGGCCGGACAATCGGGCGTCGGCGACGGTGGAACCGACCAGATCAGCTTCGCGTCTCGTTCCGCCCGGTACGTGCGGATGCTCGGCCGTTCCCCCGCCACCCAGTACGGCTACTCGCTGTTCACCTTCGCCGTGCTCGACGCCGGTGGGGTCGACCGCGCCGCCGGCCGGACCGCCACGGCCTCGTCCGCCGACCCCGCCTACCCCGCGGCGCGGGCGACCGACGGCAATCCCGGCACCCGCTGGGCGGTCGCCCGGGAGGAACGCGCCCGCGTGGACAGTTGGCTCGCCGTCGACCTCGGCGAGCCGATCGACATCAGCGGCGTACGTCTGGACTGGGAGGCCGCGTACGGCACCCGCTACGTCATCCAGACCTCTCTCGACGGCTCCGACTGGAGCGACGCGGCGGTGGTGCCGGACAGCCCCACCATCGCCGGCTCCTGGCTGGACATCGACGGACGAGCGGGTCTGGTGGTCCACAACGCCCAGAATCCGATCACCGTGACCGCCACCACCGTCACCCTGTCCAGCGGGCCGGCCACCGGCAGCACCCGGCTGATCATCGAGGGGTACGCGGGCGCGAGCCGGCCGGCGCTGGCCGCCGCGGCGTCCCGAACCCTGCCCGGCGGCGGTCCGGAGGCGTTGCGGGTGAGTGACGCGGACGGATACCTGAGCCTGTTCAACCTGTCCGACAGCGCCATCACGGCGGCGGCCGTCACGCTTGCGCAGCCCGCCACGTTGCGGCTGTACCACGGAAGCCAGGTCACCGGATCGGGGACCACGACCTACCAGGTCGACCTTGCCGCCGCGACCGCACGCGTCGAGCCGCCCCGCTTCACCGTGACCGCGGCACAGCCGGAGAAGGCGATTCCCGCCGGTACCCGGTTCGACGTCACCGGCTCGCACCAGGTCCGAGTCACCGCGCCCGCCGGCCACATCGTGAAGGTGCAGGTGGAGTCCGCGGCCGGCGGCGCCCGCCAGCGGGTGACGGTTCCCGCCGGACACAGCAAGGACGTCGCGTTCGCGGGCGCAACGGTGACGCCGACCAGCGACCTGGCCCGGTCTCGGACGACCTACCCGACGTCACCGCTGCCGGCCGGCATGACCGACCCGTCGGCCGCCGTCGACGGCGACCCGGGGACCGCCTGGCAACCCGGCCCGAACGGCCGAATGGTGATCGACCTCGGATCGTCGCGGGAACTGGCCTCGGTCCGCCTGACCTGGACGCCCGGTCGGCGGCGGCCGATCACCGTGGCCACCTCGGCCGACGGACTCGGCTACAAGACGGTCGCCTCGGTGCCGAAGCCGAAGCCCGAGACCACCGTCACGACCACGTCCTCCGCGCGGTACCTGGCGGTCGCGGTCGCCGACTGGCAGCCCGGTGACGCCCGGCTGACCTCCGTGGAGGTGTTCGCCGCCTGAAAGTTCGAACAAACGACGGCGGGGCTGGTGCGGATCGCACCAGCCCCGCCGCCGACTGACTCAGCGCAGGGGGGTCAGCCGGTCGGTGCCCAGACGGTCCTGGAGGACCTTGGGGACCAGGACGCTGCCGTCGGCCTGCTGGTACTGCTCCAGGATGGCCGGGAAGAGGCGGCTCGTGGCCAGGGCGGAGCCGTTGAGGGTGTGCACGAAGCGGGTCTGCTTGCCACCCGGCTCGCGGTAGCGGATGGCCGCCCGACGCGCCTGGTAGTCGCCGGCCCAGGAGACCGACGAGACCTCCTTGTACTTGCCCGTGCTCGGCATCCACACCTCGATGTCGAGGGTCTTCTTCATCGAGGCGCTGGCGTCGCCGGCCGAGAGCAGCGTGCGCTGGTAGTGCAGGCCCAGCCCTTCAACCAGGCTCTCGGCGTGGGCGAGCATCTCCTCCAGCGCCGAGTCCGCCTGCTCTGGCAGGGTGAACTGGAAGATCTCCACCTTGTTGAACTGGTGCCCGCGCACCGTGCCGCGCTCGTCCGAGTGCGACCCGGCCGACTCGCGGCGGTAGCACGGCGTGTACGCGAACGCCTTCAACGGCAGCTTCGTGGTCTCCAGGATCTCGTCCTGGTACGCGCCCAGGATCGCCGTCTCCGAGGTGGGCAGCAGGAACTGCCCACGCGGCGCGGAGGCGGCGTCCAGGTGATAGACGTCGTCGTAGAACTTGGGGAACTGGCCGGCGGCGAACCCGGCCGAGTCGAGCAGCAGGTGCGGCGGGAGCAGGAACTCGTACCCGGCTTTGATGTGCTGGTCGACGAAGTAGTTGAGCAGCGCCCACTCCAGCCGGGCACCGACACCCGTGTAGATCCAGAAGCCGGAGCCGCCGAGCTTGACGCCGCGCTCGTAGTCGACCAGACCGAGCGCCCGGGACAGCTCCACGTGGTCGCGGACCTTCTCGATCACCGGTGGCTCACCGAAGGTCTTGACGACCCGGTTGGCCTCCTTGCCGCCGGGGAGGATGTCGTCGGCGGGCAGGTTCGGCAGCTCGCTCATCGCGTCGCGCAGCCGGGCCTGCACCTCGTCCAACTGGGACTCCAGGTCGGCGAGCTGCTTGCGCTCCGCCTCGGGGGCGGAGACCTGCGGCTCGGTGCCGGCGCGCTTGGCCTGCGCGTACGCCCGGGCCTCGGCCTTGCGGCGTTGCCGCTCGGCGTCGATCTCCGTGATCAGGGCGCGGCGTTCCTGGTCGAGCCGCTGGATCTCGTCCAGGGATCGGGTGACCTCGGCGGGATCCAGTCGCTTCGCCAGCGCGGTCGCCACCGCCTCGCGATCCTTCCGGATCAACTCCATGTCGAGCATGCTGCTCCGTACGCCTCCGTCCGGGGTTCACTGGTGAACCATCAGATGTTACCGTCGCGCACGTTTCCACCCGGGGACGGGGAGCGCGAGGGGTTTCTACAACCGGATCGGCATCAGGACGGAGAAGGTGTCCTCGTCGTCCGGGCGGCGTACGGCCAGCGGGGCGATCGGCCCGTCCAGCTCCAGCACCAGTTGCGGGCCGCCGGCCGCGTCCAGCGCGTCGAGCAGGTACGCGCCGTTCACCCCGAACCGCAGCTCGCCGTTCGGATCGGCGGGCAGCCCGGTCAGCTCGGTGGGGTGCAGCAGCCGCAGGCCACCCGCCTCGTCGAGGCCCAGGACGGAGACCGCCAGCGGCGTGCCCGCGTACTCGCGGGCGAGCGTGGGTGCGGCCGGGTCGCGCAGCGCGGCGCGCAGGGCCACCACGTCCACCGGGATGCGGTACGCGGCCGGCCGCACGCCGACCGCCTCGCGCAGCAGCCGCCGGTAGTCCGGGAAGTCGTACGGCAGGGCGACGCCCGTGAGCGTCCGGCCGGCCGCCATGACCCGCAGCTCAGGCCCGGCCACCGTCATTCGTACCGGCCCGTCGTCGGTGTCCAGCAGCCGGCGCAGCCGGTCGACGAGGTCCACCGGCAGCAGCACCCGCACCGGCGGCCCGTCGACGGCGGCCCCGGCCCGGGCCAGCGCGAGGCGGTGCCGGTCGGTGGCGACCAACCGCACCGCGTCCGGCTCGACGTCGAGCAGCACCCCGGACAGGGCCGGCAGCTCCGGGTCGACGCCGACGGCGAAGCGCACCGCGTCGAGCGCGGCGGTGAGCTCGGCGTGGGAGAGCAGCAGCGTGGTCACCACGGCCGGGCCCGGATCGACCAGGGTACGCAGCCGCGTGATCTCACGGCGTGCGTCGGCGAGCCCGTCGGTCAGCCGGCGCAGGTGCGCGTCGAGCAGCCGGTGCACCTCGGCCGGCTCGGCGCGGACGGCGGCGGCGATGTCGGGCACCGGCATACCGACCCGGCGCAGCCCGGCGACCAGCCGGGCCGGGGCGACCTGCGCGTCGGTGTACCAGCGGTAGCCGGTCACCGGGTCGACCAGGGCCGGCGTCAGCACGCCCGCCGAGTCGTAGAAGCGCAGCGCGCTGACGGTCAGGCCGCTGGCGCGGGCCAACTCGCCGATGCTGTGCAGGTCGCTCACCACGTCGGGCATCCTGCCCCCTCGACCTGGTTGAGGGTCAAGCGGCCGGCCCGGTCCCACGCGCCGCCGTGTCGCGTGTCGCTCCGGCCGCCGCATCGCGTGTCGCTCCCGCCGCCGACGAGCCGGCTGCGACCTCGTCCCGTTTCAGCACCCGGAAGGTGAGCCCGGCGCGGACCAGCCGGTCGAGCAGCGCGTCGCCCATCGCGGTGACCGGGGTGAGCTGGCCGGCGGTCGGCGGCAGGTCGTCGAGCGCCAGACAGAGCGCCGACTCGGCGAGCATCTTGGCTGTCTCGTCGTAGCCCGGGTCGCCGCCGGCGACCTCGGTGACCACGCGCTGCCCGCCCCCGGTGCCGACGAACCGGACCCGGAACCAGGACGACGCCCGCTGCTGCGCGCTGGGCCCCTGCCCGGAGGCGAGCCGCCCGAGCAGCCACCGCCGGGTGGGCGGCACCTTCACCAGGCCGAGCAGCGCGCCGAGCCCCACCGCGCCGACGAGCACCGTCGGCAGCCGCTTCAGCGCCGCGAAGTGCCGGTAGCGGAAGTCCGGCCCGTACTCCGGGCGGGCCGCGGCCGACCGGCGGACCACCTGCGGATCGATGGTGGGCAGCGGCACGGTCCAGCTGCCCAGCTCCGCCGAGCGGGCCAGCCGGCCGGGCACCGCGCGGACCCGGCGGTCGGTGGGACGCGGCTCGACCGCCCGGCGGGCGCGGGCGGCCCGGCTGGCCTGCCCGGTCCGGGCGAAGGCGGTGAGCGCGGAATGGTAGGTGCCACCGGAGAACCGGGCGCCGGCGCGCACGTAACCGTCCACGGTGATCGGTTCGCCGGCCGGCAGGTGCTTGACGGTGAACCAGACGCCCAGGTCGTGCGGGACGGAGTCGAACCCGCAGGCGTGCACCAGCCGGGCGCCCGTGCGGGTCGCCTCGGCGTGGTGGCGGACGTACATCAGGTCGACGAACTCCGGCTCGCCGGTGATGTCCAGGTAGTCGGTGCCGGCGCGGGCGCAGGCCGCGACCAGCGGCTCGCCGTGGTGGACGTACGGCCCGACGGTGCTGGCGACCACCCGGGCGCTCTCGGCCACCACCCGCAGCGACCCGGCGTCGCCCACGTCGGCGTGCAGCAGCGGCAGGTCGACCAGCGCGGGTTCGATCGCGGCGAGCCGGTCCCGCACGGCGGCCAGGCGAGCGGGGTCCCGCCCGGCCAGGGCCCAGCGCAACCCGGGCGGCGCGTGCCGGGCCAGGTACTCGGCCGTCAGCCCGCCCGTGAAGCCGGTCGCGCCGAACAGCACCACGTCGTACGCCCGCTCGCCAGTCATCCTCCGAGTCTGCCACCGGTCATCGTCGCGCGCCGATCCGGCGAGGGCGGGTCACGGCGTGAACACGACCCGGATGCAGCCGTCGGCGCGGTCGGCGAACAGCGCGTACCCCGAGGGGCCGTCCGCGAGCGGCAACCGGTGGGTGGCCAGGTGCTCGGTCCGCAGCTCGTCGCGGGCCATCCGGTGCAGCAGCATCGGTACGTCCCGCAGGTCCGGCCGGCGGGCCCCGCGCACTGTGAGCCGCTTGTCGGTGACCGTGCCCAGGGCGAACCCGTCGACGGACCCGTCGGTGCCGCCGAGCACCACCACCACGCCGTCCTTGCGGCAGGCGTGCACCGCCTCGCGCACCGGGTCCGGGCGGCCACCGCCGGCCAACCGGTCGACGACCGAGCGGGGCGGCGGCGGACCGACCGCGACCACGCACACGTCCGGGCCCCGCCCACCGCTGCGCTCGCGCAGCTCGGCCGTCACATCGGCCCGGCGGTAGTCCAGCGGCTCCGCCCCGGCGTGCCGTTCGGCCATCCGCAGGCGCTCCTCGTACCGGTCGACGACGAGCACCCGGGCCGCGCCCCGCAGCACGGCGGCGTGGGCGGTCAACTGGCCCACCGCGCCGGCCCCCCAGACCGCCACCACGTCGCCGGGTCGTACCTCACCCAGTTCGGCCGCGAGCCAACCGGTCGGCGCCGCGTCGGCGGCGAAGAGCGCCCGGTCGTCGTCGACCGCGTCCGGCACCCGGAACGCGCCGACGTCGGCGTACGGCACCCGCACGTACTCGGCGTGTCCACCGGCGAAGCCGCCCGCCGCCCGGGGCCGGCCGAAGCAGCCGGCGTCCGGACGTTCCCGGCCCGGATCGACGCTCGGCACGTCGACGGCGGAGTTGTCGCAGCACGAGTGCCGCCCCTGGCGGCAGTACCAGCAGCCGCCGCACGCCACGCCCGCGCCGACCACCACCCGGTCGCCGATCCGGTGCCGCCGGATCGCCGGCCCGGCCTCGACCACCTCGCCCACGAACTCGGCCCCCAGCACGTCACCGGCGCGCAGCAGCGGGTCCCGCCCCGCCAGCAGGGGCAGGTCACCCCCGCAGGTGGCGCTGCGGCGGACGCGGACGATGACGTCCCGCTCGTTGCGCAACTCCGGGTCGGGCACCTCGCGTACCGCCAGCTCGTCGGCGGCCACCCAGCACAGCGCCCTCACCCGGGGACCCTCAGGCGGTCCAGCGCCGAACGGTCCGCGCGCAGCACCTCGCCGGCCTCGGCGCGCTGCTTCACCTGGCGCAGGGTCCGCCGGACCAGCAGGCGCGGATCGTCGCCGACGAGGTGGGCGGCGAGGCCTGCCGTCGCGGCGGCACGGGCCAGTGGCCGGGCGGCCAGCTCGGTGCCCCGCTCACCCGGCGCCTGCCGCACCCGCACCTCCACCACGCCGTCCAGGCGGCGCAACGGCTCCGGCCACCGGCCGTCGGGAAGCACCTGCTCCGGGGGGCGGTCCACGGTCACCACCTCCCACCCGGCCGCGGTGAGGTCGCGGTCCGCGCCGGACCGGCCACGCCACCGGGGTACGCGCAGCAGCCGTGCCGCCCCGGCCAACGCGCCGCCGCCGAGGGCCGATCCCGCCCGTGCCAGCCGTCTCCTGCGTCCCATCGGTCCTCCCGGTCCACGTCCCCCGATCGTCGGTCGGGCCCGGGTGAAGCGGGCTCGCCCGGAAGGGGTGAACCGGCCCCCGCCGGGTAACCGCTCGCCGACCGGGGGGCGGAACGCGGGCGGTGGGGGTGGGGGCCGGGTGCCGGAACAGCAGGATTCCGCACGGGTCGGCACGGCGGCGGTGCGGCCGGGGGAGCAGCGTCCGCTGCTGTCGTCGCGGCTGACGCCGACCGTGCCGCCCGAGCCGGTGGTGGCCCGGCCGCGCCTGCTGCGCCGCCTCGACGAGGGCAGCGCCGGGCCGGTCACCCTGGTTGTCGCGCCCGCCGGGTGGGGCAAGACGACCCTGCTCGCCTCCTGGGTACGGCTGACCGAACCCGAGGACGCCCCAGCGCCGGCGTGGGTCTCGGTGGAGGTCGGCGACGACGGCGACCGGCTGTGGGCGTACCTGGCGGCGGCCCTGCGCACGGCCACCGGCGCGGCGGACGACGACCTGGTCGCCCCCCTGCCGACCGGCCCGCCGCGCCCCGACCAGCTGGAACTGCTGGCGGCCGGGCTGGCCGCCGCCGAACGACCCGTACTGCTGGTCCTGGACGATCTGCACCGGATCACCGACCCGGCCGCGCTGAGCGGGTTGGAGTTCCTGCTGCGGCACTCCGAGCAGCGGCTGCGCCTGGTGGTCGGCGCGCGGGCCGGGCTGCCACTGGCCCTGCACCGCCTACGCCTCGCCGGCGAGCTGACCGAGGTCGGCACGGACGAGCTGGCCTTCACCGACGACGAGGTGGCCGACCTGCTGACCGCGCACGGTGCGCCGCTGCCGGCCGCCGCCGTACACCGGCTTCGCGAGCGCGCCGGAGGCTGGCCGGCCGCGCTGCGGATCGCCGCGCTGGCGTTGCGCGGCCAGCCCGACCCGGAACGGTGGGTGGGGCAGTTCGGCGGCGACCAGCCGGAGATCGCCGGCTACCTGCACGAGGAGGTGCTGGCCGCGATCGACCCGGCCGATCGGGACCTGCTGCGTCGTACGGCCCTCGCCGAGAGCGTCTGCGCCGAGCTGGCCGAGGCGTTGACCGGCCGCGCGGACGCCGAGCAGGCGCTGGCAAACCTGGCCGGGGCCGGCGGCCTGTTACGCCGGGAGGACAGCCGACCACCCTGGTACCGCTGCGACCCGCTGCTCGCCGACCTGCTCCGCGCCGAGCTGGCCCGGCTGCCCGCCGACGAGGTGCGGGAGCTGCACGCGCGGGCGTCCGACTGGTACGCCGGCGCGGGCCGACCCGCCGACGGCCTCCGGCACGCCCTCGCCGCCGGCCGCTGGGACCTGGCCGCCGACCTGTTCGTCGCGCACTGGCCGGAGCTGACCCGCTACGACCACGACCCGGTCGGAGGCCCGCCGCCGCCGTCCGCGCCCCCGGAGGCGGTCGAGGCCGATCCGGAGGTGGCCCTCGCCAGTGCCGCCGAGCGGGCGTACGCCGGCGACCTGAGCGCCGCCACCGCCCACCTGCGCACCGCCGCGTCGTACGCGGACGCGCTGCCGACGCCACGGCGGGACCGGTTCCTGCGGTTGGCGACCGCGCTGGAGCTGACCCTGGCCCGGCTCGCCGGTGACCTGCCGCAGACCCGTGCGGCCGCAGCCCGACTGCTGCGCACCCGCCCGACGGCCGCCCCGACCGCCGGCTCACCCGACGGCCCGCCCGCCGGGCCGCTGACCGACGCCCCGCGGCCCGGGGACGCCGACCTGCGGGCGTTCACCGGGACCGCGCTGGGCCTGGTCGGGATGTCCGCCGGCGGGCTGCCCGACGCCCGGTTCGTCCGGGCCCGGGCGGCGGCCCGGGAGGCCGGCCGGCCGCGTACCGAGCTGGTCGCCGCCAGCCGCACCGCGCTACTACTCGCCGTGCGCGGTGACCTGCGTGCGGCGGAGCAGGCGGCGCACGACGCGCTGGGCATGCCGCCCTGCCGGGGCTGGTCCTGCCGGCTCGACTGCGGCTACGCGTACCTGGCCCTGGCGGCGGTGGCCCTGCACCGCGACCAGCCCGAGGAGGCCGCCGCGAACCTCGCGCTGGCCGCACCGGCCACCGACGAGCCCGGCGACGAGCCGGTGGCGGCGGCGGTCCTCGCGCTGTGCCGCGCGGGTCTGGCCCGGGACGCCGGTGACCCGGCCGCCGCCCAGCGGCTGCTCGTGGGCGCGCGCGAGGCACTGCCCGACGAGCCGGCCGCCGCCGAACTGTCGAGTCTGCTCCGGGCCGCCGAGGCCGACGCCCGCGCCGAGCGGGGCGACCTGGACGCCGCCCGGGACCTGCTCGCGGACGTCGCCGGCGACCCGGCCACCCCGGCGCTCGACGTGGTTCTGGCCCGGGTCGAGCTGCGGGCCGGCGACCTCGGCGCCGCCGGGCGGGCCCTACCGGACTGGCAGGGGCCGCCGGCCGCAGCCTGGCCCCTGTCGGTACGCCTGGACGCCGGGCTGCTGGAGGCGGTGCTCGCCGAACGGGCCGGGGACGGACGACGGGCCAGGCGGGTCCTCGAACAGGTGCTCGACCTGGCCGGCCCGCAGGGCTCCCGTCGGGCGTTCACCCGGGCACAACCGTCGGTCCGGGACCTGCTGGCCGCCCACCTCGACGCGGGCACCGCGCACTTCCCGCTGGTCGGCGACCTGGTCCGGGGCGTCGAGGAGGGCGCCGCCCGGCCGGCGGTCGAGCCGGGCGGCCTGCTCGACGAGCCGCTCACCGAGCGGGAGCTGACCATCCTGCGGTACCTGCAGAGCATCCTGTCCAACGTGGAGATCGCCGGCGAGCTGTCGCTGTCGGTCAACACGGTCAAGACGCACGTGCGCAACATCTACCGCAAACTCGGCGCGACCCGCCGGCGCGAGGCGGTCCGGCGGGCGCGCGAGCTGCGGCTGATCTGAGCGGCGGAGCGGGTCAGGCGTTCGCCGCCGCGTCCACGGCGGCCAGCAGGTCGGGCAGGTCGTACCCGCCGTCGTGCCGGACGTCGTTGACGAACAGGGTCGGCGTGCCGTTGACCCCGCTGCGGATCCCGCCCACGAAGTCCCGGCGTACGCGGTCGGCGTACGTCCGGCGGTCCACCTCGCCGTTCACCTCGTCCGTCGGCAGCCCGAGCTGCTCGACGCCGAGCGAGAGGTGCACCGGGTCCAACTGGTCCTGGTGCTCGTACAGCCAGTCGTGCATCTCCCAGAACTTGCCGCGCGCCGCGGCGGCCTCCGCCGTCTCGGCGGCCCGCTCGGCGTACGGGTGGACATTGGCGATGGGGAAGTAGCGGTAGACCAGCCGTACCGTGTCGGCGCGCTGGCGCAGCAGCTCGTGCAGGTTCGGGTACGCGGCACCGCAGAACCGGCACTGGAAGTCGCCGTACTCGATGATGGTCACCGCGGCGTCGGACGGCCCGCGGACGTGGTCCTCGACGGTCAGCGGCTCGCGCAGCCGCGCGGTGACCTGCAGTGGCGTGGTCATCGGGCCATCACCTTCCGCTCGTTGGTCAGGTTGTCCAGCGCGTCGAAGATCCCGTCCGCGCCCGGGTTGACGTCGGGAGCCGACAGGTAGCTCCACGCCACCGTCCCGGCCTGGTCGAGCACCACCAGCGCGCGGGCCGACTCACCCCGCGAGGTGTACGCGCCGTACCGGCGGGACACCTCACCCTTGGGCTCGAAGTCGGACAGCAGCGGGAAGGTGATGCCCTGGTTCTCGGCGAACGCCCGGTGCGACCAGATGCTGTCCACCGAGATGCCCAGCACCATGGCCTGGTACTGCTCGAACACCGGCGCCGCCGCCTGGTAGAGCGACATCTGGTCACCGCAGACGGGGCTCCAGTCGGCGGGATAGAAGACCAGGACGACCGGCCGACCCCGGAACTGCTCGGGGCCGGTCTGACGCCCGTCCGGAGTGCTTGCCAGGGTGAAGCCGGGGGCGGGGTGCCCGGGTTGGATCAGCCCGTTCGGATCACTCATGCCACCAGCCTGCCGACGGGACGGGTGAGACGGACTCACCCGTCCCGGGTGGTACCCGCGCTCAGCGCAGCACCGGGGCGACCGCGATGTGGTTCTGGACCTCCCGGATGCCCGGCGCGGACCAGGCCACCTGCTCGACCTCGGCGCGTTCGGGCATGGAGTGCACCAACCCGGCGAGCACCGCCGTGTCGCCGTGCACCCGGACGGTGATCCGCTCGGCCTCGGTGGCGCCGGCCCGGGCCAGCGCGTCCACGATCTTCCCGGCCAGGTTCACGCCGTCCGGCGTCGCGTTCGGCTGGACGGTGATGCCGTTGCTGACCCCACGGACGCCGGTCAGCCGGCACACCGCTCGTTCGGCGGCCCGGCGCTGGTACTCCCACTCGACCTCACCGTGCAGCGTCACCCACCCGGCCGAGACGGTGACCTGGAGCTTCTCGATGGGTACGAACGCGTCCCACTCCAGGGCGTCGCTGGCCGCGCCGGCCAGGTCCGGGTCGGCGCGTTCGTCGCTGCCGGCCAGTTGCACGGTCAGGTCGTTGGCGACCGCCCGGACACCGGCGACGCGGTGCGCGGCCCGTTCGCCGGCCCACTTCTTCGCGTAGCTGTCCACCCGTCCGCTCAGCGTGACGACGCCTTCGGCCACGGTCACGCCGATCTCGTGTGGCTGCACCCGGGGTTCCCAGGTCAACTCGTCGAGGACGGCGGACTGGATGTCCTGGTCGGTGCGCGTGATCGTCGCGATGGCCATCTGCCCCTCCCATCCGCTCGCGTGCCTGGCGGACCGGGTGTTGGCCGTGACCGGCCCGCCGAGGTCCGATCCTGCCGGCCGGGCGGGTTACCCGTCCTCACCCGATGCGGGTGGGGCCACCCTGCGGACCTGCGTGCGTGGCGGGCTCGCCAGCAGTGTTGGGAGCGCTTCCATAGCGGCGTCGGATCGGTTAGGGTGAGTGCGTTCCTCGATCGCGGGAGCCTCGCGTCGGGTGGTTGGAGCCAGGGCAGCTCCGATCCGTCCCCCCGCGTCGTCGTCCGTCCCCCGGGCCCCGACGCGCCACTTCTGGTCGACCCGTCCCCGCGCCGCCGTGCTCGTCCCCCGGGCCGCGACGCCACCCCGGTCGATCCCGACTCCCGGGCCCCCACCCCCGGAGAGGAACGCAGATGCCCAGATCACTGACCAGCGTGGTCGTGGCGGCGCTGACCGTCGCCACGGCCGTCGTGGCGGTCCCGATCACCGCCGCGGGATCGGCGCCGGCACCGGCCGCCGCCGAGGCGTACACCTGGCGCAACGTCCCGGTCGGCGGCGGTGGCTTCGTGCCCGGCATCGTCTTCAACCCGACCGAGAAGAACCTGATCTACGCCCGGACCGACATCGGCGGGGCCTACCGCTGGGAGCAGTCCAGCCAGTCGTGGACGCCGCTGCTCGACTGGGTCGGCGCGGACCGCTGGGGCTACAACGGCGTGGTCAGCATCGCCACCGACCCGGTGCAGACCAACCGGGTGTACGCGGCGGTCGGCATGTACACCAACGGCTGGGATCCGAACAACGGCGCGATCCTGCGCTCGGCCGACAAGGGCGCCACCTGGCAGGTCACCGAGCTGCCGTTCAAGAACGGCGGCAACATGCCGGGCCGGGGCATGGGCGAGCGGCTGGCCGTGGACCCCAACCGCAACAGCACCCTCTACTACGCCGCCGAGGGCGGGAACGGGCTGTGGCGCAGCACCGACTTCGGGGCGACCTGGGCCAAGGTCACCGCCTTCCCGAACGTCGGCAACTACCGGGCCGACCCCAGCGACCCGAACGGCTACAACGGGCAGAACCAGGGCCTCACCTGGGTCAGCTTCGACAAGAGCACCGGCGCCGCCGGCACCACCACGCAGACGATCTATGTGGGTGTGGCGGACAAGGACAACCCGGTCTACCGCAGCACCGACGGTGGTGTCACCTGGGCGCGGATTCCCGGGCAACCCACCGGCTACCTGGCGCACAAGGGCGTCGTCGACCCGGTCGGCGGTCACCTCTACATCGCCACCAGCGACACCGGCGGCCCGTACGACGGCGGCAAGGGCGACGTCTGGAAGTTCACCCGGTCCACCGGGGCCTGGACGCGGATCAGCCCGATCCCCTCCACCAGCGGCGACGACTACTTCGGCTACAGCGGGCTGACCATCGACCGGCAGCACCCGAACACGCTGATGGTGGGCACCCAGGTCTCCTGGTGGCCGGACGCGATCTTCTTCCGCAGCACTGACGGCGGGGCGAGCTGGACCCGCATCTGGGACTTCACCAGCTACCCGCAGCGGTCCAAGCGCTACACCATGGACATCAGCTCGGTGCCCTGGCTGACCTTCGGCACCAACCCGGCGCCCCCCGAGGAGACCCCCAAGCTGGGCTGGATGAACGAGTCGGTGGAGATCGACCCGCACGACTCCAACCGCATGATGTACGGCACCGGGGCCACCATCTACGGCACCACCGACCTCACCAAGTGGGACACCGGCGGTCAGTTCACGATCCGGCCGATGGTCCGGGGCCTGGAGGAGACGGCCGTCCTCGACCTGGTCAGCCCACCCAGCGGCGCACCCCTGATCAGCGCGCTCGGCGACGTCGGCGGCTTCCGGCACACCGACCTGGACACCATTCCGTCGATGCTCTTCACCCAGCCGGTCTTCACCAGCACCACGAGCCTGGACTACGCCGAGAGCAAGCCCGCCGTGCTGGTGCGGGCCGGCAACTTCACCGACTCCGACCGGCCCAACGACAGCCACGTCGCCTTCTCCACCGACGGCGGGGCCACCTGGTTCCAGGGCACCGAGCCGTCCGGCGTCAACGCCGGCGGCACGGTCGCCGCGGCGGCCGACGGCAGCCGGTTCGTCTGGTCGCCCGGCGACGCGGGCCAACGCGTCGTCTACGCGGTCGGCTTCGGCAACTCGTGGGCGCCGTCCACGGGCATCCCGGCGAACGCGACGATCGAATCCGACCGGGTCGACCCCAACCGGTTCTACGGCTTCAGCGGCGGCCGGCTCTACCTGAGCACCAACGGCGGCGCGAGCTTCACCGCGACGGCGGCGACCGGCCTGCCCACCTCCGACGTGCGCTTCAAGGCGTTGCCCGGCAAGTCGGGCGAGCTGTGGCTGGCCGGTCCGGGCGGGCTCTGGCGGTCCACCGACTCCGGGGCCAGCTTCACCAAGCTGGGCGGCGTCAGCGCCTCCGGCAACGTCGGGTTCGGCAAGGCCGCGCCGGGGCGGACCAACCCCGCCGTCTTCCTCTACGGCACGGTGGACGGCCAGCCCGGTGTACACCGCTCCGACGACGGCGGCACGACGTGGGTACGCATCAACGACGACCGTCACCAGTACGGCAACCCGACCGAGGCGCTGACCGGCGATCCCCGGGTCTACGGGCGGGTCTACCTGGGCACCAACGGTCGCGGCATCCTGGTGGCCGACCGCACCGGCGGCACGCCGACGACGCCGCCTCCCACCACGCCGCCTCCGACCACGCCGCCTCCGACCACGCCCCCTCCGACCACGCCCCCTCCCACCACGCCCCCTCCGACCACGCCCCCTCCGACCACGCCCCCTCCGACGACGCCGCCTCCGGTTGGTGGGTGCGCGGCGACCTACCGGGTGACCGGCTCGTGGACGGGCGGTTTCCAGGCCGAGGTCGTGGTCAGCAACCCCGGCACCAGGCCCATCGCGGGCTGGACGCTCGGCTGGACGTTCCCCAACGGCCAGCGCGTCAGCCAGCTCTGGGGCGGCACCCACACCCAGACCGGGGCGGTCGTCTCGGTTGTGGACAGCGGCTGGAACGGCGCGCTCGCCCCCGGGGCCAGCACCACGATCGGCTTCCTCGGTTCCTGGACCGGCACCAACTCGCCGCCGGCCTCGGTGAGCTGCACGAGTCGCTGACCCGGTGGCCCGGCGTCGTCCGGGCCACCCGAGAACACCGGTCCGCCGGGGTTGCCTGAGGGGTCCGGCACCCCGGCGGACCGGGCGCACATTCCGCCCAGCACCGCCACCGGTACGCGAGCGGGCCCCGCCGACGCGATGTCGACGGGGCCCGCTCGGTGTACCGGTGGCTAGTCGTCCAGGCCGACGGGGGAGTTGGGGCGGTCGACGTCGACGAACTCGACGTCGTCCACCGCGCGGTCGTCTCGACTGCCGGCGGCGCGAGCGGCGGAGCCGACGGCCCAGCCGACCGCCGCGCCGACCAGCGCGGCGCCGATCAGCAGCGTCCACGGCAGCGCCGGCTGGCGTCCGGCGAGCGCGTCGAAGGCGCGCGCCGCGCGACGCCGTGCCTCCTCCGCCGCCGAGCCCACCAGGTCACCGGCGCCGTCGGCGAGGTCGCCGCTGCTGCGACGGGCCGACCGCGCGGTGTCCCGGACGCTGTCGCCCGCGGAGCTGACGGCGGAGAGCAGCTGCTCCCACGCCTGGTCCGCGATCCGCTCCGGCTTACTTCGCCGGTCCAGTAGGTTGGTTCCGAACATCGTGGTTACCTCCTCAGGTGCCGAAGCCGCCGGCCACTTCGGACCTCGGCGTCCGTCCAGCGCGACACGGTTCGCTGACTGCGCAGTGCCCCGGGCCGGTGGCGCGCAAACCCGGCCCCGAGTGGCGCACCCGTCGGGGGTCAGCGCACCGCCACCGCGGCCACGCCGCGTGCGAAATCGTCGTCATCGTCATCGTCGTCGTCTCCGCCGCCGAAACCGCAGGCCAGTACGAGGGCGAGCAGCAGACCGACGCCGGCCAACCCGGCCAGTCGCTTGATCATCGAAGGTCCTCTCCGTCACGGTGGGTGTTCCGGGCCGATGCTAGGAAGCGTCGGCAACCACGCTGGCGGGTCGGGCCGGGACCGCTGGCGCGACACGCCGGTCCCACGCGGGGCGGGCGTACGGGACGGCACGGATGTCGGGCCTGCCGGACCGCGACCGCTACCCTGGTCCGGCGACGCGTCGGTTCCGACCGATCGTCGACTGATCAGATAACGAAAAGTATTGAATGATCAGATGCCGAAAAGTGGGGATATGGGCGACTTTGTCCGCTCGGATCCGTGAATTGCTCATCCCGAGGGGTGGCGACCGAGGCCGTTGGAGGAATACTCTCGGTCGCGGCCCGCGTACTGATGAGGCGCCCGGGGGACGGGCGGGTGGAGGTGCTCGCGTGAGCCTGTCGATCGTGAAGTCGGTCCTGTCCGGTGGTGTCGTCGAGATCGCCCCGCGGGGTGAGATCGACGTCGACACAGCGTACGAGGTGCGAGAGGCGATTGCGGAGGTGCTGGCCAAGAGCCGTCCGCTGCGCATCGAGCTGAACATGAGGCTGGTCACCTTCATCGACTCCGTGGGCATCAGCGCCATGGTCGCCGGCTTCCAGACCGCCGAGGTCAGTGGCGTCAAGCTGGTCGTCACCGAGCCGAGCCGGTTCGTGCACCGTCAGCTCTGGGTGACCGGCCTGCTCGGTCTCTTCGGCGCACCGGAGCCCTACTTCGCCGGGGCCGCCACCCCCGAGGTGCTTCCCGGCGCCTGAGGCGCGGGCGGCCACCGTCAGGCCTGCGCGTCCGGACCGGTCAGGTCCACGTCGGTCACCTCGGTGACTGCCCGGATCGCCGTGACCGACGCGTAGCCGGCGGCCAGCAACGCCACGTCGGTGCCGGGCTGCGCGGCCTGCCCGGGCTCCTGCAACGAGGCGGCGCAGAGCACCACGTCGACCCCGAGGGACAGCACCAGTCCGTCCGGCCGTTGCCAGCCCAGGGCGGCGTACGGGACGATCGTGCGACCAGCGACGTCGGGAGACGGTGTGTTCGGCAGCGATACCTTCAGCTACACCGTCCAGGCCCGCTGCTCAGTCGCCGAGGCGGCGGCGCTGTTGAGCGACCTGACCCGTCAGGGTGAACTGCATCCCCTGATCGTGCGGGTGCGCGAGGTGCCGCCCCGCCCGGGGGCCCGCGCCAGCTACACGATCAACGACAGGCTGGTCGCCGGCCCGCTGCGCTTTCGCACCACGTACCACGCGGACGTGCTGGTCAGCGAGCCCGACGAGATCGTCACCGTGGCCCGCCAGTGGCCCGCCACCACGGTTCGCAACCACACCCGGCTGCGCGCCGAGCCGGACGGTCTGGTCCGCATCGACGTCGACATCACCCTGCGCGCGCCGACACCCCTGTTCCGGTACGCCTTCGGTCAGGCCCGCGCCGCCCACCTCGCCCTGGCCGCGCGCCTCGGCGCGGCCCTCGACGACCCCGCGCCGTGAGCCCTCGGTCCCGCGCCCACTACTTCCTTATTGGTGCGTGACGTGGCGTCACGGGGCGCGCAGGGCGATCCCGCGTCGTGCCGCCGGCGGGTCGGCGTCCCCAGGGCTTGTACGTCGACAGGACCGTCGCGATGATCATGAGGCTGGTCGACACCGCGGGCGCGATCACCAGGTCGGCGCGGTCCCGCGTCGGTAGCGCGGCGCCCAGCGCGGCGGCGTGCCGCAGGTTCGGCGTGAGCAGGAACAGCACCAGCCCGACCATCACTGTGGTGATCACGAGCTTGATCACCACCCAGCGGTAGCGCAGCAGGCCCCAGGGGGTGAGCAGCGCGCTGGCGACACCGACGAGCCACACGAGCACGCTCAGCGGCGCGAAGAGCACGGTGCCGACGAGCCCGGCGACCGGGTAGACCACGGCCGGGTCGGCGCCGCGCTGTGCCGCGATGCCGAGGGTGAGTAGCACCAGGTCGGCCCCGAGCCAGCCGAGGGAGGTGACCAGGTGCAGGGTGAGCAGGGCCTTGCGCGTGCGGGGCGCGATTCGCGGCATACCCGAATGCTCCCGGCCCGACCCCGCGTGGTCGTCCGACCAGCGACGACGTCCGGGGTACGCCCGCTGACGTACCCCGGACGGCGTCGGTGGTCAGTACACCGACAGGTGCACGTGGTTGGTGTGGTCGCTGGAGGGGTCGCCGTTCCCCCCGCTGTACGACTTCCAGCCGCTGCTGGGTAGCCAGATCTGCTTGAACCAGATCACGTAGAGCACCGCGAGCCGGTCGGCGTTGCGGATGAAGTACGCGGCCAGGTTGTTGCCGTACGTCTTGTCGCCGCCGGTGGCGATGCCGCCGAAGCCACCCTTCTGCGCGGCGAAGTCGCAGGCCCGGCCCTTGGGGTGCTCGCCCGAGCCGCCGTTGCGGTGACAGGAGACGTACCGGGTGAAGCCGGCGGCCTTGGCCTGGTTGAGCGCGTGCAGGGTGCGGGGGGTGATGCAGCCGCTGGCCGGGGTGGGGTCGTTGATGCTGCACGACTCGGATGGCCAGGAGCCGTCGGAGTTGCGCGGTGCGGGCTGGGCGTTGGCGGTGGAGGTGCCACGGTTGGAGCCGGTGTCGGTGTCGGCGGCGGCGCTGGCGCGTGCCTTGTCGTTGGCGACCGTCAGGGCCCGCTCGGCCTGCTCCTTGCGCTTGGCCATCACCTCGACCTGCTTACGCTGCTCCCGGATCTCGCCGTCGAGGGCGACGCGGGTGCGGTTCGCCTCGTCCCGGGTGGCGTGCAGGTCGCGCAGCACCCGGTCCTCGTTGGCGGCCACCACGTCGAGGGCGGCCGCCCGGTCCATGAAGCCCTCGGGGGTGTTGCTGTTGAGCAGGGCCGAGACGGTGCTGAGTCGGCCGGTGCGGTACGCGACGCCGGCGATCTCGCCGACCTTGCCGTTGCGTACGGTCATCTCGGCCTCGGTGTCCTTCAGCTTGACCGCGAGCTGCTGTTGCCGCTGGATGGAGGTGTCCAGCGCGCGCTTCGCGTCCAGGTAGCCCTTGCTGGCCGCCTCGAGCTGGGCCCGTAGCGCCGGGGTGCCGCCCTCCTCGTCGCCGTCGGGCGCGGCGGCGGCCCGCAGGCCGGCGGGGGGAGCGGCGGTGGCGGCGCCGACCGGAAGCGCGACGCCGAGGGTGACCATCATGACGATCAGTGCCGCAAGCCGGGCGGCGGGTGGTCGTGCTGGTGCCACTACGCATGTCCTTCCGTCAGCCGCCGACCGGGTTAGCTGACGGGTTCGGGACGGAAGATCCCTACCGCTGACGCGGATGCACCCCAGGAACATGGTTCCCCGGTTCGCCCTGTCGGGCGATTAGGCGACGGCCGCCACCGGCGCCGGGAGGCGCCGCCGGGTGGTGGCCGGGACAGAGCCTACCGGTGCTGGTGGGGTCTGTGCAGCCGATGTGACGGAAGGTGCCGGCACCATCGCGAAGGATGACGGTCACCACTCGACGGAACCGCAGGCGCCCGGGGCGGCACCGGGTTCGGTCTGCAGCGTGGCGTGCTCGATGCGGAAGTCGTCCCGCAGGGCGGTACGCGCCGCGGTGAGCACCGCGCCGACCTCCGCGCCGGGCGCCATGGTCAGGTGCGCGGAGGCCACCTCCATGCCCGAGGTGAGCGTCCAGACGTGCAGGTCGTGCACCTCGACCACGCCGGGCACCGCGGCCAGTCGGTCGTGCACGGCGGTGACCTGGAGGTGTTCCGGGGCGGCCTGCACGAGGATGCGTACGGCGGCCCGCCCCAGCCGCCAGGTGCGCGGCAGGATGAACACGCCGATCGCGACCGCGACCAGCGGATCGGCCCACCACCAGTCGGTGACGGCGATGAGCAGCGCAGCGCCGATCACGCCGAGCGAGCCGAGCAGGTCGCCCAGCACCTCCAGGTAGGCGCCCTGGAGGTTGATGCTCTCCCGGGCGCCGGCGCGCAGCAGCCCGAAGGCGACCACGTTCGCGAGCAGGCCGAGGATGGCCACCGTGAGCATCGGACCGCTGAGCACCCGGTGCGGGTCGCCGAACCGGCCGATCGCCTCGATCACCACGTAGACCGCCACGCCGGAGAGCAGGACGGCGTTGGCCAGCGCGGCGAGAACTTCGAGGCGGTAGAGCCCGAAGGTGCGTTGCGGGTCGCCGGTGGCCCGCCGCGTGGCGGTGATCGCGGCGAGCGCCATCCCGATGCCGAGTACGTCGGTGAACATGTGCCCGGCGTCGGAGAGCAGCGCCAGCGAGCCGGTGTGGAAGGCGGTCACCGCCTCGACCACCATCAGGGCAGCGAGCAGTCCGAAGGCCGCCCAGAGCCGTCCGCGATGCTGGTGGGCGGCGTTGGCGACCGACCCGTGGTGGTGGTCATGTCCTGCTCCCACGAGACCCACCCTCCGACGTCGCCCGGGACCCGGTCAAATGTATGCTCACATCGCTATGTGTGCAAGTGTAGGGCGAGGGCCGGCCCCTGGGCGCGCCAACCCGACGGTCAGCCGGTCGGGTCGACGGTGGTGAGCCGCTGGGTTGCCCGGGAGAGCGCCACGTAGAGCGTGCGTACACCCGAGCCCGGATCGGCCCGGATCTCGCTGGGGGCGACCAGCACGACCCCGTCGTACTCCATGCCCTTGGCCTCCAGGCTGGTCACCACCTGCAAGCGCGTCGCGCCGAGCGCGTCGAGCCAGCCGGCGACCTCGTCGCGGCGGGTGACCGGCGTGATCACCCCGACCGTGCCGTCGACCTCGCCCAGCAGGCCGGTGGCCGCCTGTACGGCCGCGGCCTGGAGCCCGGCGGGCGGCACCACCAGCTCGACCGGGTCGACGCCGGTGGAGCGGACGGCCCTCGGCAGGGGCAGGTCCGGATAGAGCCGGCGGATCTCCGCCGCCGCCACCGCGAAGATCTCCGCCGAGTTGCGGTAGTTGGTGGTGAGCGTGAACTCGTGCCGTTTGCGCCGGCCCAGCGCCTGGTCGCGGGAGCGGGTCAGCTCCTCGGGGTCACCGGTCCAGGCGGTCTGCGCCGGGTCGCCCACCACCGTCCACGAGGCCAACCGCCCACGCCGACCGATCATCCGCCACTGCATCGGCGAGACGTCCTGCGCCTCGTCGACGACCACGTGCGCGTACTCCCGGTAGTCCTCCGGCCGCTCCCGGGCCGCCGCGCGGGCGGCCCGCTGCCGGTCGGCCGCGGTGCTCAGCTCACGAACGCCGCCCGCGAGCTGGAACGGGTCGCGCCGGGCCCGCGCCGGTTTCACCGGCTTGCCGAGCAGCGCGTCCAGCTCGTCGAGCAGCGCCACGTCCGCGATGGTCAGGCCCGCACTGTCCAGACTCTGGTACGCCGTGCCGAGCAGCCGGATCTCCGCGCCGGAGAGGATCCCGCCGGCGTACCGGCGCAGCCGATCCGGTCGAGCCAGCCAGCCCAGCACGTGCCGGGGGTGCAGGCGCGGCCACCAGGCCTTGAGGAACTCCCGGAACTCCGGCCGCTCCGCGATCTCGTCCTCGAAGGCCCGCTGCTCGGGCAGCCGGCCGATGTTCACGCGCCGGGCCTGCGCCCACAGCGCGGCGAAGACACCGTCGAAGCCGGCGCGGCGAACCTCGTTGCGCCGGGCGCCCCGGTGCAGCGCGCGGTCCCGGATCGCGTCCAGCTCGCGGCGGTCCAACCGCAGCAGCCCGCCCCGGTAGAGCAGGCGCAGCTCGCCAGGAGCCCCCGGCACCGCGTCGCGGGCCGCCCGTTCCAGCACCCGGCGCATGCGCAGCGAGCCCTTCACCGCCGCCACCTCGGGCGGGTCGGTTCGGGTGGCCGTCATCCCCGGGAACAGGGTGCCCAGCGAGTGCAGGGTCGCGGTGTCCTCGCCGAGCGACGGCAGCACCGAGGCGATGTACTCGACGAAGACGGTCGACGGCCCGACCACCAGGATGCCGCCACCGGCGTACCGGCTGCGGTCGGAGTAGAGCAGGAAGGCCGCCCGGTGCAGGGCGACCGCCGTCTTGCCGGTCCCCGGGCCGCCCGCGACGATCGTCACCCCGGAGCCGGGCGACCGGATCGCCTCGTCCTGCTCCCGCTGAATCGTCGCCACGATGTCGCGCATGCCGCGACCGGTGGCCCGGGAGAGGGTGGCCAGCAGCGCGCCGTCACCGACGACCGTCATCCCCTCCGGGGCCGCCTCCGGATCGAGCAGGTCGTCCTCGATGCGGGTGACCCGCTCCCGCTGGGACTGGATGGTGCGGCGACGCACCACGCCCAGCGGCTGCGCGGGGGTGGCCTGGTAGAACGCCGACGCGGCCGGCGCCCGCCAGTCGACGACGAGGGTGCTGGCGTCCTCGTCACGGATGCCGAGCCGCCCGACGTGCAGCACCTGCCGGTCGCGCAGGTCCAGCCGGCCGAAGACCAGGCCCTCGTGTTCGGCGTCGAGGGTGTGCCGCCGCTGAGCCGCGTGGAAGACCATCGCGTCGCGTTCGACGAGCGCGCCGAACGTGCCCACCCGCGCCATCCGGTAGCCGTCCCGCTCGGCGCGCACCGCCGACTGCCGTAGCTCGGCCAGTCGGGCGTACACCCGGTCGAGGTGCCGTTGCTCGACGGCGATCTCCTGCTCCAGGGCGGTCTGGTCGGTCAACGCACGCTCCTTCGATGTCGCCGGCAAGCGGCGCGAACCGCGCGGGCCAACCGCAGAAGGGTACGGCCCCCGACCCGACCCGCCGCGCCCGAGGTGCGCGAACGTGCTCAGCGACCCGCCGCGACGGCGCTCACGACCGGCCCGTGCGGCGGGGGTGCGCCGTTCGGGCCGGGCCCGTGCGGCGAGGGTGCGGCGCTGGGGCCGGGCCCGTGCGGCGAGGGTGCGGCGAGCACCCGGCCCAGGACGCCGGTCAGGGCCGCGTTCACCTCAATCGGACGCTCCATCATCAGCATGTGGCCGGCGCCCGGGCAGACGGTCAGCTCGGTGGCCGGCAGGACGGCGGCGATCGACTCGGCGCACGGCGGCGGGGTCAGCCGGTCCCGGTCACCGACCAGGGCGGCGGCCGGCAGGTGCGCCAGGGCGGCGAGGGTGTCCAGCCGGCGCTGAGCGCCGATCGAGGCGCGGAAACCGCCGATCGAGCGCAGCGAGGCGCGGGCCACCGCCGACGTGACCAACCGGATGTCGGAGGGATCGCAGCGGTCGCCGAAGAGCATCCACCGGATGCTCGGCTGCAGCGCGTTGAGCAGCGCCCGGGGCGCTCGCCACGAGCCGCAGCGGGCCAGCACGCCGGCACCGGTCGTCTCGGCGAGCCGGATCAGCCGGGCGATGCGTGGCGAGAGCCCGTACACGGTGTGCGTGTGCCCCTCGGCGGTGGTCGAGACGAAGACCAGTCCGGCCGTACGCGCGGCGAAGTGCTCCCGGTGGCGGTGCGCGTACTCCATGATCGTCATTCCGCCCATCGAGTGCCCGACCAGAACCACCCGACCGCTCGGCGCGACCGCGTCGAGGACGGCGGCCAGGTCGTCGCCGAGCTGGGCCAGGGTGGCCGTGGGCAGCGCCATGCAGCTCGACCGGCCGTGACCCCGCGCGTCGTAGGTGACCACCCGCACCGAGTCGCCGAAGGACGACGTGAGCGCGTCGAGCTGCCGGTGCCAGCTGCGCCCGTCCAGCGTCCAGCCGTGCAGGAGGACCGCCGTCACCGAGGCGTGCACGGGACCGGTGGTCTCGACGTGCAGCCGTACGCCGTCGGGCATACCGACTTCGAGTCGCTCCGGCATCGCCACCTCCCAGGCTCGCCCCGGCATCACCCGTACCTCCGATACCCGGCGGTAACACCGGCTACCCGTCGGGACGCCACGCCAATCGCGGTCGGGCGAACATTCCCGACCCCGCCCCTGGCCGTGCGCCGGCGGGCCAAGCTGAACGGCATGGAGTCGGCGCGGGCGACGCCGGTTCCGCCGACGGGCGGGTCCGGGGGGCGGGGACGGCAGGCCGGCGGCACGCCCCGGGCCGCGTTGGCCGACCTGCTCGGCGGCAACCGGAGGTTCGTCAGCGGCCAGCCGATCCACGGGCACGACGTCACCGCCGCCGCGGCGGCCGCCTCCGGAGACCAGCAGCCGTACGCGGTGGTCCTCGGCTGCATCGACTCGCGGGTGCCGCTGGAGGCGATCTTCGACCAGACCTTCGGGGCGATCTGCGTGATCCGCACCGGCGGGCACGTGCTCGACCGGGCGGTGTGCGGCTCCATCGAGTACGTGGTGGGGCAGCTCGGCGTGCCGTTGGTCATGGTGCTCGGGCACGAGCGCTGCGGTGCGGTCGGCGCGACCGTGGACGCCCTGCGCACCGGCGAGCGCCCCGGTGGGTCGCTGGCCCACCTGGTCGACGAGATCGCCCCGGCGGTCGTCGAGGTGGGGCTCGACGATCCGGCGGTGCTCGCGCTCACGGTCCGCCGACACGTCCGGCGCACCGTGGACGCGCTGCGCGTCGACGACCTGTTGGCCGGGCCGGTGGCCACCGGCCGGGTGGCCGTGGTGGGCGGCCTCTACGACCTGAGCACCGGCGAGGTTGCTCTGCTCGAAGCGTCCTGACAAACGAACGACCGCCCGCCGGGAACTCCCGGCGGGCGGTCGGTGGTGCGGTGGGGGAGGGCTCAGCCCTCGAAGACGCCGGCCGCGACCAGACGCTTCTCGGTGGCCTCCCAGCCGTCGTTCGGGTGAACGGTGGCCAGGTTGTTGATCTCCGCCCGGATCTTGGCGGCGTGGCCGGCGGCGGCCAGCGCCCGGATCTCCTCGACGAACGCGTCGGAGTCGGTACGCAGGTGCGCGGTCTTGCCGTTGGTCAGGTTACGCACGTAGGCGTGCTTGCCGCCGTTGAGCGGGATGAGGTACTTGAACTCGCCCAGCACGCTGAGGGCGCCACCCTGGCCAGCCTGGCCGGCCCGGACGGACGCGCGCGCGGTCTTAGAGGTGTTGCTCGCCACGGAGGTACTCCTTGCAAGACGTACGGGAGGACTGGACGTCCGGGGGCTGTGTGCGGGTGACACTGCGTCGGCCCGCAGAGGTGGAACGCGGCAGAAGCCGCCGATGGAACTGTACATGACCACGACATCAGGCTGGTCGTCGCGGTGTCCTGAGAGGCAACGGAGACCACCCGTCCGGCTATTCCGGGTGGCGTTTTTTCCGATTCTCTGGCGCACCATCCGTCACACGAGTCATCATGTGTTGCAGCAACCACTCGGGTGGACGAGGTCGTAGGGGAAGACGCACCTCGCTCTCCGGGAGGTCACCGTGCCAACGCGTGGCGTCGTATACGTCCACTCGACCCCGCTCGCCGTGTGCTCGCACGTCGAGTGGGCGATCGCGCGCGTCCTAGCCGCGCCGGTCAACCTGCAGTGGACGGCTCAGCCCGTCGACCCCGGCGCCCGCCGGGCCGAGTGTGGGTGGACCGGCCGTCCGGGAACGGGCGCCGAGCTGGCTGCTGCCCTCCGGCAGTGGCCCATGATCCGTTTCGAGGTCACCGAGGAGCCGAGTCCCGGCGTCGACGGTGAGCGTTTCATGTACGTGCCGGCCCGTGGCCTGTTCCGGGCCACCGTCGGGGCGGCCGGTGACATCCAGCTCGGCGAGGACCGGCTGCGGACCCTGATGGCCTCCGCCCGTGCCCCGGAGGCGTTGTCGCACGCCCTTGACAAGGCGCTCGGCACCGCGTGGGACGCGGACCTGGAGCCCTACCGGTACGCCGGTGACGGCGCACCGGTGACGTTGCTCACCCGAGTCGGCTGACGGCGGGGCCGCACGCGCTGCGGACCTGGGTGTTGCGTCACCCTCACGCTGGCGACCGGTAAGGTCAAGTTGCCCCGATAAGGGGGAACTGGTGGGATGGTCGGCGTGCCGATTCGCCCGCGACACGCAGGTGTCGCCGTCGCCGCCCTGACCGCCCTGATCGTCTCCGGCTGCTCGGGTACCCCGGATCGTCCCGACCCGACGCCCGGCCCGACCGGCGCGTCGGCGGCCCCGAGCGCACCCGCCTCGCCGCCGACCGACGACCCGGCCGCGCGGGCCGCCGCGCTGGTCGCGACGCTCTCCGACGAGGACCTGGTCGGGCAGGTGCTGATGCCCTACGCGTACGGCGACTCGGCCACCAAGGTCTCCACCGGCTCGGCGGCCGGCAACCAGGCGCTCGCCGGCGTCGACACCCCCGCCGAGATGATCGCCAAGTACCGGCTCGGCGGGCTCATCCTGGTCGGCTTCAGCGCCGACGACCCGACCAAGGGCAACCAGGAGACGACAAACGTCGACAACCCGAAGCAGGTCCACGACCTGACCACCGGGCTGCGGGGGGCCGCCGGACGGCTGGCCGCCGGCCCGGCGCCCTTCCTGATCGGCACCGACCAGGAGTACGGCGTGGTCACCCGCGTCACCGACGGCGTCACCATCCTGCCCAGCGCCCTCGCGGCGGGTGCCGCCGGTGACCCGAAGCTGACCGAGGCCGCCTGGCAGGCCGCCGGCGCCGAACTCGCCGCGATGGGCATCAACATCGACTTCGCCCCGGTCGCCGACGTGCTGGCAACCCGCAGCACGGTCATCGGCTCCCGGTCGTTCGGCGCCGACCCGAAGATCGCCGCCGCGCAGGTCGGCGGCGCGGTCCGGGGCCTACAGGCCAGCGGCGTCGCGGCCACCCTGAAGCACTTCCCGGGGCACGGCCACAGCGCGGACGACTCGCACAAGGACCTGCCGGTGCTCACCCAGTCCGCGGCGACGCTGCAGAGCGGCGCGTGGCCGCCGTTCAGCGCCGGTTTTGACGCGGGCGCGATGGCCGTGATGTCCGGCCACCTGGACGTGCAGGCCATCGACCCCGGCACCCCGGCGACCTTCTCCCACAAGCTGCTCACCGACGTGCTGCGTGGTCAGCTCGGCTTCAAGGGCGTGGTGATCACCGACGGGATGAACATGCCGCCGGCGAAGCGGTGGGCACCCGGCGAGGCCGCCGTCCGCGCGCTGAACGCCGGCAACGACCTGATCCTCATGACCCCGAACGTCGGTCAGGCGTACGACGGGCTGCTCGCCGCCCTGCGTGGCGGGTCGCTGCCCCGGGCCCGGCTCGTCGACGCGGTCACCCGGATCCTGACCATGAAGTTCCGGCTGGCGGCGGGACCCGCCGAGCCGATGTCCACGCTCAACACCCCGGCGCACCGGGCGGCGGCGGACGCGCTGGCCGCCGGAGCGGTCACCGTGTTGCGGGGGGCCTGCGGCGGCGCGGTGCACGGCCCCGTCGCCGTCACCTCCTCCGGCGGCCGGGACGGCACCCGGGCGGCGCTCACCGCCGCGCTGACCGCGGCCGGCGTGACGGTGAAGCCGAGCGGCGGGACGGTGGTGCACCTGGTCGGCTACGGCGACGGGGAGAAGGACCTGAGCGCCAGTGCGGCGGTCACCGTCGCCATGGACACGCCGTACGTGCTGGCCAAGGCCAAGTCGCCGACGCTGCTGGCCACGTACTCCTCCAGCCGGGCGTCGATGACCGCGCTCGCCGCCGTACTGGCCGGCAAGGCCCGCCCGGGTGGCCGGTCACCGGTGGTGGTGCCCGGACTGCCGGCCACCACCTGCAAGAGCTGACGGCACCGGCAGGAGATCCGACCGCGACTCGGTCAGTCGATGCCCTCGACGATGCGGAAGTCGCGCTCGACGCCGTCGGAGAGTGCGGCCAGCGCCTCCTGGTAGGCCGCACTCTCGTGCGCCGCGACGGCCTGCTCGAAGCTGTCGAACTCGATCAGGACCGTACGCTCGGCGATTCCGGCGTCGTACGCGGCGATCCGACCGCCACGGACGAGGACCCGACCGCCCCCGGCCCGGACAGCGGGACCGGCCAGCTCGTTGTAGGCGGCCAGCTTCTCGGGGTCGGAAATGGTGCGGTAGGCGCTGACCCAGTAGCCCTTAAGCATGGAACCTCCTGTGGTGGGGGAGTGCGTCCGACTCACGTGTTGGTCGTGGCCGAGCGTCGCCGGGCGAGAGCGAGGCTCGTCAGCGTCGCGATCGCCATGGCGCCGATCCCGACCATCGCCGCGGTGCGGTAGGCGCGGTCGTCGGGAAAGAGGTGGCCGGGGCGGGTGCCCGCGGCGAGGACCAGGCCGCCGACAGCGCTGCCCAGGGAGTACCCGACGCTGCGGACGACGTAGTTGAAGCTCATGGCGCTCGACGTCTCGCTCCTGACAGTGGCGGCCAGGATGACACCGGGCATCGCGGCCGAGAAGCCGCCGACGCCGAAGCCGAGCACGCCCATCGCCGCGAACAGTTCGGCCAGGTTCGACCGGGCCGCCGCGAACAGGGTGAACCCGACGCCGACCACGACAGCGCTGCCGGCCAGGAGCAGGGGGTCGGCGACCCGCGTGCGGATCCGCGGCGTGAGCTTGCCGGCGACGAACCCCAGCACCGAGAACGGGATCAGGACCAGCCCGGCGACGAAGGTCGTCAGCCCGAAGCCGTAGCCGACGCCGGGCGGCGTCTGCGCGTACCGGGTGATGAGCGTGAGCAGGAGGTACATGCCGATCCCGGCGACGAACATGGCGAGATTCGCCCCGGCGACCGCCGGGTGCCGTACCGCCCGCACATCGACCAGGGGCGTCGGGCTGCGCAGCTCGATGACGGCCCAGACGCAGAGCAGCACCACCGCGACGACGGCGAGGCCCGCCGCCACGGCGAGGTGCCTGCTCCACAGGTTCCGCTCACCGGCGAGGAACAGCACCAGGAGCAGCGCAGCGCTCAGGACGACCGCGCCTGCCACGTCCACGTGGGCGGACCGGCCTTCGGGAGCTTCGGGCATGGCGCGCCACGCGGTCAGGAGGGCGGCGGCGGTGACGACCAGGCCGAGGCCGTAGGCGGCCCGTACTCCGCCGAGCTCGGCGAGCAGGGCGGCCAGCGGGTAGCCGACGCCCGCGCCGATGATCGAGACCACCGAGATCAGAGCGATCACGGCCGCGCCGCGCTCCTCGGGGAGGTGGTCCCGGGCCACGCCCATCATCAGCGCCGTGAGCCCGAGCCCGACGCCCTGGGCCGCCCGGCCGGTCAGTAGCCACGCGAACGGCAGTGGCAGCACGGTGAGCGCGCTGCCGGCGACGACGACGGCCAACGTGGCGAGGATCGTGGCCCGTCGGTGTGGACCGGCTCCGAGCCGGCCCAGGACCGGCGTGGCGACGGCGCCGCTGAGCAGCGCGACGGTCAGCGTCCACTGCGCGCTGCCGAGCGAGACGTGGAACGACGTCGCCACGCTGGTGATGAGCGGCGTACCGAGGCTGGCGACCGCCGCCACGACCAGGGCGATGAACATCAGGGCGGGGACCAGCAGCCGCGTCTCGGAGCGGGGCACCGGGAATGCCTTCGGCGCGCCCCCGCCGATCGGTTGCCCGGTCACCGCTTCGGCCCTTCGCGGTCCTGTCCTTCGAGCGCTGCCAGATGCTCCAGCGCCGGCAGGGCCGCCACCAGCGCCTCGACCTCGTCGCCGGTGAGCCGGCCGATCAACCGCTCGAACGCGTGGATCCCCGCCTGGCGGCGCGTCCGGACATAGGAGGCGCCGGCTTCGGTCAGGCACACCAGCGTGACCCGCTTGTCGGACGCGTCGCCCCGCCGCTCGACCAGGCCGGATTCCTCCATCACCCGGACCAGGGTGGTCATCGCGGGCTGGGTGACGCCCTCGACCGTGGCCAGATCGGTGATGCGCCGCGGACCCGTCCGGTCCAGGGTCGCCAGGGTGGCGGCAGAGGTCAGGCTCATGTCCCGGGGTAGGCGTCTCGCGGCCCTGGTGGCCAGGCCGTAGAGGGCCGCCCCGATGGCGGCGGACGTGCCAGGAGGAGTGTCTGGACGACTCACGCCAAAAGCATAGCGCTTTTATATTCACGGTCTATGCAATAGGCCGCCGGCCCGGGAATCCGGTCGCGCCGGCACGGCCACCCTGGCAGCGTGTCGCCCATGGGTCAGGCGCAGGGCTTCCGGTACGACCAGCGGGCCGACGGCACGGTGGTGATCACCCACCACGGCCGGGTGGCGGGCACGCTGCGGGGCGCCCGCGCGGCGGAGTTCCTCGCCGAGGTCGACGACGACCCGCAACTGGTGATGGCCCGCTGGACCGGCAACTACCGCCACGGCAACGAGCGCACCGCCCGGCAACACCCCCGCAACCGACGCTGAACACGCGAAAGGGCCCCCTCGCGAGAGGGGACCCTTTCGGTGATCCGCAGATCGGCCAGCTCACGGCCGCTGTCTCACGGCCGCTGTCTCACGGCCGCGCGAAGACCAGCGCCACGTTGTGACCGCCGAAGCCGAACGCGTTGTTCAGCGCGGCGGGGATGTCCATGTGGCGTGCCTTGTGCGCGGCGACCTCCAGGCTGAGCCCGGGCTCCGGGTCGTCCAGGTTGATCGTCGGAGGCACGACGCTGTCGCGGATCGCCAGGATCGTGGCGATCGACTCCAACGCTCCGGCCGCGCCCAGCAGGTGACCGGTCATCGACTTCGTCGCGGCCAGCACCGGGTGGTCGCCGAGCGCCTTGTGCAGCGCGCCGATCTCCAGCATGTCGCCGACCGGGGTCGACGTCGCGTGCGCGTTGACGTGCACGATGTCCTGCTTGGCGATGTCCGCGTCCGCGATCGCCTTGGCGATGGCCCGGATGGCGCCCTCACCCTCGGCGTGCGGTTGCACGATGTCGTACGCGTCAGAGGTGATGCCGGCGCCCGCCAGGCGCGCGTACACCCGGGCGCCCCGGGCCGCGGCGTGGTCGGCCCGCTCCAGCACCACGATGCCGGCACCCTCACCGAGGACGAAGCCGTCGCGGCCGGTGTCCCACGGGCGGGAGGCACGTTCCGGGTCGTCGTTGCGGGTCGACATGGCCCGCATCGAGCTGAAGCCGGCGATCGGCAGCGGGTGGATCACGGCCTCGGTGCCGCCGGCCACCACCACGTCGGCCCGGCCGGCGCGGATGATGTCCAGGCCGAGCGCGATCGCCTCCGCGCCGGTCGCGCAGGCGCTGGCCACCGTGTGCACGCCGGCCTTGGCGCCCAACTCCAACCCGACCCAGGCGGCCGGCCCGTTGGGCATCAACATCGGGATCGTGTGCGGGGACACCCGCCGCGGCCCGGACGCCTCCAGGATGTCGTCCTGGGCGAGCAGGGTGGTGGCGCCACCGATGCCGGAGCCGACGCTGACGGCGAGCCGCTCGGCGTCCAGGCCGGCGTCCGCCAGACCGGCGTCCGCCCAGGCCTGCTGCGCCGCGATGAGCGCGATCGCCTCGGACCGGTCCAGGCGGCGCAGCTTCACCCGGTCCAGCACCTCGGACGGCTCCACGGCCAACTGGGCGGCGATCCGCACCGGCAGTTGCGCGGCCCACTCCTGGGTGAGGGCACTCACCCCGGAGCGGCCGGCGAGCATGGCGTCCCAGGTCGACGCGACGTCCCCGCCAAGCGGGGTCGTCGCGCCGAGCCCGGTGACGACGACGTCAGGACGACTCATGATCAGGACTGCGCCTCGATGAAGCTGACGGCGTCCCCGACGGTCTTGAGGTTCTGCACCTCGTTGTCCGGGATCTTGACGCCGAACTTCTCCTCGGCGGCCACCACGACCTCCACCATGGAGAGCGAGTCGACATCGAGGTCGTCGGTGAAGGACTTCCCCTCGGCCACGTCGTCCGGGTTCACCCCGGCAACCTCTTCGAGGATCTCGGCGAGGCCGGTGGTGATCTCGTCACGGGTCATTGCGGTTGGTTCCTCTCATAGGGGGTTCTCTGGCGGCCGGCGTCGCCGGGCGCCGCTCCTGGAGCGCGTACGCGCCTCAAGGGGGCTTCAGGGGCAGCGGACGACCTGACCGGCGTAGGTCAGGCCACCGCCGAAGCCGAACAGCAGGACCGGGGCGCCCGAGGGCACCTCCCGCCGCTCGACGAGCTTCGACAGGGCCAGCGGGACGCTCGCCGCCGAGGTGTTGCCGGACTCGACGATGTCCTTCGCGATGATCGCGTTGGGGATGTTGAGCCGCTTGGCGATGCCGTCGATGATCCGGGCGTTGGCCTGGTGCGGCACGAACGCGGCCAGCTCCGACGGGTCGACCCCGGCCCGCTCGCACGCCTGCAGGGCCAGCGGCGCGAGCGCGGTGGTGGCCCAGCGGAACACCGACTGGCCCTCCTGCTGGATGTACGGGCGCCAGCCCTCGATGCGTACCGCGTCGCTCTTCTCCGGCGCCGAGCCCCACACCACCGGGCCGATGCCGGCGGGCTCGTCGTCGGCGGTGGCGGTGACCACCGCGGCGCCGGCGCCGTCGCCGAAGATGATGCAGGTGGAGCGGTCGGTCCAGTCGGTGAAGTCGGACAGCTTCTCCGCGCCGATCACGATCGCGTTGCGCGACGCGCCGGCCCGGATGGCGTGGTCGACGGTGCCCAGCGCGTACGCGAAGCCCGAGCAGGCGGTGTTGACGTCGAACGCGCCCGGTGCGGCGATGCCCAGCTTGGCGGCGACCCGGCAGGCCACGTTGGGGCTCCGGTCGATCGAGGAGCAGGTGGCGACCACGACCAGGTCGATGTCGGCGGCGCTGAGCCCGGAGTTGGCCAGCGCCTTACCGGCGGCTGCGGCGGCCATGTCGGCCACCGTCTCGCTGTCGGCGATCCGCCGGGTGGCGATGCCCACCCGGTCGCGGATCCACTCGTCGTTGGTGTCCACCAGTTGGGCGATGTCGTCGTTGGTCACCACCCGGGAGGGCTGGTAGTGCCCCATCGAGACGATGCGACTGCCAGTCATGAGTGTCCTCCGATGGGGGCGAGCGGTTGGCCCGGCGTGGCGTGGCGGGCGATCAGGTCCCGTGCGGCCGGCAGGTCGTCCGGGGTGTTCAGGGTGACGATCTCCGGGGCGCCCTCGCCCCGGAGTTCCCGCTTGACCAGACCGGCGAGGGTGCCGGCCGGGGGCAGCTCGATCACGCCGGTCACGCCGTGCTCGGCAAGGGCGCGCATGCACAGGTCCCAGCGCACCGGCGCGGTGACCTGGCGGACCAGGCGTCGCACGAGCTCGTGCCCGTCGGTGACGGCGGTGCCGTCAAGGTTCGACAGCAGGATCCGCGCCGGGTCGACGGGGGCGATCCCGGCGGCGACGGCGGCCAGCGCGGCCTCGGCCGGGGCCATGTACGGGGTGTGGAAGGCCCCGGCCACCTGGAGGCGGATGACCCGGGTCTTCGCCGGCGGCGCGGCGGCGAACTTGTCCAGGCCGTCCAGCGAGCCGGCGGCGACGATCTGGCCGGCGCCGTTGCGGTTGGCGGGGTGCAGCCCGGCGGCGCTGATCGCGGCCAGCACCTCGTCCGGGTCGCCGCCGAGCACGGCCGCCATCCCGGTCGGCTCCAGCGCGCAGGCGGCGGCCATCTCGCGGCCACGGATGCCGGCGAGGGTGATCGCGGCCTCGGCCGACAGCACCCCGGCCACCGCCGCGGCCCCCAGCTCGCCGACGCTGTGCCCGGCGGTGAGCGCCACGCCGTCCAGCGGCAGGTGCTCGGCGGCGAGCAGCGCCGCCGCGACGAGCAGCGGCTGGGTACGGGCGGTGTCCTTGATCTCGTCCGCGTCGGCGGCGGTGCCCAGGTGCACCAGGTCCACGCCGGCCAGCGCGGACCACCAGCGCAGACGCGCCTCGGTGCCGGTCAGGTCGAGCCAGGGAGTCAGAAAGCCGGGTTTCTGGGAACCCTGGCCGGGACTAAGTACGGCGAGCACGCCTATGACTCTCCCGGATACGCGTGGGTAGCGCTGTGCCGGGGCCGACCAAACCGCACTAGAACCTTTGGAGGTTTCTTACAAAGATCGGCGGGGATCATCGCTGGTTTGGGCGGATTTCCGGGCGGCCGGGGTCAATGTCTGGGTCGGGACCGCCGAGGCCACCGGGACCACCGGGTCCAGCCGACCGACAGTCAACGCCACCTGGAGGGCGAACGCGTCCCGGGGCGACAGCGGCGAGAAACCGGTCACCTCCGCGATCCGGCGCAACCGGTACCGCACCGTGTTCGGGTGGACGAACAGCGCCCGCGCCGCGCTCTCCAGCGTGCCACCGGCGGCCAGGAATGCGTCCAGGGTCTCCAGCAGCTCGCCACCGGCGCGGACCAGCGTCGCGTACACGTCGTGCCGCAGCCGCCGGCGGGCCTCCGCGTCGCCGGCGAGGGCCCGCTCCGGCAACAGGTCGGCAGCGGCCACCGGCCGGGGGGCGGCCGGCCACGCTGGCGCCGCCCGGAAGCCGGACAGCGCCGACCGCGCCGACTCCGTCGCCTCGTCCAGACTGGGTACGGCCGGACCGACCACCACCGGGCCGTCACCGAACGCGTCCAGCAGCTTGCCGGTGGCGCTCAGCGGGTCCGCCGCGCCACCCAGCACGATCACCAACCGATCGCCGTGCACCCCGCCGATCACCTCGACACCGATCCGCCGTGCCAGCCGGTACACCACGTGCAGCACGGCGGAGACCTCCCCGCCCGGGGAGTGGCCGACCGCCACCGCGACCGGTGGCGCGTCCGCCCAGCCCAACGCGGCGGCCCGGCTCGCCAGGACGTCCGGCGAGTCACCCCGCAGCAGCGCGTCGACCAGCAGCGCCTGCAACCGGGCGTCCCACGCGCCGCGCGACTCGGCGGCCCGCGCGTACACCCGGGCGGCGGCGAACGCGATCTCCCGGGAGAAGCGCAGCACCGCCTCGCGTAGCAACTGCTCCTCGCCCTCGGCGGCGAGCTGCGACACCTGTTCCTCGACGACGTCGATGGTCACCTTGATCAGCGCCACGGTCTGCTGGAGGGTGATCGACCGGGCCAGCGCCTGGGGCGCCGCGTCGAACACGTCGTCGGAGACCTCCTGCGTGCTGTCCGCCGTGCCGCCGCCCTCGCGCAGCCACTGCACCAGCGAGCGGGCGCCGGCCTGGGCCACCAGCATCACCCAGGAGCGCTGGTCGGCCGGCAGAGCCCGGAACCACGGCAGCGTCTCGTCCATCCGGGCCACGCTGGCAGTGGCCAACGCTCCCGCCGAACGCTCGATCCGGCGCAGCGTGGCCGCCAGCTCCCCACCCTCGGCCGTGCTCACCCCTCTAGCCTGACACGTCGTGAGCAGGCCACGAACGCCGGCACCGATCAGCGGGGCGGCAGGCCGGTATTCCTGAGGGACCCGTCGAGATGCCGGTTCGGGCTGTGCAGGAAGCAGATGGCGCTGAGTCGGCCAGCGAGCCATTCCGGCTCACTTTCCAGGACGTACGCCAACACCTCCAGCCGGCCCTCCAGGGCGGCCTCTGGCGCACCGACGTACCGGGCGACCGTCGATCGGCATCCCGCCTGCATGACCTCCTCGGTGAGCTCCTCCACCTCCGGGCCGGCCGGCCAGATGCCGGCGAACTCGGTGCCGTGCGGCCCGGTGCAGGAGGCCGGTGGCAGGTCGACCAGGTCGTCGGCGTTCTCCTCGGGCGCGGTGAAGCACGTCAGCCGCAGCGGTGAGTCACCCGTCAGGCCGGCCCGCAGGCTGTTCGCCCGGGGGTTCGGCACCCACCGGTCCAGCGCGAGCATCTCCACCAGGTCACAGCGGTACCACCGTTCGCCCGCCTGCCAACGCGCCGTCGACGGGGTCAGCGTCCGCATCGCCAGTCGTGACTCGCGCCACTCCCCGCCCAGGAAGCGGGCCGCCGCACTGTCGCAGGCATCGTGGAGACGCCACATCGCCTCGGTGTCCGCCGCCGGAGGCGCCGACGCGACACCGTCCGTGCCACGGATGACGCCGACCAGGAACGTCTCCGCCTCGTGCTTGGAGGAGCAGGGGATCGGCGCGTACGTCTCGGGGCTGCGATCGTCGGAGGCGGTGGCATGGCACACTCCCGACGCGGGGGCGAAGGTCGAGCCCTCCGCCTCGGTGGGACCGCTGTCACAGCCGCTCACCCCCACGATCAGCGCCACCAGGACCGTCGTTTCCCACAGGCGTCGCATGTCGTCTCCGTCGGGCAGTGATCATCGGTACCGCTGGCGGGCAGCGTACGACAGGGCAGTCCGGCAGGGTGTCCCCTGTGGAGCAGCCGACTCAGGGTCGCGGCGGCGCGGACAGGCCCAGCCCCCCGGGCCAGGATCGCGGCCCGCACCCGGCTGCGCAGGCTGCCGTCAGGCGACGAGGGGAGCGGCCATGCTGGTCGCGGTGATCATCGGTGGTGAGATCGCGTTCCGGGTGCTGATCGCCGCCGGGCTGGTGGCCCGCTATCCGCTGCGCCGGCCACGGCTCGGCGGGGCGCTGCCGGTCCGCGTACCGCTTGTCGATCTGGCACTGCTCGCCGCGTCGGTGCTCGACCTGCGCGCGGCGCGACCGCGGACCTCGGTCACGGCCCCGCCGCCTACCTCGGCTTCGCGGTGGCCTTCGGGCGCTCGATCGTCCGGTGGCCGGACGAGTGCTTCGCCCACCGGTTCGCCGGTGGCCGGCCGCCCGTGCGGCCTCCTCGCGCCGGCTGGGCCCACGCCCGCCACGGGTGGCGGGAGTGGGCCAGGGCACTCCTCGGCTGGGCCGTCGCGTGCGGCCAGCTCGGTGCGGCGATCCTCTGGGTGAACGACGCGGAAAGAACCCGTGAACTGGGCAACTGGATCCGCAGCCTGACCACCGTGATCCTCATCTGGCTGGTCGCCTTCCCGGTCTGGGCGCCCCTGTTCCCCGGTCGCCCGAAGCGCTGACCCCGGGGTACGCCGTGCACAGGCCGTCGGTCCCGGCCAGTACGGTGACAGGGCACGTACGGGGGGAGCACCTGCGCGTGAGTGCGAGCGTGAGGAGACCGGGGATGGCGCACGGGGAGGCCGAGCACGGCTGCGCCCAGGGCGAGCCCTGCCGCCTGGGGCACCACGACCCGCAGGTGGCAGGCAAGCCTCGCCGGCCCGTCGGCCCGGCGGCTGCGCACCCGAGCGAGGCGTCCACCGGGCGGCCGGACGAGGAGATCCCGCGCCAGCGGGCCGCCGAGCCGGTGGCCCTGGGCGAGCCGGAGCCGGGTGACCCCGCTGGTTGCCTCAGTGAACTTCCTGGATGGGCGGGTGCCCACCGGCACGGCCCGGTCCGGCCACGTCAGCGGGGCACTCGACGGGAGCGCCCGCCGCGCCGCTGGTGCTGACCCTACGGGGGCCGATTGCTGTGGCCCGCTGAACCCGTGCTTTTCGGCGTGCCCGTGCTTTTCGGCGTGCCCGTGCCTTCCGGCGTGCCCGTGCCTTCCGGCGTGCCCGTGCCTTCCGGCGGCCGTCAGCGGGTCCGGCGGATGGCCGCGTCAGCGGGTCCGGCGGCGGATCAGCAGGGCGATCCCGGCGAGGCCGACCGTGATGGTCAGCATCACCCCGACGTTGAGCAGCAGCAGCCGCTGCAACTCACCGAGTGCTTCGTCGATGTCCCGCACCGGATCCATCGTGTCCTCCGGCAGCACCCGCTCGCCGCCGCCCACGCCGCCACTGACCGTGTCGAACTGTCGCTCCAGCGGCACCCCGGCGGTACGCAGCGTCTCGGACATGCTGAGCCGTCCCAGGAACCAGCCAGCGCTGGTCCGGCGACCGTCCGGCTGTTTGGCCGGGCGGTAGACGCGCGGGCCGCCGGCCGCCTTGGGGTAGAGGTCGAAGATCTGCTTCGGGGTCTCCCCGGCGAGCACCACGACCGTGTACTTCGGACCGAGGTCAGCCGCCTTGGGACCGGTCGGCATTCCGGTACGACCGAAGAAGTTGATCTGGTCGATGACCGCGAGGACGTGCGCGGGCTGGGTCTCGGACCGTAGCCGCAGCGGCTCGGTGAGCCCTTCGCCGGTGACGTCCACACCGGCGGGCGCAGGCTTGGGCGCCGCGCTCGCCGGGCCGGCCATGCCAAGCACCAGCACTGCCGCAGCCAGCGTGCCCGCCAGCACGGCGAGCCGGCGCCTCATCTGTCGGACCATCCCGCCTCCTCGCCCCGTTCGATGGATGGCTTCGCCGTGACGTCCGGGTCGGTCGGCCGGTGACGGCACCGACCGGGTCGGTCCCACTCTCACAGACTCCGCAGAACGTCGATGGATTGCAGCTTGTGGAACAGTATTTGGAACTATCTGCGATCTCTGCTCGACTAACGAGGAGCTGTTTGATCAGCGGGCGGATCGTACCCTTACGGAGGGGTTCATGGGGGGCAGGGTTACACGGATGGCACGGCTCGTGCCAGTGGTACTCGGCGTGGCGTTCGGTGTGTCGTTACTGGCCCCGGCGACGCCGGCCGCCGCGCACAACTCGCTGACCGGCAGCGATCCGCCCGACGGCGCCCGGGTGGCCACCGCGCCCACCCGGATCGAGCTACGTTTCCTGGCCAAGCCGCCGCCGGCTACGACGAAGATCACAATAACCGGACCGGACAATGTGGTCGCCGGCGGGCGGCCCACGTTCGACGGCACCCGGGTACGCGTGCCGTTCACGCCCGGCGCGGCGGGGCTCTACGCCGTCGCCTACCAGCTGCCGTCGAACGACGGCCACCCGATCAAGGGCGAGGTGCGGTTCACCCTCACCACCGGCACGGCTGCGGACCCGTCCGCCAGCCCTTCAGCCCTCGGCCCGTCCGGCAGTCCGTCAGTGGCCAGCACCGGCCCGTCAGCGCCCGGCTCGCCCACGGCATCCCCCGCCGGACCCGTGTCGCCGTCGGCCGACACCGTGTCTGCCGTACCGGCCGCCGAGGAACGATCCGACTCGGGGGGCCGCTGGTGGCCCTGGGCACTCGGCGGCGCGCTACTGCTAGCCGCCCTGACGGCCGCCCTGCTGCTCCGCCGCCGAACCCGCTAACCGCCCCGCGTCCCCGCGTCCGCCGATCTTGCACTTCCTGTGGCGACGTAACGGGCATCCAACCCCATACCAACAACCGAAACTGCAAGATCGGCGCGGCGGGGTGCGCAGACGCGACACCGCCTAAAGCGAACCGGCCCCTCGCCGCCCCCGTCCCGCCGCCCCGTCCCCGCCGCCCGCCCAGTCTGGGTCGATCATGGACTTGTGGTGGAGGACAAAGCCGTCATAAGGGTGCCCAACCCGGCACCACAACTCCATGATCGGCGGGGCGGGGCGGGGCGGGGCCGCGAAGCGGCGGAGGCGGCGGCGCAGGGGGTTAGGGGAGGCGGAGGCGGGCTGCGCGCATTCTGGTCAGGGTGCGTTCGCGGCCTAGTACCTCGAGGGACTCGAACAGCGGCAGGCCCACGGTGCGGCCGGTGACCGCGACGCGTACGGGCGCCTGCGTCTTGCCGAGCTTGAGGCCGCGCTCGGCGCCGACGGCCTCCAGCGTCGACTTCAGCGCCTCGGCGTCCCAGGACTCCAGCGCCTCGAAGGCCGCGACCGCGTCGTCCAGCAGTTCGGCGGAGCCGTCCTTCATCGTCTTCGTCCAGGCGGCCTCGTCGATCGTGGGCGAGGCCAGGAAGAGGAAGTCGACGTTCGGCACGATCTCGCTGAGCACCGCGATCCGGGTCTGGGCCAGCGACGCCACGGCGGCGAACGCGTCGGCGTCAAACTCCTCGGGCTGCCATGGCGGCGGCGCGATGGTCCCGGTGCCGGTCAGCCACGGCTGGCAGGCGTCGACGAACTCGGCCACCGGCAGCGCGCGGATGTACTCGCCGTTGAACGCGCGCAGCTTCTTCTCGTCGAAGAACGCGGGGGAGGGGTTGACCTCCTCTAGGCGGAACTCGTCCTCGATGACCGACCAGGGCACGATCTCCCGGTCGCCCGAGGGCGCCCAGCCGAGCAGCATGAGGTAGTTGCGCATCGCGCCGGCGAGGTAGCCCTCGTCGCGGTACGCCTCCAGGGCGACCTTGTCGCGGCGCTTGGAGAGCTTCTGCCGCTTTTCGTTGACGACCACCGGCACGTGCGCCCAGACCGGCGGCTTGACCCCGAGGGCGTCCCACAGGAGCTGCTGCTTGGGCGTGTTGGGCAGGTGCTCCTCGGCACGGATCACGTGGGTGATGCCCATGGTCATGTCGTCCACGACGTTGGCCAGCAGGAACACCGGCGATCCGTCGCCCCGGGCGATGACGAAGTCCTCGATGAGCTTGTTTTCGAAGGTGGGCTCGCCCCGGATCAGGTCGACGACCACGGTCGTGCCCTCGTCGGGCGTACGGAAGCGCAGCGCGTGGCCCGGCCCCGGCCCGAGGCCACGGTCGCGGTGGTAGCCGTCGTAGCCCTGGTACTGCGAGCCGGTGCGGGCCTGTACGTCCTCGCGGGTGCAGTCGCAGTAGTAGGCGCGGCCCGACTCGTAGAGCCGGGTGGCGGCGGCCCGGTGCTCGCCAGCGTTCTCGGACTGGAAGTACGGCCCCTCGTAGCTGCCCCGGGAGATGCCGATCCAGTCCAGCGCGGAGAGGATGCCCTCGGTCCATTCGGGCTTGTTGCGCGCCGCGTCCGTGTCCTCGATGCGGAGCACGAACACCCCGCCCTGCTGCTTGGCGTAGATCCAGTTCTGCAGCGCCGAGCGGGCGCCGCCGACGTGGAACATACCGGTCGGGGAGGGGGCGAAGCGCACACGTACCGTCACGTCCTCCAGCCTACGGCGGCCGTCGACCCGGTAAGGAAGGGCCCCTTCTTATCGCCTCGTGTTGTACAAGGTGCCCTTCCTTACACCTCAGGCGACTGAGCGGATCTTGACCACCAGGGCGCTGCCCACCACGGTGACCACGGCGGTGACCGCGTAGAGCGTCGGATAGCCGCCCAGGTGGACCACGAGCGGGGCGGAGAGCGCCGGACCGAGCACCTGCGGCGCCGAGTTGGCGATGTTGATCACGCCAAGGTCCTTGGCCCGATCGGTGGCGCGTGGCAGCACCTGCGTGATCAACGCGGCATCCACCGAGAGGTAGACGCCGTAACCCGCGCCCAGCAGCAGCGCGGCGACGATCGCCATCGGCCAGGTGGGTGCGACCGCGAGCAACAGCGCGGCCACGGCCATGATCAGCCCGGAGACGATCACGTAGATCTTGCGCCGCCCGGAGCGGTCGGACAGCCGGCCGGAGACCACGGCGGTCAGCATCATGCCCAACGTGTAGAGCAGGATCAGCACCAGCAGGCCGCCCTCGGGGTCGGGATAGTGAACCCCGTCGGTGAGGAAGTACAGCAGGTAGAGGGTGCCCAGCGCGTTGCCGAGCTGGACCAGGAACCGGGTGATCCACGCCCAGGCGAAGTCCGGGTGCCGGCGCGGGCTGATCCACATCGAGGCGAACAGCGTACGGACGCGCAGTGCCGGGCGGTTCGCGCGGGGCAGTGGGTCGTCGGGGGTGAGCAGCGCGAACGGCAGCGACAGCAGCAGGATGGCCACCGCGATCGCCAGGTAGCCGGCGGCGTTCCCGGTGACCACGGCGGTGACCAGCACCGCCCCGAGGACCAGCCCGAGCGCCTGCGGGATGCCCACCCAGCCCGAGACGCTGCCGCGCTGCGTCACCGGCACCCGGTCCGGGATGGCGGCGGTGAGGCTGGCCAGCATCGCGTTGAAGCAGACCTGCGCGGCGACCCAGCCGACGGCGACCCCGAGAATGGTCCGCTGCTGGGCCAGCAGCACCAGCGCCGCCGCGCCGAGCACCGCCCCGCCGGCGGTCCAGACGTGCCGCCGACCGAACTCCCGACCGCCGACCCGCAGGCAGGTCCGGTCGGACAACGCGCCGGCCAGGGGGTTGGCCAGCACCGCCGCCAACGCGCCCAGGCCGGTGACCACGGCCAGCATGGTCTCCTTGTCGCCGGGCGCGATCCGCTCGATCTGCTGCGGCAGCAGCACCTGGATCGGGGTGAAGAACGCCATCCACACGCCCAGGTTGGCGGCGAAGACCAGGCCGATCCAGCCGCGCCGGACCGGCACGGTCGGCTCGGCGAGCGCCGCCGGCAGCGCCGCCGCCGCCGGGTCGACGGTGGTCACCGCGCCGCCCCCGGCGCGCTGCCCGCGATCACGTCCCGCAGCCAGGTGTACGACGACTTCGGCGTACGCCTCTGCGTGGCGTAGTCGACGTGCACCAGACCGAAGCGCTTGGTGAATCCCTCGGCCCACTCCCAGTTGTCCAGCAGCGACCAGACGAAGTACCCGCGGACGTCCACCCCGTCGTCGATGGCGGCCCGGACCGCCCGCAGGTGCCCGTCGAGGTACGCGATCCGTTCCGGGTCGGCCACCTGCCCGTGCGCGTCCGGCTCGTCGTCGTACGCGCAGCCGCCCTCGGTGATCTCGATGGGTGGCAGCGCCTCGCCGTACGTGTTCCGTAGCCAGCGGAGCAGCTCGTGCAGCCCGTCCGGGGCGACCGGCCAGTCGAAGGCGGTACGCGGGTAACCGTCCAGCGGCACCAGGTCGAACGGCAGCGGCGAGCCCTCCTCGGCTGCCCGTACTCCGGTGGGGTTGTAGTAGTTGACCCCGAGCACGTCGATGGGCGCGGCGATGGTGTCCAGGTCGCCGGCGCGGATGACGGTCGGGTCGAGGCCGGGCAGGTCGGGGTACCCGCGTCCGAGCAGCGGGTCGGTGAAGAGCCGGTTGTGCAACGTCTCGTACGCGGCCCCGGCGGCCCGGTCGGCGTCGCTGTCGCCGAGCACCCGCACCGGCGAGTAGTTGTTGGCGATCGCGACGGGGCTGTCGGTGTGCGCCCGCAGCGCCTGTACCGCGAGCCCGTGGCCGAGCAGTTGGTGATGGGCGACCGGGAAGGCGCCGAAGAGGAGCATCTGGCCGGGGGCGTGCACGCCCATGCCGTAGCCGAGGCTCATCTGGATGAACGGCTCGTTGAGGGTGATCCAGAGCCGGACGCGGTCGCCGAGGCGGGCTGCGGTCCGCTCGGCGTACTCGGCGAAGTGGGCGGCGGTGTCCCGGTGCAGCCAGCCGCCGGCGTCCTCGAGGGGTTGCGGCAGGTCCCAGTGGTACAGGGTGGCCACCGGGTCGATGCCGGCGGCGAGCAGGTCGTCGACCAGCCGGTCGTAGAAGTCCAGGCCGGCGGCGTTGGTCGCGCCGCTGCCGTCCGGCTGCACGCGGGGCCAGGCGATCGAGAACCGGTACGCCCCGACGCCCAGCCCGGCCATCAGCGCGACGTCCTCGGCGTACCGGTGGTAGTGGTCGCAGGCGACCGCGCCGCTGCTGCCGTCGCTGATCCGGCCCGGCTCGCGCGCGTAGGTGTCCCAGATGGACGTTCCGCGTCCGTCGGCCGTGGTGGCGCCCTCGATCTGGTGGGCCGAGGTGGAGACGCCCCAGCGGAAGCCGTCGGGGAACTCGGGCATCGGTGCGGTCGACATGCGCTCTCCCGGTGAACGTGAAACGTGTTCGGGACTCTAGGACGCTGTCGATGAATGCGCCATAGGTCGGGCTGGCGTAATCCGCAATGGTTGATCGGCGTGTCTTTTTCCGAACCCGTCCAGGTAAGTCCGATTTGACGCATAGAGTGCCGATATCGTGGGATGTCCTCACTGGAGGCAAGACGGAAATGATCCTCGTGGAACGTAGTGCGCACGTGGCGGCGCCGATGGAAGTGGTCTGGGACGTCGTCCAGCGGGCCGAGCAGTTGCCGGCCTGGCTGGCGGGGGTTCGCGCGGCCGAAGTGCTCTCGGGGGAGGGCTTCGGGCGGCGACAACTGGTCCAGGCGGGGCGCTCGGCGCATGAGGCCGAGGTAATCGCCTATCAGGAGCCGACACTGATCGGCTGGCGGGAGCGGGCCAAGGGGGCCGGTGCCCGTGCGGAGGCGCGCACCGAAATCTACGTCCAGCTCACCGAGGACGAGGAGGAGGGCGGGACGGTCGTGCGGCTCATCGTGGTCCGCTGGCCGGCCGGCCCCGTCAAGGCGGCTCTGCTGCGCCTGGGCCTGCGCCGGGTCGGCGCCGACCTGGAGGACTCGTTGGCCCGGCTCACCGACCTGGCCGCCGTCGGCTGACCAGCCGCGTCCTCCCGGCGTCACCCGCCCCGGCGGTGGCCCGGCGTCCCCACCAGGAACGTCGGCCCACCGCCGCCCCATCCCTGCCGCCCCCGCTCCGCCCCGCTCCCGCCCCGTCGATCATGAACTCGTGGTGCCCGGAACGAGGCGACTTCACCGCTTCGTCCCCCACCACAACTCCATGATCGACGGGGCGGGGTGGGGCGGGGCGGGGCGGGGCGGGGCGGGGTCCGGGCGGGGTCCGGGCGGGGGAGGGGACAACGCGGAAGGGCCCGGCGCGACGCGCCGGGCCCTTCTCTGGTCGTGCGGTTCTAGCTGTCGCCGCCGGTCTCGCCGACCGGGGCGGCGTTGACGTCGTCGATCGCGTACTTCTTGGCGGCCTCGGCCGGCACGGTGGCCTCGACCGCGCCGCTGCGGGCGAGCTGCCGCAGCGTGGCGACCACGATCGACTCGGCGTCGACGTGGAAGTGCCGGCGCAGCGCGTGCCGGGTGTCCGACATCCCGAAGCCGTCGGTGCCGAGCGAGGTGTAGTCGCCGGGTACCCAGCGGGCGATCAGGTCCGGTACGGCACGCATCCAGTCGCTGACCGCGACCTTCGGCCCGTCCGCGTCGGCCAGCTTCTGCGCGATGTACGGCACCTTGGCCTCGGCGCCCGGGTTGAGCAGGTTGTACTCCTCGGTCTCCACCGCGTCGCGGCGCAGCTCGGTCCAGGAGGTCACCGACCAGACGTCGGCGGCCACGCCCCAGTCCTGGGCGAGCAGCTGCTGGGCCTTGAGCGCCCACTGCATGCCCGTGCCGGAGGCGAGGACGTTGGCCTTCGGGCCGTCGACCTGCGGCGCCGGCGAGTAGCGGTAGATGCCCTTGAGCAGGCCCTCGGTGTCCACCCCTTCCGGCTCGGCCGGCTGCAGGATCGGCTCGTTGTAGACCGTCAGGTAGTAGAAGACGTTCTCCTGCGCGTCCCCGTACATCCGGTGCAGGCCGGCTTCCATGATGTGCGCGATCTCGAAGGAGAACGCCGGGTCGTACGCGACCACCGCCGGGTTGGTGGCGGCGATCAGCATCGAGTGCCCGTCCTCGTGCTGCAGGCCCTCACCGTTGAGCGTGGTGCGCCCGGCGGTCGCGCCGAGCAGGAAGCCCCGCGCCATCTGGTCGGCCGCGGCCCACAGCCCGTCGGCGGTCCGCTGGAACCCGAACATTGAGTAGAAGATGTACATCGGGATCATCGGCTCGTCGTGGGTGGCGTACGCCGAGCCCGCGGCGGTGAACGAGGCGACCGAGCCGGCCTCGTTGATGCCCTCGTGCAGGATCTGCCCGGTCGTCGACTCCTTGTACGACAGGAACAGCTCCCGGTCGACGGAGGTGTACCGCTGACCGTGCGGGGAGTAGATCTTCGCGGTCGGGAAGATCGAGTCGAGACCGAAGGTGCGTGCCTCGTCCGGGATGATCGGCACCCAGCGCTTGCCGAACTCCTTGTCCTTCATGATGTCCTTGAGCAGGCGGACGAAGGCCATCGTGGTGGCCACCTTCTGCTTGCCCGAGCCGCGCTTGACGTCGGCGAACCGCTCCGGACCGGGGATGGTCAGCCGCTTGGTGCTGGTCCGTCGCGACGGCAGGTAGCCGCCGAGCTGCTCCCGACGCTCCTGCAGGTACGCCAGCTCCTCGGACTTCTCGCCCGGGTGGTAGTACGGCGGCAGGTAGGGGTTGTCCTCCAGCGCCTTGTCCGGGATGTCCAGGTAGAGCCGGTCGCGGAAGGTCTTCAGGTCCTCCAGCGTCAGCTTCTTCATCTGGTGGGTCGCGTTGCGGCCCTCGAAGTGCGAGCCGAGCGTCCAGCCCTTGATCGTCTTGGCCAGGATGACCGTCGGCTGACCGGTGTGCTCGGTGGCCGCCTTGTAGGCCGCGTAGAGCTTGCGGTAGTCGTGCCCACCCCGCTTGAGGTTCCAGATCTCGTCGTCGCTCAGCGGATCGACCATCTTGCGGGTACGCGGGTCACGGCCGAAGAAGTGCTCCCGCACGTACGCGCCGGACTCCGCCTTGTAGGTCTGGTAGTCGCCGTCGGTCGTGGTGTTCATGAGGTTGACCAGCGCGCCGTCGGTGTCCGCGGCGAGCAGCGGGTCCCACTCGCGGCCCCAGACCACCTTGATGACGTTCCAGCCGGCGCCCCGGAAGAACGCCTCCAGCTCCTGCATGACCTTGCCGTTGCCCCGGACCGGGCCGTCCAGCCGCTGCAGGTTGCAGTTGATCACGAAGGTGAGGTTGTCCAGCTCCTCGCGGGCGGCCACACCGATCGCGCCCAGCGTCTCCGGCTCGTCCATCTCGCCGTCGCCGAGGAACGCCCACACGTGCTGCTGCGAGGTGTCCTTGATGCCGCGGTGCTGGAGGTACCGGTTGAACCGCGCCTGGTAGATCGCGTTCAGGCCGCCGAGACCCATCGAGACGGTGGGGAACTCCCAGAAGTCCGGCATGAGCCGCGGGTGCGGGTACGACGGGAGACCGCCGCCCGGGTGCGACAGCTCCTGGCGGAACCCGTCGAGTTCGTGCTCGTTGAGCCGCCCCTCCAGGAACGCCCGCGCGTACATGCCGGGCGAGGCGTGGCCCTGGTAGAAGATCTGGTCGCCGCCGCCCGGGTGGTTCTTGCCCCGGAAGAAGTGGTTGAAGCCCACCTCGTAGAGCGACGCCGAGCTGGCGAAGGTGGAGATGTGTCCGCCGACGCCGATCTCCGGGCGCTGCGCCCGGTGTACGAGCATCGCGGCGTTCCACCGCACGTACGCCCGGATGCGCCGCTCGACGTGCTCGTCTCCCGGGAACCACGGCTCGCGCTCGGACGGGATGGTGTTGATGTAGTCGGTGGTGGTCAGGGGCGGAACCCCGACCTGGCGCTCACGGGCCCGCTCCAGCAGGCGCAGCATGACGTAGCGGGCGCGTTTGGCTCCCCGCTCGTCGATGACACCGTCAAGCGACTCGACCCATTCGCTGGTCTCTTCAGGGTCGATGTCCGGAAGCTGGCTCGGTAGGCCGTCGCTGATCACCGGGCGCTTGCGTTCCGTAGCCACAGGCGTTCCCTCGGTTGTGTGTGGGATAGGTCTCTAGCGCCATCCTGCCCCCTGGTGGCACCCGTCGTCACGTCTAGGTCCCCCGGACGCGATGCTGAACACAGGTACTCGCCGGTAACTTAGCGCTACGGCGGCCGGGCCCGCCCGCTTGCCCCGGCTCGCTACGGTCCCGAATATGAACGGGCGGCGGGTGATGAGCGGCGGCGTGATCGTCCTGGTCGGCGCGCTCGGGGCGCTGTTCTCCGTGCCGGCGCTCCGGGCCGGGGAGACTGCCGTGCTGCCGATCACGATTCTCGGCGTCGTGGCGATGGCGCTCGGCGCGGTCCAGCTCCGCGCCGGTCTGCGCGCGTCGGCGCCCCGACGGGGGCCCCGTCGGGTGCCCGGTCCGCGCCGACGGCACGCCGACACCAGCGTGCCCCTGATGTACTACGGCGACTCGGGCGGCGGGGACCGGTCCGACGGCGGCGGGGGCGGCGACTCCGGCGGTGGCGGCTTCTTCGGCGGCGACTCCGGTGGCGGCTTCTTCGGCGGCGGGGACTCCGGCGGTGGCTTCTCCGGCGGTGGTGGTGACTCCGGTGGCGGTGGCGGCGGTTCCTGATCGTCGACTGCGGCAGAATGCGATGTATGCGCAGTGACGTGATCACCGTCCAGACCGGGTCCCGGCCGGCCGTCCGGGACATCACCGCCGAGGCCCAGAGCTTCGTCTCCGGCGAGGGGGACGGTCTGCTGCACGTCTTCGTGCCGCACGCCACCGCCGGCCTGGCGATCATCGAGACCGGGTCGGGCTCCGACGACGACCTGCTCACCGCGATCGACGCGCTGCTGCCCACCGACAACCGCTGGCGACACCGGCACGGCTCGGCGGGCCACGGACGGGACCACGTCCTGCCGGCGTTCGTCCCGCCGTACGCCACGCTGCCGGTACTCGACGGCCGGCTGGCCCTGGGCACCTGGCAGTCGATCTGCCTCGTCGACACCAACGGCGACAACCCCACCCGCCAGGTCCGCTTCTCGTTCCTGCCCGCCTGACGCCCGGCCCGCCCCCGAGATCGCGCCCGGTCGTCGTCCGGCCCGCTGGGATCAGACCTCAGCCAGCATTCGACGTAGCTGCCCTGGCGGGTGGCCCAGGTGGGCGTGCAGCGTCCGGGTCAGGTGTGCCTGGTCGGCGAAGCCCAGCTCGACCGCCAGTACGGCGAGGCTCGGCACCCCTTCGGTCAGCCGGTCGAGCGCACGCCCCACCCGCAGCCGGTTGCGGTAGCGGGTCAGCGGCACACCGACCAGCGCCTGGAAGGACCGGCTCAGCCGGTACGGCGACACGCCGAGCGAGCGGGCCAGCGGGACGAGGCCGTCGGTGTGCGGCCCACCGTCGTGCAGCGCCGAACGGGCCGCCTCCACCATCGCCCGGTCCCGGGGCGGCGCGTCGACCGCCGGACCGGTAGCGGCGCCGACCAGTCGAACCAGGCGCTCGGCGGCGGCGAAGCCCGCGTCGCCGAGGCGCGCCGCCCGCAGCAGTCGCCGGTGTGCCAGGTCGATGCGGGCGTCCAGGTGCAGCACCGACACGGCGGACCGGTCGGCGAGCAGTTCCCGCCACAGCCGGGGCGAGAGATGCACGGAGGTGCAGTCGTCGCCGCCGGCCGGATGGGCGAACCGTTCCTCCTCGCCCGGCACCGTCAGGTAGCCCACGGTCGGGTCGACGAACTCCTCCCCGCCCCGACCGCGCCGCCGGAAGCCGCCCCGGCGGGCCAACACGATGCCGTGCGCCGTGGCGGGCTCCGGGCGCGACCAGCCGGTGTGGTCGTCCCGGCAGCGCACCGCGTGGACCACGAAGTCGGGCTGGCGCACGAGGGGGTGGCTGCTGCGCATGCCGTCAGGCTAGGCCCACCCGCCGACACGACACCCGACGTCGTACGTCGGATCCGGCGGCCGCAAGGATCGTCAAGACACCCGCCCGCCCAGGTCGGCAGGGTGGCCGGCATGTCTTCCACCACGACCACTCAGGGACGCCGCGCCCCGCTCGTCGTCCTGCTCACCGGGCAGGCGATGGCCTCGATGGACACCTCGATCGCGGCGGTCGCCGCCCCGACGATCCGGCTCGACCTGGCTGGGCCGCCGGCACTGGCCCAGCTGGTGTTGGCCGGATACACCCTGGCCTTCGCCGTGCTGGTCGTCACCGGCGCCCGGCTCGGCTCCCGACACGGGCCGGCCCGGGTCTTCCTGCTCGGCCTCACCGGGTTCACCGTGGCGTCGCTGGCCTGCGGCCTCGCGCCGGGTCCGGTGATGCTGGTCGGCGCGCGCGTCGTGCAGGGCGCCATGGCGGCGCTCATGGTGCCGCAGGTCCTCGCCCTCATCCAGGCCACGTACCTGGGCGCTGCCCGAGGTCGGGCGATCGGGGCGTACTCGCTGATCCTGGCGCTCGGGGTCGCGACCGGGCAGGTGGCCGGCGGCCTGCTCGTCACCCTGGATGCCGGCGGGCTGGCCTGGCGTACCGCGTTCCTGGTCAACGTGCCGGTCGGCGCGGTGCTGCTGGTGGCCGGTCGGCGGACGCTGGCAGCCGTGCCGACGGCGGCCGTCCGGCCGGCGGCGCTCGACCTGCCGGGGGTGCTGTTGCTGGCCGCCGCGATGCTGGCCCTGGTGACGCCGGCGGTGCTCGGTCGGGACCTCGGTTGGCCGGACTGGTCGACGCCGGCGGGGGTGGCGGCGGGCGTGATCGGCGTCGGCGTGTTCCTGCGCCACGAGAACCGCGTGATCCGGGGCGGTGGCACCCCACTGTTGGACGTGGCGGTGCTGACCCGTGCCGGCGTGCCGGCCGGGCTGCTCGCCGCGTGCCTGGTGATGGGCTGCTACGCCGGCTTCCTGTTCACCCTCACCCTGCGGTTGCAGGAGGGGCTCGGATTCACCGCCCTCGCCGCCGGGCTGGCCTTCCTGCCCTACGCCGCCGGGTTCGCGCTCTGCGGCCTCGCGGTGTCCCGCCTGCCCGCGCGACTGCGCGACGCGCTGCCGCTGCTCGGCCCGCCGCTGCTGGCGGCCGTCGTGCTGCTGGTCGCGATGCTGACCCGGCATGGTTGGCCCTGGCTGCCCGGAAGCCTGTTGCTGCTCGTGGGCGGCGCCGCACACGCCGCCGGGTTCACCCCGCTGGTCGACCGGCTCGCCACCGCCCTGCCGACCGGCGCGGCGACCGCGTTCTCCGCGTTGATCTCCACCGGCACCCTGCTGGCTGCGGTGCTCGGCGTGGCCGTCATCGGTGGCCTGCACCTGGCACGGCCCGACACACCTGCCGCCGCCCTGGTGACGGCCGTCCTGCTGGCGACCGCCCCGGTGGCTGCCGGGCGGTGCGCCCGCGCCCTGCGCCAGCCCACGGGACCGTCGTGCGCCGCGACCGATCCGGCGTCATCGTCCGTCGCCGCGCCGGCCGCGGTCACCGACCTCGAACGCTGAGTCGGCCGGGGCGGACCCGGTGCGTACGATGTCACCGTGACGCCAGCGGACGGGCAGGTGGACCGCGCCGGGTTGGCCGCCGACGTGGTGCGTCGGATGGCGCACCTGACGGCGTCCCTGCGGCATCGGCAGGGCACGGCCTTCGCCGAGTTGGGGCTCACCCCGGCGGCGGCGCGGGCGTTGCACGAGCTGGACCCGGACCGTCCCCTGCCGGCACGTGACCTCGCCGACCGGCTGAGCTGTGACCGGTCGAACGTGACCGCGTTGGTCGACAAGCTGGAGCAGGCCGGCCTGGTCGAGCGTCGGACCGATCCGGCCGACCGCCGGCAGAAGACGCTCGTGGTGACCGGGGACGGTCGCGTCGTACGGGACCGGGTGGCCGAGGTGATGTCCGACTCCCGACTCCTCGCCGGCCTGCGCGACGAAGAGCTGTCCACCCTGCGTGACCTGGTGTGGAAGGTGTCCGACGGCGGTTGTCCGGAGCCGTGCGACCCGCAGTGAGTCGAGCCGTGCCGGCCGTGTCCCACTGGGCGACGGTGGCCCGCGTCGGTAATGCTGTCGGACGTGACCACCCCGCAAGATCTCGACGACCGGTTCCGCGAGACGCTGGCGGCGCTGCCCGCCGCACCGCAACGGCGTGACCTCGCCGATCCGGTCACCGACGACGCCCCGCTGACCGGTGCCCAACTGCTCGACCTGTTCGACGCGCAGGTGGCCAGCCGGCAGCTCGACCTGGCCGGGCGCTGGCTGCGCAGCTTCGGGGAGGGCTTCTACACCATCGGCTCGTCCGGGCACGAGGGCAACGCGGCGGTCGCCGCCGCGCTGCGCCCCACCGATCCGGCGCTGCTGCACTACCGCTCCGGGGCGTTCTACTGCCTGCGGGCGGCCCAGGTCGCCGCCGCCGCTCCGGCGTCCGCCGCCGACACCCCGACGCCCGCCGTGGACGATCCGGAGCCCGCCGCCGAGGCCCCGGAGCCGGCCTCCGACGCCGAGGTGGCCGGGTCCGCGACCCCCACCGGTGGGTTCGTGGGGTACGCGGAGGCGGCCCGGGACGTGCTGCGGGGCATGGTCGCCTCCAGCGAGGAGCCGATCGCCGGTGGCCGGCACAAGGTGTTCGGCCGGGCCGACCTGGCCGTCGTGCCGACCACCTCCACCATCGCCTCGCACCTGCCCCGCGCGGTCGGGATGGGACTGGCCGTGGAGCGGCTGCGCCGGCTGGACACCGCCGGGCGGCGCACCGGGACAGGGGTACGGGTCGGCAGCGGCGCCGGTGCGGCGCACGTCCCGTGGCCGCCGGACGCCATCGTGGTCTGCTCGTTCGGCGACGCGTCGGTCAACCACGCCAGCGCCACCGCCGCCTTCAACACCGCCGGCTGGTACGACCACGCCGGCCTGCGCATCCCGGTGCTCTTCGTCTGCGAGGACAACGGGCTGGGGATCAGCGTCCGCTCGCCGGAGGGCTGGGTGGAGGCGACGCTGCGCGCGAAGCCGGGCATCCGCTACTTCAGCGCCGACGGCGCCGACCCGGTGCGCACGTACGCGGTGGCGCGGGAGGCGGCGGCCTGGGTGCGGCGGTACCGGCGGCCCGCCGTGCTGCACCTGAGCACCGTCCGGCTGATGGGGCACGCCGGGGCCGACGCGGAGTCGGCGTACCGCAGCCCGGCCGAGCTGGCCGAGGACCTGGACCGGGACCCGGTGGTCGCCACCGCGCGGCTGCTCGTCGACGCCGGCGTGGCGACCGCCGACGAGCTGCTGGCCCGGTACGACGAGACGGGCTGGCAGGTACGCCGGCTCGCCGAGGAGGTGCTGGGCGAGCCCAAGCTGGCCTCCGCGGCCGACGTGGTGTCGGCGTTGGCGCCCCGCCGCCCGGTGCGGGTCGCGCGGGCCGTGGCCGACGCGGCGGCCCGGGCCAGCGGGCCGGGCGCGGCGGCCCGGGAGGAGGCGTTCGGCGGCAAGCCGCCCGAGCTGGTCGGCCCGATGACCCTGGCGCAGAGCATCAACGCCGCGCTCGCCGACGGGCTGCTCGACCATCCCCAGATGGCCGTCTTCGGCGAGGACGTGGCCGCCAAGGGCGGGGTGTACGGCGTGACGAAGGGCCTGCGCGACCGGTTCGGGGCGGCCCGCGTCTTCGACACCCTGCTGGACGAGACGTCGGTGCTGGGCCTGGGACTCGGCGCCGGGCTGGCCGGGATGCTGCCGGTGCCGGAGATCCAGTACCTGGCGTACCTGCACAACGCCGAGGACCAGCTCCGTGGCGAGGCCGCCACCATGCAGTTCTTCTCGCGGGGCGCGTTCCGCAACCCGATGGTGGTGCGGGTGGCCGGGTTGGCGTACCAGGAGGGGTTCGGCGGGCACTTCCACAACGACAACTCGGTGGCCGTACTCCGGGATGTTCCCGGTCTGGTGGTGGCGGTGCCGGCGCGGCCGGACGACGCCGCGCCCATGCTGCGGACCTGTCTGGCGAGCGCGGCGGTGGACGGCAGCGTCTGCGTGTTCCTGGAGCCGATCGCGCTCTACCACACCCGCGACCTGTACGCCGATGGCGACGGTGAGTGGCTCGCCGGCTATCCCGAGCCGGGCTCGTGGGTGGCCGGGCACGTGCCGATCGGCCGGGCCCGGGTCTACCGGGTCGGCTCGGCCGACGACCTGACCATCATCACCTTCGGTAACGGCGTGCGGATGTCGCTGCGGGCCGCGGCCGTGCTGGCCGAGGAGGGCGTCGGCACCCGCGTGGTGGACCTGCGCTGGCTGGCGCCCCTGCCCGTGGCCGACATCATCCGGGAGTCCTCGGCGACCGGCCGGGTGCTGGTGGTGGACGAGACACGCCGGTCAGGCGGGGTTGGCGAGGGCGTCATCGCCGCGCTGGTTGACGGCGGATATGTGGGCGCAGCGCGGCGGGTGGCCGGAGTTGACTCGTTTGTACCATTAGGTCCGGCGGCACGTCATGTTCTGGTCTCCCCGGAAGCCATTACCGACGGTGCCCGTACGCTGCTGGCACGGTAAATTCCGTTCCACCCGGTGCGCCACTTGCGCGCAGACGCACAACTGTGTGGACTTTGCCTGACGGCGTCGGTCCGACGCCGCGAGCAGGGACGAGATGAGGAGGCACGCGACAGTGAGCGCGACCGCTGGTCAGGCCGCCGACGGGGTACGCAGCCTGGCGGACCGGTTCGGCATCGAACCGGGGATGGTCGTCATGGAGATGGGGTACGACGACGACGTCGACCAGGATCTCCGCGACGCCCTGACCGACCGCTGTGGAGATCTGGTCGACGAGGACACCGACGAGGTGGTCGACGCGGTGCTCGTGTGGTACCGCGACGGCGACGGTGACCTCTTCGAGCTGCTCGTCGACGCCCTCGGGCCGCTGGCCGACAACGGGGTCGTGTGGCTGCTCACCCCGAAGGCGGGGCGCGAGGGGCACGTCGAGCCGAGCGAGGTCGCGGAGTCCGCGCCCACCGCCGGCCTCCAGCAGACCTCGACCGTCAACGCCGGCCGGGACTGGAGCGGCGCCCGCCTGGTGCTGCGCCGAGGGGCCAAGGGCAAGAAGTAACCCACCCTCGTCCCCTCGCGCCCCGGCGGTCCGCCGTCGGGCGTGCTGGGCTGACCTCGTCCCCCGAGTCGACCCGAGGAGTTCGCATGCTGATCGAGGTTGGCGCCGAGGCGCCGGACTTCGCGCTCAAGGACCAGAACAACCAGCAGGTCCGGCTCTCGGACTTCCGCGGCAAGCGCGCCGTGCTGCTGGTCTTCTACCCGCTCGCGTTCACCGGCACCTGCCAGGGCGAGCTGGCCGAGGTGCGGGACAACCTCGACGAGTACGCCAACGACGACGTCCAGGTGCTGACGGTCAGCGTCGACTCGGTCTACAGCCACAAGATCTGGGCCGACCGGGAGGGCTACCAGTTCCCGCTGCTGGCCGACTTCTGGCCGCACGGTGGCGTCGCTGCGGCGTACGGGGTCTTCAACGACGTGGCCGGCATCGCCAACCGGGGCACCTTCGTCATCGACAAGGCCGGCGTGGTCCGCTTCGCCGAGATGAACGGCCCCGGCGAGGCCCGCGACCAGCAGGGCTGGCGCAAAGCCATCGCCGACCTGACGGCCTGATGCGGTCGGGCCGGCGGCGAACAGGTAGGCTTGCCAGCCACCGGCCCGCCGCACACGGGGCGTTCCGGGGCGCGTAGCTCAGCGGGAGAGCACTCGCCTTACAAGCGAGGGGTCGCAGGTTCGAAACCTGCCGCGCCCACCCATCACCAACAGCCAAAACCGCCCGGATCACGGCCCGGCGACCTTGGTTGCAGATCGGTCTCCAGGACGTCGGTGACCCCTTTGGCTAGATGATCATGTCCGCCAGGTGGCGTGCGAAAGGTGGCCTGCCGCAGAACTGGAGGAAGCGACGTGGGCGCGAAGACAGCCCTTCTGGCGTTCGCCGACGGCGACATCCGTCCGGCGCTGCGCGGCGCGACGCGGTCGGAGCGAGCCGAGACCGAGGCGTTGGTACGTCAAGTCCACCCCGGCTACGTGGTCGAACCCGCTGATGACAACACCTTGCTCGAGGGCACCTACCCGCCAGATGACTTCATGTACGCGACGGTCGTGGCCGGGGCAGAGTTGTACTGCGACCGGCGGCTCATGCTCGATCGCCCGTCTGAGCTACCGGAGCACCTGCGCCGAACTGGAGCAGGCCGTCGAATCATCGTCCACGGGATGCACTCGGTCGTGGACTGGCTCGGCTTCGCGGTGTGGGAGGACGGCGTGCTGATCCGATCGCTGAGCCTGTCGCCCGATAGTGGCATCCAGGAGGACATCGGCAAGCCCTACGACTTCGAGTTGCCGTACTGGGCCGGCGAACATCCCGTCGAGCCCGTACCAGGCTGGCACAACCAGGACCCCTACCCGCTGCCGTTCCATCCCCTCGACCTCGGCGAGGAAGCGTTACGCGCGCTGTTCGGTTTCATCATCGAGGGCCATCGTTCCCCCGACGACATCGACGCTGACGCCGTTCATCTGCACGGCTTTCGCGTGACCGACCCGTCCAACGAGGACCAGGCAGCCCGTGAGGCCGCATACGCGGGGGCACTACAGGCCATGGGACCGCCTCGGAGGTACCGCTTGGGACCAGACGGAGCGGTGCACGAGATCAGCGCCGACAGCTACTGATTTGCCTACCCGCGGACCAGCACGAGCGTCATGCAGGTTCTGATACCGATCTGTCACGCACGTCCTGAGCCCCCGACACCGGGCTACCGGCGAAGTGGACGCTCCTATTCCTGTCAGGCCTGCGGCCGGGCCACGCGGGTCGTAGTCTCGACCCACTGCCGAAACAGGTGTAGCGCCTCGCCGAGGTTGAGTGGCCCACACGCTGCCCTGAACTGGTCTTCCTCGACCCGGGTCAGCACCCAATCGTGCTCGCCTCTACGGAGTTCCTGCCGCTCGTAGGCCATTCCCGACAGTGCCGTATCGCCCAGGTCGATGCGGACCGACCACCCGGGGTTGTCGAGCGTCTCGATCCGAATGCCGTACTCGTGTTCCCACTCGCCATCGCACTGAGTCGCGTACCAGGCCTGGAGCCAGGACCAGACCCCGGGCGCTAGCTCGTCGTGATCATGCATCCCGTAGTCCTGATCTCGCTGTGGTCGTCAGCGTCAGGCAAGGGTAGGTCTCGCGGGCGATGTAGCGCAGCGTCAGGATGACGAGTCGCTCCACGCGCGAGCCGAGGATCATCCTGTGTCGGTGATTGCCCACCGGATCTGACGAGCGGCGAGGTAGAGGTGGGAGCGCTCTGCCATCTCATCGACTGTGCGCTCCTCGCCGGGGTTGTCCAAGTCGAGGTGAAGGAGTCCGGCTTCGTCCTGAACGAGCTGGGGTTTGTCGTCGAGCACCCAGGAGAAGGTGCCGAGGTCCACGACCTTCCAACGGGCAAGGCGCGAGAACTCGATGTGGAGCTGTACCCATCGAGTCTGACCGACCCGCCGGACGTCCAGAAGTGCGACCGCAGACTGCTGAGCGCCTTCCCCACAGCTTGACCTGAAGGTCAACTCTCTGAGGCAACCGTCGCCAAACTCCACCCCGTCCAGAAGATCGTCGGCCGTTGCCGGGAGGAGTGGTCGCCAATGCACCTGAACCACCCGGCGAAGATTACCTGCGTCCCATCCGAACGGGGGGTACCGGCCAGGCGGGCGCGGGTGACATTCCACCGTGCCCGTTGCGTGCCCGATCTCGCGGTCGGTGACGAGTGCCTGGCCAGCGGTGACGGCAGGTAGCGAGGCTGCTCTTCCTTGCGGCGCCGAGAATTCCTAACCGTGTGGCCATGCCACCTGGGCGTCTTAGGTGCGGCGCCGGCGCGGACAAGAACATGCCGTCTCCAGCCGTCGAAGGGCAACCTGTAGTGCCTAGTCGAGCGACGTCAGCCAGCTATCGGGGCCGCTTGTCCTCGACGTGTACGACGTCGAGCTCATGGCCGTCCTGGTCGCGCTTGTGGCGTCCATAGAGACCAACGGCCAGGTCGCTGCTGTCCTGGACTTCGTCGGGCCCCACGTAGGTCAGCACGTCGTTGTGGTGGCCGTAGACCACCCATCCGGGACCGGGATCGAGAGTGATGGTGCTGAAGTCTCCGGCAGATGAGCCGACGTGAACAGGGCCGTACTCGCGCAGGATCTCGATGGCCTGAGCGGCGAGGTCGGCGCTGGGTCCGGGAGTGGGTAGTACGACGCACGTGCCGTGGGCGAACACGACCCAGGATTTGCCATCCCCTTGGATGATGCGACGCCAAACTCCGGCCAGATCCTGTTCCGACATGACGTTGATCATCCCTGAGTTGATGCACCAGCGCTAGCCGTGAAGGGCTTCACCCGGGTGACCCGGGGGTGGGATTCCTCGCCGGAGATCGTCGACGATCGGCTCGGCCCACGCCGCTTGGACGAAATCCCAGGTCCAGGTGATGCCGTCCCACCCGCCCGTAGCCCGAGCAGGTCCTACTCACGTGCTGCTGGAGTTCTGGCCCCGCCGCCACACGTCGCCCTGTGCGCCATGTCGCTCGGCCGCGTGCCGCTCCTGGGCCGATCTCGCATCGCGCCCCGCGGCCGAGTCCTCAGGCGACGAGAGGCGCTTCCGATCGCGCCAACCCACAAAGACGAACGCCGCCACCAGCAACACGACGAGCGCTCCGAGAGACACCACCAGACTCGTCATGCCATCGAAGCTACCGGGCGCGCGCCAGAGTCCGAGCTGTTGGCCGAACAGGTCGACGACCGGCTGAGATATCGCACGCTCGGACGCTACCGTCGACGCTGGCGGTGCGTCCGGGCTGGCATGCGGGGTCCGCAACCTGCCGCGAATTGTCAGACGGCACCATCAAGAAGATGATCAGTGGGGCTGTAGTTGATCTTCCAGTCGGCGTAGACGCCCATCGTGCCGTCCTGGACACAATGCAGTCCGACACTGATCCAGCGAACCTCACCGTCGGCGTACCGGGCGAAGCCGACGGCGACGTGGAAGACTTCGCCGCCACATGGGCACGCACAGTCGCCCGGCTCGGCGTCCCCCCAGTAGTCGGCGCTGTCCGCGACGAAGGCAGGCGCACCGCAGGCCGTGCAGCTCACCTCGGCGCAGCCGTCTGACGGCAGCGAAGTACCGCAACCGGCCAGCCGAGCCTCGATCCCGTTGTTTGCCTAGGGTTGACAGCGGGATTCCTTCGTCTGCGCGGCTCGATCAGCCGAGCTGCGTTGGTGTGGTCGTGGCCTCCCAGGTGGTCAGGCAGAACGGGTGGCCCGCCGGGTCGGCGTAGACATAACACTGTTCGCTGTTGGGCTGGAAGTCGTACTTTGTTGCTCCGGCAGCGAGCACTCGGGCCTCGGCGGCGTCTCGGTCCACGACCATGAAGTCGAGATGCATCATGATCGACGAGGTGGGGTCGGGCCAGGTGGGTGGCGTGTATCCGGGCACAGTCTGGAAGTTGATCCGCCCGGTCGGGCTCAGCACGCATGCCCAGCCGCCCCCGGCGTGTGTCAGGGTTCCACCGGTGATGCTGGCGTAGAACTCCGCCAAGGCGACGGCGTCCGGGCAGTCCAGGGTGACCGCGCTGAGCCTGATCTCGTCGGACATGCCGCCTCCTGTGGCTCGCGCCGGCCGCTTGCAAGGCGCGCCTGTACCGATACGACGACCAGCACGATGGCACGCTCGACAGATTGAACGACGTAACCTAGCGCACACGTTGGTCGAGCACACTGATCTAGCCGCGACGCGCACTCTCGGCTGACCCAGAGCACCTGGCGGACGACTGTCGCACCTCACTCGACGGAGGTCAGGCCGACTGCCGGCGTGTCTAGTCCCACCACATGCTTGATGAATCCGTCCCACGACATGCTTGACAGTTGGTCTAGGTTCTGTGAAAGCTCGGGCCGGTCGCTGTGTGGGCGTGACTGCTGGATGTGGTCCTCCGGGGTGAGTCCCTGTAGGGGCTGTGCCTCAAATCGTGCCCATGAGCGATCTATGCGTTCTCCGCGTTCGCCTGCTCTTCCTCGGTTGTTTGTGGCAGTAGGCGGGCAACCGCCTCACGGATCCTTTCATCATCTGGGTTCCCGTGCCAGGTGACGATTGTGAAAGAATCAGTTGATGCGGTAAGTTCGGCAGCTTCCTTCGTATTTGGCACCGATTCTACGACTATCAGTAATCCGATGGTTACCGGCGAGTCCTAGACGTCGAGTGACAATTACATTCAGCGTTAGAGAGTCAATGACGAGGATGCCATCAATTCCCCGGTCCTGCTGGAGGGGGAAGAAGCTCCAGCCAAGCCTCGCAATTGCTCGTCGTACTGCTTCCTGATAACTGCGCTCTGCAAAAGACTCTCTCTGATCGGGTAAGGTGCGATCGCTCGCCACTATCGATCGCTGCATCTCCCGTGCGCGCTCAAGCAACTCTCGCATCATGTCGTCAACGCTGCGGCTTGGCGGCTTCTCAATCGGAGTGGCCTGCGGCACTAGCGCCAACTCCTCCTCAAAGTCCGTCCAGCGGTGTCGAGAGCAGCGTCAGGACTGGGTGCGGGTCCACTGCTGGTTGGCGCCGCTTCCGCAGGTGTACTGGGTGATGTCGGTGCCGTCTGCCGTGCCGCTGCTCACCACGTCCAGGCACTTGCCGCTGTGTCGGGCGCGCAACTGGTAATAGCTGCCGGTGGCGACCCACTGCCACTGCTGGTTGGCGCCCCCGCCACAGGTGTACTGGACGACGTTGGCGTTGTTGGCGGTGGAGGCGTTGGCGACGTCGAGGCATTTGCCGCTGTTCTGGTTGACGATCCGGAAGTAGCCGCTACCGGCGTCGCGGAACTCCCACTTCTGGTTCGCGCCCCCGTTCCAGGACCATTGTCTGACTTCGGCGTTGTCGGTGACGGCATGGTCCAGCACGTCGACCACCTTGCCGCTGTTGCGGTTGGTGATGCGGTAGGAGAGTGGCGCCTCTCCGGTGACGGTGCCCGCGGCGGCGTCGATGGTGATGGTGGGATACCAGGTCAGGCTCATGGTCGTGGCGGTGGGGAAGGCGATCGGCAACCACACGTACTGGGAGTCGTTGACCGGCCCGCCCCAGGCCCCGGCCCAGCGGTCGCCGAGGTAGAGGTAGCTCGTCGTCGACGTGCCCTGGATGGGGAGCACGAAGGCCGACTGGGAGCGGAAGGTGGTCGAGTCCCCGACGTTGGTCATGCCGGTCCACGGACCGGAAATGCTGGACGCCGTGGCGTACCTGGCCTGGTTCGGGCTCCAACCGGTGAGGCCCGAGGTGAGCAGGAAGTAGGTGCTGCCGCGCTTGAACAGGGCCGGTGCCTCGCGGTTGCCGTCGTTCCAGAAGTTACCGACCAGCGTGGCCGGACTGAGGTAGTCGGCGCTGAGGCGGTAGATGAGCAGGTCGCGGTTCTCGTCGCCGGCCGAGGCCATGTAGGCGGTACCGCCGTCGTTGTAGAGCGTGATGTCCCGCGACATGTTGCCCAGCGGCCGGAAGCTGCCGTGGTAGGTGTAGGTGCCGTCCACGGTGGCCGAGGAGGCGACGGCGGCCCTGGCCTCGCCGTAGTCGGTGCCGTTCTCCTTGTGCATCCACATCACGTACCGGTTGGTGCTGGCGTTGTAGATGACCTTCGGCCGCTCGATGTTGGCCGACTGCAGTTCCGCCGCCGACGACTGGGTCAGCACGTTGTTGCGGAACTCCCAGTCGCGCAGGTTGGTGGAGCGGTAGACCGAGACCGCCCGGAACGTGTTGTTGGCGTTGCGGTTCTCACCGAACCAGTAGTAGTAGTCGCCGACCTTGAGTACCCCACCACCGTGCGCGTGCAGCAGGTTGCCGGCGGTGTCGGTGAACTGCGTGCCGTTGGGGATCGTGACCGGCGCGGCCTGGGCCGGGGCGGCGGCCAGGGTGGTGACCGCGACGATCGCCGCTCCGACCAGGGTGAGCGCCGCCACCAGGGATGGAAGCAGTCTGTTGCGTCTCACTACGTTCGTCCTTCCGTGGGCGGGCGGCGACCGTCCATCAATGTACATCGATTGTCGTTGGTGCAGGTCGAGAACGATCACCGGTAGCGTGGTGCAGGATGCAGCGGTGACGTCCATCTACCGCACCCCCGCGGGCAGGGACACCATCCGCCGGTGGTGTGCGCAGCAGCTCAACGGGTGGTCGACCCCGCACGAGCGACGCATCATCCGGGCCCACGGCCACGACACGCACCTCCTCAGCACCGGCGCGGGGACGGTGACGGTCGTCTTCGTCGCCGGTGACCGCTTCAGCACGGCGGCCTACCTGCCGCTGCTCACGGCCCTGGCCCGGCAGTACCGGGTGGTGGCCGCCGACATCCCGGGCCAGCCCGGCCTCAGCGCCGACGCGGCGGACGTCGCCGACGGCGGGCTCGCCTGGTACGGCAGGTGGCTTGCCGAGGTCGTCGAGGAGGCCACCAGCGGGCCGGTCGTGACGTTCGGGCACTCGTTCGGTGGCGCGGTGACGCTCGCCGCCGAGCACCCCCGGGTCAGCGGCACGGTCGCGGTGGCACCGGGTGGACTGTGCCGGCTCAGGGTCACCCCTGGTGTCCTGCTGGCGTTCCTGGGCTGGCTCGCGCGGCCCCGGCCGGCGTCGAGCCTCCGGTTGCTGCGCCTGCTGTCCGCGCCCGGCCGCACGCCGCGCGCCGAGCTGGTGGAGTGGATGACGCTCGTCGCCCGACACGCCCGTCCGGTGAGTACCGACGAGTTCCTGTCGGCGGCGACGCGCAGGACGCCGGTCGTGCTCGCGAGCGGCGACCACGACGTGTTCCTGCCCCCGGACCGGCTGCGCGCGGCGGCGGAACAGCGGCTACAGGCCGGCGTCGACATCGTCCCCGCCGCCGGTCACCTCGTCACCGACGAACACCCCGACACGCTCACCGCGCTGGTGGCTCGGCTGGTGGATTGACCCGGGACGGGCGTCACGCGCGATCGGCGACCATCACCCGGCTGTGTGCCAGGGACGTGGTCCGACGGATCGGCAGGGACAGCTCTCGCGCCGTCTCGAGCAGGTCGTGGTCGCCGGTGACCGTGAAGCCGTACCGGGAGAGCAACGCGGCCATGGCGGCCGGCGTCCAGGTCGAGCGCCACGGCTCGGTCGCCCAGAAGCTGCGCCGGCCGGTGGACGCCATCAGCACCCGTGCGACGAGCCGACCCAGCGTCAGGGTCGTCCCGGGTAGCTGAAAGTTGACAACGAGGCGGCTCGTCGGGGCCGAGCAGGCGGCGAGCGCGGCGACCGTCGTAGACACCTCCGTCGTGGTCAGGTACGGCACGACGCCCTCCCAGATCCACGTCGTCGGCTCGTCGGGGCGATGACCGGCGACGGCCAGCGCCTCGGCTAGCCGGTCACGGGCGAAGTCCACCGTCACGAACGTCGGGGGAGTGCCGGCCAGTACCTCGGCGCGTTCGCGTTTGTCGCGTTGGCTGCTCGGCTGGTCGACCTCGAAGATCGTCCTGCCCACGAGTTCCGGCATCCGCCAGGCCCGACCGTCGAGCCCGGCCCCGAGGATCACCACCTGCGCGCTGTGGTGGGCGCGTACGGCGTCGTCGATCGCCACCGTGCGCGGCACGATCATGTCGGCGCAGGCCCGTACCGTCTCGTAGTCGACCCGTTGCCGCCACGACTGGGGCACGGCACCGTCGCGTACCCAATCCACGGCCTCCCGCTCGGCGGCGCGGAGCAGGCGCATGGCCGTCGGGTCGGCGAACCGGCCGGGAGCGACCAGGCCATCCGCCGCCGCGCGGCCCTGGCAGACGAGAACCGCCGTACGGCTCGCGGCCGGCGTCTTCGACATCGCTCGCGCTCCTGTCCGTGTGGGCTTCGCGCACAGGCCATGCCGCCGCGCGGAGCCATTTGACCGCACCCGATAGCCTTCGCGGCTATGGGCGCGATCAAACCATGGCATCTTGCGGTCCTCAGCCTTTGTTGCCTGCTGCCGTTCACGGCCGCAGTCGCGGGCGGAGTTTGGGCCGTCCTCCGCAAGCGCAACCGACGCTGACTCCCGGTCGTACGGTGGTTCGGCCTCCCGCCGCCCAGTGCGCCGCGCGCACAATTGTCCCGTGCTGACCGAGCCCGTCTCCGCGCGCCGACTGCAACTCATCGACGACCTGGAAGGGCTGCCCGGCAGCTCAGACGGCTGTCTCCTCGCCTTGACGTTGGACGCTCCGGTTTTTGTCCAGGTCGGTGACTTCTGGTGGGTTGAGGACGACGCGCTGTGCGTCGCGCGAGGTGAAGGCGCGCCGATGTTGTATCGAGGTCGTCTCGAATGGCGCCGGAAGCGGTAATCGGCGGAACGGTCCTCGCCCTCGCCACCTGGCGCGGCGCTGAGCTGAACATACCCACGGGTGGCGCACGTACCCCGTCCGCCGTTAGCCTCGGTCCCCATGACCAGCGGCGACGAGCACGGTCACCCCGAGCCGCCGATCGCGGGCGACGAGACCGCCACCCTGCTCGGCTCTCTCGACCGGCAGCGCGCCACCCTGGCCTGGAAGACCGGCGGGCTCGACGCGGCCGGCCTGCGGGCAACGCTCGGCCCGTCGTCGATCACTCTGGGCGGGCTGCTCAAGCACCTGGCCCTGGTCGAGGACCTCTACTTCTCCTTCAAGCTGGCCGGGCGTTCACCGGGACCCCCGTGGGACACCGTCGACTGGGACGCCAACCCGGGCTGGGAGTGGCGCTCGGCCGCCGAGGACACCCCGGAACAGCTCTACACGCTGTGGCAGGGGGCAGTGGCGCGGTCCCGGGCCACCGTCGCCGAGTTGCTGGCCGACGGCGGCCCGGAGCAGTTGGCCCGGGGCGAGTGGCCCGACGGCCAGGTGCCCAGCCTCCGGCGGGTCCTGGTCGACCTCATCGAGGAGTACGCGCGGCACGCCGGGCACGCCGACCTGATCCGCGAGTCGGTGGACGGGCTCACCGGCGAGGACCCGCCCCGCTGACCGCCCCGCGTACCGCCAGAATGGGCGCGTGCAGGATACCGTCGCCGTCGCGCTGATCACGTCACTGTCCACGTTGACCGCCGCCGCCCTGACCGGGCTGATCGCCGCCCGCAGCACCCGCCGGCAGCTCGCCCACCAGCTCACCGTCGCCCGCGAGGAGAGCGCCGACCGGGCCGCGCTCCGGCGCGAGGAGCTGCGGCGCGACGCGTACGTCGGGTTCCTCGGCGCCTGCGACGCGGCGTACCGGCGGCTGGACCGGCGGTGGGTCGAGCCGGGCGCGGACGCGGTCACGCCCGGCTACGACGAGACGTACGCGGCGATGCGCGGCGTGGACGAGGCGTACAACCTGGTGTTGCTGCAGGGCCCGGCGGACGTCGCGGCGGCGGGCCGGTCGGTGGTGGCCAGCCTGACGACGGAGTACGCCGAGCAGCGCCGGCTCGCCGACGAGCCGGGCGACGCGGCGGTGTCGCTGCGCGACCGGCACCGGGAGCGGTGGCTCGCGGCCATCGAGGTACGCACGGACCGCCGCGTCGCGTTCGTCGACGTCGCGCGTCCCGCCGTCGACCGCGAGGGGTGACCGCGTCCCGCCTATGCTCGGGCGGGGAGGTGATCAGGTGGATCTGTCCGGCATCGGCGCGGTGCTCTTCGACATGGACGGCACGCTGGTGGACTCCGACGCCGCCGTCGAGCGGGCCTGGGAGCGGTGGGCTTCCGAGTACGCCGTCGAACCGGCGGCGGCCCTCGCGATCGCGCACGGCAGGCCCGCCGACCAGACGATCCGTCGGCTCCTTCCCGCCCTCGACGACACGGCGGTTGCCGTGGCGGCGGCACGGCAGTTGGCGTTGCAGTACGACGACCTGTCCGACGTGACCGCCACCCCGGGCGCCCATGAGCTGCTGTCGACGTTGGCCCGGTCGGGGGTGCCGTGGGCGGTGGTGACCAGCGCCGACGTGCGGCTGGCCGAGGCCCGGCTCGGTGCCGCCGGCATCGCGCCACCGGTGTTGGTGACGGTCCAGGACGTCCGCGAGGGCAAGCCGGCGCCGGAGGGTTACCTCCGCGCCGCCGCGCTGCTCGACGTGCCACCGGCGCGCTGCCTGGTCGTCGAGGACGCCGAGGTCGGGTTGCGGGCCGGGCGCGCGGCCGGCGCGGTGACCGCCGCGCTCAAGGGACTCGACGGCGACGTACGCCTGGACGACCTGGGGCAGTTGGCCCGCCAGTTCGAGGCGGCGACCACCGGGAGCTGACCGATCGGGCGTCAGCCGAGGCGGGCTGCCAGCCAGGGCAGCAGGGCGTCGGCCTGGGCCTGCTGGAACGCCCGTAGGGCGGGGATGCCGGGCGGTGGCGGGCGGCGGGCGCGGTCGGCCAGGAAGCCGGCCAGCCCGGCGTACACGCCGGTGATCGAGGCCGGGTCGACGTCGGCGGTGAGCGGCAGCCGGCGCAGCATCGCCTCGGTGTCGTGCCCGCCGTGCAGCCGGACGTTCACCAGCAGCAGCGCCGTGTCCAGCCAGGCGGGCCCCCGGCAGGCCCACGGCCAGTCGACCACGGTCACCGTGCCGGCGGCGTCGAACAGCAGGTTGTCGGCCCGTACGTCGACGTGGCAGAGCGTGTCCCCGGCGAGCGCGGCGACGCCCTCGTCGGCGGCCGCGCGCAGCTCGTCCAGGTGGGCGCGGGCCCACGGATCGAGTCGTGGCGGCGGGTCGGCGGCGACTCGGTGCCAGCCCGCGAAGTCGTCCGCCAGCAGCTCGGCGGCGGTCGGCACGTGCGCGACGGGGCTCGGGGTGAGCGCGACGGCCATCGCCTCCAGGGCGTCCATGACCCGGGTCAGCTCGTCGGCCCGCCACGGGGTGTGCGGGTGGTCTCCGGCCACGTCGGAGAAGACCAACGCCACCCAGTCGCCGTCGTCGTGGCAACCCAGCAGGCGGGGCGTCGGCGCGGTCGCCGGGAGCGCGCCGGCGATGCGGGCTTCGGCGCGGTGCATGACCGGACTGTCCGGGTTCAACGCCGGGTTGACCGCCTTCACGAACGCCCGCCGGCCGGTCGCGGTACGGACCCGGTCGGCGGTGCCCGGCGAGTAACCACCCGACTGGGAGACCGCCTCGACCACCCGATCGCCGATGATCTCCTCGACCGCGGACCGTACCGTTGCCGGCAGATCACCCCAGCCGATCCGCCTCGCCGCCACCTGTGCCATCCCGCCACGGTGCACCCGCCGGTCGCGACGAACAACTCAATTCCGCCGCCGGAACGAGGCGCGGCCGGAGTGGACATGATGGACTTGTCGCCGCGATTGATCGAGAAGAAGGAGGCCGCGGTGGAGTTGACTCTGACGCCGATGACCGAGCAGGAACTGGCCCGGCTGCGGGAACCCCTGGAGGTCGGGTACGCCGAGGATCTCGTCGCGCACCGCGGCCTGACCCCGCAGGCGGCCCGGGAGCGGTCGGACGAGCAGCTCCGGGAGCTGCTGCCGGCGGGCGCGGCCACCGAGCGGGCGCTGTTGCGGGTGGGGCGGGTCGACGACACCGAGGTCGGCTGGATCTGGGTCAACCTGCCGGCGAGCGCCGAGACCCGACAGGCCTGGATCTACAACATCGAGGTACATCCGGCGCACCGGGGACGGGGACACGCACGACGGATGATCCAGCTCATCGAGGCCGAACTGGCCGAACTGGGCGTACCCGAGCTGGGGTTGAACGTCTTCGGCACGAACACCGTGGCGATCGGCCTCTACCGGAGCCTGGGTTTCGAGGTCACCGCCCAGCAGATGGCGAAGCGGATCGACCCACCGAGCTGAACCGGGACTGTTCACCTGCCCAGCGGGAAACCCGCGCGGACCGCACCTGGGGAGGAGCGACGGATGACGCACGGCGCCGGACTGACCATCGGTGTGCTCGGCTCGTACGGTGGCCGGAACCTCGGCGACGAGGCGATCCTCACCGGCCTGCTCACCGATCTGCGCACGCAGGAGCCGAATGCTCGGATCATCGTCTTTTCCCGCCACCCGGAGCACACCCGGGCCGCGCACCCGGACGTCGAGGCGGTGCCGTGGGAGGGCGTCAGCCGTACCGACTCGGCGTTGGTGCTGGCCCAGCTCGACCTGCTGATCCTGGGCGGCGGCGGGATTCTCTACGACCGGGAGGCCCGCCGCTACCTGCGGGTCGTCCGGGTCGCCCAGGAACGCGGCCTACCGCTGATCACGTACGCGGTGGGGGTCGGACCGCTCAGCGACGCGGTCGACACCGGCATGGTCCGCGAGACGTTGGCCGGCGCCACCCAGGTGACCGTCCGGGACCAGGAGTCCCGGATGGTCCTGGAGGAGGCCGGACTGCTCAACCCGATCACGGTCACCGCCGACCCGGCGTTCCTGTTGCAGCCGGCCGACTTCCCCGCGCACCTGCTCAGCGAGGAGGGGGTGCCGGTCGGCAAGAGGCTGGTCGGGATCAGCGTCCGGGAGCCGGGACGGGCCGCCGAACGCCTCGACGTCGACGGCTACCACCGGCTGCTGGCCCAGATCGGTGACTTCCTGGTGCACCGCATCGACGCGTACGTGCTGTTCGTGCCGATGGAACGCGACGACATCCGGCACTCGCACGGGGTGCTGTCGCACATGGTCGCCGCGGATCGGGGGCGGATCCTGCACGGCACCTACTCGCCGGAGCAGGTGCTCGGGCTGATGCGCCACTTCGACCTGGCCGTCGGCATGCGCCTGCACTTCCTGATCTTCGCGGCGATGGTGGGTACGCCGTTCCTGCCGCTGCCGTACGCCGGAAAGGTCTTCGACCTGGCCCAACGGCTCGGTGTGCCGGCGCTGCGGGGGGTGGAACGGGAGGTGGAGGGACCGCTGTTGGCCGAGGTCGACCGTCTGTGGGACGAACGCGAGCAGCGCGCCGAGGCCACCGCCCGCCGGGTCGCCGAGGTCTGCGAGCAGGCCCGGGGCACCTCCGAGGTCACCCGTGGCGTGCTGGACCAGCTGCGCAGCCAGACCCTCACCCGGGCCTGACCGACGCTCACACCGCTGGGCCGGTCCAGCGGTAGCGCCACTCGCGGGCCTCCTCGCGGGCGGATTCCAACTCGTAGATCTGCGCCTCGGCCAGCCCACCGGACCCGAGGTGGTGGTGGGTGAGCGGCGGGCGGCCGTTGGTGTCCAGCTCGACGGTCACGGTCTGCCCGTCCGCCGCGCCGCCGACGAGAAGAATCTGCACGGATGAGGCCATGCGCCCATCCTGCCCGTCGTGCGGCCACCTCGCAGCGGGATGCGGGGCAGCGCGGAGCCGGCCGCGTGGTTAGTGTCGGCGGATGGCAGAGCAGACCATCGATCCGACGCTCGGCCCGGTGCTCGCCCGCGTCGGCGACGAGCGCGCCGTGCTGGAATCGTTCCTCGACTTCCACCGCGCGATGGTGGTGCGCAAGGTGCGCGGTCTGTCCGACGACGAGGCCGCCCGCCGGCTGGTGCCCTCCGCGACCACGCTCGCCGGGCTGGTCAAGCACCTGACCCTGGTCGAGCGGAACTGGTTCCCGGTGCTGCTGGCCCCCGAGCCCGGCGACGTCTACCTCCGCTCGGAGCAGGACGCGGTAGCGAGCTTCACCCTCGACGAGCGGGACACGGTCGACGGGCTCGTCGAGGCGTACGAGCGGGCCTGTGACCGGTCCCGGACGGTCGTCGCGCGTTTCGACCTCGACCACGTGGTGCCGCACCCACAGCTCGGTGAGGTGTCGGTGCGCTGGATCCTGGTCCACCTCATCGAGGAGACCGCCCGGCACGCCGGCCACGCGGACATCCTTCGCGAACTGACCGACGGGTCGACCGGAGCCCTCTGACCCCGGCCGTTCATCGGGGAGGTAGCCGGCCCGACGGGTATTCCATGCCGTCGTGGGTGCAGGCCGCCGCGGCGACCCGTGCCGCGTACCGGGCCGCCTCCGTCAGCGGCTCGCCCCGCAGCCGCCCGGCGATCAGCCCGGCGGCGAAGGCGTCGCCCGCCCCGTTGCTGTCCACCACCGGCGCGGGCGCTGCGGCGGCGGGCACCGGCACCCGCGTGCCGTCGCCGGGGAACAGCTCGGCGCCGTCCGCGCCCCGGGTCACGACCACGGTCCGGGGCGTCAGCGTCTCGGCGAGCGTCCCGGCCCGGTCGGCGAGCCGTACCCCGCTGACCAGGACCAAGTCGGCGATCTCGGCGAACGGCCGGTGGTACGGGTTGACGCCGTCCCAGTCGTGCAGGTCGGTGGAGAGCGACACACCCGGCGCGAGCGCGGCCCGGACGGCGGGCAGCAACGGCACCGTCCAATCCATGATCGAGAGGTGGACGTGCCGGGCGTCGGCCACCAGCTCGGCCACCTGCGTCAGGGAGAACGGCGGGCCCGCGCCCCGCCACGGGCGCGGGTCGTACAGCGAGGTGCGTGCTCCGCCCGGGTCCACCAGGTTCACCGATCGCCGGGTGCCGCCCCGGTCCTCGGCCAGCGTCGCCGGCACCCCGGCCCGGGTCAGCGCCGCCCGCACCACGTCGCCGGCCGGGTCAGCGCCGAGGGTGTCGACCACCCGCACCCGCAGCCCCAGCGCCCGAGCGGCCAACGCCACCCCGGCTCCGGTGTTGCCGATCCGCAGCTCGATCGGCTCGACGGTGTGCGAGTCGGCGGCCGGCAGCGGAAGCGCGGGCACCCGAACCCGCACGTCCACCCCCAACCCGCCCAGAACCAGGAGATCGACCACGAAGCGACGCTAGCCCTCGGCCCCGCGATCTTGCACTTTCTGTCCCGGCACAAGGGGCATTACCACCCACGTCGGCGACAGAAACCGCAAGATCGGCGCGAGCTTTCCGCGCGGGGCCGCCTATCCTGGGCGCGGGCGGCGACAAGGGGGAGTACGTGCTGGTCATCCACGGGCTGTGGCTGCCCGGCTCCGGGCTCGCCGTGTGGGCCGAGGACACCGCCGCGCCGGTACCCATCGCGCGCTCCGGCCGCCCTCCCCGGGACCGCCCGCACCCGTTCGCCGCCGGGCACGCCGATCTGGTCGCGGCCCTCACCGACGTCGCCGCGCCGGCCCGCCCGGCCACCGCGCTGCTCACCCTGCCCACCCGGGCGGGCACGCCGACCGACTCGCCCGAGCTGATCCGCACCACCGTCGCACCCCCGACCCGCGGCCGGCTCGCCCTCGCCGCGTGGCGGGTGCCCACCCTGGTGTACGCCCCGGACGACGCCCTGCCCCTGCTCCGCGCCCTGGACGACCTCCCCGTGGTGTGCGGGGCGACCCTGCGGCACCTCGGCGAGCTGGCCGACTTCGCCGCCGACCTGGTGGCCCGGGGCCGCGTCCTGCCGACCGTTGACACGCGAATCGACACGACCGCCCTGGCTGATGCCGGCCCGGCTGACGCCGCTGATGCCGGCGCGGCTGATGTCGCCCTGGCTGATGCCGCTGATGCCGGCGCGGCTGATGTCGCCCTGGCTGATGCCGCTGATGCCGGCGCGGCTGATGTCGCCCTGGCTGATGCCGGCCCGGCTGATGCCGCTGATGCCGGCGCGGCCCGCTCGACGGCGGACCGGGTGGTCGCCCGGGCGGTGTGGCGTCCGCTGCTGACCGGCACCGACGCCGGCTGGGCCCGCTCGCTGGCGCTGGCCCTACCGCCGGCCGCCCGCGCCGCCGCCGTCGACACCGAGGGCGGCGACGGCGAGCTGACCGCCACCGAGCTGGTGGCGGACGCGCTCGACGGGCTCACCGACGCCGCCGCCCGGGCCGCTCTCGCGAACACCACCCTGGCCCGGGGAGTACGCCCGGCCGGGCCCGCGCCGGCCTGGCTGGCCGCGCTGGCCGGGCCCCGCCGCGACTTCTCCGTCGACGAGGCGGCGCTGGACGTGCTGCGTACCGAGCTGGACGACTGGCAGCGCGACGCCGCCGGCGGGGCCGTGCGGGCCAGCTTCCGACTGGTCGAGCCGGCCCCCGACGAGGTCACCGAACCGATCCTGGCCACCCGCCCGTCCGGCGACAGCACACCCGTAACCTCGACCGACACCGCGCGGTGGCGGTTGGAGTTCGGGTTGCAGGCCGCCGACGAGCCGGGCCTGCACGTCGACGCCGCCGAGGTCTGGCGGGCGCACCCGGCCGGCCGTACGGGCAGCCCGCAGGAGACCCTGCTGGCCGAGTTGGGCCGGGCCAGCCGGCTCTGGCCCGACCTGGACGCCGCGCTGCGCACGGCCGCCCCCGAGGCGATGGAGTTGGACGTCGAGGGCGCGCACCGGTTCCTCAGCGAAGGCGCGCCGGTGCTGCACGCCGCCGGCTTCGGGGTGCTGCTGCCCTCGTGGTGGCAGCGCCGGTCGGCGCGGCTCGGCGCTCGGCTGCGCGCGCGCAGCCGTACCGCGCCCGGCACGGTCGCCAGCACCGAGGCCGGCGTCGGGTTGGACGCGCTCGTCGACTACCGCTGGGAGATCGCGCTGGGCGACCAGCCGCTGTCGGCGGAGGAGTTGGCGGCGCTGACCGAGCTGAAGACCCCGCTGGTACGGCTGCGCGGCCGGTGGGTGGAGCTGGACCCGGGACGGCTCGCCGCCGGTCTGCGGCTGCTCCGCTCGGCCGGCGAGCTGACCGTCGCCGACCTGCTCCGCCTGGGGCTCACCGACGGCGAGGACACCGGCGCGCTGCCGGTGCTGGAGGTGAGCGCCGATGGCGCGCTGGGCGACCTGCTGGCCGGGGCGGTCGAACACCGGCTCACCCCGCTCGACCCGCCGCCGGGATTCGTCGGGACGCTGCGGCCGTACCAGCAGCGGGGGTTGGCCTGGCTGGCCTTCCTGCGGTCGCTGGGGCTCGGCGGGGTGCTCGCCGACGACATGGGGCTGGGCAAGACCGTGCAGTTGCTCGCGCTGCTCGCCGGAGATCCGCCGGACGCCGGGCCGACGCTGCTGGTCTGTCCGATGTCGCTGGTCGGCAACTGGCAGCGGGAGGCGGCGAAGTTCACCCCGGGGCTGCGGGTGCACGTACACCATGGCGCGGAGCGCGCGCGGGGGGCGGAGTTCACGACGGCCGCGCACGGCGCGGACCTGGTCCTCACCACCTACTCGGTGGCCGCCCGCGACGCCGTCGACCTGGCCGGCATCGACTGGCACCGGGTGGTGGTGGACGAGGCGCAGGCGATCAAGAACGCCTCCACCCGGCAGGCCGAGGCGGTCCGCGCGCTGCCCGCCCGACAGCGGGTGGCGGTGACGGGTACGCCGGTGGAGAACCGGCTCGCCGACCTCTGGTCGATCATGCAGTTCGCCAATCCGGGGCTGCTCGGTCCGGCCGCGACGTTCCGGAAGCGGTTCGCCGAGCCGATCGAGCGCAACGGCGACGCCGAGGCCGCCGAGCGGCTGCGCCGGATCACCGGCCCGTTCGTGCTGCGCCGGCTCAAGACCGACTCGTCGATCATTTCGGACCTGCCGGAGAAGCTGGAGATGGAGGTGGTCTGCAACCTCACCGCGGAGCAGGCGGCCCTCTACCAGGTGGTGGTCGACGACATGCTCGCCCGGATCGAGACCAGCGACGGCATCGAGCGACGCGGGTTGGTGCTGGCCACCATGACCCGACTCAAGCAGGTCTGCAACCATCCGGCCCAGTTGCTGCGCGACGGCTCCCCGCTGGACGGGCGCTCGGGCAAGCTGGCCCGGCTCACCGAGATCCTGGAGGAGGTGCTGGCGGCGGGGGAGCGGGCGCTGCTGTTCACCCAGTACGCCGAGTTCGGCGCGATGTTGCGCGGTCACCTGTCGGCGCGGTTCGGCCGGGAGGTGCTGTTCCTGCACGGTGGGCTCGGCAAGGCCGAGCGGGACGCCCTGGTGCAGCGCTTCCAGTCCGCCGACGGTCCACCGCTGTTCGTGCTGTCCCTCAAGGCCGGCGGCACCGGCCTCACCCTGACCGCCGCCAACCACGTGGTGCACGTGGACCGGTGGTGGAACCCGGCCGTGGAGGACCAGGCGACCGACCGGGCGTTCCGGATCGGGCAGCGGCGACGCGTGCAGGTCCGCAAGTTCGTGTGCGCGGGCACCGTGGAGGAGAAGGTGGCCGCGCTGATCGCCGACAAGCGCAGCCTCGCCGAGCGGGTGGTCGGCACCGGCGAGCAGTGGATCACCGAGCTGTCCACGGGTCAGCTCCGGGACCTGTTCGCCCTTGAGGCCGGGGCGGTGGTGGAGTGACCGACCGATTCGCCGACTACGGCCGCCCCCGCAAGGTCGACGGAGGGCTGAAGGCGCGCAGCGCCCGAGGCGCGATCGGACGGTCCTGGTGGTCCCGGCGCTTCCTGGAGGTGCTGGAGTCGTTCGCGCTCGGCACCCGGCTGACCCGGGGCCGGTCGTACGCGCGGGCCGGTCAGGTGCTCCGGCTCGACGTCACGCCCGGCCGGGTCACCGCCCAGGTGCAGGGCTCCCGGCCCCGCCCGTACGAGGTCTCCATCGCGCTGGCGGCGTTCCCGGAGGCGCTCTGGTCCCGGATCGAGGACGAGTTGGCCGGTCAGGCGTTCTTCAGCGCCCGACTGCTCGCCGGGGACCTGCCCGACGAGTTGGAGGAGTTGTTCGCCACGGCGGGCGCCCCACTCTTTCCCGCCGCCGTCGACGAGCTGACGCAGCGCTGCAACTGCCCCGACTTCGCGGTCCCGTGCAAGCACCTGGCGGCCACGTTCTACCTGCTCGCCGAGGCGTTCGACGCGGACCCGTTCGAGCTGCTGCACTGGCGTGGCCGATCCCGGACGGACCTGCTGGACCGGCTGCGCGCCCGCCGCGCCGAGGCGACCGGCACACCGGCGTCGCCCGCGCCGGCCTCCATCGTGGACCCGAGCCCGTCGGCGGTCGACGTGCTGCCACCGGCCGGCGCGTCCCGCGCGCTCGCCGGGTTGGCCGCCACGCCCGTCGCGGACGCGGTGGACCGTTTCTGGACGGCGCCCGTGCCGCTGCCCGACCGGCCACCCCGGCTGGCGACCGGGCCGGACCTCCTGCTGCGCCAGCTCGGTCCGCCGGCACCGGCCATCGGTGGGCCGGGCCTGCTGGAGCGGCTGCGCCGCGCGTACCGGGCCTTCGGCCCGGGGTGAGTCGTCACGTCCAGCGGCGGCGGAACCGCCACATGATCGCCGCGTTGGCGACCAGCACCACCGCGCAGATCGCGCCGGCCAGCCGGCCGGCGAACACGGCCATCGCCGGGAGCGACGCCCACAGCACGATGGTCAACAACATCAGATAACGGCCCCGACGGGCCCGGACCCGATGGTCGAGCCGGGCGAAGAACGCCGGGTCACTCTCCCGGAGCTGACGGGTGATCTGGTCGAACCTGCGCTGATCCTCTTTGCTGAGCATGGCGCTGCCTTCCCCTCACGCGTTCAGCGGTTCGGCGGCATACCCGCTGCGACGGCGGCTCACGCTCCTGCTCTTCCTACTTTTCCCCAGCGTGAGAGCACTTCACGTCCGGCTTATCCGAACCTTAAGTTTGCCTGTGGTGGTGAACAGCGGTGAACGTGGCGCGTACGGCCGCGTGGTCCGATCCGTACCCGGCTGACGCGCGTCCGCCCTGCTGGGAAGGTTGGAACCCGCCCGCGCCAACCCGTCGGCCTTGAATGCCGTGGTGAGGGCTGTCTTAAGTGCCCTCACGGGCGTGTTCGGCCCACCTTGAAGGCACCTGAGCGCTTGGTTACCTTGCCGTAGCAACCCCCTCAGGCAACAGTCGCCGCACCTGCCGCACCTGCCCGGTCGCAGCTTTCCGGCGCTCATCAGAAATCGGGATTGGTACATGGCCGACCAGAATGTGCCACCACGTCGACCGCGGGACGACCGCGGCTGGGACGGACGCCAGCACCACACCTCGGACACGTACGGCGACTCCACCGCGCCCGCGTCGTACGGATACGACTCGCCCCACCCCTACCAGGGCGGCTACCCGGCGCAGGGCGACCCGCGCGAGCAGTACGTCGACGGGTACGCGTACAACGGGCAGCCCGCCCCCGCCCCGCGTGGGCCGCAGTGGGTCGGCCCCGAGGGCCTCGGTCGGCCCGCCCCGTCCGGCCCGGCCGGCGTCGGACTGCCCACTCTGGACGACGACAGCGAGCCGGGCCGCAAGGTCGGCCGGCGTAAGGCCATGGCCGCGCTCGGTGGCACCGCCGCCGTCGTGGCCGGTGGCGCGGCGCTCGCCATGACCCCGCAGTTCCGCGACCTCTTCGGTGACGAGGCGGCGGCCGACGCGACCGGCAGCACGGTGACCGATGGGACCGCGGCGCGCCCCAGCGGCCAGCAGCCCAGCACGGTGCGTACCTACACCGAGCAGAACGAGAGCTACATGGGCTCGCGCGCCGGTGAGGCGCTGAAGAAGAACGCGCCCGCCGGTGGCCGTACCTTCTCCGGCCCGGCGGCGGCCGCCGCGGCGACCGAGGTGACCGTCAAGACGGTGCTCGCCAAGGACCCGATCCTGCACCTGGCCCGGCGGGCCACCTTCGGGGCGACGCCCGCCGTCGTCGCCGACATCAAGAAGCAGGGCATCGACGCCTGGATCCGGACGCAGCTCGACCCGGACAAGATCGAGCCGAGCAAGGCCGAGCTGAAGCTCGCCGAGCTGCCCACCCAGTCGCTCTCCGTGCAGCAGCTCCGTGACCAGCGGGACAAGCTCAACGACCAGGGCGCCCAGCCGGAGCGGGAGGTGGTCGACGCCACCCTGGCCCGGCAGATCTGGTCGAAGCGTCAGCTCTTCGAGGTGATGGTCGACTTCTGGAACGACTTCCTGCACGTCGCCGCGGACTTCGACGGCGGGGAGGTCTACCGGACCTCGTTCGACAAGGACGTCGTGCGCAAGCACGCGCTGGGCAGCTACCCCGAGATGCTGGTCGCGGCGAACAAGCACCCCGCGCTGCTGATCTACCTGAACCAGAAGGACTCCCGCAAGGACGCCATCAACGAGAACCTCGCCCGGGAGAACCTCGAGCTGTACTCGGTCGGCGTCGACGGCGGCTACAAGGAGGGTGACGTCCGGCAGGCCGCCATGCTCCAGACCGGCCGTGCCGTCGACGACAAGGGCCAGTACGTCCTGCGCGTCAACCAGCACTACATGGGCAAGGTGAAGATCCTCGGCTTCACCCACGCCAACACGTTCAGCATCAAGGACGTCAACAACCCGACGGCCAAGGAGATCGCCGCCGTCGACGCGGCGATCGACAAGTACATCACCTACATCGCGCTGCACCCCTCGACCGCGAAGTACGTGGCGCAGAGCCTGGCGACCCGGTTCGTCTCGGACACCCCGCCGAAGTCCCTCGTGGACCGGTTGGCCAAGACGTACAGCAGCAACAACGGCATGATCAAGCCGGTGCTGATGACGCTGTTCAGCTCGTCGGAGTTCTGGGCGGCCGTGGGTCAGAAGGTCCGCCGGCCGATGGAGTACCTGGTCGCCACGTACCGCACGCTGGGCGTCTCGCCCGAGGCGTCGCCGAAGAACAACAACGGCGACAACAAGCGCACCCCGTTCGCCCGGGGCCTGCGGCAGATCCACGACAAGCTGCGCGAGCTGGGCCAGTATCCGATGGGTCAGCCCACCCCGGACGGCTACCCCGACGTCTACGTGGCGTGGACCTCGGCGGGCACGATGGTCAACGGCTGGAACGAGGCCGGCGAGATCGTGGCCGGTTACCGCACCGTCTTCACGTACACCGCGCCGGAGAAGCTGGTCAAGGCGCCGGCCACCGCCGGGGCGTACGTGGACGCGCTGTCCCTGCGGCTCGTGGGCCAGAAGCTGAGCACCCGGGAGAAGAACCTGATCCTCGGCGTGGCCGGTGTGGCGGCGACCGCCAAGGTCGACGCCACGTTCAACGGGGCCATCACCGCCGTCGCGCGGGCGATCCTCGCTTCCCCCCAGCACCACCTCCGGTGAGGCACCCGATGGAGAAGACTGTGTACAACTCTTTCCCCCTGCACCCCGAATGCCCCGACGTACGACGGCTGGCCGACAACCCGGCCGAGGCGCTGCTGCGCGCCGAGGCCGACCTCGTGGCCGCCGAGAACGCCGCCGAGGCCGACCGCTACCGCCGGCTGGAGGACCTGGAGGAGGCCCAGCAGGACGGGCGCGGCGTCACCCGACGGACGTTCGTCGCCGGCGCGGCGGCGACCGCCACCGCGCTGGCCACCTCCCAGTTCGTCACCACCTCGGCGTCGTTCGCGGCCACCAAGACCGGCACGCTGATCCACGTCTTCCTCTACGGCGGTCTCGACGGGCTGAGCCTCGTCGCGCCGGACGGCGACGCGGTGCTCGCCAAGGCCCGGCCCGACCTGCTGCTCGGCAACGACTCGCTGGCCCTGAGCCGCGGCTTCAAGCTGACCAGCGCGTTCAAGCCGCTGGAGAGCTTCCTCAAGGCCGGCCAGCTCGGCTTCATCCCGGCGGTCTCCGACGAGCGGCTGTCCCGCAGCCACTTCCAGGCCGCCGACGCCTGCAACCTGGGTGGCCTGCCCAACGAGACCGGCGGCCGGGGCTGGCTCGACGGCCTCGTCGACAACCTCGGCAAGGGCACCGCGTTCCGCAGCGTCGGCATCGGCAGCACGCTGCCCCGCTCGCTGGTCGGCAACAACGGCGCGCTCTCGCTCAACAGCGTCGGCTCGCTGCGCCTCAACGGCGACGACAAGTTCCGGGCCGCCACCGAGAAGGCCATCAAGGGGCTCTTCACCGGGATCAACCACCCGGTGGAGGAGGCCGTGCAGGAGGGCATGGGCGCGCTCGCCACCGCCCAGAAGCTCGCCGCCAAGCCGTACCAGCCCGCCGCGGGCGTCAAGTACGAGGGCGTCGGCAACGCGTTCCAGCAGCTCGCTCAGCTCATCAAGGGCGGCGCCAACGTCCGGGTCGCCACCGTCGGCATGGGCGGCTACGACACCCACGAGAACCAGGGCACCCAGAGCGGTGGTCAGCTGCACCGCCGACTGAACGAGCTGGCCAGCGCGATGGCGGCGTTCTTCACCGACCTCGGCCCGCAGGCCGCCGACGTGACGGTCATGGTGTCCAGCGAGTTCGGCCGCCGGGTCGGCTCGAACACCGGCGGCACCGACCACGGCCACGGCGGCGTGGTCACCGTGCTGTCCGGCAAGAAGCTGGCCGGTTCGCTGCTCGGCACCTGGAACGGGCTCAGCAAGTTGGACTCCGGCGACGTGCCGGAATACAACAACATGTTCAACGTTTACGGCTCCCTGGCGCAGGGCCGCTTCGGGCTCACCAACGCCGAGGTGCAGAAGGTGTTCCCGCGCATGAAGTACGCCCCCATGAAGCTGTACGCGTGACCTACCCGGGCACCCACGCCGCCGGCCGCCGCACCGGGACCTCGTCCCGGCACGGCGGCCGGTCGGCTGCTCCCGTACCCCCGCAGGTCCCGGACCGGCGCGGACCCGGCGGCCGACGGCTGCTGGCCGCGCTGCTGCTGGTCGGGCTGCTGGCCAGCGTGCTGCCGTGGTGGCTGGGCACCCCCGCCGGGTCGCTGCGCAGCAGCGCCGCGACCCTCACCTCGGCGGGCCGGATCACCGGCCTGATCGCCGGTTACCTGCTGCTCGTGCAGGTGCTGATGATGAGTCGCCTGCCGGCGCTGGAACGGTGGATCGGCGGCGAGCAGATCGGCCGCTGGCACCGCGACATCGGCGCGACGCTGCTGGTCACCGTGCTGGCGCACCTGTCGTTGATCCTCGTCGGGTACGCCGACCTGCGGAACCACTCGGTGTTCGCCGAGGTGGGCACGCTGCTCGGCAGCTACGAGGACATGCTCTCGGCCTTCGTCGCCACCGGCATCATGATGGTGGTCGGGTTCAGCAGCGTCCGGGCCATCCGGCGCGCGCTGCCCTACGAGCTGTGGCACCTGCTGCACCGGTCCAGCTACCTGGTGCTGCTGCTGGGCTACGGGCACCAGTTCAGCCACGGCGCGCAGCTCTACAAGCCGGGCCCGGTACGCACCGGCTGGATCGCGCTCTACCTGCTGGTGGTCGCCGCGCTGCTCTGGGGACGGGTGATCGCGCCGCTGGCGTTCAACCTGCGCTACAAGCTGCGCGTCGCCGACGTGGTCGCCGAGAGCCCCGACACGATCTCCATCTACCTCACGGGCGAGCGGCTGGGCCGGCTCGCGATGCTCGGCGGGCAGTACTTCCGCTGGCGTTTCCTCGCCCCCGGCTGCTGGTGGCAGTCGCACCCGTTCTCCGTCTCCGCCGCCGGGAACGGCCGCTGGCTGCGGCTCACCGTCAAGGTCGTCGGCCGGCACACCGCCGACCTGCGCGACCTCGAACCGGGCACCCGGGTGTGGGCGCAGGGCCCGTCGGGCACCTTCACCGCCGCGCACCGGGTGCGCGAACGGGCGCTGCTGATCGCCGGTGGCAGCGGAATCACGCCCATCCGGGCCATGCTCGAGGAGCTGCCGCCGGGCGCGGCCCTGATCTACCGGGCCCGCACCCCCGCCGACGTGCTGCTCAGCCGCGAGCTGGACTGGCTGGCCCAGGAACGCGACACGTCGATCTGGTACGTCATCGGCTCCCGCGACGACCCCGGCCCCCGCCAGCTCATGAGCCCCGACGGGCTGCGCCAACTGGTGCCCGACGTGGCCCGACGGGACGTCTACCTGTGCGGACCGTCCGGGCTCGTCGAGCAGTCGGTGCGCGCGCTGCGCCGCGCCGGCGTGCCCCGCCGGCAGATCCACCTGGCCACCTTCGAACTGTAGGAAGGCATCGCATGCGTCGCGCGTTGCTCGCGATCACCGGTCTGGCCGCCAGCACCACCGCCCTGGTGGTGCTCAAGGGCTCGCCGGGCACCACCCAGGTCGCCCAGAACCTGCCGACCGCGCAACCGGTCAACCCCAGCGGACCGGGGATCGACCCGAGCGTCGCCCCGGCCGCCGACCCGTCGGGCGCGGCGCCGAAGCCGTCGGAGACCGCCGACGCGTCGGTGTCGCCCAAGCCCGGCAAGACGACCGCCAAGCCGTCCGGCACGAAGACCACCGCGAAGGCGCCGACCGCGCCGAAGACCACCACCAAGGCGCCGCAGTCGACCACCCGCCGGATCACCGGCCCTCCGGTGGACACGGCCAGTGACTACGGGACCGTGACGGTGCAGATCGTGGTCTCCGGCAACAAGATCATTGACGCGACCACGCTGGAACTGCCGAGCGGCGGCGAGTCCGACATCCACAGCGGCGACGTCCGCAGCAAGTACAACGGCACGGGCGGCGAGGTGGTGCAGAAGCAGAGCGCCAACCTGAACACCGTCTCCGGCGCCACCGCGACCAGCAACGCGTACAAGTCGTCGCTGCGGGCCGCGATCGAGCAGGCGTTCTGACGTGCCGGCCGCGATGACCCGGCCTGGGTTGTGCCGGGTCGAGCACATCATGGGTACGACGATCACCCTGGACCTCGCCGACGACCTGCCTCCGGCGCGACTGCGGGAGCTGGCCGACGACGTCTTCACCTGGATGCACGAGGTCGACGCCCGGTTCAGCACGTACCAGTCGGACAGCGAGGTGTGCCGGTTCGACCGGGGCGAGGTGCTGCTCTCCGAGGCGTCGGCGGACCTACGCTTCGTGCTGGAGGCCTGCGCCGACCTGTGGGGCGTCACCGACGGGTTCTTCGACGCGTACGCCACCGGCGGGCTCGACCCGTCCGGGTACGTGAAGGGCTGGGCAGCGCAGGTCGCCTCCGACCGGCTCCTCGCCGCCGGCGCGGCGAACCACTGCGTCAACGCCGGCGGCGACGTCCGTGTACGCGGCTTCTCGCCCACCGGCGAGCCGTGGCGCATCGGCATCCGGCACCCGTGGGACGAGATGGCGACCTGCCTGGTGCTCGCCGGCACCGACCTGGCGGTGGCCACCTCCGGCGTCTACGAGCGGGGCCGGCACGTGCGGGACCCTCGCCGGGGCGCGCCGGCCACCGGACTGCGCTCGGTGACCGTGGTCGGCAGCGACCTGGGTGTCGCGGACGCCTACGCCACCGCCGCCCTGGCCATGGGCGCGGCCGGGATCGGCTGGCTGGACCGGCTGACCGACCACACCTACGCGGTGGTCACCGACGACGCCCGCCAGTTCCACTCCGCCGCCCTCCCGCAAACGGCCTGACCGGACCCCGCCCCGCACCGCTCTCCGCGATCTTGCGCCCTGCCCCCGCGATCTTGCAGTTTCGGTTGCCGATCCGCCCCTTGTGATGGGGAATGCCGCGACACAAAGTGCAAGATCGACGAGGTTGGGTGGGGCGGGGGTGGGGGGGTGACGGGTCTAGCGGAGGGGGCGGTGGGTGGTGGCGGGGCGGGTGCCGGTGGGGCGGGGGCGGCCGGGGCGCGAGCTGGTTGGGCGGGTGCCGGCCCAGCGGTGCCCTCGTTGGCCGCGCCGGGGCGGCTCGGTGCCGCCGGGATACGGCGACCGGTCGTGTGTGGACATCGTTCCCCCGTTCGTGGCGCGCGTTCGCGCGGTCACCTGCTCAACGAGGACCGGTGGCCCGGCGACGCTGTCGGTCACCGGATCGGATCGTCGGCCGGCCCCGGCTCACCTTCCCCGGCGGGGCAGCGGCAGGTGCCCGGGGAGCAGGTCGTGGGTGAGCGTCACCCCGCTGGCGCGCAGCGCCTCGATCAGGGTGTTCTGCACCAGGTACGAGTCGGGGAGCTGCCAGCGGGCCTGCTCCGGCGCGACCGCCCAGCGGACGGTCCCCTCCGGCAGCCGGGTCGGCGGCGCGGGGATCCACGAGCCCGGCCCGTGCCGGACCACGTGGAAGCAGTGCTCCAACTCGGGCCGCAGCGGGTCACCGGGACGCACCAGGAACATCCACCGGCCGGTGGGGGTCACCAGCACGGGCCCGCGTACGCCGGTGCCGGCGGGGTGGGTCTGCACGGCGTCGAGCACGTGCCGGCCGAGGTGCGCCGGCACCTCCAGCACGTCGAAGGTCCGCCCGGTGGGCAGCAGCACACCGTGTGGGCGGGTCCGCCACCAGGTGGCCACCCGGGCCGGGTCGGTGGTGGCCGCCAGCTCCCAGTTCTCCAGCGCCGGGTGGCAACCCACGGTGGGACAGCCGGCCCGACCGCACACGAACCTGCTGCGGGCGAGGCAGGCGCCGGGCGTCACCTCCCACCCGTGTACGGCGTACCGGATGGCGACCCGGCGCAGCCGGACGCGTTCCAGCGGCGACAGTTCGGCGACGCGTGGTCCGACGTTCCCCCACATGTGTGCCATCTCCCCTCGGTCGGGCCCGGCGGACGCCAGGTCGCAGTTCGAGCGCCGTCACTGCCGTAACCCACGATCGTTGAGGTTGACGAACGGCTCATGCAACTTGCACGAAAAGTACGAGGACTGGCTGTCCGGCTGACGTACAGGCTGTGCGACCAGCGAAAACTGCAAGACGAACGACTGATCGCCGCACCCGCGGACAGCGCCCCGCCCTTCGGCGGTGGCAGGGGAGGGATGGGGAGATGGACGAGCTACCCATTGGCCGGCGAGTGGCCTACTGGCGGGGGCGACGCAAGATGTCGCAGCAGGTCTTCGCGGACCGCCTGGGCAAGTCGAAGAGCTGGGTCGACAAGGTCGAGCGGGGCGTCCGCCGGCTGGACAAGTTCTCGGTCCTCTACGAGATCGCCGACATCCTGCAGATGGACGTGCAGCTTCTGCTGGGCCGCGACCCGGAGCGGCGTACGGACGCCGTGAACTGCATCGACCAGATCGAGGTGCAGGAGATCCGGGCCGCCCTGGAGCGGTACGACTCGATGAGCGCGTACTTCGACGCCGTGCCGTACCCGCCGCCGCTGGACGACATGCGCAAGGCCGTCAACCACGCCTGGCTCACCTACCAGTACGGCCGCTACGGGATGCTCACCCGCGCGCTGCCCAAGCTGCTGCGGGACGCGCAGGCCGCCGACGCCGCCTACAGCGGGGCGCAGGCGCCGGAGGCGGCGCACCTGCTCGGGCAGGTCTACCAGATCGCCTCCTCGGTGCTGCGCAAGCTCGGCGAGTTCGAGCTGGCCTGGCTGGCCGCCGACCGGTCGATGGCGGTCGCCCAGCGCGCCGACGACCCGCTGCTGGCCGGCATCGCCACCACCCGCGTCTGCAACGCCCTGGTCGCCATGGGTCGGGCCCGGCCGGCGCTGGAGCTGAATGTCCAGATCGCCAACCGGTTGGCCCCGGGCGGCAGCAACGAGGTGTCGCCGGCCCGGCTGTCCGTCTACGGGATGCTGCTGTTGCAGGGTGCGATGGCCGCGTCCCGGATCGGCGACTCGGCCAGCGTCGACGACCTGATCAACTGTGCGCAGGAGGCCGCCACCCTGCTCGGCGGCGACCACAACCACTACTGGACGTCGTTCGGCCCGACAAACGTCGAGCTGCACCGGGCCGCCGCCGCCGTCGAGCTGGGCGACGGGGGCCGCGCCGTGGAGGTCCACCAACTGCGCATCGCCGAGCCCGACTTCAACGCGCTGCTGCCCGAACGCCGGGCCCACCACCTGCTCGACATCGCCCGCGGGTACGCCCAGATCGGCGACGTGGCCAACGCCGGCGAGATGCTGCTGCTCGGCGACCGGCTCGCGCCGTCGGAGATCCGCTGCCGGCCGATCGCCCACGAGGTGATGTCCGACGTCCTTCGTCGCACACGGGGTGCGCCGCCTTCTCCGGTAGCGGAGTTGGCTGAGCAGATGGGAGTAGGGGTATGAGCGCGGAGCCGGTGTGACGACCGGCCAACCACACACCAGCGAGCACCGTGCGGTGCTCTACGTCATCGCCTGCGGTTCGCCGTTGGCCCGTCACGTCGGCCGCCTGGTCGAGTTGGCCCAGGCCGACGGCTGGGACGTCTGCGTGGTCACCACGCCGGACGGCGCGAAGTTCGTCGACCAGGCGGCACTTCACCGACAGACCGGCCACCCGGTACGGACGCACTACAAGAACCCCGGCGACCCGGACGTGCTGCCGCCCGCCGACGCCATGGTCGTCTGCCCGGCGACCGTGAACACGGTCAACAAGTGGGCGGCCGGCATCGCCGACACCCTCGCGCTCGGCCTCCTCGTCGAGGCACAGGGCAAGGGCATCCCGATCGTCGCCGTGCCGTACACCAACGTCGCGATGGCCGCCCACCCGGCGTTCCGGGCCGGCGTGGCCCGGCTGGCGGACTGGGGGATCACCGTGCTCTTCGGTGACCACGTGGTGGCCCTGCACCCACCCGGTACGGGGGAGCAGCACATGCACGCCTTCCCCTGGGCGATGCCGCTCGCCGCGCTGCGGACCGTCGCGTACCGCGCCGCCTGAGCCCGCCCGGCGCGTTGGCGGCGGGTCGACGGCGCTGTCGCACCGCCAGCCGGCGCGGTGTCGCCCAACCGGCGGTGCGCGCCGCGCGGTCAGACCTGCGGCTCGCGCGGCGTCGCCAGCTCGCGGCCGGCGAGGGGCGGCCGGACCGTCGGCCGGCGCGGCCGGGGCCGGGTGTCACCGCCTGCGGGCCTCCGCGCCGGTAAGCTGGCCCGCCGTGAGCACAAGCCGATCCGCCGCCACGGTGAGCGACGTGGTGGCCGAGATGGAGCGCCGCTATCCGCCCGTCTGGGCGCAAGAGTGGGATCGTGTCGGCCTGGTGCTCGGTGAGCCGACCGCCCCGGTCCGCCGGGTGCTGTGCGTGGTCGACGTGGTGCCCGAGACGGTCGCCGAGGCGCTCGCCGTCGAGGCCGACATGATCGTCGCGCACCATCCGCTGCTGCTGCGCGGGGTGTCGTCGGTCGCGCCGACCACCGTCAAGGGGCGGATCGTCCACGACCTGATCCGGGCCGGCGTGGCGCTCTACGCGGCGCACACCAACGCCGACGTGGCCTCCCCGGGCGTCTCCGACGCGCTCGCCGCCCGGTTCGGCCTGACCGGGCTGCGCCCGCTGCAACGGCCCGCGCCCGGCTCTCCCGCCCACGGTGACGACCGTGGATTCGGCCGGATCGGCGACCTGCCCCACCCGATGACCCTCGCCGAGCTGACCCGGCACGCCGCCGCCGTGCTTCCCGTCACGTCCTGGGGAGTTCGCGCCGCAGGCGATCCCCGGCGTATGGTTCGTACCCTCGCCGTCAGCGGCGGGTCGGGAGACAGCTTCCTCGGCGCCGCGACCGCCGCCGGGGTGGACGCGTTTCTCACCTCCGACCTGCGGCACCACCCGGCCAGCGAGCACGTCGCCGCCGATGGTCCCGCCCTGATCGAGGCCGCCCACTGGGCGACCGAACGACCGTGGCTGGACGACCTGGCCGCCTTCCTGCGGGAGGCGCCGGGCGTCGAGACGCTGGTGTCCGACCTGGACACCGACCCGTGGACCGTGCACGCCGCCGCACCCGTTGTGGACGACAAGGAGCCCGACCGTGAAGGCTGACCCCCAGGTCCAGCGCCGCCTGCTCGACCTTCAGGCGCTCGACACCAACCTCGCCCAGCTCGCGCACCGCCGCCGGTCGCTGCCGGAGCGGGCCGAACTGGAGGCACTGGCCCGGGAACTGTCGTCGCTGGAGGACGAGCGGGTACGCGCCCAGGTGGCGGTCGACGACCTGGACCGGGACATCGCCCGCTTGGAGAAGGACGTCGAGCAGGTCCGCGCCCGCAAGGAGAAGGACCAGAACCGGCTCGCCGCCGGCACCGGTCCGGCCCGGGAACTGGAGGCGCTCCAGCACGAGCTGGCCTCACTGAACCGGCGTCAGGGTGACCTGGAGGACGCCGAGCTGGAGTTGATGGAGCAGCGGGAGACCGCCCAGGGCGTCCTCGACGGTGTGGAGCAGCGGCTGGCTGACGCCCGGGAGAAGCGGGCCGCCACCGAGCAGCGCCGGGACGACGCGCTGGCCGAGATCGCCAAGGACGAGGAGTTCAAGCGGGGCGCCCGGCAGCCGCTCGCGGCCGACCTCCCCGCCGAGCTGGTCACCCTCTACGACAAGATCCGCGAGGACACCGGGCTGGGCGCGGCGCTGCTCACCGCCGGCCGCTGCGGCGGCTGCCGACTGGACCTCTCCGGCGCCGACCTGGCCCGCATCCGCAAGGCCGCCCCGGACGACGTGGTCCGCTGCGAGGACTGCCGGCGGATCATGGTCCGTACCAACGAGTCGGGCCTGTAGGTCGTGGCGCCGCGCGTGGTCGTCGTCGAGGCCGACGGCGGGTCCCGGGGCAACCCCGGGCCGGCCGGCTACGGCGCGGTGGTGCGCGACCCGGAGACCGGCGAGGTGCTCGCCGAGCGCGCCGAGTCGTTGGGTACGGCGACCAACAACGTCGCCGAGTACCAGGGCCTGATCGCCGGTCTGCGGGCCGCCGCCGAGCTGGCCGCCACCGAGGTGGACGTCCGGATGGACTCCAAGCTGGTGGTCGAGCAGATGTGCGGCCGGTGGCAGATCAAGCACCCCGGCCTGCGTCCGCTCGCCGCGCAGGCGGCCGCGCTGGTGGGCCGCTTCGGCGCGGTCCGCTTCACCTGGATCCCCCGCGAGGAGAACCGGCACGCCGACGCGCTCGCCAACGCCGCGATGGACGCCGCCGCCGGCCGACCCACCCCAACGGCGTCCCCGAGCGCACCGGCCTCGGCCAGCGCACCGGCCGGAGGCACGTCGACGGGCAGCGACCCGGCGACCGCGCCGGCCTCCTGGGAGCCCCGTCCGAGCTTCACCGCCACCCGGCTGATCCTCGTGCGGCACGGCGAGACCGCGTACACCGAGCAGGGCCGCTACTCCGGCCGCGGCGACGTGCCGCTCTCGGAGCGCGGCCGGGCCCAGGCCGCCGCCACCGGCACGCGCGTGGCCGCGCTGGCCCCGTCCGTCGCGGCCGTGCTCAGCTCACCCCTTTCCCGGTGTACGGCCACCGCGGCGGCGATCGCCGACGCGATCGGCGACGTGCCGGTCCGCACCGAGGCCGACCTGATCGAGTGCGACTTCGGGCAGTGGGAGGGGCGTACCTTCGCCGAGGTACGCCAGCAGTGGCCGGGGGAGATGGACGCCTGGCTCGCGTCGGCGCGGATCGCCCCGCCGGGCGGCGAGTCGTTCACCCAGGTGGCCGAACGGGTGCGTCGGGTCGTCGAGGCGCTGCCGAAGGCGTACCCCGGAGAGACCGTGGTGGTCGTCTCGCACGTCTCGCCGATCAAGCTGGCGCTGCGCGACGCCCTCGCCGCCACCGACGGCTTCCTGCACCGGCTCTTCCTGGACGCGGCCGGCATCTCGGTGCTCGACCTGTGGCCCGACGGCGGCATCGCCGTCCGCACGGTCAACGACACCGCGCACCTGCCCGCCGCCTGAGCAGCGCGCCCCCCGCCGTTCGGCGCAGCCGATGCGCCGTTCGGCGCAGAGCCGTCCGCGCCCTGATCGTGACGGCGGTCACAGAGTCGTAGCCTCCGGCCGTTACATCGAGTGCCTCGACTCCCCGGAGGTGTGTCAGATGGCTGCACCCGAACCGGAGGCGCCTACCACGGCGTCATCCAGGGCGAAGGACCACAGCCCCTGGAACTGGTTGCTCCTGATCCCCATCGTGGTGCCGCTGGTCCCGGCGTTCTTCAACAGTGACGCGCCCCGGATCTTCGGATTCCCGCGCTACTACTGGCTGCAACTGGCCTGGATCCTGCTCGGCGTCGCCACCACGACGCTCGTCTACCAGATGACGAAGAAGCGGGGTGTGCGGTGAGCGCGAGGAGTGAGCCGGTTTTGCGAGCCCCGCAGTCGCGAACGAAGGGGGTTTGCTGATGTGGCGCGACCATCTCACCGAGATCATCGTTTTCTCGTTGCTGTTCCTGCTGGTCAGCGCGATGGGCTTCGTGGCCGCCCGCTGGCGCGCGCCAAAGGACATGGCGCACCTCGACGAGTGGGGCCTGGGCGGGCGCAGCTTCGGCGGCTGGATCACCTGGTTCCTGGTCGGCGGTGACCTCTACACGGCGTACACCTTCGTGGCGGTGCCGGCCCTGATGTTCGGGGCCGGGGCGGCCGGGTTCTTCGCCGTGCCGTACACGATCGTCATCTACCCGCTGGTCTTCCTGGTGCTGATCCGGCTCTGGTCCGTCTCGCACCGGCACGGCTTCGTCACCCCGGCCGACTTCGTCCGCCGGCGGTTCGACTCGCCCGTGCTGGCGCTGCTCATCGCGATCACCGGGATCGTCGCCACCATGCCGTACATCGCGCTGCAACTGGTGGGCATCGAGGCCGTGCTCAAGACGATGGGCGTGACGGGTGACAGCACCCTGGCCCGGCACCTGCCGATCATCATCGCGTTCGCCATCCTCGCCGCGTACACCTACCAGTCGGGGCTGCGCGCGCCCGCGCTGATCGCGTTCGTCAAGGACAGCCTGATCTACATCGTGATCCTGGTGGCGGTCATCTACCTGCCGTACAAGCTCGGCGGTTGGGGCGACATCTTCGACGCGGCGGACGCGAAGTTCCAGGCGTCACCGAACCCGAACGACGGCATCCTGCTCAACGGCAACAACCAGTTGCAGTACGTCACGTTGGCGCTCGGTTCGGCGCTGGCCCTGTTCCTCTACCCGCACAGCATCACCGGCGTCCTGGCCAGCCGGAACCGTGACGTGATCAAGCGCAACATGTCGGCGCTGCCCGCGTACAGCCTGCTGCTCGGGTTGATCGCGCTGCTCGGCTACATGGCCATCGCGGCCGGCGTGAAGCCGCTGCCGGGGGCTTCGGCCGGCAGCGTGGACAACAACACGATCGTGCCGCTGCTGTTCGACCAGCAGTTCCCGGACTGGTTCGCCGGCGTCGCGTACGCGGCCATCGGCATCGGCGCGCTGGTGCCGGCGGCCATCATGTCGATCGCGGCGGCGAACCTGTTCACCCGCAACATCTACAAGGAGTACCTGAAGAAGGACGCCTCCCCGGCTCAGGAAGCGAACGTCTCGAAGATCACCTCACTGGTGGTCAAGGTCGGCGCGGTCGCCTGCATCGTCTTCCTCGACCCGCAGTTCTCGATCGATCTCCAGCTCATCGGCGGCGTCATCATTCTCCAGACGCTGCCGGCGGTGGCCCTGGGCCTCTACACCCGCTGGTTCCACCGGACCGCCCTGATCGCCGGCTGGGTCGCCGGCATGGGCCTCGGCATGTGGATGCTGTACCAGGTCGCCAGCCCGACGAAGAAGCACTTCGGTGGCTCGGCGTTCCCGCTGGAGAAGTTCGGCTTCGACACACCCAAGACGATCTACGTGGGCATCGTGGCGGTGCTGGTCAACCTTGCCGTCGCGGCGCTGGTGACGCTGATCCTGCGGGCTCTGAAGACGCCCGAGGGAGTCGACGGCACCGAACCGGACGACTACTTCGCCGACGAGGGCGACCCGCGCGTCACCCCCGACGCCGACCGCGACGCCGACGCCGCCCGCGAACCGGTCGCCTGACCGCGTTCCCTGTTCCCGTTCCCCGGGCGCCCGCCGCGAGGCCGGCGCCCGGGGCCGTTCAGCAGTCCCGCCCGCCGCCCGTCGCCCCTCGCCTGCCGCCCCTCGCCCGTCGCCCCTCGCCTGCCGCCCCTTGCCCGTCGCCCCTCGCCTGCCGCCCCTTGCCCGCCGCCCGCCGCCCGTCGCCCCTTGCCCGCCGCCCGTCGCCCCTTGCCCGTCGCCCCTTGCCCATCGCCCCTCGCCGGTCGCGGGTCGCACTTGCCCGTCGCCTGTTGTGTGCGCCGGTCGCGCGTTACCACCATCAAGATCGTGCTCGATCCTTGTTGTAGTGGTGTCGGGTGGCGGGGATGCCACTACATCCAGGATGTTGCGCGATCTTGGCGGCGAATGGGTGCGGCGCAGCGCCCGCGGCCGGGCGGTGGCGGTGAAAGGGGCCGCGCCCCGACCTCCCGCGTCGATCATGGAGTTCTGGTGCCCGGATGATGACTAACTGCGCCGGTTCGTACTCCATCACAACTCCATGATCGACAGGGCCGGGCCGGGGCCGGGCCGGGCCGGGGCCGGGCCGGGCCGGGCTGGGTCTGGTCGGGCCGGGTCTGGTCTGGTCTGGCCGGGTCGGGCTGGGCCGGGCGGGGCGGGGCGGGGCCGGACCGGGCCGGGCAGGGCAGGGCAGGGGCGGGCTCGGACGGGCAGGGCAGGGGCGGGCTGGGCAGGGCAGGGCTGGGTTGGAGGGGCAGGGCAGGGAGGGGTGGGCCGGGGTCCCGCCCAGGTCAGGCCGGGGTGGGATGTGCGCAACATCAGGGATGTTGCTGCCTCAACTGCGTCGGAGACCCCAGTATCGGTGATGTTGCGCGGATCTTGGCGGGTTAGCGGGGGCGGTTGCGGTTTACCAGGGCCTGGTTGAGGCGGCCCAGCAGGGCTGCCAGGGTGGAGCGGTCCTCGGGGCTCCAGTCGGAGAGCATGTCGCCGTAGAGCCGGGTGCGGGCGGCCTGCACGGCGGCCATCCGTTGGAGGCCGGCGGTCGTGGGGGAGATGACCGTGCCGCGCCCGTCGGTGGGGTCGGGGGCGCGGGCGATGAGGCCGTCGCGTTGCAGGGCGGAGACCTGCCGGGTCACCGTCGAGCCGTCCAGGTTGAGCCGCGCGGCGAGCGCGGAGACGTTCTGCGGGCCGGCGGCGTCGAGGTGCCGCAGGATGACGTACGCCGCGCGGTCGAGCACCCGGTGCTCGGCGGACCCGGTGGCCCGCCGGGTGGCCTCGCCGAAGCGCATCAGCAGGGCCACCTCGGTCTCGATCAGTCCGAGGGTGCTCTCGTCGTCGTCGCTCATAGCTGTAGGATACAGGGTAAATACCTGTACGATACAGCTAATTGGGGAGTCGGAGTGGATCGGTCATCCGAACCAAACCGCAGTGCCATCTACGCCACCACGCTGGTGGCGTTCCTCGCCATCGCCGGCATCGCCGTCGTCGACCCGATCCTGCCCGCCATCGGCGAGGCGATCGGGGTCACCGCCTGGCAGGTCGAGTTGCTGTTCACCGCGTACATCGCGGTCATGGCCCTGGGCATGATCCCGGCGACGCTCGCCAGCGGCCGGTTCGGTTTCAAGCCGGTGCTGGTCGCCGGTGTCTCGGTGGTCGGCCTGGCCGCCATCCTCGCCTCGTTCAGCGGCAACATCGTGCAGCTCTCCGTGCTGCGCGGCGTGTGGGGCCTCGGCAACGCGATGTTCTTCGCCACCGCCATGGTGGTGCTGGTCAACCTGGCCGTCGACCGGGAGTGGGTGGTCGGCCTCTTCGAGACCGCCCTCGGCCTCGGGTTCGCCGTCGGCCCGCTGATCGGCGGCCTGCTCGGCCAGGTCTCCTGGCGGCTGCCGTTCTTCGTCTGCGGCGTGTTCATGGTCCTGGCCCTCGGGGTGGCCGCCCGCAAGCTGCGCGAGCCCACCAACCGCCAGGCCCCGGTACGCGTCGGCCAGATCTTCGCCACCTACCGCCGACCGGCGTTCATCGCGCTCTGCGTGGTCACCGCCGCGTACAACTTCGTGTTCTTCGTCGTGCTCGGCTACACGCCGCTCTTCCTCGGCCTGGACGTCGTCCCGCTGGGGCTCGCCTTCACCGGCTGGGGCCTCGGCCTGGCCACCGGCATCCTGGTGATCGGCCACCGGCTCGCCCACCGGATCGGCGCGGTGCAGACCGTCGGCGTGGCCATCGCCGGGCTGCTGGTCTGCATGGTCCTCTTCGCGACGTCCACCAGCACCGCCGAGGCGCTCGTGGTGCTGGTGCTCGCCGGCCTGTGCATGGGCCTCGCCAACGCCAACCTCACCGACCTGGCGCTCGGCCTCGGCTCCAGCGACCGCCGGCTCGCCACCGGCGCGTTCAACCTGGTCCGCTGGGGTGCCGCCGCGCCCGCCCCGATCATCTCCGGCAAGCTCGCCGAGCAGTCCCTGGCGCTGCCGTTCTGGGTCGGGTTCGGGGTGCTCGCCGTCGGCGTGCTGGTGTACCTGGCGTTCGCGCACATGATGGCCGCCGGCTACGGCGAGCGGGTCCTCTGGTCCCGCTGGAACCGCGCCGCCGTCGACACCGAGCACGCCCCCGAGGAGCCGGTGGGCGAGGCGTACTGAGGGCTGGCGTCCGGCGGGTCAGCGCAGGGCGCGGTAGAGCAGGTAGAGGCCGATCGTCGTACCGAACACCACGATCAGCGTCTTGAGCACCACCGCCGGCAGCCGGCGGACCAGCCGGGCGCCCACGTACCCCCCAAAGAGGGTGGCGGGCGCGACCACCGCGACCACCGCCCAGTTCAGCGGGCCGAACAGGGCGAAAATCACGAGTGTGGTCAACCCCACCACGGCCGAGAGCAGATTCTTGATCGCGCTCACCCGCGCCAGGGTCGCGTCGAGCACCAGCGCCAGGCCGGCGACCAGCATCACCCCGAGCGCCGCGCCGAAGTACCCGCCGTACACCGCACCGAGCGCGACCATCGTCTGGACCGCGACCGTCCGCTGGCGTGGCGACAGGTCCCGGGGGTGACCGACCAGCCGGCGTAGCGGGTCCTGGAAGGCCAGGACCGCGGTCGCGCCGAGAACCAGAAAGGGTACGACCAGCTCGAACGCACGGGCCGGGGTCGCCAGCAACAGCAGCGCCCCGACGATCGTGCCGACGATCGTGGTGGGCACCAACGTGGCGAGCGCGCGGGGGCGCGGCAGGTCCTGGCGGCTGCCCGCCACACTGGCGACGTACCCGGGAAAGACGGCGACGGAGTTGCTGACGTTCGCCGGCACCGGCGGCAACCCGACCGCGATCATCGCCGGAAACGTGATCAACGAACCACCGCCGGCCACCGCGTTGACAGTGCCCGCGGCGAGACCGGCGGCGAGCAGCAGCGCGGCGTGGGAGAGATCCATAGCCCCACGAGGCTAGCCCGGCCGACTGAACCCCCGCACGATCGGCTGGCTAATCGCCCGCTCGCCGACGCCAAACCTCACTGGGTTGGCCGTCGTGACCCCGTTCAGCAGGTCAGCCCGGCGCGCACCCCGGGCGACCGGGGTAGCGTGCCGCCGCTGTGGCACGCTTCAGCGATGATCGAACTCGCGGACATCGAGGCGGCCGCCGGCCGGATCGCCGGCCACGTGATTCACACACCCACCGTTCCCAGCCCCGGCCTGTCCGAGCTGCTCGGCGTGCCTGTCACCGCCAAGCTGGAGCTGCTGCAACGTACCGGGTCGTTCAAGGCGCGCGGCGCGGCGGCGAAGCTGCTCGTCCTGGACGATGCCGAGCGGGCGGCGGGCGTGCTGGCGGTCAGTGGTGGCAACCACGGCATCGCGGTCGCCGTGATGGCCGGCGCCCTGGGTGTGGCGGCGACCGTCGTGATGCCCCGGACGGCGCCGGCGCGTGCCATCGAGGTGGCCCGCGCGGCCGGTGCCGACGTCCATCTGACCGACGGCATGTCCGCCGCGTTCGCGCTCATGTCCCGGCTGCGGGAGGACGGACTGACCCTGCTGCACCCGTTCGACGACCCGGTGGTGCTCGCCGGGCAGGGCACGGTCGGACTGGAGTTCGCCGACGACGCCGGTGAGTTGACCGACGTGCTGGTCAGCGTCGGCGGTGGGGCGCTGATCTCCGGAGTGGCTGCTGCGCTACGGGCACGCCGACCGGGGGTACGCGTCTGGGGCGTGGAGACCGAGGGCGCGCAGGCGATGTCGCTGGCCCTGGCCAAGGGTGGGCCGGTCGAGGTGCCGCTGTCGTCGATCGTCACCACGCTCAGCGCGCCGACCGTCTCGCCGCTCACCTACGACCACGTGGTCGCCCTGGTCAGCGACGTGCTCGTGGTCTCCGACGCCGAGGCGGTACGGGGGACGGTGGAGTTGGCCGAGCATGCGAAGGTCTGGGCCGAGCCGGCCGCCGGATGCCTTCTGCCGGCCGCCCGCCAGGTACGGGAGCGGGTAGGTGACGACGCCCGGTTGGGTCTCGTGCTCTGCGGCGGCAACTCGACGGTCGCCGACGTGGTGTCATGGACGGCGCGCCTGGGGGCCTGAGCGCCGCCGTCTCGCCCTCGTCGGCCGCACCGGCCCGCCAGCGTCATCGGCTGAGCCGGGGCGGAACAGGGTATCCCCGCCACGCCGTTAGGATGGGGGCGCGACGGACGAGTCGACCGGGCGGTCGCGTCGGCGGGCTTCGGCCCGCCGCCGAGGAACGTCCGGACTCCACAGGGCAGGGTGGTTGTTAATGGCAACCCGGGGCGACCCGCGGGACAGTGCCACAGAAAACAGACCGCCGACCCCATTGGGGACGGTAAGGGTGAAACGGTGGGGTAAGAGCCCACCAGCACCCCGGGCGACCGGGGTGGCTCGGTAAACCCCACCCGGAGCAAGGCCAAGCAAGGGCCGTCACCGCAAGATGACGACCCGGCGCAGACGCTTGAGGGCTGCCCGCCCAATGTCTGCGGGTAGGCCGCTAGAGCCTGCCGGCAACGGCAGGCCGAGATGGATGGCCGCCGCCGGCGTGAAACCCCTCGGGGTACGCGCCGCGCACAAAATCCGGCGTACAGGTCGACTCGTCCGTCGCCCACCAACTCAGAGCCGTGATCATGGCCCTGAGCTGGTCGTTCATTGGGTGTGGTTGGTTGGCCTTGGTCATCGTTGGGTGGCGTTTGACGGCCTGGCCACGGCCTGGGACGGCCTGGAGACGGCCTGGAGGATCTTGGCCGCGGCTGTGTCGCACGTCGATGGCAGGCTGTATGCCGTGCGGATGACCGATGACGACGGGCGCGTGTTGAACGCCGAATTCGTGGTGGAGGCGGACGGCCAGGGACTGGCGCTCGTCCTGGAGAGCGCGGGCGGGCAGAGCGCCGCGGGGCTGACGCGGAACTCGGACTACACCCCGGCTCTAGAACTGCTCCTCGCCCGGCTGCGGTCGCGTGGCGCGGTGCTCGTTGATGCCCTGGTCGACTCGAAACGGACCGCTCACCTATCCGAGGCTGACCGGCGCGTGCTGGACGGGCGGATGTCCTTGGTGGCTGTTGACGACCTGGCTGCGCTGCGACTCCAGCTGACGAGCAGACAGGGTCGGATCGGCCAGTCGCCGGACGCGCCCAAGGCAGGCAACAACCGCAAGAGGCTGCGCCTGCGGCTCCAGGTGCCCGGGTACGGCCCGGGTGACGCCCGCCGGCTCTCCGCCGACCTTGCCGGTGGCTCGTCCCTTCCGCACACTCCCCGCGGTCGATCGTCCACGGTGCCTCCGCAGCCTCGCCGTCACGCCGTGTCGGGCGCGATACGACTCAACGAGTGGTGGCGCGATGATCCGGCGGAGTGCTACTGGCTGGAGATCACCGACCGGGATGACCTTGGGGCCAACGTCCAAGCGCTTCAGCGGGACGGCAGCGGGCGCGAGAACTGGTCGTATGTCCTGGTGACTGCTCTGCGGCCGGGTGATGTAGTCGTGCACTGGCACAAGACGCAGCGTCAGATGCCGGGGATCGTCGGCTACTCCTTCGCCGCGGAGGGGCCGTTCGAGGACGAGCTGGTGTGGCAGGCCCGTGGCACATACGGGCAGGCGCGGCCCACCGTAGAAGCTCCTCAGCCGTCTTGGCGTTACGAGCTGGCTGACTACACCGCGCTGCCGACGCCGGTCGACCAGCTGGCCTTTCAGCGGTCGGAGAAAGCGCTGCGGGAGATCAAGCAGAAACTGGAAGCGGAGCACTCCGGGCCGCTCTACTTCCCGTTCGCCTTCTACGACAGCCGGCCGGCTCGGGTGATGCAGGCATACCTAGTGAAATTTCCTGCGGCCATCCTGGACGCGGTGCCGGAGCTGGCGGGGATTCCGCGGCGTCGTGTACCGCAGGAGCCGGGTCCCGCTGGTGGCACTGGCAGGCGTCGGGCGCAGCGGGCGAGCGGTTCGGGGTACATCGCCGATCCGTTGCTTCGTCGAGCGCTGGAGCGGCATGCAGTGCGAGAGGCGAGCGCCCTGTACAAGGGGTGGACTGTCGAGGACGTGGGGGACCGAGAGTCTTACGACCTCCGAGTCATCAGGGACGCCGAGGAGATCCATATTGAGGTGAAGGGTTCCTCGGGCACCGCGGACGCTGTGGAACTGACCCGTAACGAGGTGCGGCACGCGCTTGGCGCTGTGACACATCTGGTCGTCGTGGATCAGATCAAGTGGTCACGATCGCAGACTGGTGAGATCACGACGAGCGGCGGGAGAGTGCGACGCTGGGGAGCCTGGGTGCCTGAGGATGAGGACCTGGTGCCCACGCGGTACCGGTACCGGCTGCCGGACTCGGGTGCGGACCTGGTGATCTGACCGGCCGTGCATCGTGGGGGCGTGGCGTTAGCCCGGTGGCAAGCCAGTCCTGCTCTTGGACTGGCGCGGCAGTCGGAAGCCGGGCCATGCGACTCAGGCTGACCTGCCCGGCTTCCGTCACGCCTTGCTGGGCTCGCTTAGTCATCGTGGGCGGTGCCCCGGCGGCCATCGGCGGCTCACCGCCCCGGCGCCGTAGGCGGCCGGGGCGGCTTGCCGCCGGCCGGGCTTGCCGCCCCGCACCGCGCGGAGCGCGGTGCCTTGATCCAAAACAGAGAAATTCGGCAGTAGAAGACAAGCACAGTGATCTACAGCAGTGAGCATGCCTGACCGGGCGATCCGATCGAGGATCTGTACAGCACGTCGGTCGAGACCTGGCAAAAAGCTCTGTCGATGCTCTGTCGTCTCTGCGAGCAGCGGCGCTGCGCTGCAGCCCGTGCGATTGCTCTTGCGAGCGCTGGCGTCCAGCCCAATCGGTGCTGTCGACGCCGGAAACCCTACATGTGATGCCGGGCCTGCTGATCCTTGCGGAAGGACCATTTCAGCTGTCCGAGGAGGACGCATTAGCATCAATTCACGCAGATTTCTGCTTCGCATCCAGTAGACGGTGCCGTATCATACGGCTGACATCATCTCGGCGATTTCATCTCGTGTATTTGTTTACAACTACAGCCAATGGCCACCTCTGCTCCTAGCCGGCTGGTAATTATTGCAGCGGCCGAGGAGAGTCCGCTGCGGCTAGTTGTAGATGGCCGATGCCTACGTCTATTGATGCCGCGACACGGCCCGAGCTGCAGACCGCTCCGTGGAAGGACCTCCCTTGTCAGAAGAGTCCGTTGTCATCATCGCTTGGCTAGCTGTGGACGCCAGCGGTGGAGCGGGTCCCTGGTGGGTTTCGCCGATGATCGCGTTGACGTCCGGGTTGCTGGGAGGGATTCTCGGCAACGGGTTTATCGAGTGGTACCGAGGGCGGGCGCAAGACAAGAGAGAGACGGGTAAACGATCACGGGACGCGGGTGACGTTTTAACGCGCGCCGCTGTCGACTACGAGTCGGCTGTTATCTATGGCAGTAGTGACGATGTGGGTCAGAGGCTGAGCGAGCTGATGCGAGAGGTGGCACCCCACCTTCCTGATCTACCCCGACGGTTCGCAGCTTTGCTGATTGAGGTGGAACAGGCATCTCGGTACGCAGTGGTCGTCCGGCAAGAAATTGGTGCCCAAGAGGGCTCGCCTGAGCTGTTGGCAGCTCTGGATGATCAGGTGCTGCAACTTGCCCTTCTACTGCGGACGGAGGTATTCAAGTGGCGAGTCGGACGAACGGAAGAACAAATTCAGAGTGCACGGCACGACGTCTTCGAGCGCATGAAAAAGATCGCCAACCTCACCGGTTTGGATCTTGTGGCGGAGGAGGGAAAGTCCTTCGGGCCCCCAGAGCTGTAGGCGTCTAACCACCGGTCGAGAAGGTGTCGGTCTCTGCTGCCTGGCATGTCAACGCGGCGGAACTCGCTGGACAGTCGTGGACTTGCCGTCAATTGCACCCCTTCGTCCCGCATGCCGGAGGCAACAATCTTCGACCTGTCCGCACTCTTGAGCCCCCACGTGCGCCAGTTGACTTCTTAAACGATTCCGATCTCTGCCGTTCCCTCATAGTCGCGCAGCCTCCCAATCGGCCGGTATACGGCTAGCGGGACGATTGAGAATCCGGGATGTCGGGGAAAGTCGGCCATTCCCAACGAGCCCAATTCCCGCATCACATCGTTGATCGTCCGCAAGGTTTCGGATCGACTAATCTTCGACGTCCGTTCGTCGATGAATGAGGGATCTTGTTCGGGATTTACTTCCTGAGCGAAAGTTCCGATGGTTCCGACGACAGTCCAGTCTTGCGCTTCGGTTCCATATCTGGCGAAAAGTATCTCGGAATCACTGTCCAGGAATCGTCTTCCTTCTTGGAGGCGGGCGGTTACGGCAATGCGGTCGTCAAGTCCCGCGTTTATATGCATGTGTAATCCAGAATTGAACATGCCTCGGGAAATTTGAACGATCGCTCGTAAGTGTTCTGCGGTAGTGCCAGAGAGAGCTGCAATTTCAGGATAGTCTGGAATAGCGTCTTCCAGTTGATTGGTGGCGGCCTCTGTCTGTGTCCCGCTTTTGTTTGGCCGCGAGGGTCGTTGCTGCCCACGGCCCCTACCTGCCTGTCCAGGCTGTGAAGTCAGGAGACTTGGATCAAAGGTCACTAGACCCTTGACGACGGCGCTGATCCCTGCGAGGACCTGAGTCACGTACCGCGCGTCGAATAGCCTGCCCGGAGCGGTAAGGCGCACGATGGATCCTGGTGGATAGGAGTCCATAAAGCTTCCGAATTCTTCCTCAGGAAGCGAGGCAAGGTCATCAGATATGTCGGCCAGATACCCTTGAGAATAGAGTTCGTCCTCAAGTGTCGGAAAGACGGCGTCTGCCGCCGACTTGCTGGTGCTCTCCTCCTTGCTCCAGACACCCTCCCGGGTCGCGAAACCTTTTATCCCTACCCCACCCTTGCCCTCCTTCTTCTGAGTCTCCTTAACTTCTTCGGCTACGCCCCCATTCATTTGAGCTACCAGGGATCTCACTTTATCGGTATCAACGTATAGGAATTCGCGCAGGATCACAGCAGTGTCCTCTCTGGAAACTGGAAGGTATTGCATCCGCAGCGCTGGGTTTAATAATCGCTCCACCTGGAAGGGGGGTGAGTCCGGTGGCTGGCTCGGTGCAAGCTGCATCAACGAATATGGAGGGTGTGTCATTTCATCGTTCTGGCCGGCGCATGCTGTACGTTATGACAACAGATTCGACAACCCCGTTCCGTCGGTTAACGCGCTGATGCGCGATCAGGGTTGCTCCCGCCTCAATGCTGAAGAGCCTCGCGAGCTCTGGCTCGGCAGCGATTTGGCGCTGCTGGGTCTCTGATTCGGGGCTCGGTTCTGCGCTGCGTACATCGGGGGTCTGCGTCACGGAGGTGCCACGTCCGTGTTCGGTCGTGACCAAGCCTTCCTCGCGTAGGACAGCTATGGCTTGGCGGACGGTGCCACGACTTGCCCGAAATTCGGAGGTGAGGGCGCTTTCCGTCGGCAGAAGCGCGCCTGGCGGGATACTGCCGCTCTCGATGCGTTTCCTGAGTTGGTCCGCAATGGTGCGGTAACGGGGCTGTCCGTAGTGCGGGGTGGGCACCCGGCCACCGTACCTGGCACTTGTCTTATCAAGTGTCAACCTGGGGCCGTTTCCATGTCTAGACAACTCATCCACTTGTAGGTACGTTTCCCGGTGTGCGGGCAGGATGACAGCTTGTATCAGGGGTGGTGCCGCGTTGCTCCTGGTCGCACGTAACGCGCGGCATCCTGTCGGACCGGTTGCGGTAGCTGCGCGTACAAGCTGGCTCGGCGATACCCGACCCGTCTGCGTCGGACGGTGCGCCGTGCCCTCATCCGGGACCGGCGGCGGACTGCGTACCGCGTGGCTGACCGCCGGTCCCGGCCTACCCGTGGAGGTGCGATGTCTGGCTCTCATCGTCGGCGGCGTTGGTATTCGATCTGGAGATCCCGCAAACGTCCGCTGTCGGATCCCGGCAGGTACGCGGTCACCTCGGGTCGCTGCACGCCTTGCCGGACCCCAATGCAGGCGTGGGCCAACGCGCCAACCCGGATACTGCCGCTTCTGAGGAGTGCGCCCCTGATGACGCCAGCCCAGATCTACCGGGGCAACGGTGGGCGGTGGGTGCGGTGAGCAACGCGGGCAAGCCGGCCAGTGGCAGTCACCCGGCCTGGTGTGCACCCGACCGATGCGGCCACCTGGTGCCGCCGTTGATGGCCCACATGCCGCGTCGTCACCGTGGCGCGATGCACCGCCTCGGCGACAGCCGGCAGAGCGGCCAGGTTGTCACGTACCTCGTCGGCTCCGACGCTCGCGTGCCCCTCGTTGCGGTGCACATGACGAGCCGGGCCGGGATCGCCTGGGTGGAACTCTCCCCGTCACAGGCTGTCGAACTGGCCGAGCGACTGTGCTCCTTGTCGGCACAGGCGATCGACCGCCCGGAGGCCACCGGTGACTGAATCCGAGGCCACGAACGAGCACGGACCGACTCCGTCCACGAATCCCGCCGACTGCCCGAGCTGGTGCCGAGGTTGCGGCCCGAACGATCCGATGCACCGGGGCCTGCTGCGGACCATCGGCCGGGAGCGAACCGGCTGGATCAGCGTGCAACTGCTGACCGACCGATTCTTTCGCCGCGACCTGGCCGTGAAGCTCGACGCCAGCCGCAGCGGTGCCACCGAATCGGTCTTGCTCTCCCGAACCCAGCTCGACCGGCTCATCTACGAGTTGACCTACGCCCGCCTGGTGATGATGACCAAGGGGCAACCTCTGGAAGGGTGCCATGAACACCTCTGAGCGTCGGCCCATCGGTCGGATGCCGTCGACGAGCACCCGGCCCGTGAAGCGCCCGGCGGCCGTCGTGCTCCCGGTGCCTGAGCGGCCCGCAGGCGGGACCGCCTGGCAGACGTTGGAACGTCTAGGGGGTACGGTGACCGGTGTGCAAGGCCGGGACTGGCGCCCTCGTTACCTGCAACTCGCAGAAGAGTTGCGGGCAAAGATCGTGGCCGGAGAACTGGCCCCTGGCACGCTGATGCCGAGTGAGACGGAGCTGGCCGACTCGTCCGGTCTGTCGCGCACCAGCGTCCGCAACGCCATCCGGCAGCTCCGCGAATGGGGCCTGGTCCGCGCGGAGCAGGGGCGCGGCACCTACGTACGGGCACCACGTCAGCGGGTACGGCGTCGCAACGCCGAGCGCTACCAGTGGGAGAAGGACCGGGCGCTGCTCGACGAGTCGGAGCGGCTGAAGACCGGGGCCACAGAGCACGACACCGGCCTGACCGTCGATGATCTGAAGTTCCACGCCGAGTACGCCCGCGTGGAAGCGGATTCGGACATGGCGGCGGCCTTGCAGGTCGAACCGGGTACGCCGTTGCTGCGCCGGGTTTACTGGACGACCTCGCGGCATGAGAACGGCCCGCTGACCATGTCGTACTCCTATCTGCCGTATGACCTGGTGGCGGCGAACCCGGACCTGCTCGACGCGGGTAAGGAGCCCTGGCCGGGCGGCACGCAGCACCAGCTTCACACCCTCGGTATCGAGGTGGACCGGATCGACGACGAGATCCGTGCGCGCCCGCCGTCGCCCGACGAGGCCGAGTTGCTGGACATCGATCCGGGCGTCTCGGTGCTCACGGTGCGCAAGACTTCGATCGACACCAAGGGGCGCGTCGTCGAGGTGGCCGACGTGGTGATGCCGGGGGACCGGACGGAGTTGATCTACTCCCACAAACTGCAACGGTGGAAAACTTGACGCAGCTCGTCTCGGTCATCACGCCAGTTCACGCGCCCAGCATCGAGCACCTATCCGGCGCGTACGACTCGCTCGTCAAGCAGGAGATGCCGGACGGGTGGGACTGGCAGTGGCTCGTCCAGGAGGACGGGCAGACCGGCGCGCTGAACGGCGTCCTGCCGGACGACCCTCGCATCAGCATCGGCGGCGGTCGTCCCGGCGGGCCAGGTGTTGCCCGTACCCTCGCTCTTTCCCGAGTCACCGGGCAACACGTCAAAGTCCTGGACGCGGACGACCAGCTCACCCCCGGCGCCCTCTCCCGGGACATCGCCGCTTTCGAGGCGCATCCGCAGATCGGCTGGACGACATCTCGCGTCCTGGACCTGATGCCCGACGGATCTACGCTCGGCTGGGACAAGGACCCGGAAGGCGGAACCATCGCCCGCGGTGCCGTCCTGGCCTTCTGGCAGGCGAACGGTTACCGGTCCCAGGTCCACCCCGCCACCCTGTGCATCCGCCGGGATCTGCTCCTGGCTCTCGGCGGCTGGATGGCGCTTCCCGCTTCCGAGGACACCGGCCTACTCCTGGCCGCGAGCGCGATCAGCGACGGCTATTTCACCCGCGAACACGGCCTGCTCTACCGCAAGTGGCCCGGCCAGGTCACCAGCCAAGCCGCACACCGCGAACCCGTCGAGTACGAAGGTCGCATGAAGATCATCGAGGCCAGAGCCGTAGCCCTGGCCTCGATGCTCCCGAACGGGTTGCCGCTCATTCCTGCGGCGTAGCCTCGTGCCCCGGCATTCCGTGGGTACGCCGCCGCTCCTTCATTTCCGCCTCGTAGATGTGCCGTCGACCGCCGGCTAGCTTCTCCCGCGCAGCTCGCTCGATCTCCTGGAACGCGGCGTAGTACCCATCGTCGAACTCTTCCACGATCTGGAACGTCCACCGTCCCGGGAGGACGTTGCGGCCCACCAGCTCGTGCTCGACCCGCTCGGCGACCTCGTCGTGTCCCGCCTCGCGGAGCAGCCGCACTGCTCGGTCAAGAGTCAGGTCCGCGCCGCCGACGAGCTGGTGCGCCGAATACAGGTGGCCGCGTACACGGTGGATCGTCTCCATGGCTTTGCTCAGCTCACCTAACGCCTCGACCGTAGCGTCATCAAGGGAGTTCGGTCTTGAATGCAATTCATCGACAGATGTGCGTGTTGCCTCCATGGGTATCCTCCACCCTGTCAAGGTCCTGCTAACCCGGCCTCGGTCGATGCTAGCGCTCTTCACGTTGGCCGGGTGATTGTTCGAGCTGCAACTCGCGCTTGCGTTGCTCATCGCGCAAACGTTCGACATTCTCGGCAAATAGCCGTAGGCGTGCCGCTTCCGCTTCGGTGTTCGCATCTGATTCCGTGCCTCCGGTTTCAGTGCTGGCTGTTCCGTATTCTCCCAGGCGGAACTGAGTTGCGTTGTAGTGCTTCTCGATTTCGTCTGCGGTGGATTGCAGGTTGTATCCGCGCTCCCGGAACTTGAAGTAGGCCGCGAGTCCTGCCGTAATACTGATGAAGGCCGTAAGGCCAGTAGAAACCCAGCTCAGCGGGTGCTCGCCGGCCATGAGGGCGGTTGTGGTCGAAGCGCCGATAGAGCCGATGATAATGATTGCCTGGACCGTGTTGTGTGCTCGCAGGTTCCGCGTCGCTCGCCCGCGAAATTGTGTGACGATGTCTTGGGAGGCTTCGCGATAGATTCGAAGTGACTCAAGTGAGTCGGAGGGTATTCTCGCGGCCGCACTCTGGCGGTCGTGGTTAAGGTTCCTTACCTCCACGTCGAATTCAATGATCCGTCGACGGTTCTTGACTGCGAGATTTCCTGCCGCAATGCATAGTACGAGAAGTGCTATGAGTCCGACGTATCTGGTCACGACAGGTTGATCACGCCAAAGTCCGATAACCACAGAATAGGCGAGGAGTGCTACTAACGTGAACGCGGAGAGTAAGACCAGCAAGTAGGCGAACTGCGCGGATCTGGCCGAGCGCAGTCGATCGACAGCTAACTCGTAGTCCTTACCGAGTTGTCGGTACTCCTCTTGAGTGCCGGCAGGGCTTTCGTGGTACTCCCTGCTTGCCTGGTCGTGCGAGTCGCCTTGAGGGGTGGTCACGGGCTCTCCGTACTCTCTGCGTTGCCAACCGTGATGAGCCAGGCAGTATCGCTCGGTCCAATGTGGCCTACCAAGACTTTGTCGCCTTCACGTCGATGCGTTGCTGGGCATCGGGGCGCTCCGAGGCGGCCCGACCTTCCCCGCTTCAACCAACCTGTTGACTTGTCTGCCAAGTGCCGTCTACCTTCAATCGCAACTTGGCAGACAAGTTAACAAGCTGGAGGTTGAGCGATGGCTCTGCGAGGCGGAACGCGGTTCGCCGTGCGGTTCGAGGACGTGTTCCCGGCTGGGTGCGCGCTGGTGCCCGAGTCCCTGGGCGAGGTGGAGGACTACGACGAGAAGACGGGTCGACGGTCGCCGGCCAAGGACAAGGTGACCGGCCAGCGGGTGTGGCAGGTCCGGGTCATGGATCTCGACCCTGAGCTTGGCAAGCGGTCCCGGGAGACGACGGTGAAGATCTCGGCCGACTACCAGCCGGTGCCGCCCACGGGCGGGCTGTTCGAGGCGGTCGAGTTCGACGGGATGACCGTCACGCCGTACGTGGCGCAGAACGGTCGGATGGCGTACTCGCTGCGGGCAACCGGGCTGCGTGCCCCGGCGGGCGTCAACCAGAAGGCGTCGGCGTAGCCGCATTTGGTCAGGGCGGGGCTGTCAGGTCTTGGCGGACGGCAGCCCCGCCCCGGTGTCTCTTCCCCCTGCTCTGTCGAGAGAGGTACAGACGTGTCCAAGGGTAGGCGTCGGGCTGGCCGTGGCTGGCCTCGGTGCGGTGTGTGTCAGGCCCGGTTCAACTTGGCCGGAGGTGCCAAGTGATCGGGCGGCCTCGCGGTGAGGTGTTGATGACCTCGGCCGGGGATCTGCTGGTGATTCGGCCGAAGAAGCTCAAGCTGCCGCTCTGGATGGTGCTGCTCGGCCTGCTGCTCAGGTGGTCCGGGCGGGTCCTCTGGTGGTGCCTGCGGCACCCGGTGTCCACGGCTTCGATGCTGCTGGCGCTCTGGCTCTACGTCGAGTTCGACTGGCCCGGCCTGGTAGTGCCGCTCGTGCTGTCGGCTGCGGTGTCGGCGGTGTGGCGTTGGCGTGACGAGTCGTCCTGGTGGACCTGGCTGGCGGGTCCGCTGCTCGGCTCCTGGCGGCGGGTGTTCGTCTACCGGCGGGCCTGGCGCGAAGCCGTCACCCTGTGCGGACTAGCCGAGATGTACGACCATCGTCCCGTCCTGCCCGAGCTGCTGCGGGTGCGTTCGGATCAGGCGCTCGACGTGCTGACCGTCCGCATGGTTCGAGGACAGACGCCGGAGCAGTTCCAGGCGGTCAGCGCCAACCTGGCGTACGCGTTCGGCCGGCGGCACGCACGGGTCTACTCCGAGCGTCCCGGCGACCCGCCGACCCGGACCGGCCGGGGCGCCTGGTTGCTGCGGCTCGTCGACCGGGTCCGGTATCGGGACCGCCCGACGCTGGTCTACCTGGCGTTGGTCCGTACCGATGCGCTGCGGACTGTGGTTCCGCCGTTCGCGGTGCCGGCGGTGCCGGACTTCACCGCGCTTCCGCTGGCGCGGCGGGAAGACCTGCGTACGTGGTCGCTACACCTGCTCGCCACGCATGTCCTGGTGGGTGGTGCGACCCGGTCCGGTAAGGGGTCGGTGTTGTGGTCGCTGGTCCGGGTGCTCGGTGGTGGGATCGCCTCCGGCCTCGTCCGGCTGTGGGTGATCGACCCCAAGGGCGGGATGGAGTTCGCGCTTGGCCGTCCGATGTTCGCCCGGTTCGCCGGCAGGTCGTTCGAGGCCATGGCCGATTTGCTCGACGAAGCGGTGGAGGTGCTGCGGGAGCGGCAGAACCGGCTTGCCGGCCGGGTTCGCGTCCACACCCCGACCGAGGCTGACCCCCTGGTCGTGGTCGTCATCGACGAGATGGCCGCGCTCACCGCGTACCTGCAAGACGTCGAGCTACGCAAGCGCATCGCGTCGTCGCTGGGGCTGCTGCTGTCCCAGGGGGCCGGGGTCGGCGTCCTGGTGGTGGCCGCGTTGCAGGACCCGCGCAAGGACGTACTGCCGTTCCGGGATCTCTTCCCGACCCGGATCGCGCTGGGCCTGACCGAGGCGTCACAGGTCGACATGGTTCTCGGTGACGGTGCCCGCAAGCGGGGCGCGCTCGCGGACCAGATGCCCCGGTGGGCCAAGGGCGTCGGGTACGTGATCCTCGACGGCACCCCCGACCCGATGCGGGTCCGGTTCTCGTACGTCAGCGACGACGACATCCGCGACATGGCCCGGCAGTATCCGGCCCCGGCCGACGCGTCGGACATCCTCGCCCAGGTCGGCCGGGAAACCGCCACCGAACCGGTCCGGCTGCCGCTGCCTCGTAAGCCGTCCGGGCCGCTGCTCCCCGAATCCCTGCGCAACCTGCTCGACCGGGACACCGGAGGCGACGCCCGATGACCGGCCGGCGCTTCTACCGGCTGCGTACCCCCGAACCGGTCACCGCCGTCTCCGTCCGCGTCGACCCGGAGCGACCCGACCCGTACCCCGTCTATCTGGCGGTCGGTGCCGGCCGGCGACGGATGGCCCTGACCCCCGACGAGGCGTGGGCGCTGTGGCGCTGCCTCTCCGAAGCGGTCGCCGCGCTCGGCACCCCACCCGACTACATCCGCACCGACATCCGACCGGCCCGGAGGTAACCACCGTGAACCCCCTCACCCGCCTCATCGACCGGCTCCGGCGACCGCTGCGCATCCGGCTCGTCGGCCCCTCCGACCAGACCGCCGCCGCCCTGCACGGCGTGGCGCACATGGTCAACCGCCGCCCCGACATGAACGGCCGGCGCATCCGCATCGACCTGACCATCCGCGAAAAGCCGCTGGAGGAATGGCGATGAGCAACAGCACCGAATCGGCGGTACGCCTGCTGATCCTGCTCGCCATCGGCACCATGGCCGGTGCCGCCGCCTTCACCCACGTACACGACCTGTCCGTCGCCCACGGCCAACCCGACTGGATCGGCTGGGCCAACGCGGTAGCGGTCGAACTGATGGCGATCTACCTCGGGCTGGAGATCCGTGCCCGGCGGCGCGCCGGCCGCCCGGTCGGCCTGGTCGGCTCACTCCTGGTGGCGTTCGCGCTGCTGTCCCTCGCCGCCCAGGTCGCAGAAGCCGAACCGTCGGTCTGGGGCTGGACCGTGGCGGCGGTGCCGTCGCTGGCGTTCCTCGCACTGGTCAAGGTCGTCCTGTCCAACGCCCCGGCCACCCCGCCGGTCGACGAGCCGGACCAGCCGACCGCGTACCAGTACGAGGAAGCCGCCCCCGTTGAGCCGGGCCGCCCGGCAGAGCCGATGCCGTCGACCGCCCCGGCCGTGGTGCCACCGCGCGCTGTCGTCCCGTCCAACCGGCCGCACGTCGTCGGGATCATTCAGTGACCGCTCCGACCCTGCCCGGCCTCGAACCCGCCCCGACCCCGGTTGCGCCTCGGCCGGGGTCGCGGGCGGCCCGCATGGCGCTACCCCGCTCGGTCGACGTGCTCAAGGAGATCGCGGCCGAGTACGGCGTCTGCGTCCGGCCACTCGCCATGCGCCGCACGGATCTCGCCACCGGCCTGACCGAGGTCATCGACCTGCCCTGTGGGGCGACCCGGGAGGACAAGTGCGCGCCGTGCGCCAAGAAGAACCGCCGGCTGCGGCAGGCCCAGATCCGCGAGGGCTGGCACCGCGACGACGAGCCACTACCGCCGCCCGAGCCGGCGACCGAGGAACAGAAGGCGCTTGTCCTGCTGCGCGGGCACCTGGAGTTCTCCCGTGACGAGGCGTCCCGGGCGAGCCAGTGGGACCAGGTCACCGACCTCGACGAAGCGATCCGCGAGGTGGAAGAGGCGATCACGGCCGAAGGACTCCGGGGCCGGATCGCGCCGCCACACTCGGCCGGCGACGAGGACCAGGACGACGAGGACAACGGGCGGCGCCGCAAGCGCTCGACCCGGCGACGGCAGGATGCCCCGGACCTGCCTCGCCGCAAGGTCGAGCGCCGCACGGTCGGCAAGACCTACACCGCGCCGGACGGCTCGACCTACCGGCCGTCGATGTGGCTGACGCTCACCCTCGACTCGTACGGCCCGGTCCGCCCGGACGGCACCCCGCTCAACCCGGACAGGTACGACTATCGCCGCGCTGCCTGGGACGCGGTGCACTTCCCCCGGCTGCTGGACCGGTTCTGGCAGAACCTTCGACGATGCGAGGGCTGGAACGTCCAGTACGCCGGCTGCGTCGAGCCGCAACGCCGCCTCGCCCCACACGCCCACTTCGCCATCCGAGGCACCATCCCGCGCGACGTACTGCGGACGGTGGCGGCGGCGACCTATCACCAGGTGTGGTGGCCCTCGGTCGACGTGCAGCGCTACACCCTCGACCGGCTCCCGGTCTGGGACGAGCAGGCGTCGGCGTGGGTCGACCCGGACACCCGCGAGCCGCTGACCACCTGGACGGAAGCGCTCGACGCGATCGACGAGAACCCCGACGCCGAACCGGTGCACGTCGTGCGCTTCGGCGCCCAGGTCGACGCCCGCGGCGTCATGCCCGGCACCGAGGACGCCGAGCGGACCATCCGGTACGTCACGAAGTACATCACCAAGCACACCGGCGACGTCCATACGACGACCAGCGGCCGGCAGCGGGCGCACCTGGACCGGCTGTGGCAGGAACTCCAGCTGACCCCATGCACCGACCGCTGCGCGAACTGGCTGCTCTACGGCGTACAGCCTCGCAAGGCACACGCGAAGCTCAAGCCGGGCCGCTGCAAGGGCAAGGTCCACCAGCGGGACACCCTCGGCATCGGCGGCCGGCGCATCCTCATCTCCCGCGACTGGTCCGGCAAGACGCTCTCGGACCACAAGCACGACGCGCGGGCCTGGGTGCGGACGCTGCTCGGCGTGAGCGTCGGCCTGGATGGCGTCGACGACCAGGGCGCGACCGTCGAACCGGTCCGGCACGCCTGGGAACTCGCCCGGCCCGACGACCCCGACGTGGGTCCGCTCGCGCACCGGCTCCTGCGCTCGATCAGCGAACGCGCCCGCTGGCGCTCCGAACTCCTCGCGGCAAAGGACCGGGCCGCGCAGCTCCCCGACGCCGCACCGAGAACAGGAACGGACAACACAACGGGGGAGAGGCTTTGATGGCGGCGAACGATGGGCTCTGGACGGTCGCGGACGTGGCGGCGTACCTGCGAGTGCCAACCGAGACGCTGTACCGCTGGCGAAAGGTCAAGTACGGCCCGCCGGCGGCCCGAGTCGGCCGACACCTGCGGTACGAGCCAGAGACGGTCCGGTCCTGGGTACGTGAGCAGGCGGCGGCCTGATGGGACACGTAGAGGACCGTTGGTACAAGGTGATCCGGCACGAGGGTGGCCGGAAGGAGCGGATCAAGTCGGATCTGTTCGGCAAGGGGATGCGCTACCGGGTTCGGTACATCGGCCCGGACGGCCGCGAACGTAGCCAGTCCTTCCCCGACCGGGCGAAGCGCGAGGCAGACGCGTTCCTCGTCTCCACCGAGACGGACAAGCTTCGGGGCTCCTACGTCGACCCGTCCGCCGGTCGGATGGCCTTCGCCGAGTACGCCGAGAACTGGTTGCGCACGCGCGCTTTCGACGAGTCGACCCGGGAAAGTACAGAGTTTCGGGTACGCAAGCACCTGCTGCCGTTCTTCGGCTCGCGGCAACTGGCCGCGATCAAGCCGGGACATATCCGTGAGTGGGATGCCGGGATGGTCGGCAAGCTGGCCCCGGCGACCCGGGCGGTCGTCTTCGCCCACCTGCGGACTATCCTCGGCGCGGCCGTCGACGACGAGCGCATCGCCAAGAACCCGTGTTCGGCAAAGTCGGTCAAGCCGCCGCGACCGGTACAGCGTCGGGTAGTGCCCTGGCGGTACGACCAGGTTTCGGCAATCCGCGGTGGCCTCGCCCAGCGGTACCGCCCGATGGTCGACCTGGGGGCCGGCTGCGGGCTGCGGCAGGGGGAAATCCTCGGTCTCGGGGTCGATGACATCGACTTCGACGCGGGCTGGGTGCACGTCTCCCGTCAGGTCAAGCTCGTCCGGTCGCGGCTCGTCTTCGGGCTGCCCAAGAACGACCGGGACCGCCGGATTCCGCTGCCTGACTCCGTCGCCCGGGTGCTGCGGCAGCATATCGACGACTTCGCGCCGCTGTCGCTCACCCTGCCTTGGGAGGACCCAGCCACCGACGATCGGGTCACGGTGCCGTTGCTGTTCACCAGCACTCGCAGGGGTGCGATCAACCGGCGCACCTTCGACAACAAGAGTTGGCGACCGGCTGTCGTGGCGGCCGGCATCACGCCGACACGTGCCACCGGGATGCACGCGCTACGCCACTTCTACGCCTCGTCACTGCTGGACGCGGGGGAGAGCATCAAGGCCCTCGCGTCATACCTCGGCCACGCCGATCCGGGCTTCACGCTCCGGGTTTACACCCACCTGATGCCGGCCAGCGAGCAACGAACCCGCACGGTAATCGACAACTTGTTTGACCAGGCAAGCTAGATGGCGCGTATCAGCCGATCGCGTCACGAGATCACGCTCCTACTCGGAGTTACAATCGCTGGGCAAGGACATTCACGGTGAGTGTCCCTACCAGAGCTAGGCATCCGTCGTTACGCGTCTGCCAGGTTGTGGTCGGGACAGTCATGTCCCTGAGCAAAAGGAGAACCGATGGAGAACATCGACCGCCACTGCGATGGGTGACGCCGGATGATCGAGGGATCATGGGACTTGTAGAGGGTGAGGTGAGCACCGGGCCTAAGAGCGCGTCGCGATATCGCAGTGGTGACAGCATTGCCGCGATATCGATGACCCTCGGTGCGCTCGGTGGGATCACTTGTTGCCTACCTGGCTACGGCACCGGTCGTGGCCGCAGTCTGTCTTCTCGGCCGAGAGGTCGTCCGGACGGTTGCTGATCACAAAAAGCGCCGCATGGAGTTCCGTGAGCCGGCCGCACAGTTTAATGCTGTGCTACAGCATCTGATCCAGTCGGGGCTGCCAGCGGTTGATGCGGTTGATCTTACTAGGCAGATCACTCGCGACTGGTGGAGCGGAGGATGGGGCTCCGACTCGACCATCTTGGATCACGGATCTCGCGGGAGAGCACGTAGCGTGGCTCCGTCTATGGGTGACTCTCCCCGCTCCAGTCGCCGTAGATCGCGACGACCCCGGGGCCTCAAGCCCTAACCCGTACGGTGGACGGCCTGGTGACGGCCCGCAGCGGCCGTCGCCGGCTCCCGCCCCAGGTCAGCGGGCATCTCGCCGTCAGAATCCGGCGTACAGGTCGACTCGTCCGTCGCCCACCAGCTCAGAGGCCTGATCAAGGCTCTGAGCTGGTTCTATGTTCGGGCGTCGATGGTCATTCATGGTCAACATCGGGCGGCGTTTGACGCCCTGGAGACGCCCTGAGCGCGAGCTCAGTTGACCCCCTTTCGCGTTGGGCTGGCTGTGCCGCTGTGGGGCCTCGCGGGGGCGGGCCGCGCCCCTGCGGGTCGACGGCGGACGGCGCTGACGGCCGAGGGCGGACACCACATTGAGCGTGATGCCTGTGAGTCATCAAGATGACTCACAGGCATCACGCTCAATGGAGCGGGTGGCTCCGATCCGGCCGGACCACGGGCCCGCGAGCGGCGCGCCACCAGCGGCCGAAGCGGCCGGCGCTCGGTGGTCCTGAAGTTGGGGCCGGCGGCTGTGGGGGAGGGGCGGGCACGTCTTGGCGGTGGAGCCGGTGCCGCGACCCGGTGATGCGGTGGCAAGCCTGTCCCGGGGTTGGACTGGCGCGGCAGTCGGAAGCCCTGCCCCCGATGGCAGTCGAGGTGCCGGCTTCCGTACCGCTCGCTGGCAAACCGGCTACGCGAATCTCCCGGTGCCGCCCAACCGAATGTCCAGGTCTCGCAGGAGGGCGCCGAGCCGTCTGCTGGTCTCGGCGTCCATGGAGGGGATCGGTCTGCCTGCGGCCTGATGCTCGCCCAGGTCGTAGAGCGCGATGCGAAGGTCCTCGGCGGTGGCGAGGTCGAGACGCAGCTCGATCGGGTCGTCCATGCTGTGACCGTAGGACTCTGCCGGGCCACATCCGTGAGTGGGACGCGAACATGGTCGGCAAGCTGGCCCCGGCGACCCGGGCCGTGGTCTTCGCCCACCTGCGGACCATCCTTGGCGCGGCCGTCGACGACGAGCGGATCGTCAAGAATCCGTGTTCGGCAAAGTCGGTCAAGCCTCCGCGACCGGTGCAGCGCCGGGTGGTGCCGTGGACGTACGACGAGGTTTCGGCAATCCGCGGTGGCCTTGTCCAGCGGTATCGCGCGATGGTTGACCTGGGCGCCGGCTGCGGGCTGCGGCAGGGCGAGATTCTGGGGCTCGGTGTCGACGACATCGACCTCGACGCGGGATGGGTACACGTCTCACATCAGGTCAAGCGGCCGCTCCCGGCTCGTCCTCGGCCTACCCAAGAACGACCGGGACCGCCGGGTGCCGCTGCCGGACTCCGTCGCCCAGGTGCTGCGGCAGCACATCAAGGACTGCGAGCCGGTGACGCTCACCCTGCCGTGGGAGAACCCAGCCGACGACGAGCGGGTCAGCGGCCGCTTCTGTTTACCAGCACCCGGCGAGGTGCGATCAACCGGCGCACCTTCGACAACAAGAGTTGGCGCCCCGCCGTGGTGTCGGCCAGCATCACGCCGACCCGGGCCAGCGGCATGCACGCGCTACGCCTCGTCGCTGCTCGACGCAGGGGAGAGCATCAAGGCGCTCGCGTCGTACCTCGGCCACGCTGATCCCGGGTTCACCCTCCGGGTCTACACGCACCTGATGCCGGTCAGCGAGGAACGCACCCGAAACGCGATCGACACTCTGTTCGGTAAGGGATTGTGAGCAGGCGCGCTCCCGCCGGCCACTGCCACAGGATGTTCGCTGGCCGAATTTCGTCGTAGGCGTGGGCTAACCTCCCGCCGGGCGATGGACGCACATGGGGAGGACTGGATGGGGCAGAGTCGCGGAGTGATGCCCAGCCTTTACCGGGTAGCGGAGTACTGGATGTCGCGATACGAGGTCGTCTTCCCTGATCTCTACGCCACCTACATCGGTTGGGGTGAGCCGTTCTGCTTCAGGTGCAGCTGGCTAGCACCCGTTGACGACACGCAGGGGAGCCTTGCTGCGGTATGGGGTTCGGCAGGTGGATGGCTGGAGAGAGCGCATCTGCACGACTGGGCGCTCGGTGGATCAAATGAGCCGGACAACTTGGTGCCACTGTGCCGGCAATGCCACGACATCATGCCGGAGTTCTCGTGCAGGCAGTCGGCGATCTCCTATGTTCGCGATGGTGTGCGGAAGAATAGTTGGTGGCAGTTCTATACCGATGGGGCATTTGGGGCAAGCGCCGGTTTCCCTAACCCTCCCTTCAAGGCCAAGCTGATGCGTGATGCCTACGTGCGTTTTATCGAGATTGAGAGGCTGATCGCGGCGGCCACCAAGGGTGATGAGCGCGCCGTGGCGCGGGTGCGAGGGCTGCTGGGCGACGAGTCCTGGCCGGCCCTTCCCCCGGGATTGCGCGATCGTCCGGCCATCGACTCGGACGCCCTGGCCACGCCCTAACGAGGTGTCAGGCGAACGAAGCGCCTGCTCAGGGCACGTTTCGCGTTCATAAACCGGCGTACAGGGTCGACTCGTCCGTCGCCCACCAGCTCAGGGCCGTGATCGAGGCTCTGAGCTCAACGCTCCAGGGAAAAAGGTCGCCCGGCCGGTGAACCATAACGCCGCTCGTCCCGTTGGAGTGCCGACAGGCATCTGCATCGGTAGTCTCCGGGAGGGCCAGCGCTGATGAACAACTCGGGAACTGTCGGCCTTGAATACATGTCAAATGCCGACTCGTACAACGGGCCTTCTGATTTTGTTTCGAACCCCAGCACGTTCTATCGTCCCGTCGAGATGGGCGCGGCCATCCGATTCTCGGCCCCGCCCATCAAATCGCGTGAGTACCGGAAAGCCCTGAAAGAGTTGAAGGACGCGGTCAAGAGGGGTTCGGATCCAGGGCTGCAAGAATATCAACGGAATGATCTGGGCAGGCTAGTGGGAAAGATGGATGCGGGAACGCCTCCACGGAATGCTGATCATGCATTCAACATGATGTGGTACCTTCGCGTCAACGTGCGTGATTACCCGACGAGTGGGCCAACGTTCCAGAAGATTGAAGCGTTCTATAAACTGCACTCTCCACAACTCGTCCACGACAAATATCACCGACCGTCGGCGCGGCACGATATCGAGCCGTCGCGGTCGCAAGGTGAGGCTGCCGCCAGCGGAGACCTCGGCCGTAGGGTCGGCTTGCGCGAGAAGGCCAAGATCGGAACATCCGCCTTCGTGGAATTGGCCTCGATGCAAATGACTGGGACGGCCCATTTGTCCTACGACGGCGATGAAAAGTTTGGAACCCGACTCCGGGACAGGTTTAACAACAACGTCGACGAAACTAGAAGAGCACCTGGTCGGAAGTAGTGATGTCGGCGTATTCGACGTGAGGGCGGTAGCGTCCCGGGGTGAGCTTCGGCACCTACGCCCGCCGCGTGCGCGACGCTGCGCTGCCGTACCGGCACCGGGTTGGCGCGTTGAGGTCGTGCGTGCAGTTGTACCGACCGATCGGCTTCCACGCCACGCTGAGTTTTCTCGAGGAGATCGCTGGACCGTTTCACCGCGACGAGGCCGCGTTGCTGCGCGCGTTGGACGCTCTCGTGGCGAGCCGTGCGGGCTGGCATGCCGATCTCCGCGACTACACCGCCGAACGGAAGCTCGCCAAGCACCGGGGCCAGCGGAGCCTTCGTCCGACTGAGCCGAACCCGAACGGCTCTCCTCGCTGTTGGTACGGCGCCCCCGGACCGGCTGCCCTGCACGCCGTGCGGTACTGGCAACGTCATGAGGCACCTGCGCTGCTGGCAGAGCCGGATTCGACCACCTTGGAGCTGGCCGCCTGCGTCACCGCGTCCCTGGAAGCCGGCGGCGCACTGCTTCCCGCCCAACGAGAAATGTTGAGCGCAATCGTCGAAGCGCTACGGCAGCGGATGGGACCTGAGACGTGGCGCGATGACTCGCGCGCCTACTACCGGGCTTTCAACCTGCTGACGGTCGCACGGCACCTTGAGACGGCGGCCGATGCGGCGCCCACATCCGTCGGCATCGCGCGACCTGAAACGGTCGCGGGTTACGGCCGCGCGGCGACCTGAGCGACGAACGCCCGCCAAGCCGACGGACCGAAGGTCAGTGCCGGACCAGCAGGGTCTTTGCTGTCCCGTACGCCGACGATGCCAGGCAGATTTATGCGTGATCCGCGAGTTGCCCGAGCGGCACACGTACGACGGGTGGGTCTGGATCGAGGGTTACCAGCTCAACGCGGCGGGCGACGCGGTCGCGCGGCGCGAGTTGTACGTGCGACGGGCGGGCGTGTGGGCGCAGGCCCTGCCGGCCGGACATCGGCGAGGCACGGTGCGGATCGGATGAACGCCCGCCCCCGCCCGCACCTGCCGATGCGTCCGAGGCGGCTGTGCCGCAACTGCGCCGCACCCTGGCCGTGCGGCCCGGCCCAGCTCACTCTCACGGCCGAGTTCTACGGCCACTCCGTCGCCTTGGCGTTCTACCTGGCCGCGTCGATGCACGATGCGGTCGACGACGCGTACGGCCTGGGGTTGCGCCCGAACCTGCCGGCGATGCACGCCAGGTTCCTCGGGTGGTTGTCCCAGGCCCGGCGGCCTCGCCGGTCCGGTCGGGCTTGAAGTCCTGTCGGCGGCCTACACATGACGGCTCACGCGGGAACTGTCGCTCCCGCAGAGAGGTCGGTGCTGTCCGGCAGGTGGTAGACCACCAGCGTCTGTTCGGGTCGCTCGGCGACGTGGAACGCGGCGTGCGATACGGCGATCACACCCAGTCGGGGATGCCGGAGGCGTTTGCGGCCCGCGTGGCTGAACTGGATGTCGTACTGCGGCCACCACTGGCGTACCTCGGGGCTGATCTCGGTGAGTTCGGCCACGAGCCGGGTTACCCGCGGGTGACCGGGATGCTGTCCGGCGATCGCCCGCAGCCGGGCCAGGATGCTGCGCGCCTCCTGTTCCCAGTCGACCAGCACCTGGCGGGCGACGGGCTCGGTGAATACCCAGCGTACGACGTTGCCACCCGGCCCCACGCCCTGGAACAGCTCCGCTGCGGCGTGGTTGGTCGCGAGTACGTCGTAGCAGATGCCGGTGACGTACGCGGGGTTGTTGCCGAGCAACGCCGGAACACCGGCGATCTCGGGTGTCGCCTCCTCGGAGACGTCCTGCTCCGGCGCGGCTCCTGCGCCGGCGAGGTGGTGCAGGTGTTCCTGCTCGGCGTCGGTCAACCGCAGCGCTCGGGCGAGGGCGTCGAGCACCTGGCCGGAGGGGCGGACATCGCGGCCCTGCTCGAGATAGGTGAGCCAGGTGGCACTGATACCGGCCAGCAGGGCCAGTTCCTCCCGGCGTAACCCTGGTGTGCGGCGGCGCCGCGTGACCGGCAGACCCGCATCGGCTGGGGCTATCCGCTCGCGCCGGCTGCGAAGGAACGTGCCCAGCTCCTTGCTCACCCTGGGACCTCCAATACCAGAATAAAGCGGCTCTGGATACCACTCTAACGAGTCGTCAGGCTTGTCCCATGCGTGCTTGGACTGTTGCTTCAGAAGACGACGACGTACAGCTTTCCGATGTTGCCTCGCCGACCCTTCAGGGCGGTGGCGTGCTCGTGGAGGTGCTCGCCGCGCACCTGCCGGCGTACACGAAAATGGTGGTGAAGGGCAACCGCGGCGGCCTGCCCGTGCCGCTCATCCTGGGTCCCTCCTGCGTCGGCCGGGTGACTGACGTTGCGCCCGACGTGTTCCACGTCGCCCCGGGCGACGTCGTGCTGGACACGGCGCTGCTCGACGCGGGCGGCGGAGACGAGATCCTGGTGGGCTGGGTCGGCCTTGGCGGTTCCGGGGCCGGCAGCGAGCGGACGGATCGCATGCGTACGGTGTGGCGCGACGGTGTCTTCGCGGAAACGGCGCTGTGCGCCAAGGAAACGCTCGTCAAGCTGCCCGGCGCGGAGAACTACCCGGACCCGGCCCGTCTGTCGTTTGTGCCGTGGCTCTGCATCGCCGCCACGGGCCTGCACGCGGCGGGTCCGCTGACCGGCCGCGACGTCGCGGTGATCGGTGCGACGGGCCAACTCGGCGGCGCGGCGGTGCTGATGGCGCTCGCTGAGGGCGCCGCGACGGTGACAGCGGTGGGCCGCAACAAGGGGGCGCTCGACCGGCTGGCCGAGCTCGACCCCCGCATGCGTATCCACCGGCTGACCGGCGACCGTACGACGGATGCGGTGGGTATCGGCCCGGTCGACATCGCCCTCGACGCCCTCGGCGCTACGCCAACGGCGGACGCGACCATGGCCGCCTACGACAGCTTGCGGGGGCGCGGCACTCTTGTGCTCATCGGCGGCGTACGCCAAGACCTCACCATCGGGTACGGCGACCTGATGCGCCGCAGGCTCACCCTGCGCGGCTCCTGGATGAGCAACGACGAGACCGTGACCAACGTGTGGAACCTGGTCCGCTCCGGACTGCTGGACCTCTCCGCGATCGAGATGCGGACGGTCGGCCTGGACGACCCGGCGGCCGCCCTCGACCTGGCGGAGCACACCACGGGCCTCAGCTTCGTAGCCCTCGTCCCCTGACCGTCTGAGGGTCGGCACCTGGACCTGCCCGTCGGCAGGGCGGCGCAGGTCAACCCCGGGTGCCCGCATCCGGGGTTGACCACGCGGTGTACGTTCGCCGCCGTTATGACCAGCGACCGCGACGCGACGCCCAGCGAGGTGGCTACGCCGACGTGGCGAGGCAACGTCGGCTGCCTCGCGGTCGTCGTGATGCTGTGCGCCGTCTGGGCCGGAGCGACGTTTGTGCTCGGCTCGGCGATCGACTTCCGGCAACGCTTCGTCCCGTGGTTCGCCGAGCTGGCTTGCCAGGCCTCCGGCTGCGGCCGGCTCCCTATGGTCACGATCGGCTGGGGTGTGCGGGCGACTGCTGTCGTTGTCGTGGCCGTGCTTGCGTTCGCGTTTCGGCCGCGTCGACGGCTCTTCTACGTTCTCCTGCTCCCAGCTGTGGGGCTGGTTGTTTCAGGTCTGTTGCTCTCGGATGTCACGTACAAGACTGGCCACGAGCCGTGGATGAGAGACCTCGTGGTCGGGGTGCCGAACGGAGACGCCCTCGTGGTCGGGATTCACTGCGGGACGTGGGCCGGATGGTTGGCGCTCTTGACTATGTGGCTCGCGAGCGGCCGCGTGAAGCACGGTTCACCCCGCAACGTCTGGGCGTGGCAGCTCGTCCGCCTTGCGGCGCCCCTCCTGATGCTGCCTGCCCTGGTGATCGCGCTGGTCCTAGCGTAGTTCCGAGCCGAGACCGGAAAGCATTGGCGAGGCATGTTGTCAGGTGTCCGGCCATCTGACCGGACCGCTGAGGCGCAGCAGAGCCGCTACCTCTGGCCGATCGTCCCGACTGCACCACAGGGTGAGGCTCAGGACCGAGGGTCTTCGGCGTCCCAGCCGAGATCGGCGAGTTTACGCAGGACCGCGCCAACGCGCGGAGTCCAGAAGAGCAGAACCTGGTCGCGTCCCTCGACCTGGAAGGAGACGGCGGTCGCCGGCAGCGGAAACCGTCCGTGCAGAGGTCGGTGCGGCAGTGCCTCCACCTGGACGTGCCGCAAGGTGTCCGAGCTGGTACGTGACGACAGGGTCAATGTGCTGTCGTCAACGTGCAGCTTGACCGTTGGCCAGGCCATCCGGCGGACAGCCCTGAGCGGGCTGCCTCGGGTGAAGTCGAGGCGGTCGACGTAGGTGAGCCCACCGCGCGTATCGAAGGCATTCGAGATCACTGAGGGATGGTAAGGGGGCGAGCACCGGGTGGGCGGGGTCGGCTCACCGTCCCGTGCCGCGGGGATGACGGTGGGGCAGTGCCGTTGGGCTTGCATCTGTTACCCGGGTACAGGCTTACCGTCGGGGCTATGAGCGATCGCCACGTCACGGCGGACGAGGCCTGGGTGCCGGATGCCTGCACCCTCCCGACGGCCCGAACGGCCGCTGCGGCTCGCCGAGTTCGATCGGTTCTTCACCACCGAGGTACGAGGCGTCGACCGACTGTCGGCGCGGCATCTGCGGTTGCGCCTCGACGGTGCCGCCCGGGTCGAGGAGTTGGCGCGGGACCTGGCGGCCCGAGAGTCGTCCTGCTGCGCGTTCTTCACCTTCGGCTTCTCCCGGCCGGACCCCGACCTGCTCGACGCCGGCAGACACCAGCACCGGGGCCGGTCCGACACCGGCCTCCAGGTGCGTGCCAGGGAGAAGCTTGTGGAGATCGAGCAGAAGTTGGCCGACCTGACGGTCATCCGCGACACGTTGCGGGACGCCATCTCGGCCGGCTGTGACGACCTGGTCACCTGCGCCGCAAGCACCTGCTGCCCCCTGCCCTTCGCCGAACTGGCGGAGCAACGTCAAGAGGGGAGCCGCGCCCGCTGAGTCCAGCCAAGCGACGAACCGGCCGGGTGGGTTGCCCCACCCGGCCGGTGTCAGGAACGCCGTCTCAGTGCTTCTTGAACACCGGCATGGTGTCCAGGGTGGTGGTGATGTTCTGCGTGGTGCCGCCCCGGTACGTCTTGCCGGTGAAGATGTCCGTCCAGGTGTTGCCCGGCGGGAACCACACCGACGTGGTGGCGGTGTCGCCCGGTGTCGTCACCGGTGCCACCAGGTAGTCCGGACCGTAGAGGTACTGCGAGCCGGCGGTGGCGTACGCGGCCTGCTCGTTCGGGTACGCCAGGTACATCGAGCGGACGATGGGCGTACCCGTGCGGGTGGCCTCCTTGGCGGCGGCGTAGGTGTACGGCTGCAGTTCCTTGCGCAGGTTCAGGAACTTCTTGGCCGACGCGTTGGCTGCCGGGCCGTACTGCCAGGGCAGCCGGTCGCTGTGGTTGGAGTGCAGCCGGTCGATCGGCTGGAACGTGCCGAACTGCACCCAGCGGGCGTACAGGTCGTCGGGCAGCTTGGTGCTGCCCGGTTCGCTGCCCGGCTCCCGCAGGCCACCGGTGTGCCCGCCGATGTCGTGGCTGACGGCGGCCAGCCCGGTCGCGGCCGACTCGCCCGGCGTGTAGCCGACCTCCATCTGCAGGGTCGACCAGTCGCTGGTGGTGTCGCCGGTGAAGTGCAGCGTGGTGCGCTTGTCGGCCCACGGTCCGGTCGCCACCGGGGTCGGGCTGCTGTAGCCGCCGGCCTGCAACGACCCGTACGCCCGGGAGAACGCGAAGCCGGTCTTGTCGGCGTACTGCTGGTTGATCCACGCGTCACCGGTCACGCCGGCGAGCGACGACGTGGTGTTGTCGCAGCACCAGTCCAGCCACCACAGGTCCGGGCCCTTGCTGCCCTTCGGGATCATCCCGTCGTGCAGCTGCATATACGCCTTGAGCTGGTCCGGGTCGCCGAAGTCGAACGTGTAGCAGTCCGGGCCGCCGTTGCAGCCGACGCGCTGGAGCTTGCCCTTCGCGGTGGCCTGCGCCTGGGCGAACTTCGGGTCCGAGCCGAGGATGCTCGGGTGGATATTGATGCCGGTGTGCAGGCCCTGCTTCTTCGCCCAGTCGAAGAACGCCTTCGGGTCGGGAATGCGGGTGGGGTCGATGCTCCAGCCGTTCCACTTGCCCGGCGCCTTGATGTCGGTGTCAAGGACAAGAACATCCATGGGTACGCCCTCAGCCCTGGCCCGGTCCACCAGTGCCTGGAACTCGGCGGCGGTGCGGTCGTAGTACTCGGAGTACCACACCCCGTACGCCCACTTGGGCAGCAGCTTCGTGGGGCCGGTCAGGGTCGACAGGTCCGCCAGGCCACGGGTGAAGTCCTGCCCGTACGCGAAGACGTAGCCGTCCTGCTCGGGAGCGGGCCGGGGCTTGGTGGTGCGCAGGGCCGAGGCCGAGTCGTCGAGCAGGTACCAGCCGTCCTGGTAGAGCAGGCCCGGTGCGGTGAGCGCGGAGCCGGTCACGCCGTCCAGCCCCCGGCGGTAGCCGCCGAGCGGCGCGTGCGGGGCGAGCAGCGGGGAGTCCTTGCCCGTGACGGCGACCGTGTCGACGTTGATGTTGCAGCTGGCGTCGGTGGGGCAGCCCAGCGTCACGGTGTTGGTGCCACCGTCCAGGTGGACCGGGACGGCCACCGTGTTCCAGTAGTCCCATCCGCTGGTCGGCGGCAGGGTCGCCGTGACCGGTGCCGCCGTCCCCGGCGTCACCGACATGGTGCGCGTCTGGCTCGGCTGGGCGCCGGCCTGGCCGTTGGCGTAGCGGATCTGCACCTGGTAGTCACCGGCGGCGGGTACGTCCGTCACGGTGAGCGCCACGGCGGCGCTGGTGTTCTCCAGGCCGGCCAGGAAACCCGTACCCGAAGCGCCGTTGTGGTCGTTCGCAGGCCGCGCGCCGCCGGCGAGCGCGCCGGTCTCGGCCTCTCCCAGGGTGCCGAAGCGCAGGGGCTGCGGCCGGGGTGCGGACGGCGCGGGGAACGGGTCACCCGGGTTGACCACCGCGAGGCTGTCGATGTTCACGTTGCCGGAGTCGTTGGGACCCCGCACGACGCTGATCTCGTGCCGGCCGGGGGTGAGGTCGACCGGCACGGTGGCCAGGCCCCAGGTGTCCCAGTTCGCGGTCGGCGGCAGGGTCAGCGTGCGGCCGGCGTCGCCGTCGACCTGCACGGTCAGGGTGCGGTCCACGTTCTGGCCGTCGCCGCCGGTGCTGTTGGCGTAGCGGACGGCGAGCTGCCTGGTGCCGCCCTCCGGCGCGTCGAGCGCGAACGTCACCGAGTCGCCGGACGCGGAGAAGCCCGCCGCGAAGCCGCGTCCGGTGTATCCCCGGTGGTCGGTGGCCACGCCGGGACCGTTGAGTTGCAGCGACTCGGCCTCGCAGAGCGCGCCGAACGCGCAGGCCGGCGCGGTGTGGCCGGCCCAGGGCTGGCCCTGCACGGTCTGCTTGCCGGTCTTGAGCCGCACGGTCAGGTTGTCGGCGGTGAACGCGCCCGAGCCGACCTGGTAGCGCAGCGTCATCGCGCCGGTGTCGATGGTGAGCCAGCCGTGCTCGACGCGTTTGGTGAAACGCGTACGGGTGAAGTCGTCGCGCCCGATGGCGTTGAACGTGGCGGCGTCGGTGAACCGGCCGTCCTTCTGGTACTCGGTGCGGATCAGGGTCGGGGAGAGCACTTCGAACCGTGCGTTGCCCGACCGTACGGCCTCGTCCTGCGCGCCGTGAGGTTTGGCCTGGGCGGGCGCGGAGGGGGCGAGCGCCAGGCCCGTGACGAGAATGCCGACCGCGGCGGCTGCTGTCGCCCGGCGGCGGGGTGAGTTCCGATAGAGCAAGATGCGCTCCTCGTCTCATATGGAGGAAATGAGTCGATGACAACGCTGTCACTCGCCTGAAACGCATGTCAACGGGCGGCAGCGGGTGTCTCTTCTCTCTTTCCGGCGCGATGTGCGGGCGGCCGGTACGCGATGTGGGCACGGCCGGTACGCGATGTGCGGGCGGCCGGTATGCGATGTGCGGGCGGCCGGTACGCGACGTGCGGGCGATGTGCGGGCGGCCTGCCTACGGCCGTCCGCTCGCCCGACAGCACGCCTTCTGATCGGTTTGCCGTCGCCGGAGCGCGGGGATGGTCTGACGCATGTCTTTCTGGAACCGGTTGAAGCAGAGGCGTAACGAGCAGATCGAGCAACGGCGTCAGGAGGCCATGGCCAAGGCGATGGCCCGTGGCGCCACCCCGGAAGAGGTGGTGGCCGCCGGCGAGCGTGCCGCCCGTGGCAACACCGCCGCCGTGCTGGGCGCCATCAGCACCTGACGCGCCACCGGTGGTCGTGATCCACTCCAGGTCGGTGACGTGGGGGTGTCACGCCGCCCGGATGCCGCCACTTCGGCGATCTGGAGTCGATCACGCCGCAGGCGCAGGCGCAGGCGCACGCCGAGCGCCGCACGCCGGTGGCAGCCGCACGACGGCCGCACTCGCACGCCGGTCGCACCCGCGCGCATGACAAGCGCCGCAGCGGGGCGCGGGGTCAGCAGCGGGCGGCGGCCAGCGGAGCTGCGCCTGCCAGGGCCTCGACCGTCGTCGTGGGCGCGGCTGACTCCGCCGTTGGCGTCGGCGAGGTGGAGGGTGACGGCGAGGGCGACGCGGGCGTTGGGGAGGCGCTGGGCGGGGCGGCGACGAGGGACGCCGTGGTGCGTTGGACCTTCCTCGGCGTCATGCGGATGCCGGTGCCGGTGCTCTGGTGGCCGTACACGTCGGTGACCTGGATCGTGTACGGGCCGGGACCGATTCCGTCGTCGACGGTCCAGTAGTTGTCGGCCTGGCGGGTCGTCTTGCGGAAGCCGCCGGTCGGGCCCTTGGCCTCGACCGAGCGCAGCGGGTTGCCGTGGTTGCCGACCTGGACCGCGAACCACCACTGCGACGCCCCGCCCTTGATCCGGAAGGTGAGACCGCCGTCGAGCGGCGGGTCGACCACCGCCCGGTACGCCACGGAGGCGATGCCCTGCGAGCGGTCGGCGATCCGGGCGAACGCCTCCTCGGACAGGTCGATCTTGCTGCTTCCGCAGCCGGCGCACTGGTCCATGACGAGCACCCGGACCGTGCCCTTCGGGCCGGTGACGTCCAGGTAGCTGCCGCAGGCGGCCGCGTTGGCGTACTGCGACGAGCCGACAGCCGCGTAGAGCCGGTCGGCCGGCGGGCCCGGGAAGGAACAGGTGCCGCCCGAGCGGCCCCCGTCGTAGAAGCTGGCTGTTCCCCTGTGGACGGTGCCGCCGCTGGGCGGCGCGGCGCAGGCCGGGGCGGCGCCGCCGCGTACGGCGAGGGTGACGCCGAGGGCGGCGGCCAGAGCGGCGACTCCAGTGCCGGCCATCCAGCGTCGGACCCGCCGACTCGACCGGGGTGTTCTGGCCGGGCTGTCGCTTGCGGGTTCCGTGCCTGGTGCCGTCACGCCGCCTGATGTTGCCGCATGATCCGCGGCCAGCGCAAAGCCGGTAAGCATTCCGTCACGCGCCGGATCGACGGGCGCGCAGTCCGTCGTGGGCTCGCCGTAGATCTACTCGACTTCGCTGACGTTGGGGTGTCCGGGGGCCTGGGATAGGCCGGTTTCACGGAAGACGAGTGGATCAAGCCTGCCCGCGCGAGATTCACCCGGCCGCTCGCGGCAACTGGCGCCTTGCGGACCCCTTCTAGAGTCCCGGCCATGAACCGTCGACGCCCGAGTCGGACCTTCCTGCGGGTGTTCTCTGCGTTCTACCTCATCTTCGCGATGACGCTCACAGGCCTGGTGATCGGGTCGATCGTGGCGGACGATCGGGCATCGGAGGCGTCGGCCGTGGTGCGCGAGGTCGAGCATCGCGGTGCGCGAACACTCGTCGCGATTCAATTCACGACCAGCCGCGGCGAGACGTGTGACGCGCACTTTCGGGTGGCGGTCAAGGCGAACCGGACCGTGACCACCGGCGATCGCATCCGCGTCCACTACGCCGAGAGTGATCCCTGCTTCGGGGTGCAGGAGGTTGGCGACCGATCGGCATGGTTCATCGCCCTCATCGGTGTGGTGCTCCTGACCGTCGCCGCCATCCTGGCGTACGTCGTCTGGCGTCGGCCGCGACCTCCGCTCCCGCTCCGGTACGCGGGCATGCCCTGAGGAGCCGGCGGCCGCGTGGCGCTGGTGCGCCTCGGCAGGCCCGCGGTCCGTCGCTCGCGCTAGATCCACTCGACTTCGCTGACATTGGGGTGTCCGGGGGACTGGGATAGGCCGGTTTCACGGAAGACGAGTGGATCTTGGCCCTCCGTGTTGCTCCGCGTCCGTACCGTGTCGTTGAGGGAGGTACGGGGATGATTGATCTGGTGACGGTCGGTGCGGTCGTGGGCGTACTGGTCGTCGGTGTCGGTGTCGTGGTCCGCAAGCCGGTCGACGCCCGGCGGGTGCTGCGGTGGTCGGCCCTGGCGATCACCGTGCTGGTGGCCGTCGCGCTGACGCCCTTCACCGTGGACGACTCCGGTTCTGCCGCCAGCTACCTGCTCGGCGTTCCGGTCGTCGCCGCGGTGCTGCCGGTTCTTGCGCAGCGATTCGGCCGGCTGGCCGGCGTCGTCGACCTGGTGGCCGCGCTGGTCATCGGCGGGTGGGGTCTGCTGCTCGGGCTGGGCATCGGTGCCGCGTTCCTGCCGGCGACGGTGCTCCTGATCGCCAGCGCCGTTGTCGGCACCAGGCCAGCTCGACCGTCCAACGCCATCTGAGATGGGGCAGGACCGCGAGGAAACGACCCCGACCGTCGTCTTCGATCTCGACGGCGTGCTGCTGCGCGGGGACGCGTTCGGGCTCTTCATGCGTCGCGTCGTCTTCACGGGTGCCCGGCTGCCGCTGGCCGTCGGTCTGCTCGTCCTCCTCGCGCCCATGATCGCCGTTCCCGCCTACCGCGTGCGGGCGGCGCAATGGATGAGCCGGATCGGCCTGTGCGGCCGGAACGCGGATCGGTTGCAGGCCGAGCTGGGGCGTTTCGGCGCCGACCTCGGCGCCGAGCCAGGTCGGCTCATCGCACCGGGTCTGCGGATGATCCGTGCTCACCTCGCGGCGGGCGACCGCGTCGTCGTGGTGACCGCGTGTGAGCACACCCTGGCACGCGCGTTGCTCGACGCCATCGGCCTCGCCGAGGTCGACCTGGTGGCGTCGCACATCCGTGGCCCGAAGCTGATCGTGCACAACTACGGCCCGACGAAGATGGTGCAACTGGCCGCCCGCAGGGTGACGCCACCCTGGCGGGTGGCCTACAGCGACTCGCTGTCGGATCTTCCCATTCTCGCCGCCGCGGAGCAGGCGGTGCTGGTCAACGCGAGCGCCCGTCAGGTCTCCCGGGCGCGGCGGCTGCTCGGTGCCCGGCTGACCACCGTGACCTGGACGGGCAGCTAGGTCCTGTTCCATAAGAACTGGTCGGCCTGCGGCGGGCCCGGACGACGACCGGCGGCGTTGCGGTGGTGTCCGGATACAACACCGTTATCCGGACGCCACCGCGCCTTGCCGGATCGCCGCCCGGACTCCGCCTCGGCCCGACCGCCTTATGAAACCGGACCTAGGGCGTGGGTCAAGGCCCTCGGCTCGACCGAGGACTTTGACACCCGCTAGAAAATCTCCGCCGACCGCGTGACTGCTCGTATCGCCACGACCGCGAGGTGCCGCGTTCTAGGCTCCGAGACAGGGGGCGGCGTGCCTTTCTCGAATTGGCGCACACATCCGGGTAGTGCCCTCACCCCATGATTCCCCTCGCGAGGCGTGAACTGGTGACAGAGAGGACGAAAGCATGGCGGTCAAGACGAAGACGCGGCCCGGCATCACGGAGATCCGGCCATTCACGGTGGAAATTCCCCAGGCGGACCTCGACGACCTGAAACGGCGGATCGCCGCCACCCGTTGGCCGGAGAAGGAAATCGTCGACGACCAGTCGCAGGGCGTGCCACTCGCGACCATCCAGGCCGTCGCGCGTTACTGGGAAAACGAGTACGACTGGCGCAAGGTCGAGTCACGGCTGAATGCCGTACCGCAGTTCATGACCACCATCGACGGGGTGGACATCCACTTCATCCACGTGCGCTCGAAGCACGAGGACGCGCTCCCGCTCATCGTCACGCACGGGTGGCCCGGGTCGGTGATCGAGCAGATGAAGATCATCGAGCCGTTGACCGACCCGACGGCCCACGGCGCGAGCGCGTCGGACGCCTTCCACCTGGTGATCCCGTCCCTGCCCGGCCACGGCTTCTCGGGCAAGCCCACCGCGACGGGCTGGAACCCGCAGAAGATCGCCACCGCCTGGACCGAGCTGATGAAGCGCCTCGGGTACGACCGGTTCGTCGCCCAGGGCGGCGACTGGGGAGCGGTCGTCGTGGACCAGATGGGCGTGCAGGCCCCGCCGGAGCTGCTCGGGATCCACACCAACATGCCCGGCGCGGTCCCGCCCGAGATCGACCTGCTGTTCCAGGGCGACACCACCGGAGCGAACAACGCCATGGGATCGCTGCCCTCGGGCCTGTCCGACGACGAGATGCGCGCGGCCACCGAGCTGGACTACGTCTGGAAGCACGTCGCGTACGCCCTGATGATGGCGACGCGCCCGCAGACGCTGACCGCCCTGGCGGACTCTCCGGTGGGCCTGGCGTCGTTCCTGCTCGACCACGACGCGAAGAGCCTCGCCCTGATCGCGAAGGTCTTCGAGGGCGCCCAGGCGGGCCTGACCCGCGACGACATCCTGGACAACATCTCGCTCTACTGGTTGACGAACACCGCGGTCTCCGCGTCCCGCCTCTACGCGGAGAACAAGCTCTCGTTCTTCGCCACCAAGGGCGTCAACGTCCCCGTCGCGGTGAGCGTCTTCCCCGACGAGCTGTACGAGGCCCCGCAGAGCTGGGCGGAGCAGGCGTACCCGAACCTCATCTACTACAACAAGCTCGACGTCGGTGGGCACTTCGCGGCGTGGGAGCAGCCGAAGATCTTCTCCGAGGAGCTGCGGACCGCCTTCCGGTCGCTGCGGTAGATGGCCGCGTTCGGTCGGGTGCACCTGCCGCCGCTCGGCGGGGCGGTCGAGTGGCTCAACTCCGAGCCGCTCGGCCCCGCCGAGCTGCGCGGACGCGTCGTACTCGTGAACTTCTGGACGCTGACCTGCATCAACTGGCTGCGCCAGGAGCCGTACGTCCGGGCCTGGTCGCGGGCGTACCGCAACGACGGCCTGGTCGTCGTCGGGGTGCACACGCCGGAGTTCGGCTTCGAGCATCAGGTGGATTGGGTACGCGCCGCGGTGGCGGCGCGCGACATCGACTACCCGGTCGCGGTCGACAGCGACTACGCGATCTGGCGCGCCTTCGCCAACCAGTACTGGCCGGCGCTCTACTTCGTCGACACCGACGGCGTGATCAGCGACGAGCACTTCGGTGAGGGTCGCTACGAGCAGTCCGAGCGGACCATCCAGCGTCTGCTCGGTGTCGAGCGGGACCTCGTACCCGTCGCCGGGATCGGCCCGGAGGTGGCGGCCGACTGGGACAGTCTGCGGACGCCCGAGACGTACCTCGGGTTCAGTCGCGGCGAACACTTCGCGTCGCCGAACGGCCCCGCGCTCGACGAACGCCGCGCCTACGACCTCCCCGAGAGCCTGGCACTCAACCAGTGGGCCCTGTCGGGCGAGTGGACGATCGGGTCGGAGAACGTCGCGGTCGGTCGAGCCGGCGCCAGCATCGCCGTCCGGTTCCACGCCCGCGACGCGCATCTCGTGCTGGCCCCCGGAACGGGACGGCCGGTCCCGTTCCGGGTGCTCCTCGACGGCGAGGCCCCCGGCCCGTCCCACGGCGTCGACGTCGACGAGGCCGGCAACGGCGTGCTGGAGGACGGCCGCCTCTACCAGCTCGTCCGCCAGGACGGCGCGGTCCGCGAGCGGACCCTGGAGGTCACGTTCGGCGACCCCGGCGGCGAGGCGTACGCCCTCACCTTCGGCTGACGCGCAGATCGACAGTGCTCACCGTGCCGGAGACCGGTGAGAAGCTGCGTACCTGAGCGCCGGGACGCAGACGGCTGTCGGTGGCGTACCGGTCGGCGAGCGCCTTCTCCGCGGCCTCGTCGCCGTCGTCGGCCTTGAGCAGCAGCGCGGCGATCTCGTCGGCGAGCGTGAGGTCGGCGTCGGCGAGGTCGTCGGTCATCGCGCCGAAGCTGTCCCACAGCAGCAGCTCGTCCTTCTGCCGATGGGCCAGCTCGTGCAGGAGGTAGTCGTAGATGAACCAGGCGCCGTGGACCGGCAGGTCGGGGGCCACGCCGTAGACGTCGGGATCGATCGTTCCGGCCCGGTACGCCGACCAGACCCGCGCCGCCGAATCGAAGAGCCCCGCCGTCGGATCGATGTCGTAGCCGTCGAACCGCCGGTCGCCGGCCGGGTCGGCCTCCGGGTCGGCCCAGACCCAGCGGTGGCCGTTCCAGTACTCCACCAGCACGTGATCGTGGTGCCAGTCGGGCGTGAAATAGGAGGCGAAGCCGACCCGGCTGCGGCTCGGGACGCCGTGTTGACGCAGCAGCGCGACCGAGAGCAGCGTGTGGTCCCGGCAGCAGCCGGCCACCCGGTCGACGGCCGGGCGCTCGGTGCGCAGGGGCAGGGCGAAGCGGGACTGGTCGGTGTCGAGAATGCGCTCCACCCAGCGGCTGTTCACCTCCTCCAGCCGGTCGCCGGGCAACTCGACGCCGCCGGCGCGGTAGTGGACTATCAGGTTGCGGGCGGTCGCCGCCACGGTGGCGATGTCGGCGGGCACGGCGTCGAGCAGTGCGGCATGCCGGCCCGGGTCGCTGTACGGGGAGTGCTGTCGGTAGCTGTCGACGTCCATGAGGCGAGTCTTCGTCCTGCCACCGTGTCAGGGTCAAGGCGCTTTTCCCGGCTAGTGTCGACTGCTGTGACAGCGCCCGAGATCACCATCGCCACCCCAGCCGACCGCGATGCGGTGGTCGGTTCACTGGTCGCCGCGTTCGTCAAGGATCCCATCCTGCGGTTCCTGTTCCCCGACGAGGAGACCTACCCGCGCCACGCCGCCACCTTCTTCGGGGACCTCTTCGACAAGCGGGTGCACCTGTCGTCGATCTGGACGACAGGTGGCGGTGCGTCCGTCGCCATCTGGGAGCCGCCGGCCAAGCAACCGACTGCCGGGCCGGCCGACGTGCGGACTGCCGGGCCGGCAGCCGTGCACAGGTCGCCGAAGGAAGGTTCCTACCCGGCCGACGTGCTGGCCCGGGTGCAGGGCTACGACCACACCGTGCACGCCGCACTGCCGACATACCCGTTCTGGTATCTCGGTGTCCTGGGCACCCACCCCGACAGCGCCGGACGCGGCTGGGGCCGCGCCGTCATGCGGGCCGGGCTGGCCCGTGCCGCCGCCGACGGACTGCCGGCGATCCTGGAGACCAGCAACCCGGGCAACGTCGACCTGTACCGCCGGGCCGGCTGGGAGGTGGTGGGCACCCTGTCGGAGCCGGTGCCCACCTGGATCATGCAGCAGCCGCCCCGCTGAGATGTCCCGGTTGGCGGTTCAACCCCGGACCGCGGCCCGACCGATGCGGGCACCGGATGTCGGGTGGACCACCTGGCCCGCCGCCTAGCGTTGCTGCTCGTAAGGGAAGGAGGCCCGGGTGCTGGAGCGGCTCAACGAGGCCATGGCGCACATCGAGCGGCACCTCGACCAGCAGATCGAGGTGACCGACCTGGCGCGGATCGCGCTCACGTCGGAGTACCACTTCCGGCGGCTGTTCTCCGCGCTGGCCGGCATGCCGCTGTCGGAGTACGTCCGCCGCCGTCGGCTCACCGTCGCCGGCGCGCACGTGCTGGCCGGGGAGCGGACGCTGCTCGACATCGCGGTGCGCTACGGCTACGGCTCGGCCGAGGCGTTCGCCCGTGCGTTCCACGCCGTGCACGGCGTGGGGCCCGGAGAAGCCCGGCGTACGGGGGCGGCGTTGCGTTCCCAGCCCCGGATGTCCTTCCGACTCACCGTGGAAGGGAGCGGCAGCATGGAGTACCGAATCGTCACCAAGGACGCGTTCGCGCTGGTGGGGCGCAAGGCCCGGGTTCCGCTGGTGCACGAGGGGATGAACCCGTCGATCGTCGCGTTCGTCAGGAGCATCGACAAGGAGACGACCGCCCGGATCGAGGCGCTCTCCGACCAGGAGCCGGCCGGGATCGTCAACGTCAGCGACAACCTGGCCGACACCCGGGCCGAGGGCAGCGAGCTGGACTACTGGCATGGGGCCGTCACCGGGGCCACGCCCCCGGACGACCTGGACGCGCTGCCGGTGGCGGCCGGGTCGTGGGCGGTGTTCACCACCTCCGGCGCGTTCCCGCAGGCGGTGCAGTTCCTGTGGCGGGACGTGTTCACCCAGTGGTTCCCGTCGAACCCGTACCGCAGCCGGCCCGGACCGGAGATCTCCCGGGTGCGGGTGTCCGCGGACGGGAGCACGGCGGACGCGGAGCTGTGGATCCCCGTCGAACGGGTCGCGGTCTGAGGACGTCGCGGCCGGAGGCTCAGTCGGGTACGTCGTCCCAGGTGGTGCCCGGCGGCAGATAGCCGGCCGACGGGTTGTCGCGCAACGCGTAGGCGATGACCAGCAGCGCGTGCCGGTCCAACTCGGGCAGCCGGTCCAGCGCGAACCACCGCACGTCCAGCGACTCGTCGTCGTTGACCCGCGCGGTGCCGGACACCACCTGGCAGACGAAGCCCAGGTTGAGGTATTCGCAGCGGTCGCCGTTGGGGTAGGTGTGCGGGTGGGAGACGGCACTGGTCAGGCGCAGCGGCGTCACGTCCAGGCCGGTCTCCTCCCGCACCTCCCGGACCAGCGCGGTGGCCGGCTGCTCGCCCGGCTCGACGAAGCCGCTGATCACCGACCACCGCCCGTCGTCCGAGCGTTGGCCGAGCAGCAGCTCACCGGCGTCGTTGCGGATGACCGCGCTGACGCTGGGCAGCCACAGCAGGTCGTGGCCGACGTGCTTTCGCATCCGCACGATGTAGTCCGGTACCGCCATCGGGCGATCATAGGCCGCGCGTCGGCGGCCACCGCCGTCGCGTCGAGGTCGCGTCGTGCTCAGCCCGACCATTCGACGGTACGACGAAAGCGCTTGTACTCCGCGGTCAGCTCGGCGTCGATGCGCTCCAGCCGGGCGGGGGTGAGCACCACCGACGGGTCCTGCCACGGCCGTCCGGCGAGCAGTTGGCGACGCAGCCCGAGCGGCGGGTGGGCGGCGAAGAGCGAGGCCTCGTCACGGACCGACAGTTGGCGCAGCAGCGGCAGCCGGTGACTGTTCGCCGCGCGGGCCTCGGCGAACGCCGACCGCCAACGGTCCGGGCCGTGCCCCGCTCGTGCGTGGACACGTACCGCCAACGCCATCGACTCGCCGGCCAGCAGGGCGTCGAGCAGATCGGTGGCGGCCGTCGTGCCGGCGACCCGGGCGGCCAGGTCGTCGGCGAGGTACTCGGCGCGCTGGCTGTCCCGCAGCGCCACGCTCACCAGCACGAGGTGCGCGCCGAACAGCACCCGGGACACCACCCACTGGAACGCGCGGCCCAGCGCGTCACCCACCATCTCCAGCAGCCCGGCCCCGACGGTGGTCTGCACCGGCCGGAACAGGTCGGCGGCCGAGGCGAGCGTGGTGAACGCGGGTTGGGTGAGCAGACCCCGACGCGGGTCGCCGTTGACGAAATGGCCGAGTTCGTGCCCGAGCAGCGCCACCCGTTCACCGGCGGGCAGCGAGCCCCACAGTGGCAGCCCGAGCGCCAACACCCGGCGGCGTCGCACCCCGACCGCGCCCGCGTACGCGTTGATGGCGTTGTCGACGCCGACCACGTCCGGCACCGGCGCGCCGATCGCCGCGGCCACCTCGTCGATCAGCCCGAACAGCTCCGGCGCACGGTCGCGGGACAGGACCTCCAGATTCGGGTCGACTAGGCCGAAGCGGGGCCGCAGGGCGACCGCCAGGGCGACCATCGCCACACCCAGCACGATCGCCAGGTTGGGAAAGGGGAACGCCACGATCAGCCAACCGCCGACGACCGCGAGGGCGAGCACGGCCGCGATCAGCAGCAGGGACACCACCGCGGTCAGCGTCCGTGCCGCACTCGACCCGCCGTCGCCGAGCGGACGGCCGAGCAACTGGCGGAACTGCTGCCCGGTCGCCTGAAACGCCAACCGGTGGGTCCACCGGTCGACCCAGGTCCAGCCGAACTCGCGCTCGCGCCGCCCGGGGTCGTACGCCTCCAGGTTCCACTCGCAGCCGGGGCACCACGGCGCCGCGTCCCTCAGCGACGCGGTGGTCGTTCCGCATCGCGGGCACGCCCCCGCGCCCGTCACCGTGTTGATCACGGCCACGAATCCTGCCCCGGAGCGTCGTGCCGGGGAATCGACCGTTCGGCCACCGGTGTTCCCGCGCCTTCCAACGCCCCCACCTGCACTTCTTTCGGCGTTTTCGCCCGCGGTGCGGTAAGCGTCTCTACTGTGGAGAGGGTTAGGCGACTTGCGTGATCCGGTGGCGGGCAACCGGTTCGCGGTGCACAGTGTTTCCCATGAGCGACAGCGAACGTAGTGGGCAGTTCTACTGGTGCACCCGACACCACCGGGTCGAGACGGACGCCGACGTGTGTCCGGCGAAGCACGTCCTCGGCCCGTACGACTCGGCGGCCGACGCGGAGAACGCCCTGCAGCGAGTGCAGGAGCGGAATGAGGCGTGGGAGGCCGAGGACGCGCGTTGGGCCGGGGAGGACAGGTAGACGGCGCGGGACGGCCCGCGTCGCGGTAGTTCGTGCTCCGCGAGGACGCACGCGAGAGCACGTCCCCAAGGAGGGAACCACGATGGCCGTTACACAGCAGGCCACCACCCGCCCGGCCGCCCGCAAGACCACCGCGAAGAAGACCGCCGCGGCGGAGCGTGGCACGTCGGCGAGCCGGACCACCCCCGTGCGCAAGTCCACCACGGGCGCGGCGAAGGCGCCGGCCCGCAAGGCGGCCGGCGGCGCGGGGCGTGCCCCGGCGACGAAGACGACCACCGCGGCGAAGAAGGCCCCCGCCAAGAAGGCAACGGCGACGAAGACGACGAAGACCACGGCGGCGGCCAAGAGGACCACGGCGGCCAAGAAGGCGCCCGCGAAGAAGACCGCGACCACGGCCAGGACCACGGCGGCCAAGAACACGGCGGCGGCCAGGAAGGCGCCCGCGAAGACCGCGTCCGCCCGCGGGACGGCCACCGCCGCGAAGCGGAGCCCGGCAGCCACGGCGCGCAAGAGCGGCACCGCGACCAAGGCGACGAGCGCGGCGAAGAAGACCACCAGCGCGGCGAAGAAGACCACCGCCTCGGCGGCCAAGAGGACCACGGCCGCGACGAAGGCGCCCGCCCGCAAGGTCGCGACCAAGGCGTCGGCGGTGAAGAAGACGGCCGCGAAGAAGGCTCCCGCCAAGAAGGCGCCCGCGAAGAAGACCACGGCGGCGAAGAAGACGGCGACCCGTCCGGCCGGCGGCGCGCGCAAGGCGGCGGCGAAGAAGGCCCCGGCCTCGAAGGTGACCGGCACGTCGTCGACGACCGCCCGTAAGGCGGCGGCGAAGAAGGCCCCGGCGAAGAAGACCACCGCCGCCAAGGCGCCGGCCCGCAAGGTGACCGCCCGCAAGTCGCCGTCGCAGCCGGTCGCCGCACGGGCAACCGCCCCCCGGGGTACGCGGACCACGGCGCGGAGGGCGACCGGCTGACGCTGGTCGTCCCCGGGCTGGCCGCCCCGCCTCGGCCGGGGTCGCCCCGCCTCGGCCGGGGTCGCCCCGGCTGGCGCTGGTCGTCGCCCCGGGCTGGCCGGGCGGCGCGGCGTGGACTCGGCCGGTCACCGGAAGCGGATCACCGGCGGCGCTGTCAGGATTGACCCGTGGTCATCCGACGCGTACTCGCCCCCCGCATCGACTTCGGCGCGCTGCGCCGCGAGCTCGGCCTGCCCGAGAGCTTCCCCACGGCCGCCCAGCGGGAGGCCGACGCGGCGGCCGCCGCGCCGCCCCGGCCGGCCGTCGACCGCACCGACATACCGTTCGTCACCGTCGACCCGGCCACCTCCCGTGACCTGGACCAGGCGATGCACCTGGCCCGCCGGACGGGAGGTGGCTACCGCGTGCGGTACGCGATCGCGGACGTCGCCGCGCACGTCGAGCCGGGCGGCGCGCTGGAGGAGGAGACCTGGCGGCGCGGGCAGACGGTCTACCTGCCCGACGGCAACGTGCCGCTGCACCCGGTGACGCTCAGCGAGGGTGCGGCCAGCCTGCTGCCCGACGACGACCGCGCCGCCGTGGTGTGGACCATCGACCTGGACGCCGACGGCGCCACGGTGGCCGTCGAGCTGGAGCGCGCCCTGGTCCGCAGTCGGGCCAAGCTCGACTACACCGGCGTGCAGGCGGCGGCCGACGCCGGTCGGCTGCCCGAGCCGATCGCGCTGCTGCCCGAGATCGGCGACCGGCTGACCGCCCGTGGGCTGCGCCGGGGGGCCATCAACCTGCCGCTGCCCGAGCAGGACGTGGAGCCCGACGGCGACGGGTGGCGGCTGGTGCTGCGCGGGCCGGCGCCCATGGAGGAGCACAACGCGCAGATCTCGCTGCTGACCGGGATGGCCGCCGCCGACATCATGCTGGCCGGCGGGATCGGCCTGCTGCGGACGATGCCCCCACCGAAGCCGGAGGCGGTGCAACGCCTGCGGGCGGCCGCCGCCCCGCTGGGCGTGCGCTGGCCGGACGGCGCGAGCCCCGGCGAGGTCATCGCCGGTCTGGACGCCGCGCAGCCACGTGCCGCCGCGTTCATCGACCAGGCCGCCGAGTTGATGCGCGGCGCCGCGTACACCGCCTTCGACGGCAGCCGCCCGGAGCAGCCGGAGCACGGCGGGGTCGCGGCCGCGTACGCCCATGTCACGGCGCCGTTGCGGCGCCTGGCCGACCGGTACGCCACCGAGGTCTGCCTGGCCCTGCACGCGGGCCGGGAGGTGCCCGACTGGGCCCGCGCCGCGCTGCCCCGGCTGCCCGAGGTGATGGCCAGCACCGACCGCACCGCCTCGGCGGCCAGCCGGGGCGCGGTTGAACTGGCCGAGGCGGTGCTGCTGGAACACCGGGTGGGGGAGACCTTCGACGCGGCGGTGCTCGACGTCGACGCCCCTGCCAACGGCAAGTCCCGGCCGCGGCCGCCCGGCGGAACCGTGGCCCTGGACGCCCCGCCGGTCCGCAGCCGCTGCCTCGGTGAACTTCCGCTCGGCGAACGGGTCCGCGTCCGCCTGGTCACCGCCGACCCGGCGGCCCGTACGGTGCTGTTCGAGCTGGCCTGAGTCGCCGCGCGGTCGGGTCGCGCGGGCAGCGGGGATTGTCACAGTGGCTGGCGACTCTGGCGCGCCGAGCGGTTTGCGAGGATGAGCCCATGGCATACGACGCGAGCACGCTGCCCGACGTTTCCGGGCTGACGGTCGGCATCATCGGCGGCACCGGCGACCAGGGCCGTGGCCTTGCCTATCGACTCGCCCGGGCCGGCCAGACGGTGCTGATCGGCTCCCGGTCCGCCGAGCGGGCCACCGAGTCCGCCGCCGAGATCGCCGCGCTGCCCCGGATGCCGGCCGAGGTGCGGATCACCGGCGCGGCCAACGACGAGGTGGCCCGCCGCAGCGACGTGGTGATCATCGCGGTGCCGTGGGACGGCCACGCGGCCACCGTCGCCGCCCTGGCGGAGCCGTTGGCCGGCACGATCGTCGTCGACTGCGTCAACCCGCTGGGCTTCGACAAGCAGGGTCCGTACGCGCTCACCGTCGCCGAGGGCAGCGCCGTCCAGCAGGCTGCCGCGCTGCTGCCCGACTCCCGCGTCTGCGCCGCGTTCAACCACGTGAGCGCACCACTGCTGGCCGACCCCGAGGTCGACCGGATCGACCTCGACGTGCTGATCTGCACCGAGGACCGGGAACTCGTCGACATCGTCGGGGCGCTCGCCGCGCGGATCCCCGGCATGCGCGGCATCTACGCCGGTCGGCTGCGCAACGCCCACCAGATCGAGGCGTTCACCGCGAACCTGATCGCCATCAACAAGCGCTACAAAGCCCACGCCGGCATCCGCGTCACCGACCTCTGACAGTGCCCTGAGGGATCCTGGGGCATGACCGATGCTGACGGGGTGTTGCGGATCGCGGATCTGCGCCGAGCGTGCTCGATGTTGTTGGATGCGGCGGAGAGCCGATTCGGTCCGGAGATCCAGCTGTCACAGCTTGGCGTCGACCACTACTGGAACATGGACCTGGGTGCGGCGTTCGGGATGGTCCAGCGCCCCGAGTTGGAGATCGACTGCGGGCAGAGTAGCGACGATGTCGCCGAGCTGACGAGCCTCCTGCGGCGGGGTGGTCCAGACGGCTTCGTGTCGCTGTGGCACGACCTTTCGCATGTCAGCGTGCTGCTGCGGCTGCTGGCGTACCTCGATCTGCCCGACAATCGCGAGAGCTAGCCTGCGCGGGGGACGGGCCGACCGCTGGGCACACCGGGCGCCAAGCCGAGGCCCTGCTCGCCGCCCCGCGCCCCGTGCAGGCCGTGCCCACGGCACGCTCGCCAGCTCCGGAACGCGCGGCGCAGCCACGAATCGGAGAGGTCGAACGGCACCGTCATCGGGTGCGTGGCTGACCCGCTGCCGTCATGTTCGCCGGTGGTAGTGGTTGCGGCGGGGGACCTGTTCCGGGTCGAGCCAGGCGGGCGGGATGAATTCGGGGTGGCCGTCGCCGCCCAACTGGACGGCCCACTCGCCATGGTGGAGGTGGCGGTGGTGGTGGCCGCAGAGCAGCACCGCGTTGGCCAGGTTGGTGTTGCCGCCGTCGGCCCAGTGTCGGAGGTGGTGGGCGTCGCACCAGCGGGGTGGTCGGTCGCAGCCGGGGAAGGCGCAGCCTCGGTCGCGCAGGATCAGGGCGCGGCGCAGGGGGCCGGTGACGAGTCGGCGCTGGCGGCCGACGTCGAGTGTCTGGCCGGCGCTGCCGAGCACGGCGGGCAGGATGGCGGCGTCGCAGGCGAGGCGACGTACCGTCTCCGGGGTGAGCCCGAAGCCAGCGTCGAGGGTGCCGGCACCGAGCTGCCGGACCAGGCCGTCGAAGCTGGTGGTGACGACGAGCTGGGCCGGCTCGCCGCCGTGCTCGGGCAGCTCCTTGGTGCGCAGGGCGAGTCGGCAGAGGTCGCCGAGGGCGTCGTGCCGCCGTTGCCCCGGTGACCGGTGGTCGTCCTGACCGGAGGGTGCGGTCAGTGGGTCGAGGGCGGCGCGGAGCAGGCCGGCGGTCTCCGCGTCGAGGGTGCCGCTCAACCGCAGCCGGCCGTCGGTCAGCTCGGACAGGGTGAGGTGACGATCCCGGGTGGCCCGGCGGGCTTCGGCGTCGAGGGCGGCCTTGGCGGCGGCGTCGGCGACCTCGGGTGCGACGTGGTCGAGGATGCGGGTGGCGAGCTTGCGCAGCAGCGTGGGGTCGAACTGGCCGGCCCAGTCGACGAGGACGCCGACCGCTCTGGTGGCGACGTCGGTGCCGGCGGCGGCCCGCACGGTGTCGACGGTGTCGGCGATGACGCGGGCCTGCTCCAGGCTGACGTCTCCGTCGGCCAGCGCCCGGCGGACCTCGGGAGCGCCCGTGTCGAGGGCGTGAGCGAACTCGACCAACCGGCGGGCTGCGGGAACTGTCAACCGTAGGCGGTCGCGCAACCAGACCGCCGTCGACGAAGCGCCCTGCGCCAGGGCCGTGCCCCGGCCGTCCAGCTCGCGCACGAGGGTCAGCTTGACGGCCGCGAGCTGCTGCTCGAGCCGGTGCGCGGCGTCGAGCGCAGCCACCAGGTCATGCTCCGCGAGGGCCCAGGCCGGCGCGGCGGCGGCATCCGCCACCGCGCCCCGCGCCTGCGCCAACTCTTCGATCACACCCCGAACCTAGAACAGGTGTACGACAAAACCAGTCACCATGATCAATGAGGGTGACCTCGCGGCCCGATCGGGGGCGGCGCACGACGCCGATGTAAAGCTTTCTAGACATGATGTCAAAGACGCCATACTATGAGCATGTCAAGAATTCTTTACAGCAGGAGGCGGTCGTGACGCACGAGGAGAAACGCGCCTGGATCATGCTGGTGGTCAGTGTGGTGGGCTACGCCGCCTACGCGGCCGTGGTCCTGAACCGGGCCGACGGTGGTCCGCTCACCGCCACGCCGTACGCCGGGGTGCTGTTGTGGACCATCGGCGGGGCCGTCGTCGCGAGCATCGTGGCCGAGATCGGGATGGGTGTGCTGAACCCGGGCGCCTCCCGTGCCAAGGACGTCCGGGACCGGGAGATCGGACGGCTCGGTGACCACGTCGGTCAGGCGTTCGTGGCCATCGGCGCGGTGTCGGCGATGCTGATGGCGTTGGCCGAATGGGACTGGTTCTGGATCGCGAACGTCATCTACCTGTGCTTCGTCCTGTCGGCGGCGGTTGGCGCCCTGGCGAAGGTGATCGTCTACCGCAAGGGTGTCCCGCAGTGGTGAAGCCGACCCGCGTCACGAACAACATCCGCGCGCTGCGCTTCGCGCACGGCGAGATGACCCAGGCCGAGCTCGCCGAGCGGATCGGCGTGACCCGACAGACCGTCATCGCCATCGAGCAGAGTCGTTACTCGCCGTCGCTGGAGATGGCGTTCAAGATCGCGCGCTTGTTCGACGCACGTCTCGACGACGTGTTCCAGTACCCCGAGGAGGCGACACCGTGAAGGCCATCGTCCAGGACAGCTACGGCCCGCCCGACGTGCTCCACCTTCGCGACATCGACCAACCCGCCGTGAACGACGAGGAGGTCCTCGTCCAGGTCCGCGCCGCCGGGGTCGACCCCGGGGTGTGGATCTTCATGACCGGTCGCCCCTACCTGGCGCGGCTGGCCGCAGGGCCGCGCCGGCCCCGGGCGCCGGTGCGCGGGCGGGACCTGGCCGGGGTGGTGGTCGCGGTCGGTGCTCGGGTGACCCGGTTCCGGCCCGGCGACGAGGTGTTCGGCACCTGTCCGCGTGGCTCGTACGCCGAGTTCGCGAGCGCGCCGGAGCGGCGGCTGGCCCGCAAACCGGCCAACCTGTCGTTCGCGCAGGCCGCCGCCGCGCCGGTCTCCGGGATGACGGCGCTGCGTGCGGTCCGCGACAGCGGCGCGGTACGCCCAGGGCAGCGCGTGCTGGTCATCGGCGCATCCGGCGGCGTCGGGTCGCACGCCGTACAGATCGCCAAGGCGTACGGGGCGACGGTCACCGCCGTCTGCGCGCCGGCCAGGGCCGCGTTCGTACGCGGCCTCGGCGCCGACGACACCCTCGACTACACCAGCGAGGAGGTCGACAGCCGTGGCCCGATCTACGACGTGGTCATCGACACCGGCGGCGATCGGCCGGTCTCCCTGCTGCGCCGCGCCCTCACCCCACACGGGACACTGGCGCTGGTCGGCGGCACGTACACCAAGGGCCCCGTGCTCAGCGGCTACGACCGGCAGATGTTCCGCGCGCCGCTGCTGTCCCTGTTCGTCGGTCAACGCCTGCGTAGCGTGAGCGCCGTCGAGCGCACCAGGGACCTGAGCGAGCTGGGGACCCTCATCGAATCGGGGGCGCTCACCCCGGCGGTCGACCGCACCTATCCGCTGGCCCAGGCGGCGGACGCGATCCGCCACCTCCGGCACGGGCACCCGGCGGGGAAGGTCGTCGTCACCGTGTGACGCGGTGGCCGCCGCGACCGCCAACCGGGGCCCGCACCGACCGTGACTCGCGCTCGGACCGTCGTTCTCGGCTGGGCGGACAGCGGCCGGATGACGGGGGTGGGCGCAACCCACCCCCGCCAACCCAGGCCACTAAACGGCTAGGGCCTGTTTCATAAGAGCTGGCCGGCCTGCGGCGGGCCCGGACGACGACCGGCGGCGTTGCGGTGGCGTCCGGATATAACACCGGTATCCGGACGCCACCGCGTCTTGCCGGATCGCCGCCCGGACTCCGCCTCGGCTCGACCGCCCTTATGAAACAGCCCCTAGATGTGCTGTCCAGGGAGGTTGGTCGAGGTTGTGTGACGACACGATCTGATGTCGTAGGTAGGTGAAGGCCTCCGGTTGTGGAGTGGAGCTGTCTAG
>NZ_JBEZEC010000010.1:0-169715 GCF_040648595.1 Micromonospora sp. NPDC049107
CTATGGTGGGATCTACCTCTCGCGCACCGGGCGTGGCCCGGGCGGGGGGGGGGGGGGCGGGGGGGGCTGGTCCAGCCCACGCGGCCACTGCTGCCGATGTCACGAGACCTCGTCAGGCGGTCGTCCGGGCCGCCTCCAGAATGACCCTGGTGACCTGGTCCGGGTGCGAGATCAGGCCCAGGTGACCGGCGTCGATCCGGGTGATGTCGGCCCCCGCCCGCTTCATCATCTCCTCCTGGCGGGCCGGCGGAATGACCAGGTCCTCGGTGCCGACCACCGCCCACGCGGGGATCGTCTTCCACGCCGGCTCCGTGGCCGGCTCGCCCAGCGCGTTGGTGGCCAGGGCGGTCTGGGTCACGGCGAGCACCTCCGCCTGCCGCCGGGGCAGACCGTTGGCGAAGCCGGGGATGAACACCTTCGGCAGGACGTACGCGTCGGCCGCGCCCTCCGGGGCACCGGGGAACGGCACGAGCCGGAAGACGCTCGTGGGGTCGGTCAGGGCCGGCTCGAGGATCGAGCCGGAGCCCGCGGTGAGCTCCTCCACGGTCTCCCCCTTGTCCGGCGCGAAGGCGTCCACGAACACGAGCGCCTTGACGTTCTTGTTGCCGGTGGCGGCGTCGCTGATCACGAAGCCACCGTACGAGTGGCCGGCGAGCACGATGGGACCTTCGATGGTGGACAGGAAGTCCTTCAGGTAGCCGCTGTCGATCGACGGCCCTCGGCCGGGTTGCGGCGCGACCTGGACGTCGAAACCGCGCGCCTGGAGTCTGCGGATCTCCCCATTCCAGCTTGAGCCGTCGGCCCAGGCGCCGTGCACGAGGACGATCGTCGGTCTGCTGCGGTGCCCCTCGTCGGGGGTTGGTCGCACACCGCCGTCCGCGAACACGCTTGGGGTGCTTGAGCCGAGCACCGTCACCAGAGTTGCGGCGGCGAGCGCTGCGGCGATCACCTTCGGCCGACGTAGCGAGATTCTGAGCATGTCTGTTCCCCCTCGTTGGTCAGTGGATGCCGAACGCGGGCAGATGCGGGTGGCCGCCAACGCTGCCCGGTCGGAGCCGCGACCGGTCGGGTCCACCGCCGAGCGGTGCGTCGACCGGTGACGGGCCGGCCTCCGACGCCTCGGTGACTGCACGATCGCCCGACTTCACGGTACTCACAATGAGTCGGAATAATGGACGAAACAGGAGAAGTGCTCAGATTTGCTATCTTCCGAGGAAACCCGCCAAACGGGTTGCTTCCCCAGTCGCCGCGTGTGCTCGGAGCCGACCGCCCCCACCGGCCCGGCGCCGGGAAACGCCCTCCACGGAGGTGCGAGACGTCCCTTAGGTTTCGGCAATGCAGATCATCGAAGGGGCGGGCCGGTGGACCACACCCGGCGGAGCCGTCAACGACTGGATCGAACACCTGAGGGTTCCGGACCTGTCGGTGGGAACGTACTGCATCCCGGCGGGAGGTCTCGACGATCAGAGCCCGCACACCGAGGATGAGATCTACGTGGTCACCGCCGGCCGGGCCCGGATCGTGACCCCGGACGGCACGGCCGAGGTGGCCCCAGGTTCGGTGATCTTCGTGCCGGCCGGCGAGGAGCACCATTTCGACGAGGTGACCGAGGACCTGACGCTGCTGGTGGTGTTCGGTCCGGCGTACGGCTCGCGCGCTCCAGATCGGCGAGCCGACCAGTTCGGCCGGGGTACGGCAGCAGAGCCGCACCCCGGCAGGAACGTCGATCGCGACTGACATCACGACCACCGGCGTCGAACGCCCCCGCGCACCTGCGGGGGCGTCAGCTCAGCAGCCGAGCCGCTTGGTCGACAGGGCGATGTCGTCGATCCAGAGGTCGAACTCACCCGGCGTCGTGCCGCCCTGGTAGAGCTGCCAGCCGATCTTCACCGTGTCGACGCTCGGCAGGACGAAGGGAACGTCATTACCGCCGTGGTCGTTCGTGGAGGCGGTCAGCTCCGGGTTCGCCACGCCGTCGATCCACACGGCGACGCTGTTGTCCGCCCCGTCGATCTTCCACTCGAAACACTGCCAGGTGTCCTCGACGACCGGGGCGGACTCCCGCCAGTTGGTCCAGTCGCCGGTGGGACCGCCGTCGGCCCCGATGCCCCAGAACGTGCCGGGCACGGTGGGGGCGTACTGGCCACCGATCGGACGCACGACCTCCGCGCTACCGCTACCGGTCGCCTCGACCAGCGTGAAGTGCGCCCAGTCCGGGGCGGTGGGGAAGGCGTCGACGCGCAGGCGCATCCGGCCGTAGAAGCGGTTGCCCGGCGCGGCGAAGTCGTCGACGCGCAGGAAGGCACGTCCGTTGTCGACCGTGTGGACGTGCAGCACCTGGTTGCCCCGGCGAGCACGTTCGACGGTGAGCGTGCCGTGGCGGGTGTCGACGCCCCAGTTCACCGTGCTGGCCCCGCCGGCGGGCAGTCGCTCGAAGTCCTCACAGAAGAGCAGGCCACGGGGGCACGAGGGCCGGGACGCGCCCGACGCCCCGGCCGGAGCGCTGCCGACCGTGGTGCCGAGGATCAGGGCGGCGCTGAACACCGCGAGAAGTCTGCGCATGGTCGTTCTCCCTATCGACGAGGTGCGGTACGCGAGGACGGTTACTTCGGTCGCGTACCGGTCCGACCACGACGGCGCCCGGGCCCGGAGCGGGTGGCTCCGGGCCCGGTCAGCGTCCCGACGCGGAGGGACCGGTACGCGTCGTCGCGCGTCAACTGGTGCAGGAGAGACCGCTCGGTGCGGTAGTACTGCTGCCGTTGACCAGGAAACCGAAGGTGGTCGAGGCGTTCGCGCCGAGAGACCCGTTGTAGTCGGCGTTACGGACGCTGACCGTTCCGCTGGTGCCGGTGTTGATGCCATTCCAGACATTGGCGATGCTCTGCCCGCTGGCCAGCGTCAGCCGTACGGTCCAGCCGCTGAGGGTGGCGGAGCCGTTGTTGGCCACCGTGACCTCGCCCTGGTAGCCACCGTTCCAGCTGTTGACCATCCGGTACGTCGCGCTACAGGCACCCGGCGGCGGCGTGGTCGGCGGAGGAGTGGTCGGCGGAGGAGTGGTCGGCGGAGGGGTCGTCGGCGGAGGAGTGGTCGGCGGAGGGGTCGTCGGCGGAGGGGTCGTCGGCGGCGTTCCCGGCACGGTGGTGGAGGCGGCGTTGAGCGCGTTGAGGACGGCGGTGTACGCCGCCTTCGGGTTGCTGTTGCGGTCGAAGAGCAGCGGGTTCTCGCTGCCGCGCCACGAGTCGCTGTCCCGAATGCCCCACGTCGTGATGCCAACGCAGCGGGGGACGTTCATGCAGGCCTGGGTGAGGCCCTGGTACTGGCTGGTCGAGGCGTTGGTGACGTCGGCCTCGGTCAACGCCACGTCGACCCCGAGGGCGGCGAAGCTGGACAGGGTCTGCTGGAAGTTGCCGGGCAGCGAACTGCCGCCGGTGAAGTGGGTCTGCAGGCCCACGCAGTCGACCGGCACGCCCCGGGACTTGAAGTCCCTGATCATGTTGTAGACGCCCTGCGTCTTGGCGTACGTCCAGTTCTCGATGTTGTAGTCGTTGTAGCACAGCTTCACGCTCGGGTCGGCGGCGCGCGCGGTCCGGAACGCGACCTCGATCCAGTCGTTGCCGGTGGACTGCAGGTTCGACGACCGCCGACTGCCGTTCTCGGCGAAGGCCTCGTTAACCACGTCCCAGTACGCGAACTTGCCCTTGTAGTGGGCCATGACCCCGTTGATGTGGCTGATCATCGCGTTCCGCAGGGCGGTGCCGCTCAGGCTCCCCCAGAACCTCGGCTGCTGGGCGTGCCACGCCAGGGTGTGACCACGGAACCGCATGCCGCGCTGGGTGGCCCAGTTGTAGATCGCGTCACCGCGATCAAAGTTGAACTGGCCGGGGTTGGGCTCGGTCGCGTCGGGCTTCATCTCGTTGACGGCCGTCATCATGTCGAACTCACGGCTCGCGATGGTCAGGAAGCCCGAGTCGTTGAGGCGGTCCGCCCCCATGGCGGCGCCGAAGTACCGGCCGCTGCGCTCGGCGGCGGCCTTCAGGGTGGTCCCGGGCGATCCGGGGAGGTCGGCGCGGGCGAAGGTCGCCACGGCCATCGAGGACACGGTGATCGCCAGGGCGCAGGCCCCACCCAGGAGCAGCCTGGCGGCCCCCCTGGTTCGGCGCTTCGGTCGAGCGGGTACGTCGTTCATCTGTGCACTTCTCCTCGGTGTTTCGTCTGGTCCGTTGCCGACTCGAGGCACGGAACCGAGGAGCACCGCACGGCCGACGACCGGAGCACCGCGCTCGCCACTGGACCAGCACGCCGCAGGTGACGCCGAGCCGGCGTCAACCCCGCCGCGCCCGAAATCGGTGGCCACCGCCGGCTGCCCGGCCCGCCCGGTGGATGGCGAACACTCCGCGCCGCACGCCCCTGCGGAGTAACACTGCCCTGCCGCGATGCTATATCGAATCAGCTCGATCTGGACAGCCGGCGACCGAGAACGGTGGCGCGCACGGCGGAGGACCAGCCGGTTTGGCATCGACTTAGATCGATGTAGTGTGGAAACGCTCCCACACCACCACCACCCACCTGATCGAGGAGCCGAACATGCAGCGACGGCGACAACGTCCGGCCACCATGCTGGCCGGCCTGCTCATCCTGACCCTGTCCGTGCTTCTGTCACCACCCGCGTCGGTGGCCAGCACCGCGGCGACCGGCACATCCCACGCCCGCGCGACGCCACTCACCGAGCTGACCGTGGTGTCCGAGCGGGTGGCGTTCGGACTGCAGCGCCCGATCGCGATCACCGGCCTGCCGGACGGTCGAATGTTGATCGCGGAGAAGAACGGCACCGTCCGCGCGTACCACCCCGCCACCGGCCTGGCGGCCGATCCGGTGCTCGACCTGACCGCCCGGATCGACACGTCCGACAACGAGCGCGGCCTTCTCGGCATCACGCCCGCACCGAACTTCGCGCGCACCGGGATCCTCTACGTGGCCTACACGAGCCTGCCGGCCGGAGCGCTGACCCTGGCGCGGGTGCCGCTCGGCGCTCCCGACCGGCTACAGGTGCTGCTCACCCAGGAGCACGCCGAGTTCGGCAACCACAACGGCGGACAGGTGGCCTTCGGCCGCGACGGCTACCTCTACTGGTCCACCGGCGACGGCGGAAACGCGAACGACCCGTTCAAGAGCGGCCAGAACCTCGGCACCCTGCTCGGCAAGATCGTACGGATCGACGTCAACCGCAGCTGCGGGGGCAAGCCCTACTGCGTACCCCTGGACAACCCCTTCGTCCGCACGGCGGGCGCGCGGCCGGAGATCTGGGTCTACGGGCTGCGCAACCCGTGGAAGTTCTCCATCGACCCGGTCGACAACTCGCTCTGGATCGGCGACGTCGGCCAGGGCCTGATCGAGGAGATCAACCACATCCGCCCGTCGCAGCGTGGCGCGAACCTCGGCTGGTCCTGCAAGGAGGGCACGCCGGTCTTCGACCAGACGCAGTGCCGGCCGGGCGTACGGCTCACCGACCCGGTCGCCGAGTACGAGCACTACCTGACGGACAACTGCTCCATCATCGGCGGCCTGGTGTACCGGGGGTCCGTCACCCCGGAGGCGCGGGGGACCTACATCGCGAGCGACTACTGCTCGACCCGCGCGTTCGCCGTGCGTCCCACGTCCACGGGTGGCTACGAGTCCGCCGAGATCGGCACCTTCCCCACCCAGCCGACGGCGTTCGGCGCCGACGTGAACGGCGAGCTGTACGTGCTCAGCGACCTCCCGGGCTGGCTGAGCAAGGTCCGGTTCGAGCGGGTCCAGCCCACCCCGACCGCCGGGGTGGCCAACCGCTGAGCCTCGGCGGAAACCGGCACCGGTGACACCGCGGTGGACTGCCACGCACCCGTGGCGGTCCACCGCGGCACGGGGCCAACCACGTCGTCGGTCCTGGTTGGCCGCCGCCGGCTCACGGGCCGGGGAGGACGACGCGTACCTGGCCGGGGAGCTGATCCGGCGCGTAGTTGCCGTAGGTCTCGGCCACACGCCTCGACAGGAACGCCTGCCGGGCCGCCAGCCGCTCCGGGACGCTACCCAACCACAGACCCGCACGCGCCACCGTTTCCCGGCGGGCCGGGCCGACGGTCGTTCCCGACCAGTGGTACGTCATCGCCAGCAGCGGCCGAACGAGCGCGACCCGGCAGGCCCACGATGTCATCCAGTTCACCGACCACATCGCCCGGAGGCGGTCACCCAACGCGAATATAGTCCACACTCTGGGCGACGGCTATGGTTGGGGCATGCACGACAGACGCGGCCCCCGGCGCGTCGGCGAGCGGACGCCGCAGCCGACATTGCTGCTGCTCGCCGTGCTCCTGCTGGTGCTCTCGGCCACCCGCTCGATCGGGTTGTGCATCGTGTTCCGTTCCGCACGGCGGGCGACCCCCGGTTGCGTGCCCGCCTGGTCAGCGGATCGCGCTCCCCCGCGCCACGCGCTGCACCTCGCCTGATCCACCCGCCCCGGCTCGCGCCGACCCATGGTGTGTCCAGTTCGCCGCCATGACCGGCCGTGCCACCACCACGCCCACCGCACTTCGCCCGGCCACGCTCGCCGGCCTGCGCGTCGCCGAGCCGCTACGCGGATGCGCCGCCCTGCCCGCTGGAGTCCCCATGATTGTCGAACTGACCCCGCTGCCCGGTATCGGGGTACGCCGCATGTTCACCACCGCTGACGGTCGTCGAGTGGGCGTGGTCACGCACCACCCGGGCGGGCGACGAGATCTCGTCTACGAGTCCCCCGACGACCCCGACGCCACCTGCTCGCTCACCCTGACGCGCTCCGAGGCCGTGACGCTTGCCGGACTTCTGGGCATCCTCGACATCGTCACCGTGACGGAGCCATCTCCCGCGTGACGGCCGGTGTGGCTGCCGTACCGCTGCGGCACGGCAGCCACACCGCCGGTCAGCCGTTCTGCTTCGCCTGGCAGGACACGCAGAACTGCGCATGCGGAAGGATTTCGAGCCGCTCGGCCGGGATGTTCTGGCGGCACTTCGCGCAGGTCCCGTAGGTGCCGGCGCTGATGCGGCTCAGCGCACCGGTGATCTGCTCGATGTTGCGCCGGGTGGCCACCAGCAGCGCGGCCCGGTTGTGGGCCTCGCTCGGGTCGCCGGTGTCCGCGTTGAGCTCGGTCAGTTCCCGCAGCCGAGCCGTCTGCGTGGCGAAGTCTTCCGCCAGCGAGGCTCGCAGATCAGCCAGCCAACGCTGGTCGACAGCTCGTTGATCGACGCTCATGGTCCTACCTCTGCTTCCGAAGGGTAAAAAGAAAAGGGCCGAAGCTGGATAGCTTCGCCCTGGCGGTCGTTCCGAGATGCAACGGTTCCGCTGGGGGCCCTCGGCCGGTTCGCGCCGGGCTCGTCAACCACGAGATGGGCGCGATGCGCGGCACGCGGACAACCGGTACCCGCATATCGACCGTCCGGCACGCCGCCATCGCCACATGGGCAGCCCCGACCGCCGCCACGCCGGTGACGGCAGGAGAGCGGAACGTAACCGAGGACATGTCTCCACCATAGGCGGCGACCACGGCGATGCCAACGCCGGAGGAACGGCCGGCCTCACGCGCGGTGTGGGTGACGGGTCACTCCTCCGGCGCGATCAGCCGGTCGTCCGTGACGTCCCGGACGATTATCGCCTCCACCGGGCACGAGTTGGCGGCGTCGAGGACGACCTCGGCCGGGGAGACAACGCCGGCCAACGGCGCGGACACACCGTCGACCAGGCGAAAATGCTCGGGCGCGGTGCCGGCGCAGATGCTCGTGCCGATGCAACGAGCCGGGTCCACCCCGACCCGCCAGGCGGTGCTCACCACGCCACCGGCATGCTGAGCAGGCCCCGTACCAACATGCCGCGCTTCCACTTCAGCTCGGCCTCCGGTACGGCGAGCCGCAGGCCGGGCAGACGGGTGACGAAGGTGCTGACGGCTACCTGCAACTCCATGCGGGCCAACTGCGCGCCGACGCAGTGGTGTACGCCGTGCCCGAAGCCCAGGTGCGGTTTCTGCTCGCGATCGAAGTCCAGCCGGTCCGGGTCGGCGAAGACCGTGCCGTCCCGATTCGCCGACGACAGTGAGCCGAGAACCGGTTCACCGGCCCGGACCAGCACCCCGCCGACCTCGACGTCCTCCTTGGCGTACCGGGCGAAGGAGGAACCGACGCCGAGCGGCACGTACCGCAGAAGTTCCTCGACCGCGGCCGGCACCAGCGACGGATCGGACCGCAGCCGCGCGAGCTGGTCCGGATTGTGCAGCAGGACGTAGACGAAGTTGGGGATCTGGGTCACCGTCGTCTCGTGACCAGCGGCGAGGAGCCCCGCGGCCAGCTCCACCAGTTCGGTCTCGCTGAGCCGATCCTGGTTCTCGTCGCGGGCCCGCACCAGCGCGCCGAGCAGGTCGTCGATCCCCGGGTCGCGGCGACGCTCGGCGACCAGGCCACCGATGTAGCCCCAGAGATTGTTCAGGTACTCCTGGATCGTCTCCAGCGGCAGTGAGGTGGTCGAGACGATCGCCTCGGACCAGACGTGGAAACGGTCGCGGTCGGCGTACGGGACGCCGAGCAGCTCACAGATCACCTGGATCGGCAGTGGCGTGGCGACGTGCTCCACCAGGTCGGCCGGGGGACCGAGCCGGAGCATGTCGTCGACCAGCGTGTCGGCGATCTCCTGGGTGCGAGGTCGCAGCGCCTCCACTCGACGTGCCGTGAACGCCTTGGCCACCAGCCGGCGCAGCCGGGTGTGATCGGGCGGATCCATGGTCAGCATGCCGCTGTACTGCTGGCGCGGGGTGAGCCGGGGCTCGTCACGGTCGACGGCTGGCGCGCGGCCGAACCGCACGTCACCGAGGACCGTACGGACGTCCTCGTACCGGGTGGCGAGCCACGCCTCCTCCCCGTAGGGGAGCTGCACCCGGGTCATCGGCTCGTGCTCGCGCAGCTCGCCGTAGGTCGGATCGACGACGAGGCGGTCGGGCACACTGAACGGGTACGACCGCACGGGCGGAACGGTTCGGCTCTCGGTGCTCTGCGCGCTCTCGGTCATCCGGCTTCCCTTCGTCGAGACGGCGTGATCCGCAGGCCGGCGCCACCTTCACAGCGGCTTCAGATCGCCTACGCCCAGGGCGTGGATCAGCACACCCCTACGCATCGTGACGTTTCAATGTCGGATCGTAGCGAGGGACGTCGATGATCGCCATGGAGACCGATCCGCGCCCCGTACGGGACAGCCGTGCTCCCAGCGGATCGCTCGCGGCAGGATTGAGCTTCTCGCACGGACTGCGGACCGTAGCGGCGACCGGCGCGTGGTTCAGTGACCTCGGTCCTGGCCGAGGAAGCACGACAGCAGTTGCCGGAACTCGCGCGGGTGTTCGACCGCCGGCACGTGCCCGCATCGACCGAACACGTGCAGACGCACGTCGGCCAGGTGTTCGAGCAGGGGTCGGGTGGCTGCCTCGATCGGGGTGACACGGTCCTGGGCGCCGTGCACGAGCAGCACGGGCGCGTGGATCGCTGCCAGCCGCTGCGCGGTGAGGGTGAGGTCGTCGACCCATCGTGCCCTCGGTGCGGGGAACAACGACGCGTACGCGGACGCCCCATCCCGCATCGCCGCCGCACGGGCCTCAACGGCCGCGTCGGTGACGAGAGCCTGGTCGAGGAGGAGGCGGCTCAGCATGTCCCGCGCCCCGAGCGGGCCGGCGGGGGCGGCCCAGACCGCGTCGAGATCGGCGGACAGCGGCGCCCCCGGAGCGCCCATCGTGGAGACCGCCACGACACGGGTCACCCGCTCAGGGCGGGCCGCCGCCAGTGCCAGCGCCACGGCGCCGCCCATGGAGTGACCCACCACGGCGTAGGACTCGATACCGAGAGCATCCATCAGGCCCGCCGCCTGCTCCGTCCACAGCCGGAGTCCGCTCGGGGAGCCGGCCGGCACGGGCGTACGGCCGAACCCCGCCTGGTCAGGAGCCACCACGTGCCAGGACGTGCCCAGCGCCTGCGCCGTCGATGCCCAGGCGCCGGACCCGGTCGTGCCGGGTCCGGAGCCGTGCAGCATCAACACCGCGGGCCCGGCGCCGCTCTCCAGAACGTGGACGGGTGAACCGTCGACCGCGACGGTCCGAAGTGCTGTCACCGGGGCAGGCCGGGCGTGCTCACGCCGAGGCGGAGCTGACGGACTTCGAGAAGACCTCCATCATCGCCCTGCCGAACTGCGGCATGTCGGGCCATCCCCGGCAGGAGACGAGGTTGCCGTCCACGACGTCGGGTGCGTCGATGACCGTCGCGCCCGCATTCTCCATGTCCCCCGTGATGGGCGGGAAGCACGCCGTCTTCCGACCCTTCAGGAGCCCGTACACCGCTGGCACCTGCGCGCCGTGGCACACCAGAGCGATGGGGAGGTTGCGCGCGAAGAAGTGCTCGGTGATGCGCCTGACGTCGGCGTCCACCCGGATCCACTCGGGGGCACGTCCGCCGGGGATGATGAGGGCGTCGTAGCGCTCGACGTCGACCTCGGCCCAGGGCACGTCGACCGGCAGCTTGCGCCCGTTCTTCTCCACGTAGGCGTCGGAGTTGGGGTCGAACTCGTGGATGACCAACTGCACGTCACGCAGCGTCCGTGACGAGACGTCGACGTCCCAGCCGCCCTCCTGCACGCGGTAGTAGGGATACATGGTGTCGAGTTCCTCGGCGGCGTCGCCGGTCAGGAGCAGCGCTCTGGGCACCTGCTTCTCCTCGCGTCTGGTGGCGGGTGGTGGAGATCCAATCCGATCCGATCCGGTGGCGATAGCATTCCTCGACCCAGCCCACCCGTCAAGCCTCTACCGCCATCGATTCCGCGTCTGTGACCTCGTCGAACAATCGCCGGAACCGGTCGCCGGAGCGCAGGATGTGCCGACGCATCGCGTAGGCGGCGGCGTCGGGGTCACGCGCGGCGATCGCGGCCACCACGTCCTCGTGCTCGGCCATGGCCAGGTGGGTGACCTGGGCGTCGTGGTGCAGCCGGAAGAGGTGCACGTGGCTGTGCAGGCGGGCGAGCGCCTCCCGGATCACCTGGTTCTCCGCGCTGCGGGCGACCAGGTCGTGAAACGCGGCGTCGCGGAGCCCGAAGGCGCCGTACGCCGCGGGCCCCTTGCCCCCCTCCAGCTCGGCCATCTCCTCCAGCATCCGTCGCAGGCCGGTCACCTGTTCCACCGAGGCGCGTTCGGCGGACCGGCGCGCCGCCGCGGGCTCGAGCAGCAGGCGGACCTCGAGCATGTCCTCGAATCGGTGGCGGGTGATCTGGGGAGGGATGCGGTAGCCGGCGTGGGGCACCCGCACGACCAGCCCCTCGGCCTCCATGCGGTTCAGGGCGTCCCGGATCGGCGTCTGGGAGACTCCCAGCTCTCGCGCCAGGACGTCGATCGTGACGCGGGAGCCGGGCTCGATCCGTAGCGACATCAGCTGCCCGAGCAGCGTGTCGTACACCTCGTCGGCGAGCCGGCCGCCCGATCTTCCCACCGACATTCCTCCCGTCACGGCCTTGCGGCCCCGCGCGATCATCGCTCCGTCGTCCATCGTGACGTGAGGTCCCTTCTTGCGCCGTTGCGGCCTGTTGACATCAGTCACAGCGCTGCGGCATGCTGACGCCCCCACCAGATCGTATAGGAAAAGTGGCGGATGATCTTCATTCTCTACCTCGCGGCGCAGTCCTGACGCCGGCCCTCACGACGGCCCGGCGCCACGCCCAGAAAACCCAGCAACCGCTCGGCGAAGCACATAGCGAGGCCTAGAAGTCCCCATCCAGAAAGCAGGCATAACATGCGCGCTCAGAAGCGAATAGGACGAATGCCCGTTCCCGGTCGCAAGGCACGGCTGGCGACGGCGGCCATGCTGCTGGTGGCCACGACCCTGGCGGCGTGCGGCGGCGACAAGGACGACGACGCGAAGGCGAGCGCCCCCAAGGCGCCGGCGGCCGTCCCGGAGCTCAGCAAGGACCCGCTGACCCTCAGCTTCATCTGGTTCGACTGGCCGCCCGCCCAAGCGCTGGAAGCCTTCGCCAACGCGGAGTACAAGAAAGAGCGGCCGAACGCGACCATCAAGGTCAACACTGTGCCGAACGCGAACTGGCACGACGCGATGTTCACCCAGTTCGCCGCGCGCAAGACCGACTTCGACATCGCGATCCTGGACTCGCAGCACATCGGCGAGGCCGTGACGAACGGCAACATCCTCGACCTCACGGACTTCGTCAAGAACAACATCGAGGTGCAGGCCTACGACCCGTACCTCCTGGCGGCCTACGGTCAGTTCCCCCAGGCGGAGACCGGCAAACGCGACGAGAACGCCAGCCTGTACGGGCTGCCGCTGCTCGGCGACACCTGGACGATGATCTACCGCAAGGACCTGATCGGCGACAAGCCGCCGCAGACCTGGGACGAGATGATCTCGGTCGCCGGGAAGTGCCAGGCGGAGCACCCCGGCGTGAGCGGACTGGCCTTCCACCAGGCCAACGGATCCGACGCCGCGGCCGTCACCTACAACACCGTGAACGGCGTCTACGGCGGCAACCTCTGGGACCCGAAGGCACGCAAGATCCAGGGCGTCCTCAACGACGCGGCCGGCCAGGAGGCGATGGACGTCCTGGTCAACAAGATGAAGCCGCTGACCGCCAAGGGCTCCGGCAACTGGTTCATCGACGAGACGAACGCGGCCGTCGCCCAGGGCAAGGCGTGCATCGCGTTCAACTGGATCGCGGCGAGCGGCGGCCTGCTCGACCCGAAGCAGTCGACGCTCGGCACCACGCGCGAGCAGATCCTCGACAAGTTGGGCTTCGCCACCCTGCCGACCCAGAAGACCAACCTCGTCCCGCTCGGCGGCATGGGCATGCACATCTCGGCCTACTCCGGCGCGGCGAACCAGGCGGAAGCCCTGAACTTCATGAAGTGGTTCGAGCGGGCTGACGTCCAGAAGAAGTGGGCCGCCGCCGGTGGCGTGCCATCACGTACCGACGCGATCCAGTCACCCGAGTTCCTCAACGCCGGGCCGTTCAACAAGGTGTACGCCGACTCGGTCCCGCGCATGCGGGACATGTGGAACGTGCCCGAGTACGCGCGCCTCGTCGACATCGAGAACACCAACGTGAACGCGGCCCTCAACGGCGCGAAGAGCCCGAAGGACGCGCTCGACGACATCGCCAAGGAGCAGCAGAGCGTGCTCGACTCGAGCAACCGCAAGGGCGGCGGCGGGCTGTGAGCGACGCCCCTCTGACGACCGAACACCCCGGGCAGGTGGCGTCCGCGACGCCACCTGCGCCGGGTCGGTCCCGCCGGTTGAGCGACCGTGGGCTCGCCGTGGCCTTCATCTCCCCCTCGCTCCTGCTGTTGCTCGCCATGTCGGTCTTCCCGTTGCTGTGGTCGTTGTACCTGTCCTTCACCGACTACTCGGCCACGCGCGGGGGTCCCGCCGAGTTCGTCGGTTTCGGGAACTACACCGCCATCCTGACGTCGGCCCAGGTCCACACGAGGGCCCTGACGACTCTGGTCTATGTGATCGGCGCGGTCTCCCTGCAGACCGTGCTCGGGTTCGGCATCGCCTACCTGATCTCCCGGCGCACGCGCGGGCGCGGAGCGCTGACCACCCTGTTCCTGGTCCCGATGATGCTGTCGCCGGTCGTGGTCGGGTTGTTCTGGCGCTTCATGCTCGACGCGCAGTTCGGCGTGGTCAACAGCATGCTCGGCTCGGTCGGCCTCGGGCAGGTGGAGTGGCTCACCCGGCAGCGGACGGCGCTGATCTCGCTGATCGTGGTCGACACCTGGCAGTGGACGCCGTTCATCATGCTCATCGCGCTCGCGGGCCTCAGCGCGGTGCCCAAGTACCTCTACGAGGCCGCCTCGATCGACCGCGCGTCCGAGTGGTTCAAGTTCCGCACCATCACCCTGCCGCTGGTGTGGCCGCTGTTGCTCATCGCCGTGATGTTCCGGGCCATCGAGGCGTTCCGGCTGTTCGACCTCGTCTACATCCTCACCAACGGAGGCCCGGGGGTCTCCACCGAGACGTTGTCGTTCCACATCTACAAGGTCGCGTTCCTGGGCTTCAACACCGGAACCGCGTCAGCGTACGGAATCCTCATGGTCCTCGTCGTCATCGTCCTCACGCAGCTCTACCTGCGTTATCTGAACAAGCTCAAGGAGGACTGATGGCCGTCTCCGTCGACGAGGCCGTGTCCACCGGTCCGGCCGGGGACCACACACCTCCCGTGCGCCGCCCCGGCGGCCGGGGCCGCTCCGCGGTGGAGGTCGTGCTGCTGACCGTGCTGGCCGCCGTGATGCTCTTTCCGGTGCTGTGGATGATCGAGACGTCGATCAAGGAGAACCGGGACGTCTACGCCATCCCGGCCAAGTTCTTCGACTTCGCCGTCACGTTGCAGCACTACAAGGACGTGTTCGTCGCCCAGGGCGACGGCCGTACGCCCGTGTCCGTCAGCTTCCTCAACTCCTTCTTGGTCGCCGGCGCCTCCACGGTGCTGGCCACCGTGCTGGGAGTCCCGGCGGCCTGGGCCTACTCACGATTCGCCGTGAAGGCCAAGAAGGACCAACTGTTCTTCATCCTGTCCACCCGCTTCATGCCGCCCGTGGTGGTGGTGATCCCGATCTTCCTCATGTACCGCCAGGTCGGACTCATCGACAACAAGATCGGCCTGATCCTCATCTACGCCGCGTTCAACGTGCCGTTCACGATCTGGATGATGAAGGGGTTCGTCGACGAGGTGCCCGCGGAGTACGAGGACGCCGCCATGCTCGACGGCTACACCCGGCTACAGGCGTTCTGGCGATACACACTTCCCCAGCTCTTACCCGGCATCGCCGCGACGGCGGTCTTCGCGCTCATCTTCTCGTGGAACGAGTTCGTGTTCGCCATCTTCCTCACGTCCAGCGACAGCGTCCGGACGGCCCCACCCGCCATCGCCGGCCTGATCGGCGGCACCACCACCGACTGGGGTCTCGTGGCAGCCGCCTCCGTGGTGTTCGCCCTACCGGTGCTCATCTTCGCCTACCTGGTGCGCAGGCACCTCATCGCCGGTGTGACGCTCGGGGCGGTGCGACGCTGATGGCGGGTATCGAGGTAACCGCGCTGCACAAGCGCTACCCGGACGGCACGGTCGCGGTCGAACAGGTGGACCTGTCCATCGGCCACGGCGAGCTGTTCGTGATGCTCGGCCCGTCGGGCTGCGGCAAGACGACCACGCTGCGGGCCATCGCCGGCCTGGAGAGGCAGACGTCCGGCGACATCCGCATCGGTGACACGCTGGTCAATGATCTGCCGCCCGCCGAGCGCGACATCGCCATGGTGTTCCAGTTCTACGCCCTCTACCCGCATCTGCGAACCCGCGACAACCTGGCGTTCCCCCTGCGGGCCGAGGGACTGCCCAAGCAGGAGGTGCACGCGCGGGTCGAGGAGGCCGCCCGGCTGATGCGGCTCGGTGCCCTTCTGGACCGGCGACCGCGCCAACTGTCCGGCGGGGAGCAGCAGCGCGTCGCGCTCGCGCGCGCCCTGGTGCGACGACCGCGCGCGTTCCTCATGGACGAACCTCTCACCAATCTGGACGCCGAGTTGAGGGCGGACATGCGCACGGAGATCAAGCACCTGCAGGGGGAGCTGGGGGCGACGATGGTCTACGTCACCCACGACCAGGTCGAGGCGATGTCGCTCGGTCACCGGATCGCCATCCTCAACAAGGGCCGCGTGGAGCAGATCGGCACGCCGCTGGAGGTCTACGACCGCCCGGCGAGTCTCTTCTGCGCCGCGTTCATCGGCTCCCCGCCGATGAACCTGGTCGACGTGGAGGTGGTCGACGGCATGCTGCACAGTCAGGGCGGACTGGTCCTCACACCACCGTCAGGCCTGCCGCGCGATCGTCGCCTGGTGGCCGGCGTCCGGCCGGAGGCGCTGGAAGTCACCGCGCCAGGGACGGAAGGCACGATCCCGGCCCGAGTGGTCTCGGCGGAGTGGTTGGGCGACGAAATCATCTACGTGGTCGACCACGGCGGCGAGCGCGACGTACGGGTTCGGATGCCACCGACCATTCGTTTCGCCCCCGACGCGAAGGTCGGGCTGCGGCACACCGGCGGAACCCCGGCGGTCTACGACGTGCGCACGGAAGAGCTGGTGGCCTGATGGGAACCGTGGCAGCGCACGGGCTGCGCAAGTCCTTCGGCAAGGTCCAGGCCCTGGACGGGGTGACGCTCGACGTGCCGGACGGCTCGTTCTTCGTCGTGCTCGGGCCCTCCGGGGCGGGTAAGACGACGACCCTGCGGGCGATCGCCGGCCTGGAGAAGCTCGACGCGGGTTCGGTGCACCTGGACGGGAGAGACGCGACCGCTGACGCGCCGGCCGAGCGGGACCTGGCCATGGTCTTCCAGAACTACGCCCTCTACCCGCGACACACGGCGTACGAGAACATCGCCTCACCGCTGCGGGCACGCCGCCGTTCGGCGAGCGAGATCGCGGCCGCCGTCGAGCAGATGTCGAAGCTGCTGCACATCGAACGTCTGCTGAAGCGTCGTCCCGCCCAGTTGTCCGGCGGTGAGATGCAGCGGGTCGCGCTGGCTCGGGCGCTGGTCCGCAGCCCCCGGGCTTTCCTCATGGACGAGCCGCTGACGAACCTCGACCTCAAGCTCCGCGTCGAGATGCGCACCGAGCTCACCCGTATCCACCGGAGCCTCGGCGCGACCTTCGTCTACGTGACCAACGACCAGGTCGAGGCCCTGTCCATGGCCGATGCGGTCGCGGTCCTCAAGGAGGGGAAGGTGCAGCAGGTCGGGACACCGACCGAGGTGTACGAGCGTCCCGCCAACCAGTGGGTGGCGGGGTTCGTCGGGAGCCCGCCGATCAGCCTGCTCGCCTGCCGCGCCGAGGGGGATCGTCTGGTCGGTGCGGACGGCTGGACGTTGCCTCGGCCCCACTGGACCACTGCCGAGGAAGGTCGTGCGCTGCTGCTGGGCGTACGCGCGGAGGACCTGTCCGTCGAGCAGCGCGGGGACGCGTCGTTGTCGGGAGAGCTCTACGGGCTCGAGCCGCTCGGCGACCGCACGGTGGTCGACGTCCGGGTGGGAACCGAGATCCTCAAGGTCAAGGCACGACCCACCATCACCGGTACGCCGGGCGAACGGCTGTCGGTCACGGTCGACCTGGACCGTGCGCACCTGTTCGACGCGGACACCGGGCTGTCGCTGTCCGAGGCGGGGCGGTAACCGCGCCGGACAGACCGAGACACCTCCGCCCCCGCCCCGACGAGGGCGGGTGACCCGTCCGTCCACCCGCACGGCGCGATCGCTGGGGCACTCCGCACAGCACCACGAAGATCACAGGAGGCGACGCAATGAGTGACCCGATGACCGTCCTGGCCCCCGAGCACCGGCGGCTCCGCATCGGCGACGCCTGGCGCGACGCCACGAACGGGGCCACCTTCGCCGTCGAGGACCCGGCCACCGGCACGACCATCGCCGAGGTGGCGGACGCCGACGTCGTCGACGGGCTCGCCGCCCTGGAGGCGGCGAGCACGGCGATGCCGGGGTGGGCGGCGACCCCACCACGGAAACGGTCGGAGTTGTTGACCGCGACGTACCGGGCACTGGTCGAGCGGTCCGAGGAGGTCGCCCGGCTGATCACGCTCGAGATGGGCAAGCCACTCGCCGAGGCTCGGGCGGAGGTGTCCTACGGCGCGGAGTTCTTCCGGTGGTTCGCCGAGGAGGCGGTCCGCGTCGAGGGTCGCTACAGCGCCGCCCCCGCCGGCGGATACCGCATCCTCACCGTGCCGAAGCCGGTCGGACCGTGTGTCTTCGTGACGCCCTGGAACTTCCCGTTGGCCATGGGCGCCCGCAAGATCGCTCCTGCGCTGGCCGCCGGCTGTACGACGATCACCAAGCCCGCGGGCCAGACGCCGCTCACCATGCTGTTCCTGGCCCGCCTCATGGAAGAGGTGGGCGTACCGCCGGGCGTCGTCAACGTGGTGACCACCAAGCGTTCCGGCGCGGTGGTCTCGGCGCTGCTGGCCGACAACCGGACCCGCAAGCTGTCGTTCACCGGGTCGACCGAGGTCGGACGCGTGCTGCTCCGGCAGGCTGCGGACAACGTGCTGCGTACCTCGATGGAACTTGGCGGCAACGCGGCCCTGATCGTGTGTGCGGACGCCGACCTGGACGTCGCCGTCGACGGCGCCATGGTGGCCAAGATGCGCAACATCGGGGAGTCCTGCATCGCGGCCAACCGGATCTACGTCGAGGAGCCGGTGCGCGAGGAGTTCACGGCGCGCTTCGTCGAGCGGATGGGCGCGCTGTCGGTGGGTCATGGTCTGGACGACGGCGTGGACGTCGGGGCGTTGATCGACGAGGCCTCGGTCACCGCGATCGACGAGCTCGTCGGCGACGCGGTGGATCGGGGCGCCCGGGTGCTGGTGGGCGGCAAGCGTCCGGATGGGCCGGGCCACTTCTACCCGCCCACCGTGGTCGTCGACGTGCCCGACGACGCGCGGATGCTGCAGGCGGAGATCTTCGGTCCGGTTGCGCCGATCATCTCGTTCACGTCCGACGACGAGGTGCTGGCGAAGGCCAACGACACCGAGCACGGCCTGGTCGGGTACGTCTTCACCCGTGACCTGCGGCGGGCGCTGAGGTTCACCGAGGGGCTGGAGACGGGGATGGTCGGCATCAACCGTGGTCTGATCTCGGACCCGTCAGCTCCGTTCGGGGGCGTGAAGCAGTCCGGCATCGGCAAGGAGGGGTCGCACGAGGGCATCCTCGAGTACCTCGACCTCACCTACGCGGCGATCGACCTGCCGTGACCGGCCCGCCGCCCCGAGCTTGCGCCCGCACATCGCCGCCGACGTTCCGAAAGAGGCACCGACATGCTTGAGACCGTCCGCGGACCGCGCCAGCTCATCGTGGGCGAAGGGGTCGCGCAGAACATCCCCCGGGTGGTGGCCGAGAGTGGATCGCGGGTCCTCGTGGTGACCGACCAGGTTCTCCTGGGCCAACCGGGCGTCGCCGAGATCGTGGCCGCCGTGCGGGAGCGGGTCGACGTCGTCGAGGTGTTCTCGGACGCGACGTCGGACGTGCCACTCTCCGACGTCGCCGTGGCCGTCGCGGTCGCCAACGAGATGGAGGCCGACGTGATCCTCGCCATCGGGGGTGGCACGGTGATCGACCTCGCCAAGATCGTCGGCGTCATCCGACGCCACGGGGGGACGCCGCGCGACTTCTACGGCGAGTCGAGGGTGCCGGGGCCGACCCTCCCCCTCGTCGCGGTCCCGACCACGTCCGGGACCGGTTCCGAACTCACCCCCGTCTCGGTGTTGACCGACCCGGACCGCGAGCTGAAGGTGGGGGTCTCCAGCGTCCACATCGTGCCCGACTTCGCCATCGTGGACCCCGAACTCACCTATTCCTGCCCGGCGACCGTCACCGCCCACTCCGGCATCGACGCGTTCTGCCACGCCGTGGAGAGCTACACCGCGCGACCCCGTGCCCACGGACCACGCGACCCGGTGGAGCAGGTGTTCCTCGGCCGTAACCCGATCACCGACCACTACGCGCTCCTGGCCGCGGAGCGGATCGCCCGGAGCCTGCGTCGTGCGGTCCGCAACGGCGGCGACCGGGACGCGCGCGCGGACATGTCGTACGGGTCGATGCTCGCCGGGCTCGCCTTCTCCCACGCGGGCAACGCGGCCCCGCACGCCCTCCAGTACCCCATCGGCGCGGCCACGCACACCCCGCACGGCCTGGGCGTCGGACTGCTCCTGCCGTACGCGTTGGACGCGGCCCGGGATGCCATCGAAGACCGGTTGGCGATCCTCGCCGGGGTGTGCGGGCTGGACGTGGCCGACGCCTCCGATGCCGAGGCCGCGGACGCGTTCCTCACCTGGCTCGACGGTCTCCTCGCCGACATCGGCATCCCCCGCACCCTGGCGGACATCGGCGTGGCCCGCGCCGACCTGCCACGTTTCGCGGAGATGGCCACCGGCGTCACCCGCCTCATCCAGAACCACCCGGGCCCGACCGACACCGCCAGCCTGACCGCGATCCTCGAAGCGGCCTGGACCGGGGACCGGACCCGACACGTCCTGACTCCGAGCGGAGATGGTGCCGGCAACGGGTAGCCCGACGACGCTCGCCGCCGGCTTCCGCGCGTCGAGGACGATGGCCGGTGCGACCACTACCATGCGAGCGTGGCTCACGTTGCCCAGCCTCGCAGGCCGTACCCGCTGCTCGTCGCCGTGGCGATCGTGGTGGCGCTCGGCGCGGCCACGGCCTGGGCGGTCGGCGACACGCTGGGGCTGAGCCACTCCCCCGCCGCCGTGCCGGGCGAGGAGGCGGTCGCGGCGCCGGCGCGGACGCCCGCGCCGGTCCCGCCGTTGACGTCCCTCGTCGTACCCGACAATCCCCGGCTCACCAAGGCCGCGACCGCCGTCGCCGACGCGGTCGTCTTCCGCGGCCGGCCCCGGCCGGTGCTCGCCCCGGCCGGGTCCGCGACCACCGCGCCGGGCACCGGTACGGCGGGCGGCGGGCCCCCCGACCTGTCCGCGGTACGCACGCTGCGGGCGGGCGTGCTGGCCGCGCTCGGTGGGACGCCCGAGTCGTACCGGCTCGACGTGCGTGGCACCGAGTTGGCCGTCCAGGGCGGTGATGTCGCGGGCGTGGCAGCCGGGATGTACCAGCTGGCCGACCGGATCCGCTCCGGAGTGGAGGCGCTCCCCCCGGCGGACACCGGCCGGGTGGTCACCCCCCGGCTCGGCCTGCGGCTGACCGACGCCGGTTCGGTGGGCCGCGAGCCCGACCCGGCCGCCTTCGCGGCCGGCGACGACTACGGCCTGAACACCGACGTGGTCGCGTCGGCGGTGCTGCCCCGAGCGCCGTGGGTGGACGCCGCCGCGGTGGCCCGCATCGACGCGCAGTTCCGCCAGCTCGTCGACCACTCGGTGGCGCAGGGCTACAACGGGATCGTCGTGCCCGGCTTCCTGGAGTACGTCACGTTCGCCACGGTCGGCGACGGACGCGCGGTCTATCCGCCCGGCGACCCGCACGTCGACCGGGCGCGGGCGATGGTCACGGCGTTCGGGCCCGTCTTCCGGTACGCCGAGGACATGGGGATGAAGGTCTTCCTGCTGACCGACATGCTCGCGGTGTCGCCCCCGGTGGAGGCGTACCTGACGCGGACCGTCGGCGGCCTCGACGTGGCCGACCCACGGCTGTGGGCGGTCTACCAGGCCGGCCTGGCCGAACTGTTCGAGAGCATGCCGTTCGTCGACGGCCTCATGGTCCGCATCGGCGAGGGCGGCGAGGTGTACGCCGGAACCGGCTGGGACTTCTCGTCCCGGCTCGCGGTCACCACGGAAGCGTCCGTACGCGCGATGCTGCGGGCGCTGCTGGACACGGCGGGCCCGGCCGGAAAGGAGATCATCTTCCGGACCTGGACGGTGGGCGTCGGCGCGGTCGGCGACCTGCACCCCAACCCGGAGTCGTACGCGCAGGTCCTCGGCGGGCTCGACGACCCGCACCTGATCGTCTCCACCAAGTACACCCTCGGCGACTTCTACAGCCACCTGCCGCTGAACACCACGCTGCTGGGCGGCCCACACCGCCGCATCGTGGAGTTCCAGGCCCGGCGCGAGTTCGAGGGGTTCGGCTCGCTGCCCAACGACCTCGGCCCGCTGCACCGCCAGGCGCTGCGCGCGTTCCTCGCCGCCAACGCAAACGTCGAGGGCGTCTGGAACTGGACCCAGGACGGCGGACCGCTGCGCGCCGGGCCCATGTCGCTGTACCTGCGCGCCGGGTTCTGGCAGCTCTACGACCTCAACACGTACGCCGTCGGCCGCCTTGCCTGGGATCCGCAGGCCGACCCGGCGCAGGTGACGGCGGACTGGGCGTACCGCACGTTCTCCGCCGACCCGGGCACCGTCGCCGCGATCGGGCAGGCCATGGCGCTGTCCCGCCCGGCGGTCACCAGGGGCCTCTACATCGGTCCGTACGCCGACCGCTCGGTACGGGCGCTCGGGCTGGAACCGCCGCCGATGATGTGGATCTTCGAGTGGGACATCCCGACCGGCGACTCCGCGTCGCTGGACAGCATCTACGCGGTGACCGGCGGCCGCGTCGACGAGGCGATCCAGGAGGGTACGCAGGCCGTCGCGCTGGCCCGGCGCATGCGCGACCTGGTGGCCGCGACCGACCCGGCGACCTGGCGGGACGCCGAACTGCGCGGACGCTTCACCGCGACGCTCGACTACCAGGTCGACCTGTTCGAGACGCTGAGCGCGTACCGGACCATGGTGCTGCGGCACGCGCAGTGGCTGGACACGGGCGCACCGGCCGCCCGTCACGACTGGCGGCGGGCAGCGGCCGCGTACCAGGATGCGCGCGACGCGCACCGGCAGCGCTACGACGCCGACCTGGACCTGCCGGCGTACAACTTCACCGCCGCCGACCTCGGGGCGCGGCGTGCCGACCGGGACCCGGCGATGGCCTGGGCGGCCCGGGCGCTGCTCGCGTCGATCCTGCTGGTGCTGCTGCTCGGCCTGCGCGGTCGCGGGTTCGGCGCGGCCGCCGCGCGCGGACTGCTGCTCGGCGCGCTCCGGCCGTGGCAGGTCGCCGCGCTGCCGACACCCCGCACCCGGGCGGACCGGCTGATGGTCTGGCTGGTCCCGGCCGTGGTCCTGGTGGCGAGCCGGCTCGTGTCGACCTGGTTCGCCGCGCCGGCACACCTGCTGGTCACCCTCGGTGGATGGGCGCTGTTCGCCCTCGTCGTACGCCTCGTCGTCGGCCGCCGGGATCCGTTCCACCTGTGGGCGGCGCTCGGCGGCGTCGCGCTGCTGCGCAGCGTACTTCTCCTGGCAGCGCTCGCCCTGCGCGGACCCGGCGGCTACTGGTTCGCCTTCTGGACCGCGCCGGGCCTGCGCGCGGCGTACGTCACCGTCGCGTTCGCGGCGTTCTGCTGGCTGTTCGTGGTCACGGCGGTGGTCCTGCGGGACCGCTACGGCCTGCGTCGCGCGAGCGCGGTCGGGCTGACCCTGACCGCCGTGGGCGTGCCGCTGGGCGCACTGTCCGCCCTGGTCTCGGCAGTGGGCCTGGAACGCGCGCTGACGGTGTGGAACGACCAACTCGCGCTGCTGCCCTGGGGCCTGTCCCGCATCCTCGGCATCACCGTCTACCTCGGCATCCCGGCCCAGCTTCCGGCATACACCGCCACCGCCGGGATCGCCCTGGTCGCCGCCGGCCTGCTCCTGTCCCTCGGCCGCGAGTGACCTCGGATGAGCCTGGTGTCGGCGTTCGTACCGATCTGGATCCTCACCGCGGTCGGCTACGGGGCCTGTCGCCGGGGCCTGCTGGGCGAGGCGGCGGCGACGGTGCTCGGCCGGTTCGTGTTCCACCTCGCGATGCCGTCCGCCCTGTTCCTGGCCCTGTCCCGAATGCCACTCTCCGGGTTCGCCGGCCGCTCGCTGCTCGCCTTCGGGATGAGCACTGCCGCGGTCGTCGGGTTCGGCTGGGTCGGCGCGAGTCGGCTGTTCGGTCGCACGCCCGGCGAACGGCCGATCTGGGGCATGGCCGCCGGTTACGTGAACTCGGCGAACCTCGGCATTCCGATCGCGACACAGGTGCTCGGCAACGTGTCGTTCCTGGCGGAGGTGGTACTGCTACAGGTGCTGGTGGTGACGCCCGTGGTCCTGATCGCCCTGGACCGGCACAGCGACCCGGCCGGGCGGGTACGGGTCCGCCGTATCGCCTCCCTACCGGTCCGCAACCCGGTGATCCTGGCATCGCTGCTCGGCGTGGCGTGCTCGGCTGCCGACCTGCGCCTGCCGTCGACAGCCGACGCGTCGCTCACCCTGCTGGCGGGCGCCGCGGTTCCGGCCGCCCTGGTCGCGCTCGGCGCGTCGCTGCACCGCCCGGCGGGGGCGCGGGCAGAGCCGGCCGACCTGGCCGAGCTGGCCGTGCTCGCCACGCTGAAGCTCGTCGCGCAGCCGGTGATCGCGTACGTGGCCGGGCTGGCCCTGCACCTGTCCGCGCCGCAGTTGCTCGCCGTGGTGGTGTGCGCGGGCCTGCCGACAGCGCAGAACACGTTCATCTTCGGCCAGGAGTACGGCGTCGGCGAGACCATCGCCAACCGGGCGGTGGTCGTGACCACGACGCTGTCGCTGGGCACCCTGGCCGCGACGGCGGCGCTGCTCGGATAGGCCGGGGGGTACGTGTACCCAGGAGGGGCTGAGTATGCGTGCCGATCCATCGCTCGCCGACGATGCGCAGGATGGTTCGCATGCGAAGGACACTGATGGTGATGACGGCCATGATCCTAGGGCTGGTCTCGGTGAGCGGGCCGGCGGCGGCGCAGCAGCGGCCACGGGGAATCCCTGACCGGGTCATGTTGCAACCGGACGATCTCGGCGGAGCCGTGCCGGGGCCGGTGGAGGACGGGCTGGTGTGGTCGCTGCTACCGCAGCCGTGCGCGGACACGCCCGTGCCCGGGCCCGTCGTGAGCCGCACCCAGGCGGCCGATCTGGGTACCCGCTTCCGGATCTACGAGAACGTCGCCCGGTACCGCGGCGATGGGGCACACGCGTACCTCACCGAACTGAAGGCGCAGCTCGCCCGGTGCGGGGTGGGTGGCGACGAGGAGGGCTTCGACCCGGTCGCCGAGGACCACCTCGGGCCGGACTCGGTGCTGTTCCTCGGCACCTACGACGAAGGCGACCGCTACGTCGGCTATGTCGCCGCCGCGGTCGGCCACTACGTGGTGGTGGTCATGATGTCGGACTCGTACCTGGGTGCGGCTGACCTGACCACGTTGAACGGCCTGGCGCACGCCGCGCGGAACCGGGTGGCCGCGGCTTGACGCGATCGGAGGCCGGCCCTCTTGGGAAGGGTCGGCCTCCGGTCGGTACACAGGTCGCGGCGGCGACCATGTCAGCAGTCGGTCCAGCGCGCCGGGAGCAGTCGGGTGCCGCCGTTGACGTACCCGACGACGAGGCCGTCGTCGGCGATTCCCCCGCTGATGACGATTTGGACGTCCGGGATGGCGCCGGGCAGGGAGACGAGCCGGTCGCCGTGGTCGACAACTCGGGTGCCGAGCACTACGCCCTGACTGTTGACGGCCTGCGGAAACCCCAGCGCCGGGTGCAGGGCGGTGGCCACGCCGGTGCGCAGATCCCAGCGCACCGGGGTGCTGTCCTCGTCCTCGCTGCCGATGCCGAAGCGGCCGACCGCCCAGTTCCCCCGGGCACCGTAGACGTACACCCACCGGGCACCGGGGACGGTGAACCGGTCGGTCGTCCCGTCGGGATGGCGTACCCAGCCGGATACGCCGGTGCCGCCGACGATGGTGCCGTCGTCGAAGATCTCCACCGCGCCATAGTGGGGCGGGCTGTCGATCACCTCGACGGTGCCCGGCCGGTCGGCGGGCCAGAGCAGCGGCAGAGCCGTCTCGGTCTCCTCGACGGCGCCGCTGCCGACGATGTCACCGCGCGCGTTGATGCTGTGCACCGAGACGTTGGCGACCACCGGCGGGACGGGCAGCCACTCCAGCCGCCCCTGCGTGTAGCGCCAGGGACGGTGGACGTCACCGACATAGGCAGTGCCGATGGCGACGCCATACCTGTTGATGCTGTCGACCTGCGGCTCCGTTTGAAATTCGACGACGGTGAGGCGGGGTTGGTTCCACACCCCGGGCCGGGTGGCCCAGAGCAGCAGCAGCGGCTGCCGATCCTCGCCATCGACCCGGTAGCCGGGACCAGCGATGAACCGACCGGTCGGGTCGACCGCCCGAGCTTGACCATTGAGGTCCGCGGGCAGAGGCAGTGGTCGTAGTGTGCAGGCCGAGCCGGTTCGCGCCTGCGGCACAGCCGTGGCGACTCCGGGCAGGCCCAGCGTCACGACGAGGACGCCGGCGGTCAGACCGGCCAGGAAAGTGTTCCGAGAGATCCGGGTCATCTCTGCCTCCAGTGACGCGCCGTGGTGATGTGCTCACCCAAGCATGTCGGCCCCGCCACCGGAAGTGCTCTGCGGTCGTTCGTTGAGGTTGCTGTGCCGCTGACGTCCACGGTGGAACGCCGCGCGGGCCAGGTCGCGGCCCGGTCCGGATCGACCGGGCCGCGATCCTGATCCCGGCTGGTTGCGCCAGTCCCGCGGTCAGGGCAGCGCCTCGAGGAACGGGCCGTGGTTCAGCCGGAATTCCCAGGAGTAGTAGCGGTCCCAGTTGATCGACCAGGTCATGAGCCCTCGGAAGTTGGGATTGGTTCCGCTGCGCGGGGTGTACGCGCCGCAGTTCTGGCCTCGGACCAGGCAGGTCACCGCCTGCTGCACGCCCGCCGGGGCGAGGTAGCCGTTGCCGGCGCTGGTAGAGGAGGGCGCGCCGAACGCGACCTGGTCCTCGCGCAGTGCGGGGAAGACCGCGTTGGCGTTGCCGGCCACGGGGAAGCCGGCCAGCAGCATGTCGGTCATCGCGATGTGGAAGTCGGCGCTGCCCATGGTGTGGTACTGACCATCGAGCCCGACGATGGGACCGGAGTTGTAGTCCTGGACGTGCAGGACGGTGAGGATGTCCCGCAGCGCGTAGATCACCGGCAGGTACGACCCGGCCCTGGGATCCTGGCCACCCCAGGGGCCGGAGCCGTAGAACTGGTAGCCGAGCTGCACGAAGAACGTCTCCGGGGCCATCGTGAGCACGAAGCCGCTTCCGTAGCGCTGTTTGAGCTCGCGGATCGCCGAGATCAGGTTCACCACGACCGGGGTGGTCGGGTTGCGGAAGTCGGTGTCGCCGGTGTTGAGGTAGAGGGAGTGGCCCTCGAAGTCGATGTCCAGGCCGTTGAGGCCGTACCGGTCGATGATCGCCGACACCGAGCGGACGAACGTGTCACGGGCGGCGGTCGTGGTGAGCTGCACCTGCCCGTTCTGACCGCCGATGGACAGCAGCACCTTCTTGCCCTGCTGCTGCTTGGCGCGGATCGCCGCCGTGAACTGGGCCTCGGTCTCCACACTGGGGCACTCGGCAACCGGGCAGAGTTGGAAGCGGATGTCGCCGGAGGTGACGGAGGTGGGTTCGCCGAAGGCGAGGTTGACGATGTCCCAGTCGTCGGGCACGTCGGCCATCCGCAGGTATCCGGCGCCGTTGGCGAAGCTGGCGTGCAGGTAGCCGATCAGCGCGTGCTTCGGCAACCCCGTGTTCGGCGGCGGGCTCGTGGGCGGTGTGGTGGTCGGCGGCGGTGTCGTGGGTGGCGCGGTGGTCGGCGGTGTCGTGGTCGGGGGTGCGGTGGTCGGCGGTGTCGTGGTGGGGGGTGCGCCACCACCGCACGCGGCACCGTTGAGTGTGCAGTCGACGGGCGAGCCGGAGCCGGTGGCCAGGAAGCCGAACGACGCCGACGCGCCGGGGGCCAGGGCGCCGTTCCACGAGCGGTTGGTGAAGGTGTGCCGCTGCCCGATGCTGCTGACGGTGGCGTCCCAGTACGAGCCGAGGGTGGTGCCGGTCGGCAGGGTGAAGGCCACCTGCCAGCCGGTCATCGTGCTCGACCCGCCGTTGGTGATGGTGTAGCGACCCTCCCAGCCGGTACCCCAGTCGGACGTCTTGCTGAAGACCGCCGTCGGGCCGGCGGCCAGGGCCGGGTAAGCGAAGGTCAGGGTCGCCGCGGCGGCGGAGACCAGGGCTGCCAGGGCAGCCAGCAACGGTGTACGTAATCTGCGCGCCATCCGGTCCTCCCGAGGGGTGCCCGGCCGAGGGATATCGACGGGAGGCTAATTATTAGGTTTGTTAACTGAAGATGTCCAGGGGTGGCCGGACTACACCGCGCGGTGACCGGCGGATCGGCCGAGCCCGGTGTCGCGCTCAGTGTCCGAAGCCGACGCGCGGCAGAGTGGACGCCTTCCACCAAATCGGCCGCACCCTTGGAAACGGTCTTCTAGGCTGCGTGGACGGGCCGCGCCGTTCGACGTAGGCGTCGCGATGGCGCGCTACGGACCGGTTGGGCCGCTCCCCTCGGCGGCCGGTCTCCACCACCCCCGTCAATCGGCAGGAGAGCTGCCGCGACGGCCCGTGACGCGCCCAGTTTCGCCGTCGGCGTCAGAGCCCGGCTACCGGCGAGGAGTAGCGGTGACCCAGAGCGAACGAGATGGCCCGGAGATCGTCGTGGGACTGGTGGCAACCCCACCGGACCACCCGGCCCGGGTGACTGCGAGGCTCACCGCCGAGCTGGCCAGCGGGCTCACCGAGCGGGTGAGCCCGGACGTACGGTGGACCGTCCGGGAGGGCTGGGGGGAGGTGGTGCCGCGCCGCGACGGCGGCGCGGAGGCGCTACTGGACGATCTTGCCAGGCGGCGCGCCGACGACCAGTGGGACGTCGCCATCTGCCTGACCGACCTGCCACTGCACGCCGAGCGGGTGCCTCTGGTCGCGCAGACCTCCGGCCAACGTCACATCGGGATCATCTCCCTGCCCGCGCTGGGACTGCGCCAGATGCACTCGGTCCGCGCCGCCGTTCCGGATCTGGTGGGTCGGCTACTGAGCGACGCCTCCGACCACCGGGTGCCGCCGGCCGAGCGGGCAGCAGCCGAGATGACACGGCGGATTCCCGCCGTCCATCGAGTCAGCGGCGGAGACGACGGCGGTGAGCGGCGTTACCTCGCCTCGGGACTGATCGGCCGGGTGCGCCTGTTGACCGGCATGGTCCGAGCCAACCGCCCCGGACGCGCCCTGCTGGGCCTGTCGAAGCTGCTGGTCGGCGCGTTCGGCACGGCCGCGTTCGCCCTCACCACGGACACCATCTGGCAGATGGGCGACGCCCTCGGCGGACTCCGGCTCACGGTGATCATGGTGCTTGGGCTGAGCGCGTTGGTGGCCTGGTTGATCGTTGCGCACGACCTCTGGGAGAAACCGAGCCGCGAGACGCCCGGTGAGCTGGCACGACTCTTCAACCTGGGTACGATCCTCACTCTCACCCTGGCCACGACGGTGTCCTACGTGGTGCTGTTCGCGGGAACCGTGCTCGTCGGGGCGCTGCTGATCGACACATCCGTGCTGGAACAGGTTCTGCAGAGGCCGGTGAATGCCGGTGATTATCTGGCGCTCGCCTGGATCACCAGCTCACTGGCCACCGTCGGCGGCGCGATCGGCTCGGGGCTGGAGAACGAGCAGACGGTACGGGCCGCCGCCTACGGCTACCACCCTCGACCCGGCGGCTGGCGGGACGAGAAAGGCGGGGGGCAGTCCCGCGCCGGACGTTAGGGCCGGCGGAATCAGCCGGTGGGCCCTACAACATCTCCAGTGGTTGCGGGCCAGCAGGCGGCGGGAACGCCGTGTCGAGTGCCTCGATGTCGTCCTCGGTCAGGTGCAGGTCGCGCGCTTGCGCGTTCTCCCGGGTGTGTTCCGAGTTTGACGATCGGGGAATGGCCGCGACCATCTCCTGCCTCAGCACCCAGGCCAGCGCGACCTGGGCGGGCGTCGCCCCGTGCCGGGCAGCGACCTCCGCGACCTGGTCGTGGCCGAGCAGTCTGCCCTGCTCGATCGGGGAGTACGCCATCACCGGGATCCGGTGTTGACGTAGCCACGGAAGCAGGTCGTACTCGGGCCCGCGCCGGGTGAGGTTGTAGAGGATCTGGTTTGTCGCGCAGTCGTTCCCGCCCGCGTCGAGTAGGTCGGTCATGTCGGAGAGGTCGAAGTTGCTCACGCCCCACTGCCCGATGTCGCCGGCGTCGACGAGTTCGGCGAACGCCTCGATCGTCTCCGTGAGTGGATGGGTGCCGCGCCAGTGCAGCAGATAGAGGTCGATGTGGTCGACGCCGAGTCGTTGCAGGCTGCGGCGGCAGGCCTGCACGGTTCCCTGCCGGCTGGCGTTTGACGGCAGCACCTTGTCGACCAGGAACACGTCATCGCGTCGTCCGACAACGGCCTCGCCGACAAGCTCCTCGGCAGCGCCGTCGCCGTACATCTCCGCAGTGTCGATCAAGGTCATGCCCAGGTCCAGGCCAGCGCGCAGGGCGGATATCTCCGCCCCGCGTCGCTCGGGGCGCTCACCCAGGTACCACGTGCCCTGACCGAGCACGGGCATGCTCTGGCCGGAGGGCAGTTCGATGGATGCGGTAGGGAGGGTCATCTCGGCCTTTCCGGGGCCTCGGCGCCAGTGGTTGTGTGCGTTACCCGCTTCGACGGGAAGCAGTCTCGTAGGCGACCTTCGTCCGCGCTCTGCCTGATCGCGGGCGGGTCGGCCCGTCCGCCCTCAATCGGCGATCGGCGCTGCTCCCGGTGCCAACGCCGGGCGCTGCCCATCCGACCTGCGGTCAGGGCTGATACTGACCGCGGGTGCGGGGAAGCCACTGCGGGTGATGGTCGCGCAGGTAGCAGAGCAGTCCCTCGCGCAGGTCGCACCGCAGGTCCCAGGCGCTGGCGCCGTCGGCGGCCGAGGCCTGCACCTGGACGACCACCGTCTGCGGCGTGGAGTCGACCATCTGGAGCACCCACTGGTCGCGATCCCACAGCGGGGAGGTCTCGACCAGCCGGCGCGTTTCCCGTCGCAGGTCGTCCAGGTCGGTGGTGTGGTCGACGTGAATCTGGATCTTGCCGATCACCCGGGACTCGTTGCGCGTCCAGTTCTGAAACGGCCGCTCGGTGAAGTACGTCGTCGGCAGGATGAGCATCCGCTCGTCCCAGAGCCGGATCACCACATTGGTCAGCTTCACCTCCTCGACCCGGCCCCACTCACCGTCCACGACCAGCACGTCGCCGACGTGCAACCCGTCGGCGAAAGCGACCTGGACACCGGCGAACGCGTTACCCAGGGCGGTACGGGCGGACAGACCGATCAACGCCCCGACCACCCCCGCCGACGTCAACACCGAGACACCGAAGAGGCGTACCGGCCGGAAGGTGATCAGGATCAGGCCGATCGCGAAGATCGTGACCACGGCGACGGTGAGCCGCCGTACGGGGCGAATCTGCGTTCGAGCCCGCCGGACCCGCCGGCTGGCGACCGGGTCACCCGGCAGCCGACTGAACGCGACCGCCTCGGCGACGTGCAACGCCCTGATCACCAACCAGGCCCCGGACAGAACCAGGGTCACCAGCACGGCGTGTCGCAGGTGACGCTGCCACCCGACCGGATCCAACGGCAGCGCGTAGTACAGCACCGCCACCAGCAGCACCGCTGCCGCCGGGCGCCGGCAGGATCGCCGCAAGGGCTCCAGCAACCACCGGTAACGGCCGCGGGCCACCTGGCGAACCAGCACGCCGGAGATCAGGTCCACGACCACCGCCGCCGCCAGCGCGGCTACTACGATCAACGCGGTACGCATCAGAGGCCGTTCACCGTGATCCCGATGCCACCCTCCCCCGACTCGCTGCCCGGTCCACGTGCCAGCGTCGCACCCTGGGCAGTGCCGGGCAGCCAACATCGGCGAACAACCACACCTATGTCAGCCTGTCCGACGGCCACTTTCCGGTAGCCGTGACGGCGCTCGGCCCCGTCACCCACTCCCCCCACTGGCGGCCGCCATCATGATCAGGGTGCGCCTCCGCCGTCGACTCATCAGTGCGAAGCAGGCGGTGAGCACCACCAGCTCCACCTCGGCCCACTCGCCAGTGACGTCGACGCGGATCGGCCCGCCCAGTGGGCCGGGGAGGCGCACGACGATGCGGTTCCCGTCGCGGACCAGCTCACCTCCGCCATGACCGGCCTTCCAGCGGGTCACCCCGCCGGGCCCTGGCACGTGCGACCGGTCCGGGTCGAGCCGCACCGGCACGCCGTGCTGACCCTGGGCGGTGAAACCGGTGCGTCGGCGGCCGGTCGGTTCGACCGTCCAGCGGCCGGTGCCGGTGCGGATCTCGCCGCACCGCCAGGTCCAGCCGGTACGCAGCGAGGCACGCGGCCCGGTCGCACCGGAGTCGAGGACGAAGGCCCCGTCCTGTTTGCGTACGGTCAACGCGGTCATCGCTTCGCTCCTTCCGGACGCGGCCGGGGCAGGCCGAGGAGGAGGATGAGGCCGACGCTCAGGTGCAGCAGCGCGAGGGTCGCCTTCGCTCCCCCGCCGACACCACTGGGTGGGCCGGCCACGAGCGAGAGCAGCAGGACCACGACCGCGACCGAGGTCCACCAGACGTGGGCGCGATTGGTGAAGCGGTGCAGCGCCGCGAGCAGCGCCCAGCCCGCCAGTGCCGCGACCGTGGTCGCCCCGATGACCGCGCCCATCGTGACCTGCCGGGTCGAGCCTCCGGAGCGGACCGCCAGGTCGACGCCGGCCACCGAGCGCAGGAGCGCGAACTCGGCCACCGCCACTACGACCGCACCGGCCGCCACCGCGGCTTGTCGAAGGAGAGGGTTGTTCGTCATGGCCTGAGTCTGCGGACCGGTCCGGGCCGGACACGTCGGTCCAGACGCCACGACGGGTACGTCCTCCGGTGACCCGGCGTACTACCAAAGGAGGTGGTCCGGCGCGTGGCGAGCCCAGTAGCCTGCGCGATGTGGATGCCGCGGCGTGCGAGGTCAGGCGGCCGAGGACGTGGCGTTCCGTCCCGGCGGGCGTGACGACCCTGGCGGTCGGCGTCCTCGTCGCGACCATGCTCTGGTCCGCCACCCGATCCGGCCCGGCCGGTCTGGCCGCCCTCGACGTCGCGCTGGCGGTGACCGCCCTGGTCCTCGTACCGGTGGTCCTGCGCCACCCGCGGGTCGGTGGCGTGCTGGCCGGTCTGCTCGTCGCGCTGTCTGCGGTGGCCACGCCGGTGGCCAGCTTCGCGGTGCTCTTCACCGCCCGCAACCGGCCGTTTCGGCAGGCCGCGGTGGTGGCGGCGGTCGGCGTGGCGGGCGAGGCGGTGCAGGCGCTCTGGCGGCCGGTGCCCAGCCTGCCGTTCGGCTGGCGGCTGGTGCTGATGTCGGTCGCCTACGCGGCCCTGCTCGGCTGGGGCACCTGGGCACAGGCCCGGCACGCGTTGCTGGCAGCGCTACGGGAGCGGGCCCGGCGGGCCGAGCAGGAGCAGGAACGGCGGGTTGGCGAGGCACGCGCGGCGGAGCGCAGCCGGATCGCGCGGGAGATGCACGATGTGCTGGCCCACCGGTTGTCCCTGCTGGCGGCGGCCGCCGGCGCGATGGAGTACCGGCCGGACGCGCCGCCCGAGCGGCTCAGCGCCGCCGCGGGGGTGATCCGGGCGAGCGCGCACCACGCCCTCGATGAGCTACGCGAGGTCATCACCCTGCTGCGCAACGACGACACCGAGGCGGCGACCGACGCGCCGCCCGGACAGACCCTCGCCGACCTGCCCCGCCTGCTCGACGAGGCGCGGGCCGCCGGGCAACAGATCGAGGTCCACGACCCGCTCGGCCAACCGGTCGAGATTCCGCCGCTGGTGGGCCGCACCGCCTACCGCATCGCGCAGGAGGCCCTGACGAACGCCCGCAAGCACGCCGCCGGGCAGCCGGTCCGGCTGGTGCTCGGTGGCGCGCCCGGCTCCGGGCTGAGCATCGCCGTGAGCAACCCGACCACCCCGGACAGCGGTGCCACCGACAGCGCCGGCACCGGCCTGATCGGCCTCGCCGAACGGGCCGCGCTCACCGGCGGTCGCGTCGCCCACCACGTCGACGCCGCAGGCCGGTTCCACCTCACCGCGTGGCTGCCATGGCCGACGTGACCCCGCCGATCCGGGTCGTCATCGTCGACGATGACCCTCTCGTACGGGGAATGCTCACGCTGATGCTCGACGGCGCCGACGGGATCGCCGTCGTGGGCGAGGCCGCCGACGGCGCCACGGCGATCACCGCGGTGGACCGGCACCTGCCCGACGTGGTGCTGATGGACATCAGGATGCCCGGCGTCAACGGCATCACCGCCACCGAGCGCCTGCGCCGCCGCCACCGACCACCCGAGATCATCGTGCTCACCACCTTCGACACCGACGAACACGTGCTACGAGCCCTGCGCGCCGGCGCGAGCGGCTTCCTCCTCAAGGACACCCCGCCCGAGCAGATCAGCCAAGCGGTACGCGCGGTGGCCGCCGGCAACCCGATGCTGTCTCCGGGCGTGACCCGCCGCCTCATGCAGCGGGTCGCCTCCGGCGCCGAGTCCTACGAGCGGGCGAACGACCAACTGGCCCTGCTCACACCCCGGGAACGCGACGTCGTGCTGGCCATCGCGCGGGGCCGCTCCAACGCCGAGATCGCCACCGAGCTGCTGATGAGCGTGACGACGGTGAAGGCCCACGTCTCGCACATCCTGACCAAGCTGGATCTTGACAACCGTACCCAGATCGCCCTGCTCGCCCACGACGGCCGGCTGCTCTGACGCGGCTGGACGGAACCCGGGCCCAGAGCGCACAGGTCGATGCAGGTCTGCGCGAGCCGAACGAAGAATTCCGGCGACTGCGCGATCAGCGAGGTCGGAAACCCGACCGCCGGGCCTTCGTAGCCCCACCTGAGGCCCTCCGCCTGATCGATGAGCACCTCCACCGTTCCGCTGAGCGCCTGGTAGAGCGCGGCGGCCCAGCGGGGGCCGACGTCCCAGAACCCACAGGGGCAAGGGTCGTCCTCCTCGTCCGGGCTCTCCGTCACACACCGACACGATCCGCCGGGACCGCACTGGTTGCTGCCGGCGTCATCGTTTCGGCGTTCGGCGTGCGCCGGACAGCCGTCGCAGTAGTCGCACCCGTCGGTGGGGCACCGCGCAACGGGAAACAGTCGCGCCCAATCGATCCGGCCACCGTCCACCGGAAGATCGGGGACGTCGAGTTCGGTGACGAACCAGGTGGCGAGGAAATTCCGTTCGTCGGTGTCGTCGACACGCTGCCGGGCCGCCTGCTCGAGCCCGGCCCGAACGCTTGCGGGCAGGCTGAGCCAGAGGCCGGAAAGAGCTTCCTGTCCCCGCTGGGGGGAATTCAACAGGTTGCAGATGGCGACGGCGTGGTGCGGCCAGTCGACGGTCGCGATGGCATCAAGTTCGTTGCCGTTGCCTTTGTCCACAATCGACATTACACGCGACTTGGTGGTGGTGTGTCGGGGCACGAAGGCGATCACTTTTCTGGGCATGACAACTCCTCCCGAACGCGCATGAGGGCGCGCGGGGTCGATGAAGAAGATTTCGGGGCCGCGCTGGTTGTCTCGGTGCTTCCGTAGACTCCGCTTCGCGCGAAGGTGGAAGTAGCATGCCCGCGGCAAGCGCAGGAGCCCTCGCCGACGGGATCACCTACTCGTCAGGCCGCCCCACGGAGGCGACGTGTTCATCGACCAGGAACAGTTCTCCTTCTTGGAGGATCTACGCCGCAACTGGCGCGACATCCGCGGCGAGTGCCTCGCCCTGGCCGAGGACTCCTTCGAGCCGTGGGTGCAGCGTCACATGTACGGCGAAGGCTGGAGCGTGTATGGCCTGGTCGCGTTCGGCACTCGCATCAAAGCCGCCTTGTCCGCCTGCCCACGCACCGCCGACGCGCTGCGACAGATACCCGGCCTGACCACCGCCGGGTTCTCCCGCATGACCCCGGGCACCAGGATCAAGCCCCACGAAGGCTGGGTGACCACCGTCTACCGCGCCCACCTCGGCCTGGTCGTACCCGACGGTGACTGCGCGCTGAGGGTGGGCAACCGGACCCGGCACTGGCGCGAGGGCAGCATCTTCGTGTTCGACGACACGGTCGAGCACGAAGCATGGAACCGCACCGGCGCTCCCCGCACCGTGCTGCTGTTCGATTTTCTGCGTCCGGGCCAGTCCATGGATCAGCTCGACGAACTCCCGCCCGAGGTCGCGGCGCACCTACGGGGCCGGAGCTGACTTTCCGTACCCAGTGGGTTGACGCAGGTCCGCGAGCCGACACTTGTGAGCACACACCATCGTCGATACATAATGGGTTGTGCACTGAGCGCCGCTTCAGCGACCAATGTGATCCGCCGACCCGATGGAGGCCCGTCCATGGCGTTGACCCCGGCGGCTGGGGGCGGTTGCGGCGAGTCGACGCCACGTTCGCCGATTCAGTCGCCGAGGCCGGTCAATTCCGACGTCGAGTGGGACAGCTTCGACCCGCAGGCGTATGTCCGGCACAACTACGCGGATCTGCGGCCTGACGATCGGGAGATCCTCTGCCGCATCCGAGACTTCTTCGGCGAGGCGAAGCTCTCCGACGCGCGGTGCGTCGACGTGGGGTCGGGGGCGAACCTGTACCCGGCGCTGTCGCTCCTCCCGTTCGCGAAGGCCGTCGACCTGTGTGAATGGTCGACGGCGAACGTGAACTGGCTGCGTACGCAGGTCGACAGCTACGACGAGCTCTGGGACCCGTACTGGCAGGTGTGCACGGAGCACCCGGCGTACGCGGCCCTGACGGATCCGCGTCGACGACTGGCACAGGTGGGCCGGGTGGTGCGGGCCAGCGTCTTCACCCTGCCGAGGCACGCCTGGAGCGCCGGGACGATGTTCTTCGTGGCCTGCTCCATCTCGGCGGACCAGGCCGAGGCCGAGCACGCGATCGGTCGGTTTCTGGACGCGCTGCGACCCAGGTCGCCCTTCGCCGTGACGGTCATGCTCGGATCGGTCGGATACGACGTCGGTCGGCGGAGGTTCCCGGCCGTGGCCCTGCAGCGCGCCGACGTGGTTGCCACCATCGCGGCGGGCGCGGACGACCTGGACGTCCACGAGGTACGGCCCAAGCCGCCGCTGCGGGACGGATACGTGGGCATGCTGCTGGCCACCGGCCGGACCCGCGGATAGCGCCCATGCGTACCGGCGGAATGCGCCGACCTCGTGCTGTCGGCGCAGCGGGGCGGCGGGGCATTCCCCCCGCGTCCGATTGGCCGGATTGCCGACACGCGGCCATCGAAGCCTTTCAAGTGCCACTCGACTGGCCCGCTACCATGACGTTGTACGGCACCGTGGATCATCGTGGGCACGGCTATAGCAGCGGTTTCAAGTCGACGACTACAACAGACGGCGGTGGATCATGCGGATGCAGCCTCGCCAGGAGATCCTCGACATCTGGCGGGCCACGGTTCGCAGTTGCTGGGCGAACGGTGAATGGCACTGGGGCGGCCGAAGTGGTACCAACTCGATCAGCGACGCGGAGCAACTACTGACCCTGTTGCTCCCCGCGGCCAAGGTCCCCGTGCTGTCACTTGACGACCCGGACCGCGCCGACGAAGAGGTGATCGAGGCGCTCAGCCCGCTCGGCGGCGCGATCGAGATTCCCCGCCGGCTGGTCAGCGTGATGATCGACTATTTCCGGCGGTACACCGACGACGCCGGCACTCCGATCTTCGGCGGCGGCAGTTACCTCACCCCGCTGGAGGGTGGTCCGGAGCTCACCGAGGAGCAGCGTTCCCAGGACATCGTCGACTCGTTCGCGGTGTCGGTCACCCTCACGTTGGCAACGATCGGTTTCGTCAAGGTCTACCGGGGGTCCACCCAGCGGCGTGACCTGTTGGCGCAACTGGACGAACTGGAGGCCATGGCGAGCGCGCGCCTCACGGCGGCGATGGTCGGCCTGCTCCGCAGCTTCAGCACCTTCGTCTTCACCTCCACCGACGAGTACGGCATCCGCCTGTGCGACATGGTCAATCAGGACGAGCTACCTCGCCGCGAGCTGGTGGCCGCGCTGCGCGAGCAGTTGCGGGACACCATGGCGAGCCTGCGTAGCGTGGTCATCGGTTCGGGTCGGGTGACGGAGGACCTGGACAACAGCGAGATGCTGTTCGAGTGCGGCTGGTCGTGGGGGCTCATCTCCGGGACCGAGGAGGTCCCGACCACCGAGCCGATCGGCCGACAGCGTGCGGGCTCCGCGGAGAACGCCCCCTACCTCTACTTCACCGTGATCGCGATGGACGCCATCGAGGACCTGAACTCCGAACGCACCCGGCTGCTCGGATTGCTCAACGAGGAGCAGCAGCGGCTGTCCCGGGCGCTGCAACTTCGCTGGGAGCTCACCCGGACGTACTGGGCGACGGTGGCGACCTTCGGCAACCGACGACGGTGGCCCATCGAGGACATTCCCTGGCGGACGACCGATGGTGACCGGACCGACTACTACACGCTCCAGACGACGTCGCTCGCCGTGAAGGGTCTGCTCGCCGTCGGGCGCGGCGGTGACGAGGAGCTCGGGCGGATCGCCTCGGTACTGGTGGAGCTGGCGCAGCGCGCGCGGATCACCCGGCGGGCGTCACCCGGCGAGCCGGCGCTGTTCGTGCACGCGCCCGGCAAGCAGGTGACCCTGAACGACGACACGTCGAAGCCGATCATGACGTGGAACGTCAACGAGTTCTCCGTGGTGCTGCTACAGCGGGCAGCCGCCGTCGCCGGTCTGCTGAGCAACGCCCGTCAGCGCAGTGAACTACTCGAGCTGGCCGACGAGGTGTGGGATCACCTGCTGCTGCGGCGCATCCCGGACGGCCGGCACCAGGGGCTGTGGGACCACGCCAGTGGCGCCTTCCCCGGCCTGGCGCCGAAGCCGGAGGCACCCTCCTGGTATCTGACCGTGCGGGTGGCGCAGGCGCTGGTCACCTCCGGTCAGCTGCTGTGGGAGCGACCGTTCCCACGAGCCGGCCGGCTGGCCGACTACGCACAGGATCTCATCGACGAGGCCGAATACCTGTTCGACCGGGAGTTGATGCGCGGCACCTTCGACGGTGAGGCGATGCAGCGCAGCATGCGCAGCATCCGAGCCAGCCTCGGCCGGGCACAGTTGCTGGTCGACGAGCGGCCCGGCACGGCGGCGGCGCTGGTGAACACGCTTCTGCTGCTACTCAACGACGTCGCCACCGGGCAGCAGAAGGCCAGCGAGGGGATCTGAATGCTGGTCTTCGTCACGTCGCACAAGGGCGGCACCGGCCGGTCGGTGACCGCGGCGAACATCGCCTATCGCAGCGCGTTGTCCGGTCACCCCACCTGCTACCTGGATTACGACTTCGGCTCGCCGACCGCCGGCATCACGTTCCAGATACCCCAGGCCGTCAACGGTGTTGAGGGCGCCGGGCCCAACGGTGGCGGCCTGCACCGATATCTGCGCGGGGAGATCCCGTCTCCGGAGCAGTTGGACGTGTGGGGCACCTCCGAACGTGCCAGCCTGCGTCAGCGGCCCATCGGGTCCGGTCCGCTGGTGCTCCTGCCGGGGCAACGCAACGGAAGCGAGTTCGGTTTCACCAACGACATCGCCAAGCGCTGCGCCGAGCTCTTCCTCCGACTGGAGGAGGAGTTCGACCTGACCCTGGTGGACCTCAGCGCCGGCCGGTCGTACGCCAGTCAGATCGCGCTGGCCGCGACCGCGACCTCGACCCTGCGCAAGGTCGCCGTACGCTGGCTGGTCTTCCACCGGTGGACTCCCCAGCACGTCACCGCGGCGGCGGACCTGGCCTTCGAGGCGGGTGGGATCGTGGCCATGGGCAAGGAGTACGGCCACGAGCCGGAGAGGCTACGGGAGTCGCTGCGCTTCATCCGGACGGCGGTGATCGACTCACGTGGCCCCGAGGTCGGCCATCTCGGCCTCGCCCAGCAGGCCTTCCTGCGCAAGTGCGACGCGGAGCTGTCGGAGCTGGCCCGACGACGGGGTGTCGGACGTACGACACTTCTCGGCGTGGTGCCGCTGGATCCTCTGCTGCAGTGGCGGGAGCAGCTGATCTCCGACCACGACGTGCAATCCAAAATTGCCAACGTCAAGACGGTGGACGCCTTCGTTGACCTGACTGAGAAGCTTTTCGACGAGACGGCATGGGACACCGCGTGATCGGCATGGATGTCAGGTTCCAGGAGGCAGCTGCGGTGCGTCGTACAGAGAGCGTGGCGTACTCGCATCTGTCCGTGGAGCTGGGGCATTTCTACGCGGAGGACTTCGGCGACGGGTGTGAGGAGCTGAGGCGCAAGTTCGAGCGGATCGCGGACTGGTCGGCCGCGATCCCGGCGCTGGCCCGACGGGGGCTGCCCGCGTCCCGGGAGCCGCGGATCAGCACCTGCTTCATGTTGGACGACTACTTCCACCGCTTCGGCACCCCCCGCGAGGTGGTCCCGCAGGTGCAGAGCGCCGCGGCGGAGCATGGCCTGACCTTGGACTACGTGGCCCGGGAGTCCAGTTTCGCCCGGCACGACGGCGCCGAGCTGGCCCGGTTGGTGGTCGACACACTGGTGGTGGAACCCCCTCGGGGCACCACCGGGAGTCGCCCCCCGTTGAGCGAGTCGGGCTGGCTGTCCAACGGTAAGCGGTCCCCCGGGCACGTCGACGCGCCGGCGATGACCCTGCCGCGTCCGTGGTCTCCGCCGTTGCAGTCCGGCGATCCCCGGCACTCCATTTTCGTCGACATCGAACTCTGGTCCGACGAGCCGGACGCCCGGGTGTGGGCCTGCGCCCTGCTCGCCTCGGTCTGGCAGATGACCCGGCTCGGTGTGCTACGGCATCGAGGCGAGACGATGACCCAGCCGCGCCAGCTCGTCGGCGAGCTACCGACGGACTGGGACCAGCTGCCGGCGATCGTCCAGCTCAACCCGGCGGCCGCGCCGTTCTGCGCGTATCGCACGCTGACCCTCATGGGCACCGAGTACCTGCCGGTGGAGCTGGCCGTACGGACCATCCTCGGCCAGGTGGCGGTGCCGCCGACGGTCGCGCAGCAGGTCGCCAAACGGGCCGGCGGCGAGGGCCTGCAGCTACCCAGTGAGCTGGTCGACCGGCTGAGCTACGTGTTCATCAGCGACTGAGTGTGCTCAGCGCCCGCACGGCTCGTCGACGGCCATCCGGCCGGCCAGGTCGCGAAGCAGAGCCATGTTGCTCACGCTGATCTGGTCCCGGATCCAGTTGACCGACGAGTTCCACTGACGGCTGAAGCCGGGTACCTGCTCCAACTGGTCCCAGATCGGCCGCAGTCGCGGGTGCACCCGCGCGCCCGGCAGCCACAGGTGCAGCAGGTGCTCCAGCACCGGACGCAGCCGCTCGACGTGCTCCTGCCCGGAGGCCGATCGGGTGACCGCGGACTCCACCAGCGAGGACAGGATGGTCAGCAGCCAGTCGTGCAACGCGAGGTCTTCGCAGAGCCCCGCCACGGCCGCCGGCACGTCCTGCGGGGCGAGCACGAGTTCGACCGTACGCAGGGTGGGTGAGTCCACGGTGACCACCGCCGAGACGTCCCGGTTGGGACGCTCGTCGGTCTGCGCGGTCCAGCGCAGCCGTGTGCGGGCGGTGCGCAGGGGCGGGCGCCGGTCCAGCAGGTCGGACATCTGCACACCGTCGAGCACCCTGCCGGTGATCGCCTCCAGGTTCAGCACGTCGGCGTTGTTGCCGTGCAGGAAGCCCGCGCTCAGGTCGGCGACGTCCAGCTTGCCGACCGTCTCGAGGACGCCGGGGTTGGCCAGGTAGTGCGACCACGGCCGACGGCGTTGCCCGGCGACGACGTGGATGACCGAGGAGGCCTGCACGATCCGGCCGCCGGTGATGATGGCCCGGGTGAGAACCGCGCCCACCCCACGTAACTGGCGCTTTCTGGCGCTCGGGAGCCAGCAGTCGACACCGGTGCGAACATCGGGTGACACCGCGTACAGCGATGGACGCCGGGAGGTCAGCACGGCCTCGCCCTCGATCAGGCTGAGCACGTCGGCGCTCTGCTCCTGGGCCAACGCCGTACTGTGCTGCAGAAGACTGGTGTGCACCTCACCGACCGTGAGCATGGCTTCCTCCGCGACGCTGCCACCGACCCGCGTTCGTCCCGCGTACGCGGCTCATGCTGATTGACGTACACCCCTCGCGACCGGCACTGACCCGGATCCGCATCGGACAACCGCAACTCCACGAGTACGCGATTCGACCGCCGGATTCGTTTCCGTTGGTGGCCATCATAGGCCCGGGGTCGGCGGGAATCCCATGCACGGCGGGCGTTCGGAGTGTTCGCGGGTCGGACGGACGTGACAACGACTGATATTTTCGATGATGCGGTCGCCAGCCACCCCCTGGAGTTTGCCGTTCATGAAGGTCTACATTTCGGCCACCCAAAAGGACTTGCTGGAATACCGCGCTGCCGTGCACGCCGTGGCTCGCCGTCTGGAGATCGACGACGTGGCCATGGAGGCGTACGGCGCCGACATCCGGCCGCCGCTGGAACGCTGCCTCGCCGACGTGCGCCGGTGCGACCTCTACGTGGGGCTGTTCGCCTGGCGGTACGGGTTCCGACCGCCGGGCCAGGAGTCCTCCATCACCGAGTTGGAGTACCGGGAGGCGCTCGCGGCGGGAAAGCCGTGCCTGGTCTTCCTGCTCGCGGAGGACACACCCTGGCCGGTCGACATGATCGACCGCGATGCCGACTGGCAGCAGATCGTCGCGTTGCGCCGTGAGCTCAAGGAGCGCCACCTCTGCGCCTTCTTCTCCGGCGTGGACGACCTCACCGCCAAGGTGACCGCCGCACTGGCCGACGTACGCAGCGGCAGATCCCCGGCGCGCGAGCCGGCCGACCCGGACACTCATCTGCCGACGGTGGTGCGCAACCAGTACTACAAGCAGTTGTCGCTGCGATACCACGCCGTCTCGGTGGACGCGGTCTCACCGCGCCCCACCATCGGCTACCTCACCGTCGGGCTACCCAACGTGTTCGTGGAGCCCCGCGTTCACGAGGACGCGCGACCCGAGATGCCGCTGGCGTGGTGGCGTTGGGCCGGGTCCACGCCGGGCGGCGACGTCGGCGGGCTGCCCGGGGTGGTGAACCCGGAGGAGGTGGAGCGGCTCTGGGAGGAGTACGCGGCGAAGGACGAGCTGTCGCTGTTCGACGTGGTGTCCGACCCGGGGCGACGCACGATCGTGCTGCTGGGCGACCCCGGTTCCGGCAAGTCCGCGGCCGCGCGGTACCTGGCGCTGACGCTGGCCGGGGTCTGCGTCGAGCCTCGACTGAGTGCGCTGGACCGGTACCTACCCGTCCTGGTCGAGCTGCGCTCCTACGCCACCCATCACGGGGACGGCCGGTGCGACGGTTTGCTCGACTACGTCGGCCACCGCCACCAGCAGGGGCTGGCCGGTATCGACCAGGACGTGCTGGAGGCGTACCTGCGCCAGGGCGGCCAGGCGCTGTTCCTCTTCGACGGCCTGGACGAGGTGTTCGACCCGGCGCAGCGGGAAGAGGTGGCTGCGCAGATCGCCACGTTCGCCAACGAATACCCGGGGGTGCTGACCGTGGTCACGTCGCGGGCCGCCGGCTACCAGCGGCACACGTTCGCCAACGCGGGCTTCGACCACTTCACGCTGGAGGATCTCGACGACGAGCAGATCGCGAGGTTTCTCGACAACTGGTACCGCTACGTGGTGCCCACCTCGGCCGCGGAGGCGGAGCGGCAGCGGCGGCAGATCCTCGACGTGGTGGGCAGTTCCCGAGCGATGCGCGAGATCGCCGGTAACCCCCTGCTGCTGATGCTCATGGCGATCGTCGGGCGGGGTCACCCGCTGCCCCGCAACCGACGCCGGCTCTACGCGCACGTGACCGACGTACTGATCTCCGAGTGGGATGTGACAAAGCAGCTGCGCGAGAGCCACGGCGACGTGCCGTCGCTCGACCTACAGGCGAAGCGTCGGCTGCTGCGTCACCTCGCCTACTGGATGCAGTTCCGCGAGTCCGGCCCCGCCGGCAACTACATCGAGTCCGACGAATTGGCGTGCATCTTCCGGGACAACCTCGTCGAGTTCTACGGTTTCGAGAATGAGCGGGCCCTCGCCATGGCCCACTCGATGATCGACAAATTGCGGCAGCGAAGCTTCATCCTGGAGCGTTACGGCCTACGACTGTTCGGGTTCGTGCACCGCGCGTTCCTGGAGTTCTTCTGTGCCGAAGAGATCGTGGACAGATACGAGCGCGATCCGTCCGCCTCGGGCCTCGATCATCTGCGTTCGTTGTTTCGCGAGCGTTGGGCCGACCCGTCGTGGCGGGAGGTGCTTCGACTGGTCGCCGGCGCCCTGCCCGCCCGGGTCGCCAACGAGCTGGTCACCCTGCTCGCCACCGAGGCCACCCAACTGTGGCCGCCGCTGAACCTGACCGGGCCGCCGTGGAACCTGGTACTGGCGGCGCAGTGCGTGGCCGAGGCGCCGCAGCCCGCCGAACTGGCCGGTGCGGGCGACGCCCTGCTGCGCCAGGTCGTGCGTCTCATCGAGCATGGCATCTCCGCCGACGACCCGAACCTGGTGGATCTCACCGAGCAGGAACTGCTGTCCTCCATCCGGACTCTCGGCCCGGGTTGGCCCGGCCGGGAGGTCTTCCTGCACTGGTACCGCCGCCGTGGGGTCCGGACCAGTTGGCGATCCGGCTCTCCCTTCGCCACCAGAATCGCGGCGGTGCTGTCCACCGCCGACGAGCAGATGGAGGACCTGCTCGTCCGGGAGCTGGGGCAGGGCCGCGAGCGGCAGGCCCGCCTCACCCTGGTCGCCGGGCTGGCCGAGGCCGCCGGCCGCATCGAGGCCACCGGCGGCAACAGTGGCCGATGCCGGGACATCCTGCTCGCCCAGGCGCAGGCCGAGGTCTCCACCGCGGTACGGCAGGCCGCCGTACGCGCACTGGTCGCCCACCTCGGCGCCGGCCCCGATTTCGTGGAGGTGCTGTGCGACCTCGCCAACTCTCCCGATCTCGCGGTGCGGGCGCTGGCCGTGCAGTCCCTCGGCACCCGGTCCGAACTCTCCGACGACGTGCGTCAGGTGTTGGCCAGGGCCACCGGGGACACCGCCGTCGCGGTGCGGCGAGCCGCCGCGGGAGTGCTCAGCACGCGCTACGCCGACCTGCCGGACGCACCCGAGACGATGCAGCGCCTGCTGGCCACCGACACCGATCCCGGCGTGGTGCAGTGCGTGCTGAAGCGTCTGCTGGCTCTGCCGGAGTACGCCGAGACCGCACGAACCACGGCGTTGCGGCGGATCACCGGCGACGCCCCGGACGAGGTCCGCCGCTGCCTGCTGACCGGGCTGCTGCCGGAGCGACCCGGTCCGGAGGACACCGAGCTGTTGCTCAAGCTGGCCTGCTCGGACACGTCCGCCCGGGTGCGCGCGGTCGCCGTACAGCGGTTGGCGCTCGTACCCGACCTCGAGGGGCGCTGCAGGGCCCGGCTGATCGACCAGATCGAGCAGGACGAGGATTCCTCCGTACGAGCCGCCGCGGTCACCGCCCTGATCGACCGGGACCGCGCCGACGACACCGGGTGGACCGTGGTGGCCCGCTCGGCTCACGTCGACGAGGACGCGACGGTACGCCTCGCCGCGGTGCGCGCGCTGGCCGAGGCCTACCCCGACCACCGCACCGGGGAACTGCTGCTGGAGAGCGCCCGACGCGATCCGACCGCGAGCGTCCGGCTCGCCGCGGTCGAACTGCTCACCGGGCGACCGCTGTTCGGCCACGCGACCCGGGATCTGCTCATCAGCCGCGCCTCCCAGGAGCGGGACCCGATCGTCCGGCTCCGGGTCACCCGTAGCCTGGCCCGCCTCGCCGACCCGCCGGACCTTGAGGTGCGGGAGTGCCTTGCCGAGCAGGTCAGTCGGGACCCCGACCCGAACGTGCTGTGCGCCGCCGCCCAGGCGCTCGCCCGCCACGGCAACGCCCCGGGCCTCATCGAGACACTGTGCCGGCGGGCCCGCCGAGACAGCTACGTCGGCATCCGGTTGGCCGCCGTACAAACCCTCTGTGCGTACGGAAGCCCGGAACTGGTGACCGACGTGCTGCTGGAATGCGTCGAGTCCGACACCGACCCGACCGTGTTCGACGCGGCCGTACGCTGTCTGACCCAGCAGGGTTCGGCATCCATGGCGGTGACGCTGCGGCTCATGCGCCGCCTGTCGGACCAGGACCCGGCGATCCGCGCCCGCATCGCCGCCGCCCTCGGCGAGCACTTCGGCACCGACCCGGAGGTGCAGGTGCTGCTGGTCGGGCTGGTCCGCGACGATCCGGCGCTGGAGGTTCGCCGCCGGGCCGTGGAGCAGCTGGGTGCCAGTCTCGCCGGTCGCACGGGGGTACGGGACCTGTTGCTGCGGCTGGCCGACGACGATGACTGGGAGATCCGCCGGACCGCGCTGCTCGCGTTGACCCGGCACTACGACGGGGACACCCGGACCCGGGAGGTGCTCGTACGGCTCGCGCATCAGGAGGACGACGGCGCGGTGCGGCGGCTGGCCGGGCAGCTGCTGGCCACGCTGCCCGACACCCGACCCGACGACTTTCCGTAACCGCTCCGGAGCCATCGGCGCACACCCGCGTGCGCGTCGAGCGACAGCCCGATCGACCTCGTCAAATACCATGACCTCATGACGGATCCGGTCGCCGGCTCGTCCCGCCCGACCGGCTGGAGTCTGCGAGTCCTCTTCGGCCTGATCGGGCTGGCTGCCCTCGTCCTCGGCTATGTCGGCTTCGAGCGCCTGCTCCAGGCCCGCCCGGACGTCGCCCACGATCCGTACGACGTGCTCTACTACGACCTGCAACTCTTCGTCTTCGGCGCCGAACCCTTCCAGAACGCCGGCCCCTACCCGTGGCAGCTGCAGGTCGCCCGGTTCGCCGCCCCGCTGTTCACGCTCCTCGCCGTGGCCGAGGCCAGCCGGCTGCTGTTGGCCGCCGAGAGTCGCCGCCTGCGCGCCCGGCGGGCACGTGGTCACGTCCTGGTCTGCGGCGACTCCCAGTTCGCCCACATGCTCGCCGACCGGCTCTTCGCCGACGGTGAACGTGTGGTGGTGGTGCGCTCCGAGCCGTTCGGGCCGCTGGAGTACCGGCGGCGCCGGTACCTCGGCGTGGTCGGCGACCCGACCAGCCCCGAGGTGCTGCGCGGCGCCGGACTACCCCGAGCCCACACCATCTACGCCTGCAGCGAGGACGACGACCGCAACCACGCGATCGCCAACACCGCCAACCGGCTCATCCAGGAACGACGACAACCACCGCGGGTCTACATTCTGGTTCACGACGCGGAGATGTGTCTGTCCCTGCAGGCCCGACGGCTCGGCGCCGCCGGTTCCAGCCGGCTGCGGCTGGACTACTTCCACGTCGACGACGTCGCCGCACGCGCGCTGCACCGGCACCACCCGCTGCCCGGCGCGGGAGTCCGACCAACGAGGATCCTGATCGCGGGCACCGGCACCTTCCGCCGGGCGCTCCTGGTGGAGACCGCCCGGCACTGGCGTGCGTTCCGCGCCGACACCCCCGGGGGCCACGCCGCGCCACCCCTGCGGGTGGACGTCGTGGCACCGGATGCCGGTTCCGAGATCGCGCTGGCGTCCTCGCGTTACCCGTTCCTGGCCACCGTCTGCCAGATGACCGCGTACGACCTGGATCTCGACGGCGTCGTCGGTCTCGGCCGCGACCGCTACGACCGCATCTACGTGTGCGCGCCGGACGAGATCAACGGCCTGCGGTTCGTGCTGGACACGCCGGCCCTGTGGCAGGGCGCCGAGAGTGCCGTGTTCGTGCCCGTCTACCGGCAGGCGGCGCTCGCCGCGGCTTTTCACGGCGACTCCCGGCACGACCTGCTCGACGAGGTGCACGGCAAGCTCCGCCTCTATCCGGTGCTCGCCCACGCCTGCGACGCCCGGCTGATCGCCGAAGATCTCACCGAGCGGTTGGCCCGGCTGATCCACGAACGGTACGTCCAGGCCCAGCAGCGCGCCGGGGTACGACTCGGCGACGCCTCGGCGATGGTGGACTGGTCACGACTACCCGAGTCGTTGCGGCGGGCCAACCGGGCCTACGTCCAGGACATCGCCGCCAAGCTGTTGGATCTCGGTTGCGTCGTGGCGCCCCGGCACGGCGGCACCGTTGACGCCTCGGCCGCCGGGCAGGCCATCGACGACGGGATCGAGGAACTCGCCCGCCTGGAGCACGAGCGGTGGTGCCGGGAACGGCGCGGGGACGGTTGGACGTACGGCGACCCGCGCGACGACGCCCAGCGACGGCACCCCGCCCTGCGGCCGTGGGACGAGCTGCCGTCCCACGTACGGGAGCAGAATCGCGAGGGGGTCCGGGCACTGCCTGACGTGCTGTCCGACAGCGGGTTCGAGCTGATCCGGTTGGCACCCCCGGTGCCCACTCAGCGGACAGGCCCGACGGATGCCGCCTGACCTCGACCCGGTCCGCGTCGGCGTGACCGGGCACATCAACCTGACCCGCGACACCGAACTGCTCGTCGCCGCCGCGCTCCGCGTCGAGCTGGGCCGGATCAGCGACCGGCCGGTACACGGCGTGACCTGCTTGGCGGCCGGCGCGGACCAGGTCTTCGCGCGCACGATCCTCGACCTGGGCGGCACCTACGAGGTGATCCTTCCGGCCCTCGACTACCGGCTCGCGGTCATCAGGCCGGAGAATCGGCTGGTCTTCGACGAGCTGCTCGACCGGGCGGTCGCGGTCGTCCACACCGGACACGACCGCTCGGACACCGCAGCGTACGTGGTCGCCAACCGGGAACTGGTCCGACGGGTGCAGCGACTCGTGGCGGTGTGGGACGGCAGACCTGGCCTGCACCCCGCGTCGACGGACCGGACCATCGAGTGGGCGCGGCGCCACGGCGTCCCGACCACGGTTCTCTGGCCCGTCGGCGCCCGTCGAACGCCCATCGAGGGTTGACGAGCCGGTCCTGCTGTCGATCGACGACGCACCGGCTAGAGCCGCCGTTGGCCCGATAACTGGTCCCACCCGATCGACTGCGGCTGGTAGCGTGCGCCGATCATGAAGATCACGGGGGAAACATCGATGAACCGAACTCGACTCGTCCTGACTGGCCTGGCCGTCGGGGCGGCGTTCGCGATGTCCGGCTGCGATCCGCAGCCCGAATCCGAGAGCACCGCGACCGCGCCGTCTCCGGCGGCCTCGAGCGCCGCCCCGACCACCACCGCAGCCAGCAGTGCGGCCAACGACGCGGCCACGGTGCAGGCCTGCGCCGACATCAACAAGGACATCAAGGACAACGCCACCAAGATCGCCAAGGCCGAGAAGATCGGCCCGCCGGCCGGGCACTTCGCGGTCAGCGCCCAGTGGGTCGCCGGTTCGGTCGCGATCCTGGCGCACACGATAGGCGCCAACGACGTGGTCACCACCGCCTCCGAGAAGATCCAGAACGAGATGATGGCCCTGAGCGACGCGTACAACAAGTCCGCCGACGCCAAGCCCAGCAAGAAGGCTCTGGAAGCAGCCCTCAAGGAGTTGGACTCCGCCTGCTCCGCCGCCTGACCGGTTCGACTACCGATCGGCGGTGACCCCCACTCGGACGGTCACCGCCGATTCGCATGTGATGCGACCTCCGGCACCCGCATCAGCGGCCGCTGAACAACCCACGGAGGCCCGCGCGACGAACGGCGGGCCTAACCAACTGCCGGCGCAGTGCTATGGCCTGTTTCCGAAGGGCGTTCGAGATGCCCCTCAACGGTGCGGTGGGACCGTGGGTCGGAACGGCGGCTGGGGGGTAAGTCCCAGCAGATGGCGTAGCGGGAGGAGCAGCGACGGTGGCCCGAGAGGGGATGACGCTCACCGATGCCGGCGCGGACCAGCGCGATACCGGCGGCGAGCGGAGCAATCTGGTCCGATATTCGCTGCTCGCCTCACTCGCCCGGCTGGCCGACGAGGGTGCCCGCGTGGGGCTCGTCCTGCTCGCCGTCGAGACCACGCGGAGCGCCGGGTTCGGCGGCCTGCTGGTCGCTGCGCTCATGGTCCCGCACGTGGTCGCGGCGCCGCTGGTCGGCGCGGTGGCCGACGCCACCTCCCGGCGCAAGGTGTTCTACAGCGGTGCGCTTCTGGTGTACGCCACAGCGCTCGCACTGACCGCGGTGGCCACCGGCTCGTCTCCCCGATGGGTGGCCGTCGCCGCCGCACTGGCTGCCGGTTGCGTCGGCCCGTGTCTCAGCGGCGGGCTCACCAGCCTGCTCAACGAGCTCGTCCCCGGGCGCCTGCGCAGCGCGTACGGCATCGATTCGACCCTGTACGGCCTGGCGGGCATCGTCGGACCGTCGGCGGCGGCGGTGTTGGCCGGCGCGTTCGGCGGCCGGATCGCGGTATTCTGCCTCGCCGGCTCGGCCGCCGCCGCCTCGTTGCTGCTGTGGTCGCTGCCGTTGGCGCGACGCGAGCGCTCGGAGAGGTATCACCTGCGCGGGGCCGACTTCCTCGCCGCCGCCAAGGTCATCATCAGGCGGCCGGCCCTCGGCTCGGTCACGCTGGGCAGCTGCCTCGGGCAGCTGGGCGCCGGCGCGCTACCGGTGACCGCCGCGCTGATGGCGCAGCGCGTCCACAGCACCTCGCTGACCGGTGTCATCCTGTCCCTCATCGCGCTGGGCGCGCTGGCCGGATCACTGCTGTATGTGTACTTCCCACTGCGCTCGTGGCTGCCCGAGAACGTCATCCTCGTCTGTCTCCTCGCGACTGCCGTCCCGTTCGCCGCAGCCGCCGCGTTCCACACCACCCCTGCCGTCTACCTGCCTGCCTTCGCGATCAGCGGCCTGATCAACGGCCTGATGTTCTGTTCCCTGCTGGTGGTGCGTGGCCGGGAGGCGCCACCCGAGCTGCACACCCAGGTGTTCACCGTCGGCGCTGGCCTGAAGAGCGCGTCCGGCGCCATCGGATCCGCGTTGGCCGGCGGGGCGGCCGGTGCCGGCGTGGCTGTCCTGCTGGGCGGGGTGAGCCTTTGCCACGCGCTCGGCGGGCTCCTGGGCGCCGCGGTACTCCGCGCGCCGCGTCGACGCCCGACGGACCCGGAGAACCAGTGACGGAACGCCGGCATCGGTGGGAGCAGCCGGTGGTCGCCCACTGGTCTTTCGAGGCGCTCGTCAACGACGGTGCTGGACGAGCCCGACCGACGCATCCGCGACGTCGCCTGCTCGACATGGACGCGGCGCATCTGGCGAAGGAGTGATCACATCAGTCAACCGACGACCGAGGCCGACCCCTCGACAGACCGGCGGACGGCGGTGGCGGCACTCGTTGCGCTCGCCGTGGGGGCGTTCTGCTACGTCGCGATGGAGACGATGCCCGTCGGCCTCCTCCCCTTGATCTCGGAGGAGTTCGGGGTGTCGCTCGCCGACGCCGGGATGCTGGTGACCGGCTACGGGTTGACCGTCGCGATCGTCTCCGTGCCGCTGGCGTACGTCACTCGCCGCGTACCGCGACGGCTGCTGATATCCGTGCTACTGGGTGTCTTCGTGGTGGCGACCCTGCTGTCGGCGGTGGCGGTGGACTATGTGATGTTGCTGGCGGCGCGGGTCGTCGTGGCGCTCAGTCAATCGGTGTTCTGGGCGGTGGTCGGGCCGGCGGCGGCCAGCCTCTTTCCGCAGCGGGTACGTGGCCGGGCCATGTCGACGGTCTTCGGCGGCTCGGCTCTCGCACCGATGCTCGGCGTGCCGGCAGGGACCTGGCTGGGCCAGCAGGCGGGCTGGCGCTGGACCTTCGTGGCACTGGCCGGCTTCGGCCTGCTCGCGCTCGGGCTGGTCGCCGTCCTGATGCCAACGACACCGGTCGGAGCCGCACACGCCGCGACCGGCACCGCGCCGAGCGTCCCGCGCTACTGGATCCTGGTCGCGACCACCGCCCTGTCCATCACCGGACTGTTCACCGCGTTCACCTACACCGCCCCGTTCCTCACCGAAGTGAGTGGCTTTCCCGCAGCGGCGATCGGCCCCCTGCTGCTGCTGCGCGGCCTGGTCAACTTTGGTGGCATCGCGGTCGCCGGTGCCGTGGTCGACCGCAGTGAACGGGGGACCATGGTGGGCTCGCTCCTCGTTCTCGTGGTCTCGCTGGTCGGCCTGTACCTGTTCTCCGGCTGGCAACCGGCTGTAGCCGTGATGCTCGCCCTGTCCGGCTTCGCGCTCGGCGCGCTGACCCCGGCCCTACAGAACCGGGTGCTGGAGGTGGCTCCCGGCAGTTCAGACCTGGCGTCGGCCGGGAACTCCGCTGCCTTCAACGTCGGTATCGCCGGCGGGGCGCTCCTCGGCGGAGCCCTGCTGTCCGGACCCGGCATCGCCGACACCGCACTGGTGGGTGGGCTGGTCGCCGCCGCTGCTCTGCTGCTCGCACTGGTCGAGCCGCTGATCGCCCGCGACGTTCATCGGCAGCAGGCCACCGAGGGGCCGCGTCGGTACGCCACCAGCCCGCACGCACCGCGGTGAGGAGGAAGCCGGCCAGGCTATCCGGACCCGGCGGAGGCAACCACGTCCTGGCCGTGGGGAGATGGACGGTACGGGTGGAGCGCGGCGACCCGTCGGGCTTCATCAGTCGCCGTGCGGGTCGCCCTGAGCCGGGCGATGCTCCTGCGGACACGGGCGGCCGTGATTAACCTCGCAGCATTTGCCTCTAACGTCAACGTGAGGTTCTAGCGTGTTGGTATGGAAATCAACGGCTCAACAGCTCTCGTGACCGGCGCCAACCGCGGCCTCGGCAAGGCGTTCGCCGAGGCACTCCTCGCCCGCGGCGCCACCGTCTATGCGACCGCCCGGCGTGTGGAAAGCATCGACATTCCCGGTGCCATCGCCCTCCAGATGGACATCACGGATCCGGCGTCCATCGAGGCCGCGGCGGCCCAGGTGGGCGACCTCGACATCCTCATCAACAACGCCGGCACCTCCACGGACGCCCCGCTGCTCGGGCCCTCGACGGAGAACATCCGCAAAGACTTCGACACCAACTTCTGGGGAACCCTCAACGTCACCCGCGCGTTCGCGCCGAGGCTGGCCGGTGGCGCCATTCTCAACGTCATCTCCGCGTTGAGCTGGTACACCTTCTCCCCCGGCAGCAACGGCTACGCCGCCTCGAAGGCCGCGGAGTGGTCCCTGACGAACGGCATCCGACTCGAGTTGGCCGACCAGAAGACTCTGGTCACCGCCCTGGCGCTGGCGATCGCCGACACGGACATGATGGCCGGCATCGACATCCCCAAGCTCGCGCCCCACGAGGTGGTCACCCAGGCCCTCGACGGGCTGGAGGCGGGCAAGATCGAAGTCATCGCCGACAAGCCCACCGCCAACGTCAAGGCCTCGCTCTCCCGCGACCCCGCCCTCTTCTACGCCGACCTCGCCGGCAACCTCTTTGCGTGACTATCGCAGCGTCACGCAGGCCGGAGTAGACGACCTGGTCAGGGGCGTACGCCCGATACGGGGGCCGGCCTCCGGTGGAGCCGGCCCCCGTATCCGTGACGCCGCAACGGCCCACATCTTCGGCCGGATCGCCCCGCACGTGCCGTAAGCGATCGGTAATCCGGCCCCGCCTGGTCACGATGAGGTCCGGCGGCTTGACTTGAACCGTGACTCGCCGTCTTCTCCGCGCTCCTGTCGCCTGGATCGTCGTTGCCGTGCTCGGCATCGGTGCCGCAGGAGCGCTCTACTGGTTCCAACCGTGGCGGTTGTTCACCGACACGGTCGTGGCGGAGCCCCTCTCCACCGTCCCGCAGCCGTCTCAGTCCGCGCAGCCGTCTCGGTCCTCATCCGACGCCGCGGACGTCCCGGCCGCACCGATCGTTCTCGCAGAGGGAACCTTCATCACCCACGAGCACGACACCAGCGGCACGGTCCGGATGGTCCGCAACCCGGACGGCAGTCACCAGCTGGAGATCGACGGGCTGGACACCAGCGACGGCCCTGACCTACGGGTGTGGTTGTCCGATCAGCGGGTTCGCGCAGGCACCGCCGGCTGGCGGGTGTTCGACGACGGTCGGTACGCGGAACTGGGCAAACTCAAGGGCAACCAGGGCGATCAGGTGTACCGGCTGGCCGCCGGAGTCGACCCGGCGGAGTTCCGCAGCGTCAGCATCTGGTGCAAGCGCTTCGCCGTCTCGTTCGGCGCCGCGGAACTTGCCGCCGTCCCGTCATAGCTGGACGCGTCTGCGTCCTGAGCCCGGAACGATGCCCCCGCTCCGCGATCGACATCCGCGTCGAGATCGGTCGGGCCGTACGGGAGGCGTTATACGGCGACGTCGACGCGGCCACCGCCGATTCCGCCATCGACCTGCTCGCCCCGGCCGCGCCGGTCGGCATCGCGGCCGATGCCCCGGTCGTGACCCGCGAGCGCTACGGCTCGGTACCCAAGACGTACGTGGTCTGCACCAAGGAGAACGCCGTTCCGCCGGCGCCGCAACGACGGCTGATCGCCGAGATCGACGCCGTCTCGACGTCCCCGACCCAGGTGATCGAGCTGGACTCCGCACACTCGCCGATGCTCTCGCACCCGGACGACCTCCCCGCCGCCATCGGATCGGCCGGGCTCGGCTGATCACGGCCCACCCATTGCCCGCTCAGGCCGCGGTGAGCTTCCGGATCGACGGCGAAGCGCCGCGGCCTGAGGTGGGAAGCGCAATCAGGACCGACCGCCGCCCGGCCATACGTCGTAATTGACGGTGGTCCAGGAGATCCCCGGACCGAGGCGGGAACGGCTCGGTGCGCAGAGGCCCGCCCCGCAGGGCTCGGAGAACACCGTACGGATGGCCCAGATCGGTCCGGACGGTCCCATCGGCGGATTCTTCGCCGCTCGGGAAGTCCCCTGGTGACCCGTGCCGGCCCCGAACTGCTCGGCGCGAGCGCCCCGACCGTGAATGGATCACGGACGAACTCCGAGAGGAATGGCGCCGTCAGCGCCCCGGGCGCAGTTGCCAGGAGTTGTGCGAAGTGGACAGGAATCTCCGCACCGCCCAGAAGTGGAACGCCAGCCCGATGCTCCAGGCGACGATCGACCAGACCGGCCAGAAGAATTGGTCCGGGGTGACGAACCACCAGACCACGATTTGGGCGAGGTTGGCGACCACGTACCAGACGAAGTGGATCACCAAGGCCCATTTGGCAGCGGTTTCGCTCTTCGAGAATGTCATGGCCGCAGACTAGGCCGAACGACTTGACGAACACGGAAATCGCCCGGCAGTCGAGCTGCATTCCCGTTCAGTGTCCGTCAAGCAACGCCTTTTAGGTTCAACCGGAATCTCTTCCGGAAACGACTACTGAAAGGCTCATATCAATGACGACAACCCGCCGAACACTGCTGGCCGGTGCCGCCGCGGCCGCCGCCGGGGCTGCGCTCGGGGCACCCGCCGCACAGGCCCACCCGCGACCCGCCAATCAGCCGAAGCCCACGGTGGTACTCGTGCACGGCGCCTTTGCCGATGCCTCCGGCTGGAACGACGTCGCCACTCGCCTCATCCGCGACGGATACCCGGTCATCGCTCCGGCGAACCCGCTGCGCAGCGTGGCCTCCGACTCCGCGTACCTGGCGAGCGTCCTCGCCACTCTGAGCGGCCCGATCGTGCTCGCCGCCCACTCGTACGGGGGGATCGTCGCCACGAACGCGGCGACCGGCAACCCGAATGTGAAGGCGTTGGCCTACGTGGCCGCGTTCGCGCCCGATCAGGGCGAGACGCTGCTGGGTCTACAGACGAAGTACCCGGGAAGCAAGCTCAATGAGGCGGCGCTGGACTTTCGGCCCTACGAGGCCGGCCTCGTCGACGGGTACATCAAACGGCAGTTCTTCCGGGAGGTGTTCGCCGCTGACGTGCCGAAGGCGACCGCCGAGCTGATGTGGACCGGGCAGCGGCCTGCCGACGCGCGCACTCTCGGGGAGCCGTCGGGCGTACCGGCCTGGAAGAACATTCCTTCCTGGTACCTCGTTGCCCGCAACGACCAGGTGCTGCCTGCCGAGGCGCAGCGGTTCATGGCAGAGCGGGCCGGCGCGCAGGTCCGGGAGGTCAACGCGTCGCACGTCGCCATGATCTCGCAGCCCTTCGCCGCGGCCGAACTCATCAAGCGCGCCGCGCGCTGACGAGGCGCAAGAGAGGGCTGGAGGCCGGCCCTCGACCGGCCAGGGCCGGGCTGGGGGTAGTCCACCAGCTCGGGGCCCTGGTCAGGCGCGACGGGAAGGTCACCTCGGTATTTCCCCGGATCTGCGTCGACCACCGGCCTACGGGCGTGCCCGAACCCCGCTCACACGAGTGAATCTGCGGAGGAACGCGATGCACCAGCAGGCATTTGAGGGTCAGTGTGCCGCCGCGGAGAACCGGCGCGCCTCGACCACACCACCCGTGAGACATCCGAAGCTGACGTTGCTGGCGCTGGCGCTGGGCACCTTCGCGATCGGTACCGGCGAGTTCGGTAGCAACGGCATCATCCAGCTCTTCGCGTCCGACCTGGACGTGTCTATTCCGGTGGCGACGTATGCGATCACCGCGTACGCCCTCGGAGTGGTGATCGGTTCTCCGACGATCATCCTGCTCGCCGCACGAACGAACAGGCGCCGACTACTGATCGGCCTGATCGGACTGTTCCTGGTCGGCAACGGGCTCTCCGCGCTGGCTCCTGACATCACGTCACTCGTCATCTTCCGATTCATCGCCGGGAGCGTGCAGGGTGCGTTCTTCGGCGCGGGAGCTGTGGTCGCCGCCTACGTCTACGGACCGGGAAGGGGCGGCAGGGCATTCGCCACCGTGATGGGCGGCCTGACCATCGCCACCATCGCCGGGTCCCCCCTGGGCACTCTCATTGGTCAGAACGCGGGCTGGCGTGTCATGTACTGGACCGTTGTCGCCGTGGGTCTGCTCGCTGGCGCCGCCCTCGTTGCCTGGCTGCCGCGCACCGACGAACTGCGCGGCAGTTCGGTCGCCAGCGAGTTGCGGGCGTTGCGTCGACCGAACGTATGGCTGATGGTCGTCGTCGCGGCGCTCGGCATCTCCAGCATCTTTGCCGTTTACACGTTCATCGGCCCATTCGTCACCGACGCCGTAGGGCGGGACGCCTCAGTCATTCCGCTCGCACTGGCCGTCTTCGGCCTCGGCATGGCGGTCGGCAACCATCTCGGCGGCCGCGTCGCCGACCGCTCGGCAGATCGCGGTCTGACCTGGGGCTACGGCGGCGCTCTGGCACTCCTCGTGCTGATCGGCGTCGCCGGCAGCAGCCTCGAGGTTCTGCTGCCGTGCCTGTTCGGCGTCGGCGCGACCATGATGTACGCGATCCCCAGCATCCAAGTACGGCTGACCAGCTTCGGCCCCGACGCCCCGACGCTGATGGGTGCCCTCAACCTGGCCGCTCTCAACCTGGCCAACTCTCTCGGCGCGATCGGCGGCGCGATCACCCTTGACGCCGGTTGGGGCACCCTGTCCACCGTCTGGGCCGGCTTCGTCCTCACCACCACCGGCCTGGTCCTGTACGTCACGACCGTCGCCCGACGCAGGCCAGCTCCATGGATGACGGCGCGCTTCATCGCGGGCTGATCGTCAACGACGAACAGCCCTCGCCCCCGCCCACTAGAACTCAGAACGAGGAGATTCACGATGAACACGAGTGTGAATCGGCAAACTGTCGACCTGTCGCCCTACCCGGACCTGGTGGTCGTCTATCTGGGCATGCGCGTCAACCGGCTCTTTGGCCTGCGGACGCTGATGGGTTACGGCCCGCAGATCGGCCGATCCGCCAGCGACAACCCCGAGGGTCTCCTTCGGCATGAGCCCCTGCTGTGGTCGCTGTTCCCGATGCACGTCGGCATTCGGCAATACTGGCGGGACCTGCCCTCCCTGTTGTCCTGGGCCCGTTCGGAACCACACCGGATCTGGTGGCGCAACTTCCTGCGCGACAGCGGCGGTACGGGCTTCTGGCACGAGACCTACCTACTCCGTGGCGGGATGGAGGCGGTCTACGACGACATCCCGAAGGAGCAGGGCTTTGCCGCCTTCGCTCCCGTACACCCCGCACGCGGTCCCCTCTTCAGTTCGGCCGCACGCGTCGGACGCCCCGAGGACAACGCCGCACCGGTCATCAGCGAAGACGAGCTCTACACAGCGGGATCCGGTCAGTAGGCAACACCGTTCCGCAATCGATCGTCACCTCGGCGATCGACCCGTCGCGGTGAGCCGTTCGCCAGGTGGCTGCGGCTCACCGCGGCCGGCGGGCGGTAGGCGTCGGAGCGCGCTTCTCCGCTGCTCGGATCGCTACCCGCTCAGCCTCGCTCGGGCGTCCTCGGCGTCGGGGTGGTCGAGCGCCTCGAGGATGGCCAGCGCCTCCTGCCACGCGAGTCGCGCCTCGGTCTCCCGCCCGCCGACCTCGTGACAGTCGCCGATGTGCAGGAGGATCGTCGCCTCCGGGTACCGATGGCCGAGTTCACGCAGCATGTCCAATGAGCGTTGGTGGCAGTAGCTGGCCTCGTCCTCGTGGCCGAGCTTGTGGTGGGCCTGACCCAGACTGTCCCAGGTGTACGCCTGACCGGAGCGGTTATCGACCGCCTCGAACAGCGCCAGTGCCTCAGTGCAGCTGGCCAGCGCCTGTTCGTAGTCGTCGGCGAGGTAGTGGATCCAGCCGATGTCGTTGCGCGCCGCCGCCTCACGGTCGCGGTCGTTCCCAGCCTGGAACAGCGTCAACGCGCGGTCGGCCTCGGTCATCGCCTCGGGATAGCGGCCAAGCTGGACGAGCACCTCCGAGAGACTGAGGTGGATCCCGCCCTGACGGACGGGGTCGGCATCCGGGCCCAAGTCGATGGCCCGCAGGTAGAGCCGGATGCCGCGGCGACGACCGCCGCGCCTTCTCGGCGGCGGCGGCGAGGGTCGCCGTACCTGGTGGTGATACTGGTGACGGGCAACAATGAGCCGATCGGTTCAGGCGCGGCGGACAGGAGCAACCGATGGAGCAGTTCGCGGTCGTGGTCGGCGCCGGCTCGTTCAGATCGGATGACGGTGGTGCGATCGGGTTCCCTCATCGCTGGACACCCGAGGGCGTCACCGTCGAGGCGGACTTCACCGGGGCGCACCTGTTGCACCTCGCTGCGGCCGGCTGCGTTCTGAACGACGTGTATCGGGAGGCAAACGTACTCGGCATCCGGATCGACGGGGTACGTGTATCGGCGGAGGGAGGCTTCGACACGCAGACGTGGATATCGAGCGGCATCACCTACCAGGTCGAGGTGAACTCACCCGCGTCCGGCGACGAACTTGCCACGCTGTTGGATCGTGTCGACGACGTCGCCGAGATACCGCGGGCGATTCGCGCCGGGGCCACGGTACGAAGAGGCTGACTCACCCGCCGGCCGAACGAGCAGGTACAGCGGGCGTGGCGGCGACTCATGCCGACGCAAGCAGGACCTCGATCATTGTCTGCGGTTCGATGATGTCTGGCCGGTCGTTGACCTGACATGCATCCGATTGCGTTGCGACCGCGTCGTGTCCGTGTGTTGCAGCCCGAGCCCGGGGCCCCGTCGCGCCGGGTCGGCCAGGTAGTCGTCACCGATCTGCCGGTATCCCAGCAGCGCCTGCCAGAACGGCAGCACGTCCGAGCTCACCGCGGCGTCGAGGGTGATGTTGAGGAGCTGCACTGCGGCGGGGTCGGCGGGGATGCCCAGCGCACGGGCAGCGGCCGATATCCGTCGCGCCAGTGAGACGTCCCGCCGGGACAGCGACACGGTGACGCCCAGGTGGGGCAGGTCCACGTTGGATTGCTCCTGCTCGTCGGGGCCCGCGAGCCGACCGATCTCATCGACGAACGCGATCCCCGCAGACAGCGAGCCGGTCCGGAAGTGGGCCGAGACCAGGTGGTAGAGACAACGCCAGTCTTCGACACCGTCAGCCGCGTGGAAATGCCCAGCGGTGATCCGCACCGTCGTGTCCGCGAACCTAACATCGACGGCGGCCTGGTCGCCCACCGCGGCTTGGCCACCTCCAGGGACGCTCCGTCGTCGGTGCGGAGCGCGCGCCCGTACCGGCGTTGCGGGGCATGCGCAGAGCCGGGAGCCCGAGCAGCCGACGGCCGCCCGGGCTCCGGACCGTGCGGCGTTCGTCAGGGATACATCTGCGCGACCGTAAAGTTCATCGATTGCGCGAAAAGGCTGACACCGGTCGGGCTGTTGGGGTGGAAGGACTGCGTCGATGTCGGGCCGTCCGGGGTGTCACCCGGCGACTTGTCCGTCACGACCCCGTGGATGCCGGCCGGCGAGCCGCAGACCGCCTTGCCCGCGAACTCGTCGATCGGGTCGGAGTAGTACGCGATCGTCGCGCCGTGCGCGGTGTTGAAGTCGTGGACGACGTCCAACTGCTCGTCACGCAGCAGCACGCTCATCTCGGTGAGCCACACCCGCTCCTCGTCGCTGAGGACGAGCTTGAGGGCGCAGAGCGGGTCGCCGCCGATCTCGACGAGCTTCGGGTACCCCATCAGCATGATCTTGGCGTTCGGCGCCTTCCGGTGAATCTCTTCCAGCACCTTCGTGTTCGACCGCGGAACCGCGTCGGCGATGCGGCGCCGGGTCGACACGTCCACGGTGTCCGTCTCGCCCGACAGTTTCGCCTTGAAGCAGTCCAGTGGGCCGGCCATGACGAGGCACTCCTTGACCACCGGGCCGAACCTCGCGTCGTTGCCGCCGATCGAGATCGTGACCAGGGTGGTGTTCTCGTCCAGGTAGCCCTTGTCGAGCTGGGACGCCTCCAGGTACTGGCCCATGCCCCGTTGACCGTCGGCGTTGCGGGGCTCGTTGCTGACGGTACGCAGGGGCAGGATGTTCTCCGTCTCCGCGCCCGAGCAGGCGATCAGGTGATAGTCCATGTTGACGTCGTGCTGTTGGCTCGTGATGTCCGCCCGCAGTCCGATCGGCGTGGACGAACCGGGTAGCACCGCCTTGCGCGACCACGCGTTCTTCGAGCGGTGGCAGCCGTTGCGGTAGGCGTTGTTGCTGTTGTTGTCCGACTCGCGGTAGTAGTCCGATCCGTTCACCGGCGAGGCGCCCTCGCCCGACGAGAACGAGTCGCCGAGCGCCACCACCTGGTGCTGCGGCTTGCCCGGCAGCGGGATGAACGCCGCCGCGTCGAAGGCCACGTTCTCCTGCGGCCGGCCCAGCGCCAGGTCGCCCTGCCCGCTGGCCGGCACATCGTCACGCAGCTGCGCCAGCTCCTCGGGGGTCAGGTCCGACACCGTGTTGGTCAGCTCCACCGTCGGGACGTTGTTGAACTCGAACACGCCGAGCGCCACCCACCGGTTCGCGTACCCGCGCTGCTGGACCATGCGGGTCTTGACCACGCCGTTCTTTGTCGTGATCTTGTACGCCGCCTGCTGCGTGGTACCGAGGTGATCGGGAATGTGGACCATGACCCGCATCCAGCCGTTCACCGTCCGGTCCAGCGTCCATGTTCCGCTGACGTAGAGGTTGCTGCCCGGCTCGCGGGTGTGTGTGAACCAGTAGTGCGCGCCGTACCCCCCGCCGACCTGGTGCAGGTCGATCTTGCCCGGGTACTGGAGCGTGCCGTTCTGTGTCTCGCCGGCGAACCCGTGCGTGAACGTGCCGCTGTTCGTCCGTCTGGTGCAGAGCCAACCGGCCTCGTCACGGCGTGGGCTGACGACTTCGTTGATCACATCGTCGACCACGAGCGCGTTCGCCGGGAGTTCGGTGCCGCACTTCGGTAGGTAGCTCACCCCGGCGGCCGGATACTCCCAGCCGGGGTCGTACCTGATGGCGGCGTTCCCACAGTCCAGACAGCCCGGTTTCCAGTCCGCCGATCGGTTGTACCAGCACTTGAGGTCCCGTTCGCCGATGACGTTCACGTGGTGGCACGGGCCGGCCGGCTCGTCGATCACGTCCGGCGCCGTCGGCGGGAGGTTGTTGCCGTAGTAGCAGTCGTTGGACTGGTCGCAGAACGTCTGAAGGTGCGGCTTCACCCGCGCCCGCCCGTCGTTCGTGCTCCACCACGCGTACCGGTAGCCGTCGGTGTAGGTGTCCGGCTTCTCGATCGCGTTGAGCGGGTGTCCGGCCCAACCCATGATCTTTTCCGGGTACGGCCATTGGCTCGGGTGCCGCGCGTCGTCGTAGGCCTCCTCCAGGAACGCCTTGCGGTTCGCCGGGTACCGCGGGTTGGCCGGGTTGTTCGCCCAGCCGACGCCCCACGGCTCGTCCGTGCTGCCCTGCGGCGCGTAGAACCCGGTGTTGTAGGCCCACACCGCGAAGAACCAGTTCTCGATGTACTGCGGGTCGCCGCCGTTGACCTTCATGTTGTACGCGTGGACCTGGTTCCACTTGTCCTGCAGGATTCGCAACGACTGGGAGATGTTCGCGGCGAAGTCCACGGCGATGGCCAGCTGCTGGTTGTACGGCAGCGGGACCTCGTTCGGCTTCTGGAAGCCGGGCTTGCGCATACCGTCGGTGACCTGCCCGACGCCGTAGCCGCAGTCGGACTTGTCCCAGCGGATCGCCCAGTCGTCGCTCGTGTCGGCGTCGTAGATGTCGAGCCCGTAGTAGTTGCCGACGAGCGGGTTACCGAACTCGCCAGGCAGGACGTGCGGCGAGGCCTGCCACAGGTTCGACTCCTGCGCGAGAATGCCGAGCATGATCTGAGCGGGCACGTGGCCGCCGCCGTCGAGGGGCCGCATCGGGAACCATTGAGCGACGTTGTAACCCGGCAGACCGGACTGGTTGAAGTTGTTGCCCCGGTTGAGGATCAGCGAGTCCTGCACCGCCATGTCAACAACCCATTCGATCTCCCGGGCGCGCGGCTGGTACACCTGTACCCGCACGTCGTTGCGGGGGATCGCGCACCAGGCGGCCGTGTCCACCGGGTCGTGCAGCGGTGTCGCCAGCGTCGTGGCACCCGGTGTCGACGGGGCCCGCCCCGGCGTCCTCGGGTTCGCCCGAGCGCCAGCGTCGCCCGACGTCGGCGTGGTTGGCGCGACCGCGAAGTTCACGCTGCGACCGGTCGCCGGCACCTTGGCCTTCATGACGAGCGACCGTCCGCGGCGGTCGTCCGTGGCCTGCGCCGCCCGCGGGTCGGTCGTCCACTTGATGTCGTCCAGCAGCAGGTCACCCTGGCTGGACATCTCCGCCTGTACGGTCGCGTCGAGCTTCGCGACACCCGTGGGCAGTTTGTGCGTCCTGCCGGGGGTACCGGTGATGCCGACCCGACCGCCCGCGCCCTTGACGACGTTCATGTCGGTCGTGCCGCCCTCGGCCAGCGTGGCCGTCGCGCCGGACCGCACAACGGTCCGCTTCACCCGGCCGGCCTTGCTGTCGGCATCCATGTACACGACGCCGTCGCCGTTGGCCGCCAGCCGGAACGGTACGCCGGTGGTCCTCGCGACGGCCGACCGGCGGCCCTTGCCGTCGACCTTGACCAGCGCGCCGTTATCGGCGGCGATGATCCTGCCCGCGACCGGTAGCGCCGAGGTGAGCTGGCCCGCCACCTGGATCGGCGGTGCCACGGAGCCGGTCGCGGCGTCGAGCTGCGTCAGCCGGGTCTTGCCCGAGCCGGTGTCGCCGCCGGTGAACGTGCTCAGCACGACGTTCTCACCGGTACCGCAGCCGGGGCTGAAGTACGCGAGAGACGCGTGCGCGGCCACCTTCCGGACGGACTGGTTCTTGAGGTCCACGACCGCCACGAAGGCGCCGCGGTCGAACAGGTCGGGCTTGTTGGTGTAGGCGCGCGGCGCGTACGTGACGACCAGCCGCCGGCCCGACTCGGTGAGGCAGCCGTTGCCGATCCACTGGTCGGTCTCCAGCCCCGGCTCGCTCAGCGTCGCCGCGGTCGTCCAGCTGTAACCGGAGGCCGCCGACGCCACGAGCACGTGCAGACCGGTCATGTCGCCGGAGAGGGTCCAGGCCCGATCCTGCGACGTCCGCCAGCCCTGCTTGAGGGTCGAGTCCCGCTGGCCGGGCGGTACCGCGGTGACCGCCACATCCTTCGGGGGCGGGTCCGGCGCCGCGGCAGCCGGCGCGGGAAGCGCCACGAGACCGCTGGCGACGAGCGCGGCGGCGGCGAGCGCGGCGGTGACGGCGCGACGGGCGGCGCCGGGGCTGAGCCCGCGCGGCAGCGCGGGGCGGGGCGGTGATGTTGACACTGCGGATCCTCCAGGATGCTCGGGATCGATGCAGTGTCGGAACCGCGCACACCGTCGGCGCATCACGAGGTCATCGTGGGCGTACCGCTCCGGCGTCACGGCGCGGCGTACCCCCTGCTGTACCGCGAGTCCCCTCGTTCCTCTCCGGAGGCTCCGCGGTGCCCGCCGCAGACGGCGATGGCGGCGCGACGCGGCGCGGATGGCCTGACGATGCGGCCGCGATGCGGCGACGCCGAAGGATCACCTCCACGACATGCAGCACGATTGAGGAGAACAGCATGAAGGTAGCGAAGGTCCGGACGCATCGCCTGGCGCGGACGCTGATCGCCCTGGTGGCGTTCATGGGATTCGGCATGGTCGCCGCGGCGGTACCGGTGTCGCCGGCGCTGGCCGCGTGTTCGGGCACCGGCTGTCACAACGTCGATCCCAACGGTCAATGCAGCGGCACCCGGTACGGCTGGACCGGCGGCGGCTACGACAGCGGGCTCGGCATCGTCGTGGTGAAGTCGCCCGGCTGCAGAGCGGCCTGGGCACGCCTGCAGAACGACCAGTACGTCCGCTACGCGGGTGCCACGTTCACCGTACGCATCGAGCGCCGGGTGTGGTCGTCCTACGGCTACTGGTACACGGGCAGCCTCAGCAAGCAGTTCCTCTCCACCAACGGCGGGGTGTGGACCAACATGCTCGAGGATCTCGACTCCTCCGACGAGCACCAGGCCTGCTTCAGCCTCAACGGCGGCGCCTGGACGTGCACCCCCTGGATCAGCTGAACGGCAGGCGGACGTCAGGGTCCCCCGGCGGCGCGGGGGCCCTGAGATCCGTCATCCGCGTCGGCTTGCGCCACCTGGGGAAGCTGGCCGCCGGGGGCATCCCAGATAGACATATGGCCCTGCGTCGACGTCGGTGTGCCTTGTTAGCCTGCGGCTGTGGAGCTGCGACTGCTTGGCCCCGTCGAGGCTGTCATCGGCGGACGGGTCGTGCCCGTCCGACGTCGTCAGGAGCGACGGCTGCTCGCCATCCTCGCGATACGACCGGGCCAGTTCCATTCCGCGGAGCGACTCATCGACCTGCTCTGGGAAGATCGGCCTCCGGCCCAGGCACGAGCGGGCCTGCAGGCCATGATCTCGCACCTGCGGTCCACGCTGGAGCTGGGCCGGTCGACGGAGCCCGCGTTGCTCGCCCGACCCAACAGCTACGCACTGGAAATCCCGGCAGAGCGGGTCGACGTGCACCGGTTCACCGCCCTGGTGACGCAAAGCAGGGGCGTCACCGATGCCGATCAGCGCATCGCGATGCTCAGTAGCGCGCTCGGTCTGTGGCGGGGCGCCGCCCTGGCCGACGTCTTCGACGACGCCCAGCGGGGCCGGCTCTTCCCGGATCTCGACGAGGCACGACTGACCGCGCAGGAAGAGCTGCTCGGCGCCCGCCTCGACGCCGGCCAGCACCGGGAGATACTGGCGCCGCTGCACGAGCTGATCAGCGAGGCGCCGACCCGCGAGCGCCCGGTCGAGCTGCTGATGCTGGCCCTGAGCGGGATCGGTCGTCGCGGCGAGGCCATCGCGGCCTACGACACTCTCACAGATCGGCTCGCCACCGACCTCGGTGTCGCGCCCGGAGAGCAGATCCAGGCGACGTACCGGAAGCTGTCCCGCGCCACCGCGGCCTCGGACGCCACGCCCACGTCCTCCACCGGGCCGGCGCAGCTACCGCTGCCGCCGGGACACTTCGTCGGCCGCGACGCCGAATCGCGTCAGCTCGACCGCCTGCTCGCCGACGCGGCAGCGCCGCAGGTCCTGATCCTCTGCGCGGTCGTCGGCACGGCGGGTGTCGGAAAGACGGCGACCGCCATCCGGTGGGCGCACAGCGTCCGTGACCGCTTCCCGGACGGGCAGCTCTTCCTCAACCTGCGGGGTTACTCCGCCGGCCGGCCGATGCGCTCGGCGGAGGCGCTCGGCGCGCTGCTGCGGGGTCTGGGGGTGCCGGCGGGACGCATCCCGGCCGACCCCGAGGAGGCGTCGGCGCTCTACCGCACCGTCGTCGCCGATCGCCGGCTGCTGATCGTTCTGGACAATGCCCTCGACGCCGAGCAGGTGCGGCCGTTGCTGCCCGGGTCTGCGGAGAGCCTGGTGGTGGTCACCAGCCGGGACCGCCTGACCGGGCTCGTGGCCCAGCAGGACGCCCGCCGCCTGACCATCGGACTGCTCCCGGAACCGGACGCGATCGAGCTGCTCACCGTCCTGCTCGGCGCCGACCCGCGAGCCGCCGATCGTGACGCGATCCGGGACCTCGCCCAGGTCTGCGGTCGGCTCCCACTGGCCCTGCGGATCGCGGCGGCACTGCTGCACGACGAGCCGGACCTCGCGGTGTCGGCGTACGTGGGGCAGTTACGGCAGCGCAGCGTCGCCGCCCTGGCGATCGACGACGACCCGAGTGTCGCCGTGCAGACGGCGTTCGACCTCTCCTACACCCGGCTCCCCGGCGAGGCCCAGCGGATGTTCCGCCTCCTCGGCACCGTTCCAGGGCTCAGTCTGTCGGTCGACGCGGTCGCACACCTGGCGCAGACATCGGTGGACGCGGCCCGCCGGACGCTGGCCCGACTCTTCTCGGCACACCTGGTGGACTTCGACGACGATCGCGTCACGCTGCACGACCTGCTGGGTCGCTACGCGGGCCAACACAGTGCGCGGCAGGCCGGCCGGCCCGAGGCGCCTGCCGTCCTCGCGCGCCTGTTCGCGTGGTACCTGGTCCGCGCCCAGGCTGCCGGCGACCTGTTGGCGCCGGGGCGGGTCCGCCTGGAGCTGCCGACGGGCCTAGCGGCGGGTGACGCCGGCATCGGTGACCGTGCCACGGCACTGGCCTGGCTCGAGGCCGAGGAGTCAAACATGGTGGCGCTGATCAGGGCCGCCGCCGACAGCACGTCGAGGGCCGCTGCCGCCCTGCTCGCCGACCAGCTACGAACATACTTCTGGGTCACCCGCAACTCACTGAACTGGCTGCTCGTGGCGCAGGCGGCGCTGCACGCGTCAAACGGGGACGCGCACCCGTCTCTGCGGGCGTCGGCACACATGAGTCTGGGCAACGTGTACCACCTCACGGGCAACCAACTGGTCGCAATCGCGCACCTACGACGGGCGGGTCACCTGTTCCGCAGCGCCCGGCACGCGCAGGGTCAGGCCGCCGCAGCCGGCTCGCTCGGCGCGGTCTTCGGTGATCTCGGGCAACTGGCGACGGCGGCGGCCTGCTTCGAGCACGCGTTGCGGCTCAACGAGCGGATCCGCCACCGTTACGGCATCGCGGTGATGGCGAGCAACCTCGGGACGATCTACGCCATGGCCGGTCGACTGCGGCTGGCGGTCGAGCGACTCACCGCCGCCATCGTCATCCACCGGGAGGACGGCGGACGACCCAACGAGGCGGTCATCCTCACCAACCTCGGCCTGGTGCGCACCGTCCGGGGTGAGTACCCGGCCGCCCTGGGCGATCTCCACGCGGCGGTGCGGACGGCCCACGAGGTCGACATGGCCTCGATCGAGGCGAACGCACTGGCCGGGATCGGCCAGATCCACACACTACGCGGCGACGTGCCGGAGGCGAGGTCGGCGCTCGCAGCCGCGCAGCGTCTCGCCGACCGTACCGACGACTGGCACTGCAAGGCGTCGATCGACATCGCCGAGGGGGGCCTGCTCCGGCTGACCGGCAACCTCACCGGCGCGGCAGCCCGATATACCCGGGCCGCCGAGTGGGCCAGGTCGGCGCGCACGTTGGCGACGGAGGCCGAGGCCCTGGTCGGCCTCGCGACGTCCGTCGCCGAGCGGACGCCGCTGTTGGCCAGCTCCTCGTTGGAGCGGGCGGTCACGCTGGCCCGACAGTCCGGCGCCGCGGTGATCGAGATCGACGCGCTGGCTGCCTTGGGCGAGGTCGCCCGGCAGAACGGCGACGCCGTGCAGGCGGCCCGCCTCGCCGGCGAGGCGGCACATCGCGCGGAGGCGATCGGGGCACCCCTGGTACGCGCCCGCGCGCTGATCACCCTGGGTCACCTGGAGGACTCCTCGCGGGCCTGGCCGGAGGCGCTGGGCATCCTGGAAGCGCTCGGCAGTTCCGAGGCGGACGTCGTCCGGGCCCTACTGGAGCGGCACGACGGCCGCCCGGTCGGCGTCCCGGCCGGATAGCCGACGTTGCTCCGGGGCGGGAGCGGCGTCCGGGCGATGCGACGGTGATGGCGGGCTGACGTCGGGGGTGCTCCGGTTGGTCGGCAGCGCCGTACGACGCTGCCAAGGAAACGCCAACCCGTGCTGGGCAACCTGGTGACCAGGCCGTGCGAGGGGTGCGGTCGGCATGGAGGTCATTGCATGGATTTCCGGATCCTCGGTCCGCTGGAAGCGTCCGTCGAAGGAACGCCCCTGCCGCTCGGCGGCCGCCGGCAGCAGCGGATCCTGGCCGTGCTGCTGCTGCGGGTCGGCCGGGTGGTCCCGGCCGACAGGCTGGTCGACTGCCTGTGGCCGCTGCGGCCGCCGGCCACCGCGGCCAGTCAGATCCGCAACTGCGCCGCGGCCCTGCGCCGCCTGCTCATCGCCGGCGGCCTGCCCGAGCGCTCGCTCGTCCGGCGGCCGGGCGGTTACCTGCTGGATGTGGAGCCCGGCGAGCTGGACCGGACACGGTTCGACGACGAGGCCCACCGGGCTCGGCGGTCGCTGGCTGCGGGTCGCGCGGCGGAGGCCGTCGGGTATTTCCTGCGGGCGGAGAACCTGTGGCGCGGGCCGGCCATCGCCGGTCTCGCAGATGGCGTGCTGGAGCCCGAGGCCATGAGCCTGGAGGAGTCGCGGCTGCAGGTGATCGAGGATCGGCTGGAGGTCGAGCTGAGTCTGGGCCGGCACGCGCGAGCCGTACCGGAACTCACCGCGCTGGCCCGAACTCATCCCGGGCGTGACCGCCTGCAGGCGGCCTTCATGGTCGCGCTGTACGGCAGCGGGCGGGGTGCCGACGCGCTGGCCTCCTTCGACCGGCTGCGCTCGTCGCTGCGCCGTGAGCTCGGCCTGGAGCCGAGCCGGCGGCTGCGGGACCTGCGCCAGGCCATCCTCACCGAGGACGATGCCCGGCTGCCGCCGACGGGCGGGTGGGGGCCGGCGCGTGACGGCGAGCCGTACCGGCAGGCAGCTCTGCTTCGGCCGTGAGGGAGGTGACGCAATCGCGTCCACGCTGCCTTGTCAAGAAACCGTCAAGGTTTGTGCAACGCCGGGCGTGCAATCTCTGTATGGCAGGCATCGGTCACGAGAGGACGCAGCCGGTGCGACTGTCTGTTGTGGATGGTGCTAGCTTGATCGATCGTGTCCATCTGTCCCGCCACCGCCGTCGTCGTATGACAGTCGATGTGCAGTACACGACTCAAGAGGAACGATGACATCAGTACTCATCGTTGAACCGGTATCTTCCGGCAACGAACTCGTCGTCCGAGCCGCAGCCATGGGTTGGCACACCGTGGTTGCCAGCTTCGATGCCGACGACCGAACTCTGACGGCGGCGACCAAGGATCTGGCATCCGCCGTCGTGCGGGTAGATACGAATGACGCACACGCCATCGTTGAAGCGGTGAGTCGCTCGCCAGTGGGGGCGGGGCTCGATGGTGTCGTTGCCGGTTCGGAGTTTCACGTCGAGATCGCGGCCCTGGTTGCGGAGAAACTCGGCCTGCCGGGCCTGAACACCACCGATGTCGCGCTCGTTCGGAACAAGGCCGAGATGCGTGAGGCGCTGCAACGCGCAGGCGTCCCGTCGCCCCGGCATCGGAAGGTGGCCTCCCGCGCCGAGGCGGAGCTCGCGTGCGCGGCGCTGACGTTCCCGGTGGTGGTCAAACCGGTGGAGTCGTCAAGCAGCATCCACGTCTTGAAGGCGAGCGACACGGCCGAGGCGGTACGGGCGTACGCCGCCATCGAAGCCGATGGCATGATCGACCTCGGCAGGCCGCTCGGTGACGAGGTCGTCATCGAGGAGTACGTCTCCGGCGACGAATACAGCGCCGACGGATATGTTTGGCGCGGCGCCGTGCACATCGCCGCAGTGACCAGGAAGCTCCTCGGCCCCGAGCCGACCTTTGTCGAGTTCGGTCACATCACGCCCGCCCCGCTGGGACCGACCGATCTGGGTGCGATCGAGCGGTACGTCGGCCAGGTGGTCCGGGCGGTCGGGCTGGACAACAGCGTCTTCCATTGCGAGGTACGCCTGTCCACGAACGGACCGGTACTCATGGAGATCGCCGCACGGCTGCCGGGAGACCAGATCGTGCACCTGGTAGCCGACGTCACAGGTGTGTCGATGGCGGACGCCGCCTTGTTGATGGCGGTCGGCGCGAACCCGGAGACCTGCCTCGACGAACACGCGGCATCCGGGAGGGCTGCGGGCATTCGCTTTGTGGACCCCGGCGGCATCACCGCCTACACGCGTATCGAGGGATGGGACGACGTGCCGCGCTACGCCGATGTCGTGGAGCGAAAGGTGCTGGTCCCCGCCGGCGAGCAGATTCCCTCGACCTATGAGGCCCTTCGGCGTGTGGCCTATATCCGCTATCGCGCTTCCGATCCAGACACCGCTTTGACGATCAACGAGCGACTGGGTCGGGAACTGCGACCAGTCGCAGCGTATTTGTCGTGAGTATCGCGCGATATTATGCGATGCGGTTTGCCAGCTGGCTGTGCGACTACCTGGTCCTGTTCGCCGTACCGGTGCTCGCCTACAGCTTGACCGCCGATGTGCGCTGGTCGGGCGCAGCGGTCTTCTTCCAATGGGGACCGAGACTCCTGGGACTGTCGGCAGCGATCCTGCGGCTCGACAATATACGGCAGCGGACCCTGATGGTCGTGGCGGATCTGACCAGGACCGCGACGGCGCTCGCGGCTGGGCTGATAATGGCGGTGTATCCCGGTGCGGTGCTGCCGGTGCTGATGATATTCGCGATGGTCGTGGGCCTCTGCTTCGAATTGACTTTCGTCGGTGGCGAGAAGGTCGGACTGTCCTTGGTCCGCCCCGAGGGGCAGGAGCGATTCCAATCGCAGCTGACCGCCTTTGAGCAGGCGGCGATAGTCCTGGGGCCGGCGGCGGCGGGCGTGGTGCTGTCGTTCCCACCGCCGGTGCTGATGTTCGTGGCGGCGGGTTTGTTCGGAGTCTCGCTGCGGATGTCGATATCGGTCCCCTCGGACGGTACGGCGCACATCTCGACAGCGAAGCGGACCCTGCGCGCGACCGTACGCGGTGCGCTCGAGGACCCCGTCCTGCGCCGGATCGTCCTGGTCACCATGGGCCTGAATTACGTGCTCGCGCTGATCAACGGGGCTGCGCCCCAGATCGCGTTCGGAACGTTCGGGACAAGCAGCAGTGAGCTGGGCCTGATGTACGCGGCGAGCAGCGTGCCGGCCATCGTCGGTCTGTTGACCTTCCACCGGCTGACCTCGCGTGTGCCGCTGTCGACGATCGGGATCGCGGTCGCGGTGGGGATGTGCCTGGCCGCGTTGGGCGTAGCGCTGGGGGCCCGGCTCTGGGTTTTCGCTGGATGCCTCGGTGCGTTCCTGTTGCTCGACGCGTTCTTCAGCGTGTACATCCGGGTCGTTAGAGCGCGTCGGGTGCCACTGGAGAACTACGCGGCGACCGTGGGGCTCTTTGGCATGCTGCTGATTGTGCCGATGCCGCTCGCCGGGCTCACACTAGCCGCTGTCGGAAATTTCGTTGCCCCAGCGGTGCTCATCTCGGCGTCCGCTGCGGCCGTGCTTATCGCCGCCGTCACCGCATTACCGAGAGGGCGAGCCCTCCTGGTTGCCCCCGTCGCCCTCCCGGTAGGGACGGCCCACACCAGTCACGATTCCTGAGCCAACGACTCTGCCCCCGTTGGGCTGCCGCGAGCTCGGCCGGCCGGCCCGTGCCCGGCCGGCCGGGCGATCAGCGCCCCCAGCCGATCCCGGATTGCGCCTGCTCGAGACCGGTCAGCCTATCCCGCACCGTCTCGGCGTCGGGGTGATTCAACTCGTCGAGGATGACCACGGCCTGCTGCCAGCATCCCTTGGCACCCGCGAAGTCGCCCAGTGTCATCAGAGTGTTGCCGAGGTGGTGCTGGCTGTCAGCCTCGGCGTAACGGTTCCCGGCCTCCCGGTTCAACCTGATCGCCTCGCGGTAGCACTCGATCGCCTCGGCCGAATAGTGCAGCTGGTGGTTGATGTAGCCCAGGCTATCCCAGGTCGCCGCCTGCCCAGACGGATCGCCGACCTCCCGCAGCACCATCAGAGCCCGGCCGCAGTGGTCCTTGGCGGCCTCGTACTGCTCCAACATGGCCAGCGACCAGCCGACATTGTTGAGCGAGACCGCGTGCGCCAGCCGGTCATTCGCGATCTCGGCCAGCATGAGGGCGGCCTGATCGTGGTCGAGCGCCTCGCGGTGGCGGCCCTGCCGCTCGAAGACGCGCGCCAGGGCCAGATGCGCCTGCGCCTGATCACTCGTCGAACCGACCTCGCAGGCGAGGTCGAGCGCACTCCGGCTGTGTGTGTAAGCGTCGTCGTACTGGCCCAGCCAGGCATGGGCCACCCCGATGCCGCGGTGCGCCTGACCCATGGCGCGCCGGTCGCCGAGCCGCCGGGCCGCGTCCAGGGCGAGCCGCTGCGTGTTGATCTGATCCCGCCAATGGCCCTGGCGGTTGAAGTACTCCATCAGCGATCGAGCGAGGCTGCACAGGCTCGCGTCATGACCCTCGTCCGCGGCCCGGCGAACGATGTCGAGCAGCATCGCGTGCTCGGCGGTAAACCACTCCACCGCCTCCCGGGCCGTCGTGAGACGGGAAGATCCGGCGTCCGGGCCCTCCACCGCATCCTGGGACAGATGCCGCTCGAGCAGTACGGCGGCGCGGCGCGACGAGGTCACGTAGTGGGTGAGCAGCCGGCGAACAGCGGCCGACCGCTCCTCCGCGGTCTCCACCGCGCGGACCAGGTCCATCGCATAGCCCCGGAGCAACTCGTGCAAGGACAGCCGGGCCGGCTTGTGCTCGCTGACCATCTGGGCGTCCTGCAGCTCATTGAGCAACATCCTCGCCGTGGGCAGGTCCAGCGCCGCGAGGTGGGCCACGGCCAGTTCGTCGATGTCCGGACCGGGCGAGAGTCCCAGCAGGCGGAACAGTCTCGCCGCGGCCGGGCTCAGCGTCCGGTAGGTCCACACGAACACGACGTGGACGCCCCTCCCGGCCTCAGCCGGCGTTTCGGTCGATCCAACAGCCACGTCGAGCTCGTCGGCGAGCGTACGAAGATCCAGGTCAGGGTGGGTCGCGACGCGTGCGGCGACGAGGGCCAGGGCGAGCGGCAACCCGGCACAGCGGGCGATGAGCCGGTCGACGGCGGCACTGTCCGCCGCGACCCGCGCGGCGCCCAGCCGGTTGGAGAGCACCCGCCTGGCCTCGTCGTACGGCAACGGGCCCACGGCGATCGGATGAGCGCCCTCGCTCGCCACGAGGCTGGGCAGCGCACGACGACTGGTGACCAGGACCAGACAGTCGGCGGTGCCGGGCAACAGGGGCCGGACCTGGTCGACGTCACGCGCATTGTCCAGAACCACGAGCATTCGGCGACCAGCGACGTAGCTGCGGTACAACGCCGCCTGTGCCTCCAGGCTGACCGGGATGCTCTGCGGCGGCACCTGGAACGTGTCCAGGAACATGCGAATGACCTCTTCCGGCCGCACCACCACGCCGCTCGGCTCGAAGCCTCGCAGGTTGGCGTAGAGCTGCCCCTCCGGGAACTGCTGCGCCACCCGGTGTGCCCAGTGCACCGCCAGTGAGGTCTTGCCTGACCCAGCGGCACTCCAGAGGACGCACAGCGCGGGCTGCTTCTCCGCCTGGGAGCTTTCGAGAATGTCCGTCAACTGGGCCATCTCCGATTCGCGGCCGGCGAACCCCCGGACGTCGATCGGCAGCTGCGCTGGAACGACCAGGTGCCGACGCGGTGCGGGCCCAGCGACGGCATGGGTCGGGCGCTGCGGCGGGATCCGGACCTGCGGTGCGAGAACGGCGTCACGGCTGATCGCCGGGCCGGTAGGTCCGATCCGGTCGCCCTGCAGGATCGCCTGCTGCACCTGCTGCAGCTCGGGACCCGGCTCGATGCCGAGCGCATCGACCATCTGCCGGCGCACCGTCGCGTAGCGGTCGAGGGCCTCGCTCGTGCGTCCAGCAGCGTACTGGGCCTGAATCAGCGTCGCCGCCAGGCTTTCCACCAGCGGAAAGTCGTAGGCCAGCGCGTTCAGCTCCGCGATGACCGCCTGTGGGTCCCCGATCGCCAGCTCCGTCCGGGCCCAGGCGACCACGGCGTCCAGCCGCTCCAGCGTCCACGCGTTCCGAGTGCGTTCCGCCCAGGCGCTGGTCAGGCCGGCAAGTGGCTCGCCGCGCCACAGGGCGACGGCTTGCCGGAGCAGTACCCGCGCGTCGGCCTCGGAGCACAGCCGCCTGTCGGCCCGCTTCACCAACCTGCGGAAACGGTGTAGGTCGATGTCGTCGGGCTCCATGTCGAGGCGGTAGCCCCCGGAGCCCAGCAGCAGCCGGGCCGGATCCCCGGATCCCGTGTCGATTGTCTCCAGCGATCGCCGGATGCGGGTGATGTGACTGTGCAAGGTGCGCCGCGCCCGCTCGGGTGGCTCCTGGCCCCACACCCGCTCGACGAGCACATCGGCCGGCACCGTCCGTCCGACCTCCACGGCCAGCGCGGCCAGGACCGTGCACTGCTGCGGTCTTCCCATCGACGACGATCGACCCTGCGATCGACCCTCCACCGGCCCGAGAATGATCAAGCCCACAATGCCCCCGTAGATCACCTAAGCCCGAAATACCCTGCGGCCCAGGTAGCACCTCATCGTGTCGACGTCGCTGTCAACTCGCCGTCAAGAAATCAGCCTACATCACTGACCATGCTTGACCAAGACAGATGACCGGGGGGTCATGTTCGTGCCTATATCACGGTGGTGCAATCAAGTTACGGGGAATTTCAATGGCTCGACAGGATGAGTTTGCCCAGAAATCTAGGCCTCTGACATCAGCATTCGAGGATTGGATTGATGGTACCGCTTTCTCCTGCCTCGGAGCACGCGCGTCGTTGCGTCAGAAGCAATTGTATTGCGTCGAACTGAAGTCGATGCTCGACGTCGACAGCACTCGGGAACTGCACCGGGAGATTGTCGGCTTCGTCGACCGGACCCGGCTGCACGAAACCAGGTTCAGCTCCTTCGCAGCGATCTTCGAGAATCCGCGGCGGCTGAGCGAGGCGGAGTTCGAGCAAACCCTCTGGACGCAGCTCGCCATGCTTCGCCAAGTGGATCGGGAGAAATACGCGTGGGCGCCGGGTGTCTCCAGTGACCCCCACGCCCTGGACTTCGCCTACAGCGTCGCCGGACATCCGTTCTTCGTGGTGGGTCTGCACTCCCAGGCGTCGAGGATCTCCCGTCGGTTCACGCACCCGGTACTCGTCTTCAACTCCCACAAGCAGTTCGACCAGTTGAAGCAGGATGGGCTCTACGCCTCGCTGCAGGACAAGATCCGGGCCCGCGAGCTGCGGCTTCAGGGGTCCATCAACCCGAACCTCGCGGACTTCGGGGAGCAGCCGGAGGCCCTCCAGTACTCAGGACAACCGCAGCCGGCGGAGTGGCGGTGCCCGATCTCGAGCGCCTCGGCGACGTTCGACGGGATGGCTCGGTGAAGACCGCCGTCAGTAAGGCTCGCCTCCTGTCGCTGCGACGAGCCCGCTGGGCGGACGCGGAGGCCCTGCACGACCTGTCCGCTCCGTTCGTCGCGCTCGGTCGGCTGCGCCATCGCGACGTCGGTGAGTTCGCCCGGCGGCACGCCGACTTCCTGGTCGTCGAGGACGACAGCCGGATTGTGGCCTGCGTCGGCGTCCAGCGTTTCGGGAGCGACTGGGTCCTGGACAACCTGTGCGTCCAGAGCAGCTTCCAGGGCCGCCGGACCGGGAGCCTCCTGCTCGACAGGATCCTCCAGGAGGCGGCCCGGTCATCGGCACGTGCACTGTACGCGGCGTCCAGCCCGGCCAACGCGTGGTTCCTCGGACACGGGTTCATTGAGGTCGGGCCCTCTGCCGGGCCTCGGCGCTGGGTGAGCCAACTGGATCCCACGCGCAATTCCGTCGTCTACCGCCGCCAGATCTGACGGTCGTCGACCTACGGGAAAGGGTACAGAACAGTGACAAACCTGCCTTCTGCGATAGTGACCGGCGCCTCGTCGGGATTCGGCCGGGCCACCGTCGAGCGACTGGTGAAGACCGGGCGGCCGGTCGTGGCGCTGGCCCGTCGCACCGAACGACTCACCGAGCTCGCCGACCGCCTCGGCCACGACCTGGTGCATCCGCTGACCGTCGACGTACGGGACGGAGACGCCGTCGCCCAGGCTCTCGGCGACCTACCCGCACCGTTCTCCGATGTGGGCATCCTCGTCAACAACGCCGGTCTCTCGAAGGGCTTCGGCCCGATCCAGGACGCCGATCTGCGCCACTGGCGCGAGATGGTCGACACGAATGTGCTGGGACTCCTGCACTGCGTCCGCGCGGCCCTGCCCCTCATGCTGGCCGCCGGCCGCGGCCACGTGGTGAACATCGGCTCCATCGCCGCGGTGTACCCCTACCTCGGCGGGAACGTCTACGGCGGCACCAAGGCATTCGTCCACCAGCTCAGTCTCAACATGCGAACCGACCTGGAGGGTCGCGGCATCCGCGTCAGCTGCATCGCCCCCGGCATGGCCCGTACGGAGTTCGCGGTGACCCGGTTCGACGGGGATCAGGAGCGAGCAGACGCCCTGTACGACGGCACCGACCCGCTCACCCCGCAGGACATCGCCGAGGCGGTGGAGTGGTGCATCTCCCAGCCTCAGCGAGTCAACGTGAGCCTCATCGAGCTCATGCCCACGGACCAGCCATTCGGCCTCAGTTTCCGCCCGAGCCGAACCAAGGAGCAGTGATGACGCAACCCGTCTGGAGTGTCAACGACTGGGATCCGCTGGAGGAGGTCATTCTCGGCTCCGCGGCCGGCCTCACCCCGCCTCCGGTGGACGTTTCGCTGAAGCACTTCTTCGAGCCCCCGGCGGACGCCGGGGACGAGCGGATCGACGCCAGCACGCTGCAACGCGTGGTGGACGAGACCGAGGAGGACTTCGCCCAGCTCACCGAGACGCTGACGAGTGCCGGCGTACGGGTGCGCCGTCCGGACGCGAGCACCGTGGGCCGGAGCTACGCCACTCCGGAGTGGGATTCCGTCGCCATGCACGCGCTGATGCCGCGGGACTGCCTGCTGGTGATCGGCGACCGCATCATCGAGGCGCCGATGCCGATGCGTGCCCGCTACTTCGAGACCGCCCCGTTCCGGGGCCTGCTCCGGGAGTACTCCGATGCGGGCGCCTCCTGGTTCTCGGCACCGAAGCCCCTGCTGCCCGACGAGACCTACGTGTACGAACCTGGTGCCTCGGTCGTGGCGGAGCACGAGCCGTTGTTCGACGCCGCCAACATGCTCCGGTGCGGGACCGACATCTTCTTCAACGTGAGCAACACCGGCAACCGGCGGGGTGCGGCCTGGCTACGTCGGCAGCTGGGCTCGGACTTCCGGGTGCACGAGATCTCCATCTGCAGTGATCACGTCGGAACGACGTTGCACATCCTGCGGCCGGGGCTGCTGCTGGCCAACTCGGAACGCCTCACCGCGGATCGGATTCCCGCCCCCCTGCAGTCCTGGAAGACCATCTGGGTGGACACACCAGAGGACGACGGCTATGCCTTCGACTGGCCGCGCGCCTCAGTCTGGGTCGGCATGAACATTCTGGCCCTCGGCCCCGACACGGTCGTGGTGCCGGCCAACCAGACCCGGGTGATCAAGCAGCTGGAGAACGCCGGGATCACCGCGGTCCCCACCAGCTTCCGGCACGGTCGCACCTTCGGCGGCGGACTGCACTGCTGTTCGCTGGACGTACGCCGGCGCGGCGGACTCGAGACGTACCTGTGACTCCGTCGCGTTGGCGACGCTTTTCCTGAGCTCAGCAGAAAGGGCCAGCCGGTTGACGCTCACCATCCTTGCCTCGTTCGCTCTCAGTGCGTTCCTGCTGAACCTGAGCCCCGGGCCGTCGATCCTCTACGTGATGTCGCGCAGCGTCGTCAACGGACGGATCGCCGGAGTGTTCGCGGCCTTCGGGCTGGCTAGCGGGAGTGCGATGTGGGCGCTCCTGACGGCGATCGGCGCCTCCGCCCTGATCGCCTCGTCCGAGCTGGCCTTCACGATGCTGCGGATCGCCGGTGCGGCGTACCTGCTCTATCTGGGCATCTCGGGGCTCCGTGACCAGCCGTTCACGGTAAGAACCGAGAGACCGGCCAGGGTGTCCGGCTTGCGCAGCTACCTGCAGGGGTTCCTGGTGGAGGGCACGAATCCGAAGACGGTCACCTTCTTTCTCGCCCTGGTCCCGCAAATCATCGTCAGTCTCGACGATCCGGGCCTGCTGGTCCTGATCGGGTTCTGCTTGATCGTTCCGCTGACCGCCCTGCCCATCGATGTCACCGTCGGGGTCACCGGAGGCACCCTGGCCTCCAAGATCGCCAGACGTCCCCGGGTCGGGCGTGCGCTCAACTACCTGTCGAGCGCCGTCCTCATCGCTCTGGCCAGCCTGGTGCTGTTCGACCGATGACCGGCCCAGCCAACCGTCCGGGCCTCGCGCGAAGGAGTCTCTCGTGTCCGCTGTCGAGGCGACAGTCGAAGCACTCTACCGATATCCGTTCAAGTCCATGCAGGGCGAGACGGTCGATGACGTACGGCTGGACAGCCGCGGAGTTTCCGGCGACCGCGAGTGGGCCGCCACCTTCCCGGACGGGCGGGTGGGCAGCTGCAAGACCTGGAAGCACGTCCGTCGCCTCGACGGCCTGCTCGCCTACGCGGCGCGCACACGCCACGGTCGCGTCGAGGTTCACACGCCGAACGGCGCCGTGCTGGCTGCCGGCGACCCCGACCTCGACGCGGCGCTCACGGCGTTGGCCGGTGAGCCGGTGCGGGCCGCTCGGGAATCGGGCACACCTCACTTCGACATCGGCGCGGTCCACCTGATCTCACGCTCCTCCCTCACCGCGCTGGCGGCCGAGGTGCCGGAAGGAACCGTGGTCCCGGTGGCCCGTTTCCGGCCCAATATCGTCATCGACGGGGAGTGGGGGCCAAGATTCGAGGACGACTGGATCGGCCGCGAGGTGTCCATCGGGGAGACCACGAGACTCGAGATCACCGAGCAGACCGAGCGGTGCGTGACGGTCACGCTGCCGCAGCCGGGCGTGCCCCGCGACAAGGACGTCCTGCGGGTGCTGGCCGAACAGAGACAGACAAACTTCGGGGTGTACGCGAGGGTCATCTGTGCGGGCCCGGTCCGGTTCGGCGACCGTGTCCGCGTGAGTTGAAGCGGTCTTCGCCCAAGACGCGGGCCTCCCGAACTGACACGGCCACCGGGATTCTGACGCCGGTGACAGCCGACGGACGCCGCGTCTGGCCCGCCGTCTCGTCGCGATCCACAGCGACGGGCACGGCACGCCATCGACGTCGACGCTCACATCAGTCTGCCGTGCGCCGCGAGAGAACCGGACGTGCCTACTCGACGATCACCGACGTCAGACGGACAAGGCCGGTAACGCACCTGCGCGGCCCGGCAGCTTTGATCGTGCTGCGCGCGACCCCAGCGGCGTGGATGTGCCCGGCTACCTGCCACCTGATCGAGGGGATTGCCGATGACCGTTAACGCCGTGTGGAGCAGTAACGACTGGGACCCGCTGGAGGAGGTCGTGCTGGGCACCGCCGTCGGCTTCACTCCCCCGCCCGTGGACCCCTCCCTGCGCCACTTCTTCGAACAACCGGTCGAGGCGGAACGCGAGAAGATCCCCAGCGCGTTGCTGGATCGAGTCATCGACGAAGCGGAGGAGGACTTTCACGATCTCACCGCGGTACTCGAGTCGCACGGTGTCGCCGTTCGACGCCCCGAACCCCTGGTGCCGGGACAGCATTATGCGTCGCCGGACTGGGCGTCCGTCGCGATGCATGCGCTCATGCCGCGAGACTGCCTGTCGGTCATCGGTGACATGCTGATCGAGGTCCCGATGCCGATGAGGTCCCGGTACTTTGAGGTCTTCCCGTACCGCGACCTGCTGCGCGGGTATTTCGATTCCGGAGCCCGATGGCTGTCGGCGCCCAAGCCGAGGCTGCCGGACTCCACGTACATCTACGAGTCGAATGCTTCGGTAGTTGCCGACGAGGAACCCTTGTTCGATGCCGCAAACCTCCTGAGATGCGGGTACGATATTTTCTTCAACGTCAGCAGCACCGGTAACCGGCGAGGTGCGAGTTGGCTTCAGCGAATCCTGGGGCCGGATTTCACGATCCACGAGATGTCCATCTGCGCTGATCACGTCGACACGACACTGCACATACTTCGGCCGGGCCTACTGTTGGCCAATGCAGTTAAAATGACGCCCGAAATGATTCCGAGCCCGCTGCGGAGCTGGAAGACGCTGTGGGTCACCGATATCGAGGATGACGGTTTCGCCTTCGACTGGCCACGAGCTTCTCGCTGGGTCGGGATGAACCTCCTCGCGCTGGGCCCGGATCGCGTGCTTGTCCCGTCCAACCAGGTCTCTCTCATGCTTCAGCTGGAGCAGGCAGGCGTGGAGCCGGTGCCCGTGCGGTTCCGGCACGGCCGTTCCCTCGGGGGCGGACTGCATTGCTGCTCTCTCGACATCCGACGCCGGGGAGAGTTGACCAGGTACTTCTGATCGAGTCGGTGGCGGTCCTCGATGCTGGCGGCATCGAGGGTTTCGGGGTGCCCATTTTCCGTTGCAATTTTCGGTGAGCAAAGTCTTGCACGGACGGGCTTGACGCTCAGGAGAACCACTGGATAGTATTCACACCGATCAATATAAATACCCAGGCCACAGAGAAATAGCTCGGCGACGGCTCGGCCACGACTGCCCAACAGAACGGAAGACTCGAATGTCAAGACTCATCGACGGGTATGCCATCATCGATCTGCCTCCGGTCTCGCAGGAGGTGTTGAACAGCTACGACAATGTCCCGCTCGACGTCTACATGGGAAACAAGACGCGCTACAAGCGCTTCTCGCAGTACAAGATTGACTACATCTCCGACGCCTGGTCGTTCGAGCTGCTTCCGCACCGCCCCTACGGCCAGTCCCGCGAATACAACACGGTCGCGGGCGGCATCATGCGCGAGTACGAGCCATTGCAGGCCGACTTCCTCCCCTACCTGCACGCGGTCGCCGCCAACCTGCCACTGGACCGCTCCGAGAGCTGGCAGGTGAACGTTCACCAGAACCGCAGCCGCGCCACGGAAGCGAAACCAGGGCTGGTCACCCCGGAGGGCGTCCATAAGGACGGGCATGAGTACGTCGCGATTCTGGTCTTCAACAGGCACAACGTGACCGGGGGTGAGATGCGGCTGTGGAAGGGCCTCGACTCCTCCGAGCCGTTCTGGCGTGGCACCGTCCAGCCTGGTCATGCTGCGCTGCTCGATGACCGCGCCGTCGCACACGACGTCACAGACTTGCACCCTGATGCCTCCGGCGAGGAGGGGCACCGCGACATCGTCATCGCCGCGTTCTCGCGCTGGTCGGAGCGTTGGTACGGCGAGGAGCACGACCAGGCGGTGCTCAACAGCAAACCCTCGGCGCAATGAAGGCATCGGGTAGACGTGTCACTGTGGTCGACCGTGAGGTCGCGGGCGGATGCCCGTTGGACTGCCCGGATGCCTGCAGCTGGATAGTGGGCGTCCGCGACGGTGCGGCCGTCACGTTGCGCGGTCGCCCCGAGCACCCCTTCACCCACGGCACTCTCTGCGTGAAGGTCAACCAGTACCTCGACCACGCGGCGTCGCCCGACCGCCTCCGTCATGCGCTGCGTCGCACCGGCCCGAAGGGCACCGGCAGGTTCACGAGGATCAGCCTCGACGCGGCGTTCGACGAGATCGCCGAACAGTTCGACCGGGTTCGTCGCCAGTACGGCGGCGAGTCGATCTGGCCGTATCAGGGAACGGGCAACCTGGGGTTCCTCCAGGGGCTCCAGGGCCAGGCCGGCGCACGGCTGTGGAACGTGCTCGGCGCCTCCGAGCACGACATGACGATCTGCTCGGTGGCGGGGCTGGTCGGCGCGGACCTTGCCACCGGGACCCACCGGGGCATCGATCCGGAGTCGCTGGCCCACTCGCGGTTGATCTTGCTGTGGGGCGTCAACACTCTCACCACAAGCCATCACCAGTGGCGGTTCATCAACAAGGCACGCGAGCAGGGCGCGCACGTCGTCGCGATCGACCCAGTGGCCACAAGGACCGCTCAGCAGGCCGACGAGCACCTGGCGCCGCGGCCCGGTACCGACGCAGCCCTCGCGCTGGGCTTGCTCAACGTGGTGGTCGCCGCCGGCGGGGCGGACCATGCCTACCTGGCCGACCACACAGTGGGGTGGCCCGAGTTCCGCGCCCGCATCGAGCAGTTCCCTCCGGAACGGGTCGCGGAGTTGACCGGCGTCTCCCGCGCGCAGATCGAGCATCTGGGGGAACGGATCGCCGCCACGAGGCCCACCGGCATCCGCGCCGGCAGCGGGATGCAGCGCCACGCGGGCGGCGGCGCGGCCGTTCGCCTGCTCGCCTGCCTGCCGGGCGTCACCGGTGACTGGGGCAGGCTGGGCGGTGGCCTCACCTACTCGACCGACGGGTACTTCGGCGGCAACCGGCAGGCACTCCTGTGCAGCGACCTGCGTGCGGCGCCGGTGCGACGGCTCTCCATGACCCGCCTCGGCCAGAACCTCCTCGACCTGACCCCGCCGGTCAAGGCGCTGTTCGTGTACGGGGCCAACCCGGTGGTCAGCAACCCGGATCAGCAACGCGTTCGCCAGGCGCTCGCCCGCGAAGACCTGTTCACGGTCGTCGTCGACCACTTCCAGACCGACACCGCCGACTACGCCGACATCGTGCTGCCCGCGACCATGCAGACCGAGCACCTCGATGTTCTCGACGGCTACGGCCACATGTACATCGCGTGGAACGAGCCGGCGACGGCCCCTCCGGGTGATTGCCTCTCCACCACGGAGATCTTCCGCCGAATCGCCCGGCACATGGGGTTGTCCGAGCCGAGACTCTACGATTCGGACGAAGAGATGGCGGCTCAGTTGCTGGCCACGGACCATCCATCGCTGGCCGGTATCGATGTTGAGTCCCTGCGCCGAGACGGGTGGGCGAGACTGAGTTATCCGGCCGAATTCGTGCCGTTCGCCGACGGCTTCCCGACACCGTCCGGCAAGCTGGAATTCCGGTCCGAGCGAGCCCTGGAAGCCGGGTTCGAGGCAGTGGCGGGATACACCCCGCCACGCGAGTCGACCGACCCGGAACTGGCCGCGCGGTACCCGCTCTCGCTGATCGCCGGCGCCTCGCACTTCTTCCTCAACTCGGTCTTCGCCAACAAGCCGGAACTACGGCGCCGGGCTGGTCCGCCCCGGGTCGAGCTGCACCCGGACGACATGGCCGCCCGTGGGCTCCACGACGGCACACCGGTCGCCGTCTTCAACGACCGCGGTTCATTCGTCTCCACCGCGTACGCCTCCGAGCACGTCCGCAGCGGAGTCGTCGGGACCACGAAGGGCCATTGGATGAAGCTCACCGGCGGCCCGACCGTCAACGCGACGGTGAACGAGCGGGACGCCGACATGGGCGGCGGTGCAGTGTTCCACGACAACCGCGTCGAGGTCGAAAAATGGCAACCCTCCGCGGCGCGGGACTGACATCAGATGACACATCATTTCCATGGGGGTACAACCGTGCAACAAACAGCTTCCGTTCAAGGTGCAGCGTCTGTCGTCGACGACATCTCCAATTGGCTGTCTATATCGGCGGATCAACTTGACCGCGCGGTGCACGGTGCGCTGCGAGAACAGGTTCTCGATCGGGTGAGAGAGCTGAACGACCGCGCTACCGCAGGTGACCCGGACGCATTTCTGCAGCAGCAACAGATCCTCGCCCGAATCTACGATCTCGGGTTGCGGATCGCTCCGGGTAGACCGAGCGCCGAGGGATCGGTCGTGATTCACGAGATCGCCCGCCTGGTGGAGTCCGCCACCGGCGCGGCGGAGGACGCCCGCATCCAAGCCGGCCTACTGGACGGCATGCCGAGCGAACCGGCCGCCTACGTCTCCTGGTTGAAGGCGCTGGCCAAGCAGCACCGGGTGTACAAGCATCCCTACTACACCGATTTCATCAGCAACCACGCAGACTCCGAGGACCTGCGTCTGTACATGATCCAGGAGTCGGTCATCGACGCGAGGTTCGACGACCTGCTCGCCCTCATGCAGGTCGGTACCGACGGTCCCGCCAAAATGGAGATCGCGGCGAACTACTGGGACGAGATGGGCAACGGCCGGCCGGAGGAGGTGCACACCACGCTCTTTCGAAGGATCTTCGAGGTCTTCGACGTGCGGGAGGATGAGGTCGCCGACCGGCTCACGGGCACGGCGCTGCTGTCCGGGAACCTCGCAGTGATGTTGTCGCGCTATCGGTACCGGTACGCCGAGGCGGTCGGCTACCTCGGGATGACCGAGTGGCTGGTGCCGGACCGGTTCGTGTGCGTCGTGCGCGCATGGGAGCGGCTGGGGCTGCCAGAGGTCGGGATCACCTACCACAGACTGCACATCACGGTCGACTCCCAGCACGCAGCCGGGTGGTTCCATAACGTGGTGAAGCCGGCGGCGACCTCCGAGGCTATGCGCATTGGCATCGCCCGCGGGACACTGTGGCGACTCAACTCGTCCGCGCGCTACCTTGACGAGCGGCTCGCCGAGACCGCCCCGCGGTGGGCTGACGGCAGCCGCAGGTGACCTCGCCCCGAGGGGCCGGCCTTCCGCGCTTCGCGAAATACCAAGCGTTGGGCAACGACTACCTGGTCGTGGATCCGGAGGACGGGCTGCCCGCCGCACCGGCGACGGCGGTCGCGATGTGCGACCGGCACTTCGGGGTCGGCGCGGACGGAATTGTCTTCCGGGGACCGCCCGCGGGCGCGGGCCAGCCCATGCCGGTCCGGTTGTTCAACCCGGACGGGAGCCCGTGCGAGCGGAGCGCGAACGGGTTGCGCATTCTCGCCCTGCACCTGTCCCGAGACGGCGGCGCGGAGTTCGTGCTGGACACGGGGTTCGGCCACACCAGCGTCCGGGTACTGGACCGGCTCGCGGGGCTGGTGTCGATCGACCTGGGTCGTCCGGACTTCGACGCGGACATCGTCGGCCTGGTCGGGGGTTCCGGCCCGGTCGTCGACCACCCGCTGCCCGTGGCGGGGCGGACCCTTCGGGTGACCTGCGTCCACAACGGAAACCCGCACGCGGTCGTCGTCCTGCCGGCAGCCGATGAGACGGCCGCGCGGGAGCTGGGGCCGCTGATCGGCCGGCACTCTGCGTTCCGCACCCGGGTCAATGTGGAGTTCGCGGTGGTGCGCGATCGGCGGTCGCTGGAGGTCGTGGTGTGGGAACGCGGTGCCGGGCCGGTGCTCGCGTCCGGGAGCGGGGCCTGCGCCGCGGCAACTGCGGTGCGGCGTCTCGGTCTGGTGGGCGACGAGGTCGACGTCCGGATGCGCGGTGGTGCCGTGACCGTGTCCGTCGACGCCGGCGGCGCGGTCCGACTGACCGGACCGGTCGAGGAGGTCGCCACCGGGCGGGTCTCCGCCGGCCTCGCCACTCGAGCGGGTCGACCGACCCGGCCGGCCCCGACCTCAAGCTTCTCCTGACGGAGGAGGAGCTGCGGCGGCGTGGCGGGCGCGCAGAAGGCACCGATCGGATGTGCCCGACAGGAGGCGAAAGAGGTGCCGCAGGACCCAGGACGCACTGGAACGGCCCACCAAATGCACATCTTTCACCCCGATAACTATGGAGGACCAGCTTGATGAACAACGCTGTCCACACACAGCCCCGCGACACCTTCACCGTGGTGACCAAGAACGGCGTCGCGCAGGTTACGTTCGAGGGCTCGCATCACTCGAACGCGATGAGCAACGGCCGGATGCGCGCACTCACCGGGATCCTCCGCGAGGTCGAGGCCGACGACGCGGTGGCCGCCGTGGTGCTGCACGGCGGCGAGGGCAATTCCTTCGCCGTGGGCGGCGATTTTCACGAGGTCAGCCACTTCTCGGGCGGTGACGAGGTGGACGAGTGGATCGACAACATCACCGAGCTGTACGTCGCCAGCCTCGAAGTCACCAAACCCACCGTGGCTGCCGTCGAGGGTTACGCCATCGGGATCGGCCTGCAACTCCTGCTCACCTGTGACTACCGCGTCGGTGCGGAATCGTCGATCCTGCGGATGCCCGAGTTCAAGGTGGGTATCGCATGCAATTTCGGCGCGTTCATGCTGGAACGCTCGGCCGGGCGTTCGGTGATGCAGCACATGCTCCTGTCGTGTGACGAATGGTCCGCCGAGTCCTCCCTGCGGGACGGCCTACTGCACGAAGCGGTGCCCGCAGCGGACGTGCTGCCGACCGCGCTGGCCCGCGCGGCGGCTTTCGCCGACTACAACCCGGCGGCCGTGCGCAACACGAAGCCGCAGATGAACCACGACTACATCCAAGGCTTGCACGTCCTGCGGGACAACGCGAAGAGATCACACCGGGCAGGATTCGCCTCGGGGCGGCCGCAGCGGGAGATGCGCCGGATCGTGGGCCAGGCATGAGCGGCGGTTGGGTGGTCGTCGCCAACCGGCGCCTGACCGGACTTGAGCCGATGGGCGCGTGCGTCGAGGTCGGTGATCTGTTCGTCTACCACCGTGGCCTCGTGGCAGGGCTGCCCACGACCGCGCCGTTCGATGTCGACGTCCGTACGCTGACGGCGACGCCCGCGCTCGGGGAGCTGCCCACGCAACCGGCGCAGCGCACCGTGCTGCAGGTGGGCGAGGACGCCGTGACCGCGTTCACCTCGGTGTTCAACGAGGACGCCATCTACGTCGCCGAGGACCCCGCGACCGATGGCTTCGCCTTCTTCACCGACCTGCTGCTCGCCGCGGCTATTCTGCCCGCGTGGGGCCTCGCCGCCCGGGTGCGCTCGGGTCCGGTGAGCACCGATGCGGAAGCCACGCTCGTCGACGGGATACGACGGTTGGACCACTCGGTCCGGCAACGCCGCGCCCGGACCGCTTCGGGCTGGCTGACCAGCACCGCCCCGCCGGCCGAGGACTTCCTCGAGCAGTTCCGCAGGCCGTTTCGGGACGATCCGCTGGCTGCCGGGCAGGCGCAACTGGCCGAGCTGGATGCGGTGATCGCCGGCATCGCCGCCGTCCGCCCCGAGGCCACGTACGCGTCACTGCTCTCCGGCGGGATCGACTCGGGCACCGTGACCTACCTGGCCGCGGCGCGGAACCTCGACGTGCGGCCGTACAGTGTCGGAACGCCCTGGGGAGACGAGTTTTCCGACGCCGCGGAGCTGTGCGAGGTCGCTGGCCTCAAGTTGCATTCGCTGCTGCTCGACGAGGACAGCATCATCCGTGCCGTCCCCGCCGCCGTCCGCTGGCTCGGCGTGACCACGCCGGAGGTGGTCGAGGTCGCGCTCACGGCCACGGCGTTCTACCAGTCCGGCGTGGTCGAACCGGGTCGCGTGCTGCTCACCGGGTACGGCAGCGACCTCATCAATGCCGGGCTCTTCACCCCGTTCGAGCACCCGGACGAGCTGATCGACCAGGGCATCGCGGCGGTCGCGCGCACCCGCACCAGCGGTGAGCTGGCCAACCGGATGGCGCTGGCGTACGGCGTCGAGACGTTCCACCCGTTCTGGACACTCCCGGTGATGCGCACCGCGCTGGAGACCACGCCCGCGTGCAAGGTCCACGACGGCCGGGAGAAGTTCCATCTGCGGACCGCGATGGCCGCCCATGTCACCCCCGCTATCGCGTGGCGCCGCAAGATCGCCGTACACCACGGCGGGAACCTGCAGGAGGGGGTGCGGCGGCGGCTCGCTGCGGACTCCGGGCAGAGCGACCCTTCCCGCGTCTACCAAGCATGCTTCGCCGACCTCCTGGCACTGGCCGGTCAAGGACACCTCGACGACTGGAACGCCGACGAGGTCTACGCAGGCGCGCTCGCCACAATCCGATGAACGAGGAGATGACGATGACCGAGAACACACTGACCGAATCAGGTTTCGGCACGGTGTTGACGTCGCCGCCCGGGGAGACCGTCGAGGAGATGGCCCGGCGGTCCCGGGAGGCGGCGCTGACCAGCGGGGTCGCGCTGACGCGCGGCCTGGACTTCACCGAGGATGCCTTCCAGCGGCTCGTCCACCACCTCGGCCAAACTGTGGATCACAAGTTCGGCGAGGGCCAGGCCGATCTGTTGATGCTCAACGCCTCACGGGACGCAGGGAAGGTGGTCACCGGCCGCGGCCCCCTCCCGCTGCACACCGACGGACTGTTGGTCGGCGAACAGGTCGACCTGATCGTCCTGTACGCCAAGGACTTCGCCGACGAGCCCGGTTCCGGTGAGACCACGGTGTGCGATCAGCTCACCGCGTGGCGTGAGATCCCGCCGCACCTCGGCAAGGTTCTTGCCGACGGCCGGCTCGAATACCTCGTCGAGGAACGCGGCTACTTCCCGCAGGTACCCGCCGACTGGTACGAGATCCCGACCACCCGCGACTACGGCCGCGTGCGCTCGCTGAACCTGGCACTCGGATTCCCGCCGGATGTGCCGCAGGGTTGGCAGGTGCGCGTCGCCGACGTGAGTGCCGACGACTCTGCCGCATTCTTCGCGGAGCTGTCGGCGCACCTGCATTCGCCGCGCTACCTCTATCAGCATCGTTGGCAGACCGGTGACCTGCTGGTGATCGACAACCAGCGGACGCTGCACGGCCGCACCGCGATCGGGTCCGACGGGGTGCGTCTGCTCTATCGCGGCCAGGTCACCCTGCCGACGGCCGCGTGAGGAGAGACGATGCTACTGACCGAGTTCCGTTCCGTGGTGGCCCGCAGAGCCGACGCCCTCGCGGTGGTGGTGCCCGACGGCGAGCGCCTGACCTACGGCGAGCTGTCGCTGCGGGTCGACCGTGCCCTCGGCTGGCTGCGGGCCCGGGGCATCGGCGAGGGCCAGGTGGTGGCGACCTGGCTGGACAACGGAACTGATTACGTGGCACTGGTGCTCGCCCTGGCGGGCAGCGGTGCTATCCACGTGCCGATCAGCAGGTCGGCGGCGCCGGAGCACATCGCCTGGCTGGTCGAGCAGACGAAGCCGGCACTCGTCGTCGGCGCGGAGCCGCTGCCGGACGTCGTCGTCGAGCAGGTGACGACCGCAGAGCTGGCGACCGGCTCCGAGCTGGTCGGCGCGCGGCCGTTCAAGGCGTACGAGGGCGCGTTCCGGCTGCTGGAGACGTCCGGCTCCACGGGGAAGCCCCGGCTCGTGACCTGGCGTCAGGATGACCTGCTCCACGACCGGCGACAGTGGATCGCCTACACCGCGACGACCGCCGCGGACGTGCTGTTCAACCGCCACACCCTGGACGTCGCACACGGCTGCGACGTTCATCTGTTCCCGGCGCTGCTCTCGGGGGCCCTCCTGGTGCTGGCCGATCCGTCTGCCGCGCCCGACCACTTGCTGCGGTGGCTGGAGGAGACCGGCGCCACCGTGTGCAGCGCGCTGCCGAGGCACTACGAGTTGCTGACGCAGGCCGCACGCGGCCGGTCCGTCGACCTTTCCGCGTTGCGGATGCCGCTCTGCGGCGGTGCGTACCTGAGCGGCCAGGTCGTCGCCGACGCGGCCGCGGTGCTCGGTATTCACATTCGACGCATCTACGGCTCGACCGAGTTCGGCATCATGCTGGGGAACATGGACGATGTCGTGCAGGACACCCGCGGCATGACCCCGGTCACCGGTGTGGAGATCAGGCTCGCTCCCCTCGACGAGGCTTGGCCTTCGATCGGTGAGGTGCTGGCCCGCTCGACGTACACGAGCGTCGGTTACTTCGTTGACCCGGGGGCGACCTCCGCCACGTTCCGTGACGGCTGGTACCACACGGGGGATGTCGCCGAGTTCGACGGCGAGTACCGAATCCTCGGCCGTGTCGCCGACCTGCTCGGCGGCTCGGCCGGTCCGGTGTTCAGCCCGGGCGTCGAGGCCGCGCTGACGGCCGCGTGCCCGATCACCGAGGCGGCCGTACTGGCACCGCTGCCCGGGGAGACCGAGCGTGGGGCGCTCGTGGTGGCGACCCCCGTGGCCGGGGTCGAGGACGAGCGCGTACGCGCAGCGATCCGTGCCGTGCTCGAGGACCTGGGTGTGCGTGCGGAAATCGTGCTCGCCGCCACCATCCCCCATACCGCCGTCGGAAAGGTGGACAAGCCCGCCCTGCGCAAGGGGCGGACGTCGACCGTGCGCCACCGCTGACCGATGCGTTCCGGCAGCTGTGGGCTCGCGAACTCACTGCTCGCCCGGCAGGGCGGGGACGTCGCCGAGACGTTGGCGGCCAGGAGCCGCGGCCCTGATCAGGTCGTGTAGTCGGCGTTGATGCGGATGTAGCCGTCGGTGAGATCGCAGCCGTAGACGGTGAACGAGCCGGCGGCGATCCCGAGGTCGATGTCAATCACGACTTCCTTGCCGCGCATGTACTCCGCGGCCCGGTCCAACAGGTCGTCGGCGGAGCTTTCGGGGAACATCAGCAGATCGCCGAAACGGATCGCCACCCGGTCGGGGTCGATGTCAGTCTCGTCCTCCAGCTTGCCGATCGCCATAGCGACCCGGCCCCAGTTCGGATCGGCGCCGTGCACGGCGGTCTTGACCAGCGGCGAGTTCACGACGCTCTTGCCGACCAGCTTCGCCTGCGCGTCGTCGCGGGCACCACTCACCCGGACCTCGATGAGCTTGCTCGCGCCCTCGCCGTCGGAGGCAATGTCTCTGACCAGGTGCAGGGCCGCCCGGTGCAGCGTCTGCTCGAACTCTCCGAGGTCGGTCGGGCCGGCAACCCCGTTCGCGAAGACTGCGGCGGTGTCACTGGTCGAGGTGTCGGTGTCGATGCTGAGCGCATTGAATGTGCGGTCGACCACCCGGCGGAAGATCGCGTCGAGGTCCTCCCTGCCGACCTGCGCATCGGTGAAGAAGAACGTCAGCAGCGTCGCCATGTTCGGCTCGATCATGCCGACGCCTTTGGCGATGCCGACGATCACGGCGTCACCACAGCGCAGCCGGACCACCTTGTGGCGCGTGTCCGTCGTCATGATCGCGCGCGCGCTGGCGTCGAAGTCGGCGGCGGGGAGCGGCCACGACAACTCGTCGAGCCCTCGCCGGATCTGCGTCATCGGATAGGGCCGCCCGATCACTCCGGTCGAGCCGATCAAGAGCTCGCCGGCGGGGATCCCGGCGGCCTCGGCGACCCTGAGCTGAATCTCGGCGGCGTTCTCGGCGCCGACCTTCCCGGTCGCGACGTTGGCATTGCGGGAGAGCACCACCATGCCCCGGAAGCTCCCGGCCGCCGCGGACTGCCGACTGAGCTCGACGCTGGGCCCGGCGAACCGCGAGCGCGTGAACACCGCCGCCGATGTCGCGGGGACCTCGGACACGATGACCGTAAAATCGTCACCGACGTCTTTGAGGCCCAGGTTCCTCGTGACGCCACGGAAACCCTTTGGCACAAGAGGAGCCTGTGGCCCGAGAAAATCTTGCGATTCAGCTGTCGACGACATCCGCTCACCAGTCTCATCCGTTGCCGGCATTGTCCCACAGTCGCGTCCGGCCGCCCATCGCGGCGAACCTCGCCGGTACGCCGCCGTCGCCCTGGCCAACGCTCACCGCTACGACAGCACGGCCACCCTCGCCCGGCAGAGCTCCCCGGTCTCGACCAGCCGAGCAGCCGACCACGCATATCGAGCGGCATCACCTACCGGGTCGAGTTGAACTCACCCGTGTGGGCGACGAATTTAGCATGCTGGTGGGTCGTGTCGACGATGTCGCCGAGATGCCGCGGGCGATTCGAGCCGGCGCCACGGTACGAAGAAGCTGACTCGCCTTTTCCCCACGTCGCGCTCGGGCGACGTGGGGAAGGGCCGGATCACCCAGGTGGGATCAGGTGGTGGGCCGGCACAGCGAGTTCTGGTTGGCACTACAGTCGGTCAGCTGCAGTGTGTCCACGTGCATGGTCAGGGTCGACGGTTGCGAACCACCGGCCGGTGCCACCACGGAGATCTGCACGCTGGCCGCGTTCGCCGGCGCGACCGCCTCGTGGGACCACTCCCACCAGTTCGACGTCAGGCCGAACGAGTTGCCGGGCGACGTGGACAGTAGCGTGCCCGCCGAGTTGTACCACCGCATCCGCAGCGCGGCCGTCCCGGAGTCGGCGCGTAGCCGGACGAAGAACTTGTAGTTGTGCCCGGCTGTCACCGACGGCCTACGGCTCACGATGACCGACTTCTCGGCTGACTGCGGCGAGCTGACGAACTGCAACGAGCGACGGTTGTCGAAGTAGCGGGCGGAGATGCCGGCATACGAGCCCTGCGGTGTCACCGAGATGGCTGCCCCCGATCCGGAGGTGGTGAACCCGGTGGGGTTCGAGGTGCCCGGCGCCTGCGCCTCGATGGTCCGTTCCTGCGCGGTCAGCAGGTCATTGTTGGCACCGACGTCGCAGCACACCGGCGAGGTGAGCAGCGGGTGAACCGCTGCGTTGTTCGTCGTCGTCGACGGATAGTTGTCCACATAGAACCGCGCGCTGGTCTCGCTCGGGTCGTAGTTCTGGCGGTAGCCCAGGTCGAAGGCCCACCAGTCGCCAGCGCACATCATGATGTCGGGGCAGTACTGCTCGGCCTGCCAGTTTCCGTTGGAGTCCTGCCACACGTGCTCGCTCATGTAGGCGTGACCGGCACCGAGCAGGTGCGCCATCTCGTGCCCGACGACCCCACTGTCCCATGCCTCAACGATGGAGACGCAGCCGCTACCGCCACTGCTCGGACACCAGTGCGCCGACGCGGACGGCGCGGGGAACTCCGTCAGGACCACATACCAGCGGTTGCTGTCGTCGTACCCCTTGGCCGAAAGCTCGTTCGCGATCGACCAGAAGTCGGTGTTCGTGGTGTCGATCTTCACCGGCGTCACCAGCGCCTGCGCGTACTGGTTGTACGTGCTGGTGGTGGTCGACCGGCAGCTCACCTTCACGTGCTGGTCGTAGTTGCTGGCCTGGTCGAGCAGCCAGTCAACGCGATCCACGACGCGGGCGGCATGCTCGACGTTCGTCGCGTACTGGTTCCCGGTGGAGTTGTTCCACGCATAGATCACCTGCACCGCCGCCGGGCTGCTGGCCGGCGGATTCGTCGGGTCGGTGGCGGTCGTGTCGCATCCCGCTCTGGGCAGGCTGGCGTTGTTCGGCTGCGCGTAGGGCAGGGTCGGCTCGCTGCCGAGGTTGGCGGCATAGACCGGTTGCCCGGACGACACCATCACCAACACCGTCACGAGCAGGGAGGCCAACCCCAGACGGTGACCGCGGCCAGACCAGCGTCCTTTGCCGAGCATGTAAATCCTCCCTTGCCTAGGTCTTTGTCATGGCGTGTCGTCGGGCATCGGCCTGCCAGTCGCAGCAGACCGATCGGCCATATTGGTCGCCAGGTTTTGCATCGACACACTTCGTCGTGACCAAAAGCGGCACCCGGTGGCGCGAAATGTCATTTCGCGTCCCACACCACGCATCGATAAAGGCTGAAGCTAGCCCTCTTTCGATATCGACCTCAAGGCGACGAGGCCGGGGTTTCCGTTCCGAACAGTCCCGAACATGTCTCGGAGATCCGGCAGATCGCCTATTGCGGGTGGCCCCTTGCGCATCGAGGCCGGCATGTTCGAGTTCCACTGGGAGGACCAGCGGACACCACACGGCGTTGCTGAGGCGTACCCGTGGGGTCAGATCAGGCCATGGTGCAGCGCCGTGGTGACGGCGGCCGTGCGGTCGGCGACGTCCAGCTTGCCGAAGACGCGTAGTAGGTAGGTCTTCACGGTGGCCTCGCTGAGGTAGAGCTCCCGCCCGATGTCGGCGTTCGTGAGCCCTCGCGCGACCAGGCGCAGAACCTCGGCCTCGCGGGCCGAGAGGGCCGGCGGCGCGGGGTGCCGCACCTGTCGCACGAGCGTGGCGGCGACGCTCGGCGCGAGCACCGTCTCGCCCCGGGCCGCGGCCCGGACCGCCTCCGCCAGCTCCGCCGGTGTGGCGTCCTTGAGGAGATAACCGCTGGCGCCGGCCTCGATCGCCCGCAGGATGTCCCGATCCGCTTCGTACGTCGTGAGCACCACCACGCGGACGCCCGGAACGCGGGTGCGGATGCGCCCGGTCGCCTCGACTCCGTCCCCGCCCGGCATGCGCAGGTCCATGAGCACGATGTCCGGGTGCTGCTCAGCGGTGAGCCGCACGCCCTCCGGCCCCGACGACGCCTCGCCGACCACCGTCAGGTCCTCCTCGGCGTCGAGCATGCCGCGCAAGCCCATCCGTACGACCGGGTGATCGTCGACGAGCACGATGCGGATCACGCGGGCACCTCCAGCTCGACGATCGTGCCGCCCGCCGGTCCGCCGTGGACGGTGAGAATGCCGTGCACCTGCTCGGCGCGCGAGCGCATGCCGGCGAGCCCGAACCCATCGAGGCCGTCGGACGCTAACCCGCGTCCGTCATCCCGCACGACCAGGCGTACGCCCCGGTCGTCGTACGCCAGCACCACCTGCACCTCGGTGGCGTGCGCGTGCCGGCGTACGTTGGTCAGCGCCTCCTGAGCGGCCCGCAGCAGGACCACCTCGACCGGTGTGGGCAGCTCCCGGGGCGCCCCGATCACCCGGACGGTGGCGGTCACGCCGGTTTCCTGGCTGAAGTAGGCGGCTCGACGGCGTACGGCGTCGGGCAGCGACCCCGACGCGAGCGCGGCGGGCGAGAGCGCCGCCACCAGGGCCCTCGCCTCGGCCAGGTTCTCCTTCGCGGTACGGACCGCCAACGCCAGACGCGCGTCGCGCAGCTCCGGGTCGTAGGCCTGCAGCAGCGTGACGATGCTCGTGAAGCCCTGCGCGAGCGTGTCGTGGATCTCGCTGGCGAGGCGGGCCCGTTCGGCGGAGATCCCCGCGTCGTGCGAGAGGCGGGCCACTTCGGCACGGCTCGCCTCGAGCTCGTCGATGAGGGTGCCGCGCTCCACGTTCTGCCGGATCACGCGCATGATCCAGAAGCTGACCCAGATGCTCGCCGTCCCCGTGATGACCGCGATCAGCAGATCGGTGGGCACCGCGTGCGGCTCCTCGACGAGGTTGACCGCCGGGGTGACCAGGTTCGCGAGGATCGCCAGCACGATCCCCGCGCGCACGTCCGTGAGCTGGAAGATGAGCGGGATGACCGCGAACAACAGCCAGGTCGCGAAGGGTGCGGCCGCCACCGCGACGACGTAGAACGTGAGGTACGTCAGCAGGACTGCCAGGGCCGCGCCGTCATCCGCGTTGCGCCGGATCTGCCGCCGACCGACCGTCACGTGCAGCATCGCCATGGCGGCGATGGCGCCCACTGCCAGCCAGCGGCGCCACAGCAGGTGACCGTCGATCACCACGGTCGCGGCGGCCACCGCCGCCGCGACCAGTCCGAAGTAGGCGTCCCACCAGAACAGGTAACCGGCGTGCGCCTCACCCTGCCTCAGCGATCTTTCTGGTTCCACCGGAAGGTCACCAGGCATAGCACCAATCCGATCACAGTCCAGGCGCCGAGCACCAACGCCGTGCGGCCGAGCTCCCACCGGCCGTTGGCCTCCAGTGCCCTCATGCTGTCGGGCAGAAAGACGTAGCGGAAGCCTTGACTCATCCATTTCACGGGAAAGAACGAGGCCACCACGATCAGCCAGTGCGGCAACTGCGTGATGGGGTGGATGAAGACGCCGGAGATGAATTGCAGCGCGACCACCGGCACGTTGAGGATCGTCCCCGCCGTGCGCGCGTGCGTGACCATCGCGCTGACCGCCACGCCGAGCAGCCCGCACGACGCGGTCGACAGCAGGAAGAGCCAGCCGAACGTGAGCCAGTGCGACGTGTCGGGCAGCGGTATGCCGAAGACGAGCGCACCTACGCCGACCAACACGACCACCTCGGCGATGCTGAGCACGAGCACCAGCACCAGCTTGCCGATCAGATACGCGGCCGCCGGAAGCGGCGTGCCGCGCAGGCGCTTGAGCGTGCCGTCCTCGCGGTCCATCGCCAGCCCCGAGCCCATCGTCACGAACGCGGTCGACAACGCGCCGTACGCGATCATGCTGGCGGAATAGACCTGACTCGCGCTGACGCCGCTCCGGTCGTCGCCGCCGTCGAAGATGGTCCCGAACAGCAACAGAATCATGGCCGGAAACCCGAAGGTGAACACCACGGCGGTGCGGTCACGCAGAAACATGAGCAGCTCGACGCGCCCTCGGTTCAGGCCGCTTGCCAGGGTGGATGGAAGGGCGGCCGACAGCAGGACGGCGGTCATTCCCCCGCTCCGATCAGGGTCAGGTAGACGTCTTCGAGGGTCGGACGGGTGACCGTGAGGCTGCGCAGGTCAGCGTCCCCGGCGACCAGCCGGCGGACCAGATCGGTCGGATCGGTCACCTTCTCCACGCGTCGCCCGTCGTTCTCCCGCCAGCTCACCGTGGCGGTGCCGACCGTGCCGCGACCGCCGAGCGTGGCGGGAGTGCCCTCGGCGACGATGCGACCGCCCGCGAGCACTGCGAGCCGGTCGGCCAGGGCCTCGGCCTCCTCAAGATTGTGGGTGGTGAGCAGGATCGTGGTGCCCTCTGTGACGAGCGAGCGCATCAACTCCCAGACCTGCCGGCGCGCCTGCGGGTCGAAGCCGGTCGTCGGCTCGTCGAGGAAGAGCAGATCCGGGCGTCCCACGATGCCGAGCGCCACATCGACGCGGCGACGCTGCCCGCCGGAGAGCGTACGGATCCTGCTGTCGCGCTTCTGGGTCAGACCGACCAGCTCGATCACCTCGTCGGCCGGCCGCGGGTCGGAATACAGCCCGGCGATGTGCCGTACCAGTTCGCGGACGGTGAGGTCGGCCGCGTCGTCGGCGTTCTGCAGGACGATCCCGATCCCCGCCCGCCACGCCCGTCCTGCGGTGCCCGGGTCCTCGCCGAGAACACGGACATCGCCGGCGTCGCGGCGGCGGTGTCCCTCAAGTATCTCGACGGTGGTGGTCTTGCCCGCTCCGTTGGGGCCGAGCAGCGCGAAGGCCTCGCCCCGGGCGACCGTGAGATCGATGCCGCACACCACCTCGTGTCCCTGATAGGCCTTGCGGAGGCCGATGACCTCAATGGCTGTCATACCGTCGACAGTGCCGGTCACGGCCCTTCCCGCGGAACGACCGCTCGACCGTCAGCGACTGTCCATCGAACGGTGGACCTCATCGAGCTGGGCGAGCAACTCGGCTTCGACAGCACCTGACGGGGGACGACCAGCCGGCGTCGAGCTGCTAATTCACCCGGACAGTTTGCGCGTCACTCCCTGGAACCCGCGGCGCGGACCGGTGGGGTCCGCAGCAACCGCCGAACCGGCAGGATCGTGGTTACCAGGGCCAGCGCGGTCGCGCCGCCCAGCACCGCGGCCCAGCCCAGCGGTGGGACGTACGGGATCAGCGTGCCGGTGAGCGCGTGGACGACCGCGATCAGCGTCATCCCGGCGATCGCCACACCGAGCGTCAGCGCCGTCGCGAGCAGGCCCACCTGTTCGGCTTCGACCATCCGCCGGACCTGCCGCCGGGTCACCCCGGCCAGGCGGAGCACCGCGAGTTCCCGGCTGCGGGCCAGCGCGGCCATGACCATGGTGTTGCCGGCGGCCAGGGCCGAATAGCCGATCAGCACGGTGATGAGCAGCTTGTTGAGCCAGGCTGAGATGGCCAGGTCGCGGTTCAACCGCCCGGTCACGGTGCCGGCGTCGGTCACCGTACCGAAGGCGGCCAGCCGTTGGTCGACGTCGCCGGTGGTACGCACGAGCATCTCGTCGTAGACACCGCGTTCCTGTGGCAGCAGCACGTCGCCGAAGCCGAGCCCACGGTCGTAGGTCGCCACCAGGCGCGGATGGACCGGTGTGCCGTCCGCCAGCCAGATCTCGGCCGTCTGGCCGACCTTCCAGCCCGAGGACGAGGCCTGCAGGGCCGAGGCGGCGATGGTTCCGTCGGTCAGCTCGGCCAGGCTGCCCTCCCGCACCTTCACGTCGATCGTCGACGTAAGCCCGCTCGGGTCGACCGCCCGGGCGACGACCGGCTCAGCACCGTCGAGGACCCGGACCACCACCGACGTGTTCCGGACGCCGGTCGCCGCCTCGACCCCGGGGATCTGGCGTACGTTCGCCACCTCCGTCGACGAGATGCCGTGCGGCGCGGTCAGCACCCGGTCGGCCAGCATGCCGTCGCGGCTCTGCGTGACGGTCTGCCGCTGGAGATTGTCCTGAAGGAACCAGACCGAACCGCCGAAGCCGATCGCCAGCACGAGCGCGCTCAGCACGACCGACATTCCGCGCGCGTTGACCCGCAGGTTGGCCGCCGCCAGTTCCCCCGGCGCGCGCCACACCGTCCGCAACACCGGCGACATCAGCCGGGCGGCCAATCCGTTGATCCAGGGCGCGAGCAGCGCGACGGCGATCACGAGCAGGTAGAGCATGCCGACCGCGGTGGCCAGCGCGGCCGTGCCGGACAGCCCGGCGGCGAAGAACAGCGAGACCACGCCGCCGCCCAACGTGACCAGGCCGGAGACGAGCCGGATCCGGCCGCCGCGAGTTGGTTCGATCGCGGCCTCACCGAGCGCCTCGGCCGGGCGGATGCGGGCGATGCGCCGCGCCGCGATCCACGCCCCGGAGGCTGCCACCAGGACGGTCACCGCGACGGCGGCCGCAGCGGCGACCCCGGCGTTGACGATCGGAAAGTCAGCGGGCAGGAAGCCCCGGGTGACCAGCTGGTGGTGCACCCAGTGGGTGGACCAGAGACCGGCGGGCACACCGAGCACGGCGGACGCCAGAGCCACGAGGACCCCCTCGGCCACGACCAGCAGGCGCGCCTGGCGCGGGGTGGCGGCTACTGCCCGCAGCAGTGCCAGGTCGCGGCGACGATGCCGGACCGACAGGCCGATCGTGCCCGCCGCCACCCCGACGATCAGCAGGACCACGTAGCCGCCGAACGCCGAGCCGGCCGTGAGCAGGAACGAGCGGGCCGCGATCGAGTCGGACTGCTCGGCCCAGCCGCGGTCCATCCCGGTGTACGACTCGACACCGGCCTGCCGGGCGAGCCGGTCGATCGCCCCGTACGCGTCCGCGCGGGCCTGAACTTCGACAGCCGACGCGACGCCACCCTCGGCCCCCACCAACCGGACGTCGGTGACGCCGGGGACCGCGCGGATCTCATCGGCCAGCCCGACCCGGACGGTGCCCTCGGGCAGCGGCACCCGGGTGGTGGTCGTGTCGCCGAACTCCCTGGTGGTCACGGTCAGCTCCCGATGGGCGACCACCACGTCGGCCGCCGCGAACTGCTCCGGTGGGGGCCGGAACAGCAGCGCGGACTGCACGAAGACCGCCAGGGTCATCAGGATCATCACCCCACCGGCCAGGGCCACCAGGGTGGCGATGGCGGAAGCGGGGCGCTGCCGGAGCAGACGCAACGCGAGACCGGTCATCGGATGGCTCCCGTCATGCGCGTCGTGGCCAGCACCTCGGCGATCTTCTCAGCGCCCAGGGGCGGCAGGTCGCGGACGATGCGACCGTCGGCCAGCACGAGCACGCGGTCGGCGTAGGCGGCGGCGACCGGGTCGTGGGTCACCATCACCACGGTCTGGTGGAAGTCGTCGACCGCCGAGCGCAGCAGGGCCAGAACGTCGGCGGCCGACTCGGTGTCGAGGGCCCCGGTCGGCTCGTCGGCGAAGATCACGTCGGGCCGGACCGACAGTGCCCGGGCGATCGCGACCCGCTGCTGCTGGCCACCGGAGAGCTGGGACGGCCGACGCGACCGACGATCCGCCAGCCCGACGCGTTCGATGACCTCCGCCAACCATCGCGGATCGGGCCGCCTGCCCGAGAGCTTCGAGGGCAACTCGATGTTCTCGTCGACGGTGAGCGCGCCGACCAGGTTGAAGGCCTGGAAGACGAAGCCGATGCGATCCCGCCGCAGTTCGGTCAGCTTGGTCTCGGAGAGCGTGGACAGCTCGGTGTCGCCGATCCAGACGTGGCCCGACGTCGGTCGGTCGAGGCCGGCGGCGGTCTGCAGCAGCGTGCTCTTGCCGGAGCCGGACGGACCCATGACCGCCGTGAACGTACCGCGGGCGAAGCTCGCCTCAACACCGGCGAGCGCAACGACCGGCTCCCCGTCGGTGGCGTAGGTCCGGCTGACTCCTTCGACCCGGACCGCGACCATGTCGATCATCACTAGGCCTCTCGGTGTGCGCTTTTCGCTGACACCCGAACGCTAGGTCGCCCGGCGGCCGAGATCGCTGAAGCCAGCGGGCGTCTTCCGGTACAGCAGGCTGTACCTCCAGTGGCGTCCGGCCCGAGCGGTCCAGCCACCAGGGGCAGGGCGACGGCCGAGAGGTCCCGGACTGGGCCTGAGCAGCCTTACCGCCCAGCTCTGCGTGCCGATCCGGCTCAGCGGCGGGGCACCCGATCGTCACCGGGTCGCCGACCCCCCGGCCGGCATGCGACGCTCAAGCTCCGCAACCAACGGGCCACGCCGGGGGGCCGCCGGACACTACCGCCACACAATCCCCGGCATGACAGCACTGCACCCCCAACCCACACCCCTTGTGCCCGGAGGAACGCAGATCATGGACCACGCATCCCCGCTCATCCAGGAGCGGAGTGCCCCGCCGGCCACGCTGGTAATCTTCGGTGCCTCCGGTGACCTGACCCGGCGCAAGCTGCTGCCCGCGGTAGAGAGCCTGGCCCGGCACGAGCGGCTCCCGGACCAGTTCGCGCTCGTCGGTGTCGCGCGCACGTCGATGACCGACGAGCAGTTCGCCGAGAGCGCACTCGGCGAACACGCCGTCGCCAGCAAACGCCAACTCCAGGGCGGCGTGCGGTACGTGGCCGGCGGCTACGACGACCCGGAAACTTACAAGCGACTCGTGGAGACCCTCGACGAACTCGACGCACAGCGGGGCACGTCCGGCAACCGGCTCTTCTACCTGTCCACCCCGGCCGGGGCCTTCGAGCCGGTGATCAACGGACTGGCCCGAGTCGGGCTGAACCAGCCACGCGAAGGCTCATTCTCCCGCCTGGTCATCGAGAAGCCGTACGGGCGGGACCTGGTCACGGCACGCGAACTCGATGGCGTCGTGCACAGCGCATTCGACGAGCACCAGGTCTTTCGTATCGATCACTACCTGGGCAAGGACACCGTTCAGAACGTCCTGGCGCTGCGCTTCGCGAACTCGATCTTCCAGCCCATCTGGGATCGCTCCTGGGTCGACCACGTGCAGATCACCGTCGCCGAGACCCTCGGCGTCGGCAGCCGCGGCGGCTTCTACGAGGACGCCGGCGCGATGCGGGACATCGTGCAGAACCACGTGCTCCAGGTCCTCGCGCTGGCACTGATGGAGCCGCCGGCCTCATTCGAGGCTGAGGGCCTGCGCAACGAGAAGGTGAAGCTGCTGCAGGCGATCCGCCTCCCCACCGACCGGGACATCGCCGACGCCGCGGTCCGGGGTCAGTACACCCGGGGCGGCACCCGCGAGGAGCTGATGGCCGGCTACCGCGAGGAGGCCGGCGTCGATCCCCTGTCGCGGACCGAGACCTACGCCGCCATGCGGCTCAACGTGGACAACTGGCGCTGGGCCGGGGTGCCGTTCTACGTACGCACCGGCAAGCGCCTGCCGGCCCGGCTCACCGAGGTGGCACTGCAGTTCCAACGGCCGCCGCACCTGCCGATCCCGACCGATCAGCTCACCGGCCTCGACGCTGACGCGCTGATCCTGCGGATCCAGCCGAACGAGGGCATCTCGTTGCGCTTCGGCGCCAAAGTGCCGGGCCACTCCTTCCGGGTCCGCACCGCCACCATGGAGTTCTCGTACGACCAGACGTTCGTCGAGGAGTCTCCGGAGGCGTACGAGCGGCTACTCCTGGACGCGCTGATCGGTGACGCGTCGCTCTTCATCCGCAGCGACGAGGTGCAGCAGTGCTGGAGGATCGTCGACCCGATCATCGACAACTGGGCAAAGGACGAGTCGCCGATACCCACCTACGAGGCCGCCTCCTGGGGCCCGACCGACGCCGACCGGCTCATCGGCCGAAATGGCCGCAAGTGGCGCAACTCCGCGTGACCCTGCCACGAGACGATGGACGGGTCCGTCGGTCGCGGCGCACTCGGCCACCTGCGGTCGGCCGAGGGCGAGCGGCAGCGGCGTGGCCAGCCCACGGGGTGGTCGGGACGGGTGGGCCGACTGCCTCCGGGTGGTCGGCCCGCCGGCCGGGCGGCCGTAACGTCACCCCGTACTCGGTCGGAGACCCGTTCGTCCTCGGCACGACGCGAAGCGCCGGTCGCGCCCGCAGGGCGACGACCGCCGCCGTCGATCAGGGGTGGCGGGCTCCTCAGGGGACGAGTACGACCTTGCCGAGCTGCGTACGGGCCTCCATCAGCTCGTGCGCCTTGACCGCCTCGTCGAGGGGCAACCGCCTGTGCACGATCGGACGGACCCGGCCGGACGAGCACTGACCCCGTCCAGCGCCGGGACACCCAGCACAAATATCCGCCTGGCGATTCAGCTCCAGGCGTGATCGAGGGCCAGCGCCAGCCGCCTGGTCCACTGATCGGCGGTGCCCGTGATACCGGGACACTCGTCGGTGAAGTTGATCCAGTCGACCTGCCAGGACAAGGCGGTTTCGGCAGTGAAGTCGTCCGCTTCGGCGCCGAGTTCGGGTCGCATGAGCTGGCGGACGAGGGCTCGGTCGACGGTGGCGTGTTCGGCGAGTAGGACCGCGTCGTAGAGGTCCTTGCCTTGCGGGTACCTGTCGGTGGCCAGCCACAGCAGCTTCCACGCCAGCGCCAGCGAGGCGGGCGCGGCCAGTACCGGCTGATCGATGTCAGGCAGTGTCAGCACCTCTGGTGGGAGGGGAAGCTCTTCACCGAAGACGACGTCGACCTGTACGTGGCCGTCCGGCGCCCCCGGGGTGCTGAACGGGATCACGAGGCGGCGTCCGTCAGCTCGTTCGTACGTCCAGATGGCGGCCTCGGTTATCCGGTCTGGTTGCAGGCCGGCGCCGGGCACGGTTCGCACGGCGGTCTTGATGTCATCGAGCAGCGCGCGAGCGTCGGTGCTGTCGCTGGCGATGGTGTGCGGAGTGACGACGAAGTCGAGGTCGCCCGGCTCGCGGGCGGCGTCGCCGACCCAGGTCGCCATGGTGACGCTGCCACGCAGGACCAGGTGCCGAACCCAGGTTGTTGTGGCGATAGCCGCCAGGACGTGATTCATGGCGGCACGCCGGGCGATGGTCCACAGCTGGCCGGTGGCCTCCACGACGAAGTCTGGCTCTCCGGCGTGGTAGGCGTTCGGGTACTGCCGGAGAGCGGGGTCGAACGCCGCCTTCTGACGCACGGCCGGGCTGACGGGTAGCGGCCGGTAGGTCGGCGGGTAGTCCGGCGAGCCAGCCGGCGCCGACCTCATCCGGATCTCACGCTCCCGCGCCCAACCGCTCGCCCTCGGCGTGGCCGACTCCAGCCAACCGTGGTCGTGGTGCAGGTCGCTGTCGGAGACGACGTACTCCTGCTCCACGGCCCTAGGCTCGTGGCCGGCGGCCCGGAGGGTCGCGACAAGCTCGTCCAGCCGCCGCCCGGCCGTGGCGAGCCCGACACCGTGACATCGCTGGTTGACGAACCGTTCCTGCGCGCCGTCCACCAGCTCCCGGCGAGCGTTACGTGACAACCGTGCCCCGTGCGGAGCGACCAGGTCAGTGAGAGCCATCAGATCCGCCACCGTCGTACTGGGGAGCAGCAGTTTGACGTGGTGCTCGAAGTACCGGTCAGCGGGTTCGACTGCCGCCTGCTCATCCGACTGCGGTACGCCGACGCACCACGGCGCCGCCTCGATCTTCGAACGGCACGGGTGGATCCCTGCCTCGCGCAGTTCGCGTCGCCAGTGCCGCACCGCGGCAACCTGATCGGTCAGGGCGCCTCGGCCGGTCAGGGTGAGCATCGGTTGAGAGACGTTGGCGCCACGATCGAGCACGATATGGACGAACTTCAGGCCGCGTTTGGCGGCGAACGCCGACAGCTTCTCGGCGTGATGAGCGAACGCCGTGATGTGGATCTCGAAGTCCCCCGACACCGCAAGCACCGGCGGAGTCTATGGCACGGCCAGCAGGCCGGGAAACGCGATTCCCGCACGGCATGGACGGGGCACCGAGGATTTCTCGCATCCCCTACCGTCCATACCCATGACCCACCCGTACCAGATGCCCCAACCGCCGAAGCGGCGGACGTTGCGAACCGTGTTGATCGTCGTTGGCGTGCTCGTCGTGCTGTGCTGCGGTGGCGCCGGCATCGGCGGCTTCTTCCTGTACAAGGGAGTCAAGGGGGCAACGGATCCGGCGCGGCAGGCCGCCGAGTCGTTCGTCAGCGACCTGGAGGCGGAGGATGCGGACGCGGCGTACGGACTGTTGTGCGGCGACACGCGCGTCAGGTACACGAGAGAGGCCTTCGTCCAGGGCGTCGCCAAGCAGCCGAAAATCCGCGGCCATAAGGTCACCGGCGTCAATGTGTCGAGCGTCAACGGCCGCACGTCCGCGACGGTGAACATGGCCCTGACCCTGGACAGCGGCTTCACCGACCGGCACCTGTTCGCGTTGGTGAAGGAGGACGACGCCTGGAAGGTGTGCGGCCAGCCGTACTGAGCCCGCGCGGGCGTAGGTTCCGCGGCGAAAACCCGTTGTCGCACACCGTGGGGTCGCCGAGCATGGGCGATGTGAGCCGAAGCCTGCGTACAGATCCCCGGGCGCGTCAGGCGCTCCGTCGCGCTCCCGGGTTGGACCGGATCCGGATCCACGTACACGCAGCGCGACCGGGATTCGCGCATCCGGCCAGCGGATGTGACGTTCGTGAGGTGCTGGAGGTCGTCGGGCCCGCCGCCTGGTACGGACTACGCGTCATCGAGTTGCGGCAGACCGAGGACTTCGACCGCCGATCAGTCCTCTACGGCAAGACCAGAGCACCGGGCGAGATCCTTCTCTACGAACAACCGGCACGCGAAGCGGTTCGGCTGCGGGACTTCATGCGATTTGACGTACTGCTGCACGAGCTTGGCCATCATCTGCTTCAACACCGTGTGCGAAAGGTGGGCAACGTCCAGCGACGGTCGGACCACGAGCGATTCGCGGACACCTTCGCTGCCCAGTGCAAGCCCACTGTCCAGGCTGCACTGAACGCCTCACGAGAGCGACTCTACCCGCCCGGCTCCACCACCACAATCACCGCGGCCCCACACCGCTACCGCCGGCAAACCCGCCCATCACCAGGTTGACCAACCTCCCTGGACAGCACACCTAGCCGGTGGTCGCCTCGCGCTGGATCTGGTCGAATTCGGCGCCCATCGCGGCGGCCAAGGCCTGCACGGCGGACAGCGGACGAACCATGACCGTAAACTGGTCGACCAGGCCGCTCTCATCCAGATGCAGGAAGTCACAGCCTTCTACGGCGACATCACCCATCCGCGCCTCGAACACCAGCGCGTGATCCCGACCGCCCTCGCCGCTCAACTCCCGGACGTACCGGAAGTCCTCGAACACCCGCAACACACCCCGCAGAATCGCGGCAGTGATCGGCTTGCCCTGGTAGGGCTTGAACGCGACCGGGCTGCGGAACACCACGTTGTCGGCCAGCGACGCCTCAATGGCGTCGAGATCGCCCGCTTCGACCGCCGCACGAAAGTCGATCACCGTCCCAGCGTACGGGCTCGCCGTTTATCTTGGGTCGGCCGATCCGCTGGTGGATTGTGCGGTGATGTTGCGTCATAGACATGTCCATGACGTTGCTTGCCACCATGCTCAACCAGGTGCGGCCGGCGGTCTCCGTTCCCCCGTAAGCGCGTTCAGCCGAGCGAACGCAGACGCGCCAGCAGCATCGGCGGTCAGACCCTGTGTTGCGGCATCAAGGGGCGGCTGGCGGCGGGTGGGGCAGCGGGTGGGCACCTTCCGGACGTAGGCCGTCGAAGATGATGGCAAGGTATCGCTGCCACAGGTCGGGCGGGGCGTCCGGCACGTAGCTGGTGACGTAGTTGGGTGCGCACATCAGCAGGATGACGTCGGCGCCGGTGACGTCGGCCCGCACGGCGCCGTGTTCACGAGCCCGATCGACAAGCTCGTGCACTGTGCGGAACATCTGCTCGCGGGCCCTGGTGACGTCCGTGTTCAGTTCGCCGGCTTCCTGCAGGAACGACAGGTCGCGCTGCCGTTGTTGGTCTGCGGCGACGGTGAGGAACTCCAGCAGCGCGGCACCCGGGTCCGCTGCGTCGAGCAACTGTTCGCCGACGGCGTTGAGCGCGTCGATCCGGTCGAGGACGATCGCGGCGAGCAGGTCATCCTTCGTGGCGAAGTGACGGAACAGGGTGCCCTTGCCGAGGCCGGCCCGGCGGGCGATGTCGGCGACCGAGACGTCCAGGCCACGCTCCGCGAACTCATCGGCGGCGGCTGCCAGTAGCAGCCGCCGGTTTCGGGCGGCGTCGGCACGCAACGGGCGGGTCGAGGTCACGCTGCCACCCTAGCAAGTTGACCGCGCGGTCCGTTTATTGCTAGCTTGGCGACCGATAACATGACCGCCCGGTCCGTTTATGGAGGAAGCGCATGAAGGCAGTTGTCGTGACCGGCTACGGGCCGCCCGAGCAATACACCGTGGGGGACGTGCCGGTGCCCCAGCCTGGGCCGGGGCAGATCCAGGTCCGGATCGCCGCCGCCTCGATCAACCCGGCCGATGTCCGGCTGCCCAGCGGCGATTTCCGTGACGTCGTGCCACTGGAGTTCCCACACGTGCCGGGCAACGACTTCGCCGGCACGGTCAGCGAGGTCGGCGTGGGCGTGATGGCCTACCAGGTCGGCGACGAGGTCTTCGGTCAGGCTGTGCCGCGGGCGCTGCGGGCGATGGCCGGTACGACCCGGCCGTCGCTGAGCACCGGCTCACTGGCCGAGTATGCGGTCTTCGAGGCCGACACCCCGTTCCTGGCGCACCGCCCGGCCGGCCTCGACATCGAACAGGCGGCCGCCCTGCCCATCGTCGGCCTGACCGCACGGGCGCTGATGGCAACCGCCAAGGTGCGGCCAGGAGAAACCGTCCTGGTCGTCGGCGCGACCGGCGGCGTCGGAACCGCGGTGGTCCCGCTGCTCGCCGCCGCGAAGGCTCGGGTGATCGCCACAGCGACCGCCGCTGACGCCGGTATCCTCCGCGCTCTCGGCGCCGACCAAACCATCGGGTACGCGGAATCCGAATACCCCTCCGACGTCGACGTCGCGATCAACCTGACCCTGCCGAGTGACGACCTTGCCGGAGTCGCAGGCGTCATCCGCCCGGGTGGACGCCTTCTCACGATCACTTACCCAGTACCGCAGCAGGACTGGATTGGCCGTGACGACGTCGGTCTGCATTTCGTGCTGGACATGGACGGCGCCTTCGGCGGGATGCGGGAAGTCGGTGAACTTGCGGTCCGTGGAGAACTACCGGCCACAATCGGCCGCCGCTACACCCTCGACCAGGGCGCTCAAGCATGCGTCGACTTCGTCCGCCGGCACACGACCGGCAAGCTCGTCGTCACGATGTGAAACACACTGCCATCAGCGCTTCTCGACAAAGACTTTTTACCACCCCACGCGCGCGCGACAGGACCCTCACGTGACAGCTGACATCCGCGAACTCCAGCAAGCATTCGACCACGCCGAACTGCACGCCGACACCGACCGCTTGAACGCCCTGCTGGCGGATGACTTCATGTCCATCGGCGACCCAGCCTGAACGCCTCATCAGCGCCCACTGGGCATCGGGCAGATCGGAGGGGTAGCCAAGACGCGCAGCCGCCGCGCCACCTGCCGGCCCGGATCGCCGTTGTTATGCGGCTACGCGGCCCACAAGGACCCTTCCCAACCACGCTCTCATGGGATCTCACCAGTTACGTGCCCGGAACCTACCTGGTCGCGGTAGCTTGACCTCAGGCGCGCAAGGACTGGTCGATCATGGCCGATATGGCGGTTCGTGGCGGCGACAGCTCTACGCCGTCTGGAAACAACTCGGAGAGGAGCTATTGAAAAGTGGCTCACAACAGGCTGCTTGAGCGGCTTCGTCCGGCGGCCCGCGCTCGCTGAGGCACAGCGCGATCGGTCCATCGCGCCGGCCCGCGAGGTGAAGACGGTCGAGGAAAAGGCCGCGGTTCTCGGTGGCCGCACGATCACCTTGCCGCTGGACGTGACCGATGCGGCGGCAGCCAAGGCAGCGGACGCAACGGCGGTCGAGACCTTCGGCGGGGTTGACGAGGCGGTCGACGACGACGACGCCCGGCTTCGTTCGGCCCGATCGCACACTCGATCGCTGAGCGAAGGCCGACTGCCGTCCGCTGCGATATCGACGCCTGGCGGAACACACGCCCGCCATCGAATTCGACCAGCCCTGAGCGCTGGCCGCGAACCCTGTCTGAACGTCAACCTCTGACTGGAGGGCGGCCATGATCGCAACCTTGAAGGGGTTCAGCCAGCAACTGGTGCCGGCGAATGGCATCAAGGTCAACGCCGTCACCGGAGGCTCAGGCCCGCCGATCCTTCTGCTTCACGGATGGCCGGAGACCTGGTGGGGATGGCACCGTGCGATGCCGCTGCTGGCCGAGCATTTCAGCGTGGTGGCCATCGATCTGCGCGGCGCGGGTTTTTCCGACTGCCCGCTCGACGGCTACGACAAGGCGACGATGGCACGCGACGCGCACGAAGTCATGGTTGCCCTTGGGCATAAGCGCTATGCCGTGTGCGGACATGACATCGGCGGGATGGTCGCCCTGCCGCAGGCCACCACCTATCGGGAGGCTGTCAGCCACCTGGCCGTCCTGGACGTTCCGCTTCCCGGCTGGACCGAGTGGGAGGCGTCGACCGCGAAGCTCTGGCACTTCAGCTTCCACATGAACCGGGATCTGCCCGAGCGCCTGATCCACGGCCGTGAGTATGAGTATATTTCGACCTTCATGGCTGAGCGGTTCTACGATCACAGCACCTTCAATCCGGCGGACATCGAAATCTACGCGAAGGCGATGGCGCTTCCTGGTCGCACCCGCGGCGGCATGGAGTGGTATCGGACCCTCGCCGCCGACCATGCGGCCGCGCTCGACTACAAGAAGCAACCGCTCGATATTCCGGTGCTGGGTCTCGGCGGGGACCAGCGCTTCGGCGCACAGATGGTGCCGATGCTCAAGGAGTTCGCCAGCAATGTGACGGGCGGCCCGATCGCGCGGTCCAGCCACTATCTCGCGGAGGAACGGCCGGATGAGGTCGCGGCCGCCCTGATCGAGTTCCTCACGGCCAAGTGAAGCTCTGCGACTGCGCCATCGCGGGCCGGGCGGATCGCGACACTACGGGCGAACTGCGTTCACACCCCGTGCCGGTCGATCGGTTGAACAAGAAAGGAATACGGTCATGACCCCACCTGTCATTCGCGGCGTCAATCATATCGGCATCACGGTGCCCGACATCGAAGCCGCGAAAACGTTCTTCGTGGAAGCGTTCGGCGCCCAGGTGATCTACCAGTCCTTCGGACCGGAGGATCCGCCCCGACAGGGACCCGAATTCGAGCGGGCCGTTGGCGCTCACCCCGGAACGGCCGTGCGCGCGCAGGCGATGGTCAAGATCGGAACCGGACCGGATTTCGAACTCTTCGAAATGCACGGCCCCGAACAAGCCCAGCCGGTCCGACCGAGTGACTTCGGCATCACGCACTTCGGCCTCTACACCGACGACATCGACGCCTCGGTCGAGCGCCTCAGAAGAGCCGGAGGCACTCCCCTCACGGAGCCTCGCGCTATTCCCTATACCACCGAACAAGGTCCCGGAAACAAGGTCTGCTACTGCCGCACGCCCTGGGGCACGACGATGGAATTTATCACCACTCCGGACCGCATGCCCTATCACGACCAGACGGATCTGCGCAGGTGGCAGGACGAAGACTGAGCAATGTCTCGTAACCCGGTGACGGCCCGCGGTTCGGGCCCCTCATCAGGATCGACGCAAAGGTGCCGCCCGTCGGTACCAGCATCACCCAGAGGAACCGGCATGCCCGACTCCGCGCACACCCAACGGCACCCGGAGCGGTCCGTTCGCCGCCACCTCATGCGGTGGCGGACGGGCGTTCGCTGACCCTCTCGGCGATCGCCCGGCCCAGCTCCGCCGTCGTGCCGGTGCCGTGCAGGTCGGGGGTCAGTGGTGCCTGTCCGGGCCCGTACGCCAGGACGTCCTCGACCGCGCCGAGCAGGTGGGCGGCGGCCTCGGGGTGGCCGAGGTGCTCCAGCATCATCGAGCTGCACCAGATCTGGCCGATCGGGTTGGCGATGCCTTTGCCGGCGATGTCGGGTGCGGAGCCGTGCACGGGCTCGAACAGGCTCGGGTGCTCACGCTCAGGGTTGATGTTGGCGCTCGGGGCGATGCCGAGGGTGCCGGTACAGGCCGGGCCGAGGTCGGAGAGGATGTCGCCGAACAGGTTGCTGGCCACGACCACGTCGAACCACTCCGGGTGGAGCACGAACTGCGCCACGAGCGCGTCGATGTGGAACTTGTCGAGGCGAACGTCGGGGAACCGCTCGCCCATCGCGGCCACCCGCTCGTCCCAGTACGGCATGGAGATGGAGATGCCGTTGCTCTTGGTGGCGGACGTCAGGTGCCGTTTCGGGCGACGGTTGGCCTGCTCGAAGGCGAAGCGCAGGACACGGTCGACGCCGACGCGCGTCATGATCGTCTCCTGTAGGACGGTTTCCCGGTCGGTGCCCTCGAAGATCCGTCCGCCCACGCTGGAGTACTCGCCCTCGGTGTTCTCCCGGACGACGACGAAGTCGATGTCGCCCGGGTGCCGGCCGGCCAGGGGGCTGCGGACGCCGGGCATGAGCCGGCAGGGGCGCAGGTTCACGTACTGGTCGAAGACCCGCCGGAACTGCAGGAGGCTGCCCCAGAGCGAGACATGGTCGGGCACGACCTCCGGCCAGCCCACCGCGCCGAAGAAGATGGCGTCGTAGCCCCGCAGCGTCTGTTCCCAGTCGGGCGGCAGCATCGCGCCGTGCCGCTGCCAGTAGTCGGCGCTGGCGAAATCGAAGCTGTCGAAGGTGAGCGTCAGGCCGAAACGACGTGCGGTGGCGTGCAGCGCGTCGAGGCCGGCCGGGACGACCTCCTTGCCGATGCCGTCACCGGGAATGACGGCGATCCGGTGGGTGGTCACGGCGCCTCCCGAAGCGCCGCGAGGCCGCCCTGCGAGTCCTCGAGCGCGATGCGTTCCGCGGCGGCGGAGTCGCCCGCACGCAGCGCCCGGACCAGGGCCCGGTGGCTGCTGTATCGCTCCAGGCCGAACGTGTCGTCCTCCGCCACCCGTTGCAGAAGCAGCTCCCGACGCTGCGGGCGGGAGAACACGCGGCTCTGCTCGAGCATCCGGACCAGCACCGGGTTGTGCGCGCAGGCGCTGACCGTGTCGTTGAACTGCTGCATGGTGTCGAACAGCTCGGCGAGGTGCCGCTCGACCGGCCCGCCCTGGGCGGACCGCTCCTTGAGAAGGATCAGCAGGTCGTCAGCACGGTCGAGAATGCCGTCCAGCGCGTCGAGCTGCTCGGCGGTGGCGTGTCGGGCGGCGAAGCGGGCGACGAGGCCACGCAGGCCGACCTCCACCTCCGCGAGGTCGTCGATGGCGGCGTCGCGGATGGCGGCGACCAGCACGGTACGCGGCCCGATCCGCTCGATCAGCCCGTCGAGCTCCAGCCGGCGCAGGGCCTCACGCACCGGTGTCGGGCTGACCGCGAGCCGCTCGGCCATGCCGCGTTCGGTGACCTTCTCCCCCGGCGCGAGTTCGCCGGTGGCGATCGCGGTGCGAACTTGTCGGTACGCCTGGTCGGCGAGCGTGCCGGCTGTCGTCATGACCGCACTCTAGCGCATGACATAGCAAGTTCGTTTGCAACTGTTGACGAGTTTGCTACAGCAATTTAACGTGACCTGGGACACAAGGAGGTGGACGTGTGTCCAACCGGCGGATCACGTTCTTCATAGCCCTCGCACTCTTCGCTCAGGAATCAACCTGGAACTTCTATGACAATCAGGTGCCCGTGCTGCTGCGCGAGCACGTGACGAGCGCGGCGCTCGTGGGCGCGCTGATGGGGATGGACAACCTGCTGGGAATCTTCATCCAGCCCTGGATCGGCAACCGGTCCGACAACACCCGGACCCGGTGGGGACGGCGGATCCCGTACCTCGCGGTGGGCATGCCCCTGGCCGCGCTGGTCTTCGTCCTGCTGCCGTGGACCACGTCGCTGGCAACCCTGGTCGTGGTGATGTTCTGCTACGCGCTGATCGCCAACACCACACGACCGCTGGCGGAGTCGTTGGTGCCGGACTTCCTGCCCCCACAACGGCGAAGCCGGGCGAACGCCGTCGTGAAGATCGCGACCGCGCTGACCATCATCGTCGCGTCGCTGATCAGCCTGCTCGTGGTGGACGAGCATCCAAGGGCAGCCTTCGTCATCCCGTCGGTGATCATGCTGGCCGCCACGTTCGTGCTGCTGGCCAAGGTGCGCGACAGCCAGTCGGCGGCCTACCAGGCCGCGGTGGCCGAGGAGGCCTCCGCCGGCCCCGCCGCGGTCAGCCAACCGCTGCGGCAGATCGTCTCCGGCCTGTTCACCGACCAGGATCGCCGCCGGCTCCTGCTGCTGCTGACCGTCCTGCTCTTCGGCGGGGCATGGTTCGCCTCCCGGTCGCTGATCACGCCGTACGGCATGGAGGCGCTGGGTCTGAGCCGCGGCGACGCGGGCGGGCTCACCCTGCCCAGCGGCATCGTCTACGTGGCTGCCGCCTATCCGGCCGCACTGCTGGCCGAACGCTTCGGACGGCTGCGGATCATCGCCGTGGGCATCACCGTCTTCGCCGTCGCGCTGGCGGCGGGCGCCATCGTGCAGACCGCCACCGGTACGGTCGTCGCGTTCTGCGTGGCCTCGGCCGGCGCCGCCGCCTTCACCATCAACGCGGCGGTGGCGCTGTGGAACCTGGCGCCGTCCAGCCGGGTGTTCGGCGCCTACACCGGCCTGTACGCGGTCACCTGGTACCTGGGCGGCTTCGGCGGCCCCGCCCTGATCGGCGGCGTGATCGACCTGGTCGGCTGGGACGGGATGCTGCTCTACATCGCGGTGCTCGCCCTACTCGCCATGCTCGTCGTCGTACGTCTCGAACGCCTGCAGCGTGTGCACCCGGCCAACCGGGCCGGCACCCTCACGGGAAGCGAATGATGTCGACCATCCTCATCACCACTGACTACCTCGCCCCCGGTGACGAAGTGGACACCTACCTGACCGGGCTCGGCTTCACGACCCGGCACGACCCCATGCGGGGACCACGCCGGCCGGAGCAGCTGATCGCGGCCCTGGCCGGCGTCGAGGGGGCGCTGATCGCCAACGAGCCGATGACCGCGGAGGTGCTGCGCCAGGCATCGGACCTGCGCGCCGTCGTGCGTACCGGAGTCGGGTACGACTCCGTCGACGTGGCCGCCGCCGGCCGGCTCGGGATCAGCGTGAGCAATCTGCCCGGGATCAACGCCAACGCGGTGGCCGAGTACACCCTGGGGTTGCTGCTCGCCCAGGCCCGGTGCCTGGTGCCGATGGCCGCGGGGGTGGCCGCCGGCGGCTGGCCCCGCGCCGACGGCCACGAGCTGCGCGGCAAGACGCTCGGCCTGATCGGGCGGGGCGCGGTGGCCCAGCGGGTGGCGCCGCTGGCCGCCGTCTTCGGCATGACAGTGCTGTGCACCGGCAGCCTTCCCGCGCCGGTCACCCGGGTCACGCTCAACGAGTTGCTGCGCGCCGCCGACTTCGTGTCGGTCCACACCGCACTGACCCCGCTCACGCGCCACCTCATCGACAGCGCGGCGTTGGCCCGGATGAAGCCGGGCGCGCACCTGATCAACACCGCCCGCGGGCCACTCGTCGACGAGGCCGCCCTGGTCGAGGCGGTCCGGTCCGGCCGGCTGGCGGGCGCAGCCCTCGACGTGGTGGACGTGGAGCCGCTGCCCGCCGACAGCATCCTGCGCGGCGTGGCCGGCATCACTGTCTTCTCGCATATGGCCGGGCAGACTGCCGAGGCCCGGCTGGCCGCGGGGATGGAGGGTGCCAAGGAACTCGTCGCCGCCCTCGACGGCCGGCCGGCCCACTCGCTCACCGAACCGAAGGAGCCGGCATGACCACCACAACAGCGGACGCGGACGTGATGGTGATCGGCGCGGGCCTCGCCGGACTGGTGGCCACCGCCGAACTCGTCGCCGCTGGCCGATCCGTCCTGCTGCTGGACCAGGAGCCCGAGCAGAGCCTCGGCGGCCAGGCGTTCTGGTCGTTCGGCGGGCTGTTCCTGGTCGATTCGCCCGAGCAGCGCCGGATGGGCATCCGCGACTCGACCGAACTCGCCTGGCAGGACTGGCAGGGCAGCGCCGGTTTCGACCGCCCCGAGGACGCCTGGCCACGGCGCTGGGCCGAGGCGTACGTCGACTTCGCCGCCGGCGAGAAACGCGCGTGGCTGCGGAGCCTCGGCGTCAAGATGTTCCCCATCGTCGGCTGGGCCGAACGCGGGGGCTACGACGCCACCGGACACGGCAACTCGGTGCCCCGCTTCCACGTCACCTGGGGTACCGGACCGGGCCTGCTCGAACCCTTCATCGCGATCGTGCGGGAGGCGGCCGGCCGCGGCCTCGTCCGGTTCGCCTTCCGGCACCGGGTCGACGCGCTGACCGTCAGCGACGGCGCGGTGGTCGGTGCCACGGGCCGGGTCCTGGAGCCCAGCGAGGCCGTCCGCGGCAGCGCCAGCTCGCGGGAGGAGATCGGCGACTTCGCCTACACCGCGCAGGCCGTCATCGTCACCTCCGGTGGTATCGGCGGCAACCACGACCTGGTCCGCCGCAACTGGCCGGCACGGCTCGGTACGCCGCCCACCCACCTGATCAGCGGCGTGCCCGCCCACGTGGACGGCCGCATGCTGACCATCACGCAGGACGCTGGCGGCGCCGTGATCAACCCGGATCGGATGTGGCACTACGTCGAGGGCATCCAGAACTGGAACCCGATCTGGGACAAGCACGGCATCCGGATCCTGCCCGGGCCGTCCTCTGTCTGGCTCGATGCGCGCGGACGACGGCTGCCGGTGCCGCTCTACCCCGGATTCGACACCCTCGGCACGCTCGCCCACCTGCGCACCACCGGCCACGACCACAGCTGGTTCATTCTCACCCAGAAGATCATCGAGAAGGAGTTCGCGCTCTCCGGCTCCGAGCAGAACCCGGACCTGACCGGTCGCAGCGTCAAACAGGTACTCGGCCGCCTCCGTGCCGGCGCGCCGGCGCCGGTGGAGGCATTCAAGCAGCGGGGCGCCGACTTCGTCGTGGCCAACCGGCTGGACGAGCTGGTGAAGGGCATGAACGCGCTCACCGACGAGCCACTGCTGGACCCGCTCGACATCCAGCGCACGATCGAGGCGCGCGACCGGGAGCTGGCCAACAGCTTCACCAAGGACATGCAGATCGCCGCCATCCGTAACTTCCGAAACTACCGGGGCGACCGGCTCATGCGGACGGCGGCGCCGCACCGACTCCTCGACCCGAAGGCCGGGCCGCTGATCGCCGTACGTCTGCATGTGCTCACCCGCAAGACCCTGGGCGGCCTGCACACCGACCTCGATGGTCGGGTGCTGGACGGTGCCGGTCAGCCGGTACCCGGGCTCTACGCCGCCGGCGAGGCCAGTGGGTTTGGCGGCGGCGGCATGCACGGCTACCGCGCGCTGGAAGGCACCTTCCTGGGCGGCTGTCTCTTCTCCGGCCGCCAGGCCGGCCGCGCCGTGGCCGCCACCGTCGGATGACCGGCTCGTACCCCCGAAATGAGGAAACCGTGACCGCCGACCGCGTACGCATTCTCGTGCCCTCGGGCATGCTCGGCTCGGGTTTCCCGCCCGAGATCGTTGACCGTGGGCTGGAACTCGGTGCCGACGTCATCGCCGTGGACGGAGGGTCCACCGACTCCGGCCCGTACTATCTGGGCACCGGCACGGCCAAGACCACCGCGGCGGCCGTGGCCCGCGACCTGCGCCTGCTGCTCCGGGCGGCGGCGAAAGCGCGTATCCCGCTGATCGTCGGCTCGTGCGGTACCAGCGGCACCGACTCCGGCGTGGACTGGGTCGCCGGGATCGCCCGCGGCATCCTGGCCGAGGAAGGGCTGGACCTGCGGGTCGCCACCATCTACAGCGAGCAGCGGGCCACCGACCTCAAGGACCATCTCGACCGGGGCCGGATCCACCCGCTCCCGCCGGCCGGCGACCTCGATCCGGCGACGTTGGACAGCTGCCAGCACATCGTGGCGATGATGGGCCATGAGCCGATCGCTGAGGCGCTGGCGGGCGGGGCCGACGTGGTACTGGCCGGGCGCGCCACCGACACCGCCGTGGCCGCCGCCTTCCCGCTGATGGCCGGCATGCCGGCCGGCCCGACCTGGCACGCCGCCAAGATCATCGAGTGTGGCGCGCAGTGCACCACGAACCCGCGCTCCAGCGGGGTCTTCGCCACCATCGACGCCACCGGCTTCATCATCGAGCCGCTGGACCCGGCCGTCGCCTGCACGCCCACCTCGGTCGCCGCGCACATGCTCTACGAGACCGCCGACCCGTTCTCGATGCGGGAACCGGCCGGCACGCTGATGGTCGCCGACGCCACCTACCGGGCCCTGGACGAGCGGCGGGTACGGGTGGAGGGCTCCCGGTTCGAGCCGGCCCCGTACACGAACAAGCTTGAGGGGGCCCGGATCACCGGCTACGAGACGATGTCGTTCACCGCCATCCGCGACCCGCACATCCTCGGCCAGATCACCACCTGGGCGCAGCTGCTGCGGCGGGTCACCACGGATCGGGTCGCCCAGACGCTCGGTCTCAGCGCCGACGACTACGCCTTCGACATCCGCCTGTACGGCTACGACGCCGTGCTGGAGGCGAAGGACCCGGACACCCGGACACCCCGCGAGGTCGGCGTGATGCTCCTGGTCCGCGCCGCGGATCAGCAGACGGCCACCGCCGTCGCGAAGATCGCCAATCCGCTCATGCTGCACCTGCCCACGCCCGACATGGACTACCTGCCCAGCCTCGCGTTCCCCTACTCCCCCGCCGAGACCGAGCGCGGGGTGGCGTACGAGTTCGTCCTCCACCACGTCGTCGACGTGGACTCGCCCACCAGCCTCTTCCGCATCCACCTCCCGGAGGACAGTGTTGTCCGATAACGCCCACCCCCGCACCGTCGCCGACCTCGCGCTGGAGGTCCGGTCGAAGAACGCCGGCCCGTTCTGGGTGACGATGGAACTGTTCATGCGCGACACTGCCGGGTACGCCCTGGTAGCCGACCCGGGCTTCCTGGACGCGCCGCTGGTCGCCCGCCTCTACGGCGTACCGGCCGACACCATCCGCATCTTCCGGATACCGGCGCTGAACGTCGTCAAGATTTCGTTCCCGCGCCCGGTGGCGCAGGGCAGCCTGCGCGACCGGGACATCCACGCCGGGCAGCACCACGTGCCCCTGGCCATGCTCCCGCTGCCCGACTCCCCCGCCACCGACGACACCTCGGCTGACCAGGCTGGGGCTCACCTGTTCGCGACCTGATAGGAGCCGGAGCGTACGTCCTCCGGGAGGGCGGGACCGCTGGTGCTCCAGCCGAACGTGGTGCGCGCTCTGTCGGAGGTGATGCGCGCCGAGGATCGGAGCAACGCGGCCATCGGCCCCATGGCGCTCTCCGCCTGTTCGGCGGTGATCGAGGTCGCGGTGGCTCCGGTCAGATCCGCGATCGCCTCGGCAAGTTCGCGGAAGCTGAACTGTTGCGGTCCGGCCGCGTTGTAGATGCCCGCTACCGGGCGCTCCAGGGCCGTCAGGTACAGGCGGGCGAGATCGTCCACGTGCACCGGGGTCCACTCGTTGTCGCCGGCGTCGATGTAGGTGGCCGCGCCCGAGCGGGTCGCGGCGTCGATCAGACTGGTCAACAGCAGGGAGCCGCCCCGACCGTAGACCAGACCCGCGCGGATGATGAGGCCGGTCAGGCCCGCCGCCTCGCGCACCAGTCGCTCGCCGACGAGCTTGAAGGGCTGCGGGCCCGGCTCCGGCAGTTCCGCGTCCTCGTCGCGGGAATGGTCGGGGTCGAGCCCGTAGACCAGGTTCGTGCTGGTGTAGAGGAACGGCTTGCCGGTGCCTGCCCTGCCCGCCCCACGGGTCAGCGCCGCCACGGCAGCGGCCTCTGCCCTGATCGCGTCCTCGCCACCGAAGTAGTCGACTGCGGTGTGCACCACCGCATCGGCTTCCGCGGAAGCCTGCTCAAGGAGCGCGGTGTCGGTCAGGTTGCCGAGCAGAGGAAACGCACCCGCCGCTGCCGCCTTGGCCGCTGATTCCGGGGACCGGGTCAGCGCTACCACGTCGTGGCCTGCCGCGACGAAGTGTTCGACGAGCACCGAGCCCAGGTAGCCGGTGCCGCCGGTGATGAGGATCCGCATGTTCTCTCCAGAGCCGAGCGATCGGTGAAACGGATGGACCATCCGTTTGCCAACCGTAGCACGAACCGGATGGGCCATCCGTTTCGCCGGCCTGAGCCTCCCATTGGGGGCCACGGCTCCAGGTGGGGGCAAGTGGAGCTGTTATCCGCTTATGCTGGAGGAGTGACCGCCTCGCCGCCCCGTAAGGACGCAGTACGCAACCGCCAGCGGATCATCGAGATTGGCCGGAAACTGGTCGCGGACGGCACCCCGATTCAGCTGAACGAGGTGGCCCGCGCGGCCGGCGTTGGCGTCGCCACGGTATACCGGCACTTCCCGACGCCTCAGGCACTGATCGAGGCGGTGTCGGTGGACGGACTTGAGACGTTGATCCAGGCCGCCGAACGGGCCGCGCAGCAGGACGACCCCTGGACGGCCTTCCGTGATCTCCTGGTCAGGGTCGTGGACGCGCAACTACTCGACGCCGCCCTGTCCTCGGTCCTGTCCACGCCCACGACCACCCTGCCGGGCACCGCGGACCTGCTCGATCAGTTGTCCTCGCTGTTCAACACGCTGTTCGTACGGGTCAGGGCCGCAGGGCTGCTGGCGCCCGGCATCACGCTCGCCGACATGACGCCACTGATGTGTGGAGTCGCCTTCTCGGCCAGGATGCACCCAGCCACCGACACGCAACAGCAAGCCGCCGCCGGCCGCCACTACCTCGATGTTGTGCTGAACGGGATACGGGCCCGCTGAGCGCCGCAGGGACCACAACGCAAACCCGGTCGCGGCTACTCCGGCGGCCCCTGGTCGACGGAGAGACCGAGATGCGTCCCACCGGAGGCGTCGATCACCTGGCCGGTCACCAATCGCGCGGCTGGAGAAGCAAGGAAGGCGACCACGTCCGCGATATCCGCCGGCTCTCCGACCCGACGCAGGGCCGAGAGCCCGGTGACGACCTCGCGTAGCGCCGGTTGGGCGGCGAACCAGGCCACGTTGTTCTCGGTGGCGGTGGTCCCGGGCATCACCGCGTTCACCGTGATACCCCGAGGGCCCAGTTCCTGTGCCAGCGTGACGCTGAGCGTGTTGATCGCGCCCTTCGTCATGGCATACGCGAGAGTGCCGGGTATCGCGACCCGGGTGGCGACGGACGAGACATTGACGATCCGACCACCGTCGCGGAGCAGGTTCAGGCCCCGCTGGATCACGAAGAACGGCGCTTTCACGTTGATCGCGAACAACTCGTCGAAGTCACCCGGCCGTGCGGTGGAAAGCGTCGGCGTGGCCCCGCCGATCGCCGCGTTGTTCACCAGCACATCGATGCCGCGCGGCGCGCCGCGTTCGGCCAACCCGGCCTCCACGCCAGCCCAGAGCCGATCGGCATCACCCGCCACGCCGAGCTGCGCGCCGACCGCGAACGCGGCGCCACCCGCCTCGGTGATCTGCGCGACGGTCTCTTGCGCGGCCGACTCGCTCGTGCCGTAGTGCACCACCACCAGTGACCCAGCCGCGGCGAGCCGCTTGGCAATCGCGCGGCCGATGCCCCGGCTCGCGCCGGTGACGAGGCTTGTCGTGCCCTCCATCGTTTCCATGATCTCCCCTTCGTGTCGCGTATCGAAGCAGCTACCACGGTCCGACCCTCGTCGTAGGCTCGGCAACGGACTGAGGTATCGCGGCGTACGGTTGTTGCACTTCTTCATGCGGAGAAACGTCCACGCGTACGCTCGTTTGATGCGCTGGGACGCCGAGGAGAAGCGACGCCGAATCCTGGCCGCGGCACGGCGCGCCTTCGCCGAGAAGGGCGAGGACGTCACGGTGGCTCGGATCGCTCGCAGCGCCGGTGTGTCCGTCGCCACCGTCTACCGGCGCTTTCCCACCCGGGACCGCCTCATCACCGACGCTTACGGCGATCAGTGGAACGATTGCGCGGCCATGCACGCCGAAGCCCTCAGCGACCCGGACCCGGCGCGTGCGCTGCGGGAACTGATTCGCACGCTTTGCGCGTACCAGTTACAGGACAGAGGCTTCACCAGGGCCTACGTCGAGGCGGTGGTCACCGGACGCGGGCTCGACCACGAGCGGCAGGAGACCGAACGGGTCATCGCCCGGCTGCTGCGGCAGGCACAGGCGATGGGCACCGTCCGCGCCGACCTGACCGTCGCCGATTTCCGGCTGCTGATCGCGGCCCACCACGGCGACGTCCTGGCCGCTGGGCCCGACGCCGTGACGGCTTCCCAGCGCTATCTCGCACTGATGCTGCGCACGCTCCAACCCTGAAATTTCGCCGCCCGAAGCTCGAGGTCGACCAGGTCTTTCGTCGGCTGCGGCGGAAGCGGTCCCGAGGCCGCCGCAGCGCACGAACCGGGCGCAGGCGTCCTTTCCGCCTACGCCCGGGAAGCGCTGATCGTCAAGCCTGTTCGATGTCCGAGAACAGGCCCTTGAACGGGACCTGCGTCCCCGCGAGGGTGCCGAAGACATCAGCGGCAACGGTTGTCGCGACCGCCGCGGAGGCGTCGTCGTAGCTGTCGAAGTAGAGGTCGAGCGTCCGGTACGCGGGGGTAGCGGTGCCATCCTCCTTCGGCCACACCTTCGCAGACTCGAGTCGCCGCAGCTTCGGGAACTTCGCTGCGGCAGCCTTCACGTCCGCGTAGGCCCGCTCGAAGTCGTCGGGGCTCGCCGGGTTGTCGATGATGATTGTGATCTTGGTCGGCACGGGGCTCTCCTCAAAGTGGAAAGAATGATTGTTCTATTTCGGACACAACTAACGCCGCAGACCCGAATTCAGCGGCCGTAGGTCTCCAACAGCCGCAGCCACACCTCACTGACGGTCGGGTAGGCCGGAACCGCGTGCCACAGTCGGTCCAACGGGACCTCGCCGACGATGGCGATGGTCGCGGCGTGGATCAGTTCCGCGACGTCCGGGCCGGCGAGGGTGAGGCCGACGATCACCTTGCGGTCCTCGTCGACGACCATCCGGGCGTGTCCCCGGTAGCCATCGGCGTGCAGGGAAGCTCCGGCGACGGCCCCAAGGTCGTAGTCCACGACCCGGATCCGCAGCCCAGCTGCCTCGGCCGCAGCCGCGGTCAAGCCCACCGACGCGATCTCCGGATCGGTGAAGACCACCTGCGGCACCGCCCGCTCGTCAGCCGTCGCCACGTGCCGGCCCCACCGGCCGTCCTCGACCTTCGCACCCTTCGCCCGGGCCACGATCACGTCGCCCACCGCCCGCGCCTGGTACTTGCCCTGATGGGTCAGCAGCACCCGCCGGTTCACATCGCCCGCCGCATAGAGCCACTCGCCGCCGCCGACGACACGCAGGGTGTCGTCGACCGCCAGCCAGGCGCCCGGCGCCAGCCCGACCCGGTCGAGGCCGATGTCCTGGGTGTTCGGCGTACGACCGACCGCCACCAGCACCTCGTCAGCTTCGATCCGCTCGCCGGACGCGGTCTTGAGGTGGACGACTCCACTGTCGTCGCGGTTGACGGCGACGGCCTCCGCGCCGAGGTGTACGGACACGCCGGCCTCGCGCAACGACTCGGTGACCAGTTCACCGGCGAACGGCTCCGCCGACGGCAACACACCGTCGCGGGCCAGCACCGTCACTGCGGACCCCAGGGCGGCGAACGCGGTCGCCATTTCGGCGGCCACGACGCCACCACCGATGATGGCGAGCCGACGGGGAACCGAACTGGCCGAAGCGGCCTCGCGGCTGGACCACGGCGTCGCCTCGCGCAGCCCCGGGATATCCGGCAACAGGGCGCTGCTGCCCGTCGCGACGACCACGGCGTGCCGCGCGGTCAGCGTCGTCGTGACACCGTCGACGCCGGTCACCTCGACAACGCGGGCGGCACTGATCCGCCCCTGACCGCGGTGCAGCGCGATGCCCGCCGACGCCAGCCAGGACACCTGACCGTCGTCCTGCCAATGCGACGCGAAGGAGTCCCGCCGGCCCAGCACCGCAGCCGCGTCCAGGTCTCCCGTCACCGCCTCCCGCGCCCCCGGCAGTTGGCGAGCCGCGCGCAAGGCGGACGCGCTGCGCAGCAACGCCTTGGTCGGCATGCAGGCCCAGTACGAGCACTCACCCCCGACCAACTCCCGCTCGACGATCGCGGCAGTCAGCCCGCCCCGGACGACCCGATCGGCCACGTTCTCCCCGACCGGACCGGCGCCGATCACAATGACGTCGTACTCGATGGTGGTCATGTCAGTTGCCCTTCGCGGCGCGGCCGAGGCGGATGGCCGCGATGAGGAAGAAGATGGCGCCGGGGATGGCGTAGCCGGCGGCGTTGGTCAGCGCCGGGTTGTCCGCGGCGGCGCCGGCGATGAAGGACCCACCAGCCAGGACCGAGATGCCGCCGCTGATGATCATCGGCCACTGGCCGCCCATCTTGCGACGGGTGACACCGACGATCAACTGGACCAGACCGGCGACGATCGCCCAGGCGCCCCACACCCGCAGAATGGCGGGGATACCGGACGCGCCAGCGACACCCAGACCGACGGCCGTGATCAGGCTTACCGCGATGTTCACGTACAGCAGGGTCGGCGAGCCGGTGGTCCGCGACGAACGGAGGTCGTAGATGGCGGCGCCCACGTCGAACAGCGGGTAGATCACGAAAAGCGTCACCGCGAGCGGACCGATCTCCTTGGCGGTGGCGATCGTCACGAGGGCCCACACGATGGCGAACGCGAAGCGGACGAAGTAGAGCCGCCGCAGCGCGGAGGCCGTCTGGGAAATACCGGGCGAAGCAGCAATGGTGGTCACGGGTGACCCTTTCAGCGGAGGGGCTAGGGAGACCGATCGTTCTGTCTTGTCGAGCATGACACGCTCCACCCACATCGTCAAGACCGAACGTTCTATCCACTCCACCGACCCTGCGCTACCCACCGCTGGCTAGGGCTGTCGAGACCCTTAGACCGAACGTTCTATCCGCTACCATGGCGACATGACGCCCACCGCATCCGGTGCCCGGCCCTCCCAGGCGCGCCAACGGCTCCTTGCCACGGCAACCAGGATCTTCTACTCGGAGGGCATCCATTCCGTCGGCGTAGATCGGATCATCGCCGAGGCGAAGGTGACCCGGGCCACCTTCTACCGGCACTTCCCCAGCAAGGACGATCTCATCCTCGCCTACCTGCGTGAGATCCATGAGATGGATCGCGGCGGGGTCGACACGGTCATCACCGCCGACGCACGACCGGTCGCCCCACTCCTGGCCATCGCCAACTCGATCGCCGAGAGCATCCAGTCCCCGGGGTTCCGTGGATGCGCGTTTCTGAACGCCGCGGCGGAGTATCCAGACACGGAACATCCCGTACGTCAGGAGATCATCGCCCACCGGCAATGGTTCCTGGACACGCTCACCACGCTGATGGCGCAGGTCCAGGAGGAGACGGCAGAGTCCGCCGCGCGTCACTTCGTCATGCTCCGCGACGGTGCCATGGCAGCCGGATGCCTCTTCGACCCCGCGTTGGTGTCCGAGACCTTCCTCCGCGGCATCGAAGGACTCCTCCGGATCACCGCCGAGCGCCAGTCGACCGAATCCGCCGGCTAGGGCCTGTTTCATAAGGGCGATCGAGCCGAGGCGGAGTCCGGGCGGCGATCCGGCAAGGCGCGGTTTCGTCCGGATACCGGTGTTGTATCCGGACGAAACCGCAACGCCGCCGGTCGTCGTCCGGGCCCGCCGCAGGCCGGCCAGTTCTTATGAAACAGGCTCTAGTCCGCCAGCACGGCGGCTGCTCTGGCTCGTAGCGACCGGCGCTGCAGGGCGGGGGGCGGCCAGACCAGCCAGTGTCGTCGCCCAACTCGGCGAATCGCTGCGAGGGCTCATCCTCGTGTGCGCCCACGATCCCGGAACCGCTCCTGGCACTCCCCGTTGCGCTGACGCGCAGACGACCAGGCGGAACGGTGCGTCAGTCGCAACCTCACGACCGATTTGCCTACAGGTATTAGGTAGAAGCATAATAGCTGTAGGCAGACAGGGGAGCGTGATGGATAGACCAGGACTGACGCCGGAGCGTCTGACCCGAGCGGGGGCGGAACTGGCCGACGAGGTCGGCTTCGACCAGGTCACCGTCTCGGCGCTCGCTCGACGGTTCGACGTCAAGGTCCCGAGCCTGTACTCGCACCTGAAGAACTCACAGGACCTCAGGATCCGCATCGCGCTGTTCGCGCTCAAGGAACTCGCTGACCGCGTCGCCGATGCCGTCGCCGGTCGAGCCGGCAGGGACGCGCTAGCCGCGTTCGCTGACGCCTACCGCGACTACGCCAGGGAACACCCGGGCCGCTATGCCGCCACCCGGCTCCGGCTCGATCGGGAAACGGCGGCCGCCAGTGCCGGTGTCCAGCACGCGCAGATGGCTCGGGCGATCTTGCGGGGTTACGGGTTGGACGAGCCGGACGCGACCCACGCGGTCCGCATGTTGGGCAGCGTGTTCCACGGCTACGTCAGCTTGGAGCTGGCCGGCGGTTTCGAACACAGCGCTCCCGACGCGCTGGAATCCTGGGAATGGATCGTGGATTCGCTCGACGCGGTGTTACGCACCCGCAGCACTCGCTGACCCGACGACGGCCGCACCACCGCCAGCGCTTCGCAGCGCGGCGCGCCGATGAACATCGAGATCTCGATCGAGAGGCTTGAGGCAATGCCCACCGAACACCAGTGGATCACCACCCCGGTCACCGCGGGCCTGGTGCGCGGGTTTGTCGATCTGGAGGCGACCGCGCGCGGTCTACTGCCGCACCGACTGACCGCCCGGGCCCGCCAGCAGATCCCCGACGACCAACTGGCCATGGCCGAGGCCCAGCCGTCCGGCGTACGGCTGGCCTTCCGTACCCGGGCCACCACCATCGAACTGGACACCCTGCCCACCAAGCGGGTCTACCAAGGCTTCCCGGCCCCACCGGACGGCGTCTACGACCTGCTGATCAACGGGCGCCTGGCCGCGCAGGCGTCGGTGCCCGAAGGCAACGTCCGGACGGTTACCAACATGTTCACCCAGACTTCCGTGCTGACCGAAGGGCCGTCCGGCACCGCCCGCTTCGCGGGTCTGCCGGAGGGTGAGAAAGACATCGAGATCTGGCTTCCACACACGGAGATCACCGAGTTGATCGCGCTGCGCACCGACGCGCCCGTTGAGCGGACCCCGCCCACCGGAAGCAGGACGTGGCTGCACCACGGCAGTTCCATCAGCCACGGCTCGAACGCCACTCATCCCACCGCCATCTGGCCAGCCCTGGCCGCGGCCGAGGGCGGCGTGGAGTTGGTCAACCTGGGATTCGGCGGGAGCGCGCTGCTCGACCCGTTCACCGCCCGCGCCATGCGGGACATCCCCGCTGACCTGATCAGTGTCAAGATCGGCATCAACATCGTCAACAGCGACGTGATGCGTCTGCGCGCCTTCACCCCTGCGGTCCACGGCTTCCTCGACACGGTCCGCGAGGGGCACCCGACCACACCACTGCTGGTCGTGTCCGCCATCCTGTGCCCGGTGCAGGAGGACACGCCCGGTCCCCTCGTGCCGGACTTCGAGGGCGGGACGCTGCGCTTCAAGGCCACCGGCGATCCGGCCGAACGCAGCGCTGGGCGGCTGACCCTCAACGTCATCCGTGACGAACTCGCCCGGATCGTCGAACAGCGCTCGGCCGAAGACCCGAACCTGCACTACCTCGACGGACGTGACCTCTACGGCGAGGCGGACTACGCCGAACTCCCACTCCCCGACGAGGTGCACCCCGATTCCGCCGGACACCGCCGTATCGCCGAGAACTTCGCGCGGCTCGCGTTCGGCGACGGCGGCCCCTTCGCCACCAAGACCGGCTGACCGCCTGTCGTGCGCCGAGCAGCGGCGGACGAGGTGGCGGCGTACCCGCGGGCGCTCCCCCACGAGGCCAACTCGGGCGACGTCTGTGCCCGTGCCCAGCCCGCCGGACCCTGACCCCGCCAGAACCTCGTCCGCCCCGGTCACCCACTACCAGGCGCGCAAGACCCACTGCTGGGCAGTGGTGCTGTTACAGGGCCACTGCCACACGGCGTTGCCCGCGACGGGGTCGCCCCAGGGAACATCGACGCACTGCCCGGTCTGGAGGTTCCGTAGCGCGTACCCATTCGCTCCCGGTACCTGCGTAACGGACCAGAGCTGCCGCGCGACGCCCAGGCAGTCCCACAGTAGCGTCTGGCCCGCTGCCGGGTTGCCCCAGGGCACGTCGAGACACTTGGGGCCCTCTGCCGACCAGAGCGAGCTGACAAGCTGGTAGTAGACGACGCCGTTCCACCTTCCCTCGTAGACCATCGTCCACTTCTGGGCCGGGCCGTCGTAGCAGGGCCACTGCTTGATCGCCGTGCCGTTGGCAGTACTGGAGTACGACACGTCGATGCACAGGCTGCCGAAGGGGTACTCGCTGGTAGCCGAGCTCTGGGATCTGAATGAGTATTCGGCGGCGGCGCTCGCAGGTGAGACGGCCACCAGGTTGGCGGCTACGAGTCCGACGCACACCGCGAGCACCGTGGACGTCCGGTTGAGGATGTTCATGAGCATTCCTCTCGGCTGGAGGGGGACGACATCGATGAAGGGGCGGCCGGTCGGCATCAGATACGTCCGCTACAGCGCGGGCGAGGACCGGCCTCAGGTGGGGAAGGGGTGCCGATCGGCAGGGTTACAGGCGCCCACTGGTGTAGAGGTAGTCCAGCAACCGTCCGTCGACCCGGTCCTGGAAGGTGTCGGCCACCGCCGCTTCCGGTTGTTCGTACTCGTAACCGCAGCGCACCCAGCGTTCCGGGACGCTGGCCACGTCCAGGTACCCCTCGTCGATGCTGCCCACCTCGAAGCCGGGCTTCCCGGCCGACTGCCAGCAGCTGAAGAGTTGACCGTCGGCGTTGACCACGGCGCCGTGCCGGCCTCCGGGCACCGAGCAGATGTGGCAGGTGGTTCTCATGCTGGGTCGGACCACCCGGAAACCCGCCTCCAACGCGGCGATACTCCAACCCGCGAACGCGTCGCTCACGGTGTCGATGTGCCGCATGGTGTTGTGGTATCCGAAGCCCGCGTCGCCCACCCAGGCGAACGTCACCGTGCACCGGTCGGGGCTCAGGCCGGCGGCCAGTTCCCCGACGAGGTCGGCGATCCGGTCGAAATTGTGGTGCGACACGTTCACCCGCAGGTTCCAGTTCAGCCCGGTGACCTCTGTCGCACGAGCGACGTTGCGAACGATGGTGTCGAAGGTGGGCGCGCCGGACCGCTTGACCCGGATCTGGTCATGATCCGCCCGGCTGCCGTCGAACGTCACCTGCACGCCGTTGAGACCCGCCGCGTACAGCTCACGGGCCAACCTCGGGGTCAGCAGAACGCCGTTCGTGGTCATCGCGCACTGGTCGAGCCCGATCGCGCGCGCTCGGTCCAGCAGGGTGCGGCAGCCCCGGGGATTGAGCAGCGGCTCACCCCCGAACAGCAGCAGGTACAGGCGATCCAGCTCGCACTGACGCATCCGGTCCCGGGCGAAGGTGATGATGCGATCGACGGTGTCAGTGTCCAGCCAGGCCCGCCGGATCCGCGGCGGCCGTGCGCCGCCCGTGTCGTCCACCCCGGTGTTCTGGAAGCAGTAGGCGCAGCCGAGGTTGCAGGTGGTCGTGGTGAGCACGGTCAGCGAAAACGAGACCGGCACGCGCGGCTCGAACGCCCCCGTGCGGCGGAGGAAGCCCGTGGTGGCAGCGTCCACCGTGCCGTCCGACCCCACACACTCGGGGCGCAGCAGGGTCCAGGTCTGGTTGCCGATGAACCACCAGCCGTGTTCGCTGCGGATCAGCCGCGGTGCGTCGATGTCATCCAGGCGGGTACCGATCATGGCTCTTCCTTCCAGCGTTGGTCCTGATCGTCGGGTCAGCGGGGCCTGTCGGTCGTTCACAGTCGCCGACAGGCCCCGCGGTGCTGCCCCCGGCTAGGCGTTCGGGCCGGCGTCGCGCTGCAACGTGACGTTCTCCGGCGCGCCGATCTGGATCCCGCAGGAGGCGTCCGCGATCTGCGCCGCGCTGCGGTTGGCGAGAACCCGGCTCACCTCCGGCGCCCCGATCTGGACGCCGCAGGCGGCGGCCTCCTCAACGGAGACGTCCGGCCCCCGGTTGACGAGAATGCCCTCCAGCTCCTCGGCACCGATCTGAATACCGCACATCTGGCCTGCTCCCTTCTCCGGCCGGAACGGCTTCCCGCCGGTCTTGGTGAATACGTGGCGGCAGGGCCGGTAGCAGATACCGATCCGTCGGACTCTCTCCCGACCGAGTGCCGCCGGTCAGCGACGGTGTCCGCGATGGAGGTCTGCGGATCTGCGGCGCAGGCGTCCCCGCCGGCCCCCGTGGGACCGCGCACGGGGCCGCCTCAGTTGTCCGGGCACAATCCGGTAGCCCGGACCGGCTGAGCGCTGTCCAGATAGGCCGCAGCTATCCAGCCGGTGTCGCCGAGGACGGTCGTCCGGGCCCACGCGCTGTCGCCCTTGACGGCTTCCCCGGTGCGGTAGCAGGTCACCCGGCCCAGCGTGCCGTCGGGCACCTTGCGCAGCACCCGGTCACCCGTGGACGGGCCGGCGCGCAGCGACGCGTCGGGGCGGGCCTTCACCGCGACGAGCCGCCCCTCGCCGGGAACCAGGCCGTCCTGGAGCCCCCGGCAGGTGAGCGCCGACGAGCCGATCCACATGATGGTGTAGTCCTCGCCGGCACGTCGCTGGTGGCTGGTGTCGAAGCAGTACGCAGGGCTGTCCTGATCCGGTCCGATGCCCTGGGTGGCCAGATTCAGGAGCGGAATCTGTTTGATCAGGAAGCAGGCGGCCGTGTCGGCGACCGCGCCGAGGCGGCCACGGACGACCGCCACCACGCCGACCGCCCAGGAGTCGCGCCGGCTCTGGTAGATCCGCACCGCCAGCCGGTCGGTCTGGTAGGCGCATTGGACGGCGTCGTTGACCTGCCCGAGCCGGTCGGCGAAGCGGCCGAGGTTGTCGAGGAACTGGTCGACCCGGGGCCGCTGCCCCGGCACGATCCGTTGGGTCACCTCACTGACCAGGTCGACGTACGGCAGGCAGGGGTTTTCGACCGAGGCGTAGCTTGCCTCGTCCAGCTGCGGAAGCAATCCGCCGCTGCGGGTGCCGGCCGGCGGGCAGCCGCCGCCTCCGGCGATCTTCGCGAGGCCGTCGGCCGTACCCGGGCGGTTCTCGGCACCGCTGCTCGCCGCGCCGCCGTTCGTGCGGCATGCCGTCAGGAGACCGGCCGCCAGGGCGAGCACGGCGAGGCCGGCGGCGAGACCCGCCCGGCGATGGCGCTTCTTCACAGTGTGGTCAGTCATGCCTGGATGGGGGGCCGGACGGCATCCTGGATACCTGCCGTCGGTGCGACTCTGGCGCGGTCGGCTCAGCCGGCACCGAAACAGACGAAGCTCGAGGGCTGATTGCCGCGTACGGCCTCAGCCAGTGCTGCCGCCGGCAATCGGCCCGCGACGACCGCCCGATGATATGCCGCCATGATCTCCATGGCCGCCTCGTCGGCGACCCGGCTGACGCTCGCGACGACCGTGGCGGTGCCTGCGGCGAGCAGGGCGGTCGGCATGCCGAGCGCCTCGTCGCCGTGCCGCACGTCGGTCAGGCCCAGGTCGCAGCAGGACAGGACCACGGTACGCGGCGCGTTCCGCAGTTCCTGCACGTCGTATCCCAGCAACGGGCCGCCGGCCAGCTCCAGCGTGGAGAACAGCGGGTTCTCGGTCTGGTGCTGCCCATGCGCCGCCACATGGGCGAGGCCGGCGCCGGCCATCGCCGCGAGGGTCGCCGCCGGGGTCGCCTCCGCCCCGGCGAGCAGAACGGCGCCCGGGTGCAGCGACGCCACGACCCGCGCCTCCGCCTGCCCCCGGGGGATTCCCGGTCCCGCCACCACCGTCACCGCCGCCGACCCGGCCGTGGGCCCGCCGGCCTTCAGGCGACGCCGGGCGGCCAGCCAGACCCCGACCGACGGCGTCACCGTGACCGGCCGGGACACGCACGCTGGCAGGGCATGCCACGGCGTGGTCAGCAACAGCCCGGTCGGGACCAGCACCAGGTCCCGGTCGCCGACCAGCGCAAGCACCGGGTCGAGCAGCATCGACTCCACGTGGTCGGCGTCCTGCCGCGTAGCGGCGCGGACCACCGCCGCCAGCCGGGCGGGCATGGACCGGCCCGCCTGCGCGTCCAGGTCGGCGCGTAGTCGTCGTACCGCCTCCTCGGCCAGGCCGCGGTCGCCAAGTACCACCACCGAGGTCGCCCGGTCAGTGACCACCAGCGCGCGCAGGATGTCCCCGGCGGCCACGTACACCACGAGCGCCGCGCCAGCCAGCTCCGCCGTCACGGCGCTCAGCGGCGCCGGCGTCGTCGGCGCCGCGTCCCGGGGGCCCGGCGTCGCCCAGGCGCGCTCCCGGATCATCCGCTGGAGCGCCTCCAACCGACTGTGGAAGGCCAAGGTCGGGCGCCCCGCGAGTTCTGCCTGCCGGACGCGGTGCTGTAGCTGGCGCAGCTCTTCCAGCGCCTCGGCGGCGACCGGGTCGTCGGGCGGCCGCACCGGCGGCAGCAGCAGCGCCTGGGCCCGCGCCCGCTCGGACCACCGGTAGACGGCGATGGCGGAGCCCTCTGCCAACGCTGCGGCGAGCCCCGCCCGGGCCAGGTCGCGGCCGTGCACCGCGGCCCCGGTCTGCAGGTCGGCGCAGCCGAACCGGGCGCGGTGCCGGTGCAGAGCAGCCATTCCGGCCAACAGACTCCGCCGCGCCTCGGCCGACCGGCCGGCCGAGGCCGCCACCTCCGCACGGGCCATGTGCCAGAGCAGGCGCGTGTCGAGCCGATCGGTCCGTCGCGGTCCGGACTGTCGCCCGATCAGCTCCGCCGCCCGGCGGGGTCGGCCCGCGGCCACCAGCGCCCGGGCCTTGACCAGACCGGCGACCCGAGCATCCTCAGGCAGCCCGAGCCGGGCCAACCGGCCGGCCAGCACCCCGGCGCGCCGGGCCACCGTCGCCTGGTCGACCTCGCTGACCGCCTGGTCGGCGCGGAGCTCGAACAGGGCAGCCAGGGCCGCACGGCGGACGTTCGTACGGCCGAGGAAAGCGACCCGGGCACGTCGGGCCCACCGCGCGGCAGCGACCGGTTCGCCGGCAAGCAGGGCCGCCTCCGCACGAACCTGAAGGGCATCGGCGTACGTGTGTCCGAGCTGCTGCTGCGCCGCCCGCTCCACCGCGCTGGCGAGTTGCCGTTCGGCCTCGCGGTACAGCCCGGCCGCGACCAGCGCGCGAGCCCGTTCCACGGCCAGGTTGGCGAGCCGGCCCGGCGCGAGCACCTGGTAGTCGGCGTCGGACTGGGCGAAGGCACGCAGCGCGGCGGGCAGGTCACCGGCGATCACGTCCAGACAACCCAGGTTCGTCCGCGCCATGGCCACGTGCAGACCGAGCCCGTACCGGGCGGCGACCTCCGCGCAGCGCCGCAGGTCGGCGCGGGCGAGCCGGACGTTGCCCGCCTCCACGTGCACGAGGCCGCGATTGTTGAGCGCCTTGACCAGATCAAGCGGGTAGGTGAGGTCGCTCAACAGGTCGATGGACTCGTCGTACTGACTAAGCGCCTCCGCGTTACGGCCGCTGCGCTTGAGGAGCAGGGCCCGCTGGCCGAGCAGGATCGGCCGCTGCGGCGCAGCCGCGAGTGCCTCGGCCTCGTCCAGCAGCCGAAAGCCCAGCTCCACCCGGCTTCGCTCGGACTCCGCCCAGGCGAGGCTGATCAGCAGGCGGACGTGGATGTCACGCAGGGCCGGGTGGCGCTTGGCCAGCCGTAGGCCCGCCCGCAGTTCGCGGGCAGCCCGCCCCGGCTGACCGGCGTCGCTCGACGCCAGGCCCGCCGCGTGCCAGCGGATGGCCCGCCGGGCGAGGGTGGCCGGGCGCATGTCACAGGGTGAGGGCCGGCGTGACCACCTGCGGCGCGTGCTCACCCCGCGCCGGGTGCACCACCACCTGCGCCAGACCGTGCGGCACGCCGTCCAGCACAAACCGGCCCGACGCGTCGGACTCCACCGTCCGGGGCGGGTCGGGCGCGGGGTACCGCAGCTCGACCCGTACGGCGGCGCCCGGCGCGAGCCAGCCGTCGATCCGGACCATGCCGTCGGACCGGTCCACGATCGTGATCATCACGGTCCGGCTCTGCGCGTCGAACGTCAGGGTGCGGGTCCGTTCCGTGCCCCGCACCGCGCCGACCAGTTGCTCTTCGCGCAGCCGAGCAACCTCCCGGTCGACGTCGTCGAGGGCCAGCACAAGGCGTACCCGGTCGTCGAGGTCGGACGGCGGCGGGTCGAGCCGGGTGAGCACCGCGGCGAGCTGGTCCAGAATCGCCTGGTCCAGGTCGTCGAACGGCTGGTCGGCGGGGTCCGGGGCGGTCATGTCGGGCTCCACGTCGAGTCGGCGGTCAGCATCTCCCGCAGCTTCGCCAGGCACCGCCCGCGGGTCGGCCCGATGCTGCCGCGCGGCATGCCCAACGCCTCGGCCACCACTGTGTAGTCCGGGCGCTCGACGTGCGCGACGATCCGCAGCAGCGCCCGGCACCGCTGTGGCAGCCGCGCGACGTGCCGCCACAGCGCCCGGTCACGTTCGTCGGACAGCAGCAGGTCGGCCGGGCCGGGATCCGGGTCGGGCGAGGACTCCAGCCTCGCCGCATCGTGCGGCGTCTGCCGCTGGGCGAGCCCACGCACCCGCCAGGACTCCCGGCGGGTGGTGGTCACCAGCCACGCGGTGAGCGCGTTCGAAGACCGTATGGTGTGCAGTCCGCGTACCAACTCCAGCCAGGTCGTCTGGACGACGTCGGCGGCCTCGTCGGCGTCGAGGCCCTGTGCCCTGGCGACGTGCCACAGCAGCGGGTTGAGGTCCCGAACCACCTCGTCGAGGGCGTTCCGGTCGCCCGCCCTGGCTCGGTCGAGGCGCTCGCCGAGGCGTGCCGCGCGGTCGGTCGACGCGCCCGCGCGCTCCACCGGGGTCTTTGGCAGATTGGACATGGCGTCAGTCCGGCAGCCGCACGGGAGCCGGCGCCAGCCTCTGGGCGAGCTGACCCGCGTACCGGGCCGCCGCGAACGACGTACCGCTCCAGTAGGCGTACGCGCCCAGCGCGGTGACCGGCGCCGTGGACAAGGGCATGAGGCTCACCGTGTTGGTGCCCTCGCGCCACTGGCGCACCCACACCCCGTGGTTGCTGTATCGCGCCCGGGTGGTCGGCGAGGCCTGGGCCCCGACGCTGATCACCGTAAGAGTCGGGTCGGCCGCGAAGGCAGCCGGATAGACCGGGCTGTCCGTACCGTCGTTACCGGCCGAGGCGACCACCGGAACGCCCCGGTCCGCCAACCGTTTGAGCGCCTGGCGGACGGGCTCCAACTCTTCGTCCTCACCGGCACCCGGACGGCCGAACGCGGTCAGCACGACGTCGACCCGCTGACCGTCGTCGACCCGGTCCGCCAGCCAGTTCATCGCGTGCGCCGCGTTCAGGTCGCTGACCCGACCGGCGTCGCTCATTACCCGCAACGAGAGGATCCGCGCGTCGGGCGCCTCAAGGCGGACCAGTCCGGCGAGGAAGGTCCCGTGCCCCCAATGACTACCGAAGTCCGGCTGCTCTGTCTCCTCGCTGCGGCTCTCCTGCCCGGCAACCGCCGGAATGGCGCGCGGCGGCGTCCATCCCTGCGCCTCCTCCCAGTACGGCTCGCCGCCGGCCTCGGCCAGCCAGTCGTGCTCGCGTACCCCGGTGTCGAGCAGCGCCACCACGGGTCGCCCGGCCGGAAACTGGCTGGCCGGGCGCCGGGCGGGCTTCGGCGGCATCACGTGCTCGGGCGCCGCGAGCCAGGCGATGGTCCCGTGCCCGCTCTTGCAGCCGCTGGCCCCGAAGTACGGGTAGAGATTCGCCTCCACCCGGGCGTCGTCCTCCACGGTGGCGGCCGTGCACTCGTAGTCGGGCAGACACTCCGGCACGTCGGCGTCGGCGTCGGATCGGCCGGCCAGTCGGCGGCTGGCCCGGGCCACGGCCAACGGGTCACCCTGAACGGGCAGTTCGACCAGGTCGACAGCGGGCGGTGTGGGGGCGGCCGGCGGGGACAACGGCCGGCCCAAACCGGCCTCGGCCAGCAGCCCGTTGAGTCGCTCGACCGTCTCCGGGCGCTCCACCACCCACGCCGGCACGAGCACGACGTCAGGACGGTAAGGGGGGCGCGACACCTGTCCTCCCGGTACTACAGCCGACTCGCTCAGGGCCGCCCCGCGCGCGGCGCGGGTCGGTGGTCACCAGCCCAGTTGAGCACGTTCCGCTGCCGCAGCCAATGGCCCGGCCGGCGCATCGACGATAGCCATCCGACGTGTATCTCGGGGATCAACCCGCTCCCTTATCACGGATGGGCCTGCGCCTGCGGCGTCGGCGCGGGACGCCCCCGCCGGGCTGAAGTCCGACCTTGAGGTGCCCCACACCTGCCAACCGAATACGGCAGAAGCCGGATCCCCGCTAGGTGTTCTGTCCATGGACGTTGGTGACAGGGGTGGGGACCCCGGTCCGAACCGCCTCGATGAAGGCATCAGGTGGCAGGTAGCGATGCTCTTCGACGTAGTGGCCGATCAGGGCCGGTGCGGCGAAGTTCGTCCCGTCCACGGCGGTGAGCCAGATCTCGCCGTTTCCGCGCGCGACATCGGGAGCTTCGGGAAGGCGGATGTCGGCCCGAATCAGGCGCAGAGGCTCGGCCGCTCCCGGGCAGAACTGGCAGTAGTGGTACCCCCGCATGAGCCGCACTGGTTCAGCGCCGAGCCGCGCCAGGCGATCTCGAACGTCTCGCGGGCACGCTCCTTCGGTGAAGGGCATGCTCGAATCCAGCCAACCGACGGCAATGGCGTCCGGGGCGCCCGGGTAGTAGTCATAGGGCGCCAGGTCCGGAATGTACGTCACGCGTCGATCATCGCAGTCGGGCACCGGCCGTGCGAACAACCGAACGACGGTGCGAGCCGCCTGAAGGCGGCCCGCACCATCGACCGAACGCTGGGCGCGTTACGCCCGTGCCGGGATGCTGGTGGGTGGAAGTCCCCGGCCTAGAGGCGGGCCTTCGTCACGCGGGAGGATTCGTACGTCGTGGAGGCCCGGGGTAGGCCCGGCACGGTGGATACGTCCTTGACCAGCATGCCGGTCGTGGCGTCAACGGTCAGCACCTCGCTGCCCTCGCCGCCGAACACCTCGGGGCCGGCGGTGATCGTCAACGTGGCCCTGCCCTGGGTGGTGGAGTTCTCGACGCTGACCGCGGGGATGGTGGACAGCAAACGTAGCACACCGGCCCGGACCTGGGTGTTGCCGTCGCCAGCGGACAGCGCTTGGGTGCTGTACGTCCACAGGGCGTTGTCGAAGTGCCGCTGAACGGCCTGCGGGCTGTACGGCTTCGGCTTGGCGTGGCCGCCCTTCTGCTTGATGATCACCTGGGCGTCCGCCTGCTGCTTGTCCCACGCCGCCTGCTGCGCTGCGGGGTCGAGGCCCACCAGCGGATCCTTGGCTGCCTTGAGCATCTGGGTCCGGCCGTCGGCCGGGCTGCTGTCCGCTGCGGCGACGGCTGCCTTGAGCAGCGGTGCGTAGCCGCCGTCCGTCATCTGGTCCTGGTGACGGGCGATCGCACGCTTGATGTCCTTCACGCTGCTGCCGGTATAGATCTCGTGACGGTCGGTGTACAGCGTGTAGACGACCTGCATGGTCTTGGTGCCGTTGACCTGCGTCGCCTTCACCAGCCACGCGTCGCCGGCCGGCGGGGTGACCGTCTTGATGGAACCGGCCAGGGTCATCAGTGGCGCGCGCTCAGCGGACCCGTCGGCGGTGGTCGAGCCCGAGGTGGCGGCCGACGAAGCCTGGCTGGCCTCGGTGCCTCCGGTCGCCGAGGAGTTGAGCACCACAGCGACGACCGCCGCCGCGGCGGCAACCCCCACCCCGGCGCCGATACCCCATCGGCCCGCGATACCGATCCGGCGGCGGCGCTGAAGCGCCGGGCTGGATGCGTCGTCCCGCGTGGTTGTCGTCGTTCGCATGGTTGAAGGTGCCTCCACAGTCGTGTCCTCCGCTGATATCGCGCCCAGCCGCACGGTTGCGGGGTCGGCCATGGCCGCCCGCAGCACCGCCCGCGCCCGCTGATACGCCTCCGGGCGTAGTGGTTCCGCGCTGCCCAACGCACCGACCAGATCGAGCTCGTCGGTCATCGGTGTCTCTCCTTCGCGCTGTTGCGGTCCTTCAGAAGCGCGGACACCCCGGGCGCGTCGCGCAATGCCGTCCTGGCCTGGCTCAGCAGCCGCCGCGCGGTGCCGGCCGGTATGCCGAGTGCCCGCGCGGCGTCGGCTGCCGTCAGGTCCTCCCAGGCGACGAGCCTCAGGACCTCCCGCTCTTCTGGTTTGAGCCGCGTCAGGGCGGACCGGAGCACCGCCCGGGCGTCCACCCCGAGGTCCACCGCCGACCACGGATCCCACCCGGTAGCCGTGTCCGGCACGTCCGCTACCAGGTCCTCGGCGGGCCGGGACCGCCAGTAGCGCCGCAAGCGGTTCAACGCCACCCCGTACAGCCACGGCCGCGCATCGTTGTACGACCGGTCGTACGATCGCCGCGACTCGAACGCCGCAACCCACACCTCGCCCAGGAGATCCTCAGCCGCATCCCGCCCCGCCCGGCGAACGAGGTACGAACCGACGGCGGCCTCATGACGCTCGACCACCTCGACGAAGGCGTCGACATCGCCATCCAGCGACCGGCCTATCAAATCCGCATCCGAAGCCATGGCCCTCCTCGGCACAGTCCGCGCTTCACACTGATATTGCCGATCCGGCGAAAAAGTGTTCAGGCGCCAAGATCCTCACACCTTCGGGGATGTTGTTGCCTCAGCCGCGGCGGAAGCAGCAGCATCCCCGAAGTTGCGCGGATCTTGATGACGGTGCCCGGGGGCGCGGCTGCCAGCCCACATCGGCAGCCTCCCGGCGGGCGGCCCGGACAGAGGTGGCGGACGGCGAGCCACAGCCACGACCATGACGCAGCCCGAGGGTCGCAGAGCGTTACGGCCTCGGCATGGATCGGAAACAGTGCCGGGCAAGCATCGGACGGGTGAGCGCATCGTCCATGATCGATACGCACTGCCCCTACTGCGCCATGCAGTGCGGGGTATCGCTGACGATCGGCGACGGTCCGCCTCAGCTGGCGCCCACCGAATTCCCGGTCAACAGGGGCGGGCTGTGCGCCAAGGGATGGACGGCCGCCGAGCTTCTCGACCACGGCGACCGGCTGCTGAGCCCGCTCGTCCGCAAGGATCCCGGCGATCGCACCAGCCCGTTGCGACCGGCAGACTGGGACGAGGCCCTCGACCGTATCGTCGACGCCATCCGCGCCGGCCAGCACCGGTACGGCCCGGACAGCGTCGGGGCCTTCGGTGGCGGCGGGCTGACCAACGAGAAGGCGTACGCGCTGGGCAAGTTCGTCCGGGTGGCGCTGCGGTCGGCGTCGATCGACTACAACGGCCGGTTCTGCATGTCGTCCGCGGCGACCGCTTCGAACCGATCCCTCGGGATCGACCGTGGCCTGCCGTTCCCGCTGGCCGACATCGCCCAGGCGCAGGCTGTGCTGTTGGTCGGTGCCAATCCGGCCGACGCGCTGCCGCCGTCGATGCAGTACTTCGACGCCGGACGGGCCGCCGGCGCCCGGCACATCGTCGTCGACCCCCGCCGTACGACCACCGCGGGCGGCGCTCATCTCCACCTGCAGCCACTGCCGGGCACGGACCTCGCACTGGCGAATGGGCTGCTGCACGTCGCGATTCGCGAGGGCCTGGTCGACGAGACGTACGTACGCGACCGCACGAGCGGCTTCGACGCGGTCCGGGCCACCGTCGCGGCGTACTGGCCGGACCGGGTGGAGCGGATGACCGGGGTACCGGAACGGGACCTGCGGGAGACGGTACGGCTGCTGGCGGCCGCCACGTCGGCGATGGTGCTCACCGCCCGTGGCGCCGAGCAGCACAGCAACGGCACCGACACGGCGCAGGCGTACCTCAATCTGGCCCTCGCCCTGGGACTGCCCGGACGGCCTTTTTCCGGCTACGGCACGATCACCGGGCAGGGCAACGGGCAGGGTGGGCGTGAGCATGGCCAGAAGGCCGACCAACTGCCCGGCTACCGGCGCCTGGACGACCCTGCGGCGCGCGCACACGTCGCGGCCGTCTGGGGCATCGACCCGGACGAGCTGCCCCGGCCGGGCCGGTCGGCCTGGGAGATGCTCGACCGGCTCGGGACCGACGACGGAGTACGTGTGCTGCTCGTGTTCGCCAGCAACATCGCCGTGTCGGCGCCGCACGCCAACCGGGTGATGGACCGGCTGCGGGCGCTGGACCTGCTCGTCGTCTCCGACATCTTCCTCTCCGAGACCGCAGCCGTGGCCGACGTGGTGCTGCCCACGACCCAGTGGGCGGAGGAGGACGGCACGATGACGAATCTCGAGGGGCGCGTCATCCGCCGTAAGCGGGTCATGTCACCGCCGCCGCAGGTCCGCACTGATCTGCGGATGCTCGCCGACCTCGCCGGCCGGCTCGGCCGCGGCCGCTACTTCGACGACGATCCGCGCCGCGTCTTCGACGAATTGCGCCGAGCCAGCGCCGGCGGGACAGCCGACTACGCCGGAATCACCTACGAACGCATCGAGGCTGAGCAGGGGGTCTTCTGGCCATGCCCGAGCGAGGACCACCCGGGTACGCCGCGGCTGTTCACCGACCGGTTCCCGACCGCCGATGGGCGGGCGAAGTTCTTCCGGGTGGAGCACCGCGATCCGGCGGAACTGCCCGACGCCGACTACCCGTATGTGCTGACCACCGGCCGCAACATGCAGCAGTACCAGAGCGGCAACCAGACCCGCCGGGTCGGTGCTCTGACCATGGCGCTGCCCGACGCCCGGGCGGAGCTGCACCCGGACCTCGCCCGCCGGCACGGCATCGCCGACAACGACGTGGTGGAACTGCGCAGCCGGCGCGGGCGGGCCTTCTTCCGGGCGCGCCTCACCAACGGCATCCGCCGCGACACCATTTTCGCACCGTTCCACTGGGGCGGCAGCTCCGCCGTGAACGCGCTGACCGACCCGGCGCTGGACCGCCATTCGCGGATGCCGGCCTTCAAGGCCTGCGCGGTGTCGATCGTGCGCGCGGGCGGCCCGGACGACACCGACCTGCTGACCACCCGACCGCCCAACCCAGCGTCTCAATGATCAAGGGAGCATTGCTGTGCACACCACTCCCCGTTTCCTGCAAGGCGTCTACAGCTTTGAGGGCAAGGGTCTCGACCGGCCCGGCCTCGTCGACGGCACGCTCAGCTACGTGGTGCCGGGCGGCGTCGTGGCCCAGCCGGTCTACTTCCGCGGCGGCAATGCCAGTGCTGAGCTGATCTGTGTCCTGCTCATGCGCGACGGCCAGCCGATGCGGTACTTCCCGATCGGCGCCAAGTCCGACGTCCACGTGCCCCTGCGGGTGGTCGAGGACCTCGACTCCGGCACCAGTATCGAGGTACACGTGGCGGCGCCCGCCGGGGTGTCCGGCACCGTGATCGTCGACCTGGGTCTGGTCGAGGTCTGATGGACGTCGTCGACCAGCGCCGACGCCTCGTCGTGGTGGGCAACGGGATGGCCGGCGCCCGCACGGTCGAGGAGATCCTCGAACGCGGCGGGGGCGACCAGTTCGCCATCACGATGTTCGGCGAGGAGCCGTACGGCAACTACAACCGCATCATGCTCTCCAACGTGCTCGCCGGGGCCGACGACGAGGCGGGGATCTTCCTCAACGACTTCTCCTGGTACGCCGAGAACGGCATCACCCTGCACGCCGGCACCCGGGTCACCCGCATCGACCGCTTCGCCCGACGGATCTACGCGGACGACGGCACCGAGACGCCGTACGACAAGCTGATCATCGCCACCGGCAGCCGGGCGTTCGTCCCGCCGATTCCCGGCATCCACCGCCCTGGACGCGGCTACCACCAGGGCGTGTTCGCGTTCCGCACCATCGACGACACCCGCAACATGATCCGGTACGCCCGCGAGCACGAGCGCGCGGTGGTGATCGGCGGCGGTCTGCTCGGTCTGGAGGCCGCGCGCGGCCTGCAGAACCACCTGCCCCACGTGACCCTGGTGCACGCCGGCGACCATCTGATGAACGCCCAGTTGGACGCCCAGGCGGGCGCGATCCTGCGGCGCAGCATCGAGCGACTCGGCATCGAGGTCGTCCTCGGCGCGCACACCACCGAGGTGCTCGGCAAGCACGCCGTGACCGGGGTCAAACTCAAGGATGGCCGGACCATCGCCTGCGACGTCGTCGTCGTGGCCGCCGGCATCCGGGCGAACGCCGAGGTGGCCGCGACCAGCGGGCTGCCGGTGGAGCGGGGCATCGTGGTGGACGACCAGATGCGCGTACAGGACGAGGTCGACATCTACTCGGTCGGCGAGTGCGCCCAGCACCGCGGCGAGACGTACGGCCTGGTGGCTCCGCTGTGGGAGCAGGCTCGGGTGCTCGCCGACCACATCACCGGAGCGAACCCGCACGCGGCGTACCACGGCTCTCGACTGGCCACGAAGCTCAAGGTGGCGGGGGTGGACGTCGCGTCGATGGGCCTGAAGGAGGCGGAACGGGACGACGACGAGACGGTCGTCTTCGCCGAGCCGCGCAAGGGCGTCTACAAGAGCATCATCATCCGCGACGACCGGCTTGTCGGCGCGACTCTCCTCGGCGACGTGCGGAAGGTCGCGTTCCTCGTGCAGGCCTTCGACCGTGGGCTCGCCCTGCCGAAGGAGCGGGTCGAGATGTTGTTCGACCTCGGCGCACCATCGGCGGACGTGAGTGCCGCGGAGCTCGGCGACGACGTGCAGGTGTGCAACTGCAACGGCGTCACCAAGCGGGCGCTGGTCGACACCGTGCAGGGCGGCGTGAAGACGCTCACCGGTGTCATGGACGCCACCCGTGCCGGCAAGGGCTGCGGGTCGTGCAAGGGCCTGGTCGCCCAGATCGTCGAGTGGGCCGCTGACGGCAAGGTCGAGGACGACCCGGCCGCGAGCTGGTATGTCCCCGGTGTGCCGATGCCCAAGGCGGAGCTGATGGCGGTGATCCGCGAACACGGCCTGAAATCCGTCTCCGCGGTGTTCGCCACCCTCGTGCCCGGCGGCGCGGAGGACGCGAAGAGCAAGATGGGCCTGGCCTCGCTGTTGAAGATGATGTGGGGCGACGAGTACGTCGACGAACGCGACGCCCGCTTCATCAACGACCGGGTGCACGCCAACATCCAGCGAGACGGGACCTTCTCGGTCGTCCCCCAGATCAAGGGCGGCGTGACCACCCCGGCGCAGCTCAAGCGGATCGCCGAGGTGGCCGAGAAGTACTCCGTACCCCTGGTCAAGATCACCGGCGGCCAGCGCCTCGACCTGCTCGGCATCCGCAAGGAGGACCTGCCGGGGGTGTGGGCGGACCTCGACATGCCGTCCGGGTACGCCTACGGCAAGAGCTTCCGGACGGTGAAGACCTGCGTCGGCTCGGACTTCTGCCGCTTCGGCGTCGGCGACTCCACCGCTCTCGGCATCGCGATCGAGGACCGGTTCAAGGGCATCGAGGGCCCCGGCAAGATGAAGCTCGCCGTCACCGGCTGCCCCCGTAACTGCGCCGAGGCGTACGTCAAAGATCTTGGTGTTGTCGCCATCGACGGCGGCCGGTGGGAGATCTACGTCGGCGGGGCCGCCGGCGCCCACGTACGCAAGGGTGACCTGCTCGCCGTCGTCGACTCGCCCGCCGAGGTCATCACGCTGACCGGCCGGTTCCTGCAGTACTACCGGGAGAGCGCGAACTGGTTGGAGCGCACGTACGCGTGGGTTCCCCGGCTCGGCATCGACCACATCCGGGCCGTGGTCGTCGACGACAGCGACGGCATCGCGGCGCGGCTCGACGCGACCATGGACGCCTCCGTGGCCGCCTACCGCGACCCGTGGCTGGAGCGGCGCGACCCGGTCACTCCCGGGCAGTTCCGTACCTCCCTGCCATTGGCGGTCCTGCCCCAGGTGCCGGTCAACGGCGCCGGTCCGGCATCCGCGAGGCCGGCGTGATGGCCAAGCTCGTCGCCGTGGAACACCGGCTCGGGCCGGTGGACGAGATCCCCCACGGGGAGGGGCGCGCCTACGCCGTGGGGGCCGACATGATCGCCGTCTTCCGGCTGCGTGACGGCAGCCTCCGCGCGGTGTCGGCGGTCTGCCCGCACGCCGGCGGACCGCTCGCGGACGGCCTGGTGGATACGAAGGTCGTCGTCTGCCCTCTGCATCAGAACAGCTTCGACCTGGCGACCGGCTGTTCAACCACCGGGCAGTCTCCACTCACCGTGTACCCGGTCCGTGCCGACCCCGACGGACGCCTGGTGGTGGGCCTGCCGCCCACCTGAGCGACCGATCGACCAGGGTGTCGAGCCGACCGACGACCTTCACCGGGAGGAACCATGACCACGACCGTTCCCGGCAGCATCGAGCAGGACCGGCGCAGCCTGACCCTTCGCGGACACTGGATCGACGACTGGCGGCCCGAGGATCCCGTCTTCTGGGAGCGCCGGGGATCCCGCATCGCCCGACGCAACCTGATCTTCTCGATCTACTCGGAACACATCGGCTTCTCCATCTGGACCATGTGGTCGGTGCTGGTGCTCTTCCTTGGGCCGCAGTACGGCATCGACCCGGCCGGGAAATTCCTGCTCACCGCCGTGCCCGCGCTGGTCGGGTCGGTGCTGCGGATCCCGTACACCCTTGCCGTGGCCCGGTTCGGCGGCCGCAACTGGACGATCATCAGCGCGTCGCTGCTGCTGATCCCGAGCCTGCTCGGCGCTCTCCTGATCCAGCCCGGCGTCTCGTACTCGACGCTGCTGCTCATCGCCGCGCTGGCCGGCGTCGGCGGCGGGAACTTCGCCAGCTCGATGGCGAACATCAACGCGTTCTACCCGGACCGGCTCAAGGGCTGGGCGCTCGGCGTCAACGCCGGCGGCGGCAACCTCGGCGTCGCCGCGGTCCAACTCGTCGGCCTGTTCGTGCTGGCGGTTCTGGGGGCGGGCAGTCCCGGCATCGTCGCCGGCATCTACCTTCCGGCGATCGTGCTGGCCGCACTCGGATCCGCGATGTTCATGGACAACCTCAGCCATGCCCGCAACGAGAAACGGGCCATGCGCGACGTCACCCGCGAACCGCACACCTGGATCATGTCCCTGCTCTACATCGGCACGTTCGGGTCGTTCATCGGCTTCGGGTTCGCCTTCGGCCAGGTGCTTCAGGTGCAGTTCGCCGACACCTTCGACACCCCGGTGAAGGCCGCGTACCTGACGTTCCTCGGACCGCTGCTCGGCTCGCTCATCCGTCCCGTGGGCGGTGTCCTGGCCGACCGGCTCGGCGGGGCCCGGGTCACCTTCGTGAACTTCGTGGCGATGGCGGTCGGCGCGTCGATCGTCCTGCTCGCCTCCCAGCGACACTCGCTGCCGTTGTACCTGGTCGGCTTCATCGCGCTCTTCGTGTTCAGCGGCGTCGGCAACGGCTCGACGTACAAGATGATCCCGGCGATCTTCCGGGCCAGGTGCGGTGTGCAGTTGACCGCCGCCGGCGCGGCCGACCCGCACGACCGGGCGGCCGAGCACGAGGCGCGGCGCCTCTCCGGCGCGCTCATCGGCGTCGCCGGTGCCATCGGCGCGTTCGGCGGAGTCCTCGTCAATCTTGCCTTCCGGCAGTCGTTCCTGACCTACCAGACCGCGGATGCGGCCTACATCGCCTTCATCGCCTTCTACGCGATCTGCTTCGTCATCACCTGGTTCGTGTACCTGCGCCCGTCGTCCGCTCGGCTCCAGGGCGTCTGACGGCGACGACCCGGGCGGTCGTCGCCCTGACCGGAGCTGTCGGTCGGTTCACCGACCCGCTCGGGTGCGTACCGCCCGGACGGCCAGCACCAGCGTCGCCACGATCGGCGCGTAGACCAGCAGGGCCGTCACCAGACCCCACCACAGCCTCGCGCTGCCCACCCCGGCGGCGAACCCGTCGGCCGCCCAGGTGGCGACGTAGCGCAGCAGCGGCAGGTAGAACAGCACGAAGTAGCCGGCGGCGAGCAGGCACCCGGCGAGCCAGACCCAGCGGAACCAGGTGCCCACCCGCACGTCGTGCGGGTCGGCCCGGTCCAGCTCGGCGCGCTGCCGCTCGTCGAGCCGGCCGAAGGCCCGCCGCAGCAGCAGGGACTTGACCCGCCACAGGTCACGGCAGCCGATCGCGGTGACCAGGACGGCGTACAGGTCGGTGCGCAGGAAGATCATGCACTGCCAGAGCGTGCTGGCCACCAGGACGAAGACCAGCGCCGGGAGCGGGCGTACCGGCCCGAGGACGAGCTGCCCGACCAGTAACGCCGCGAGCAGGACCATGTCGACGGCCAGCCCGGCGAGCTGTGGGCCGTAGCGTTGGCGGCGCGGCACGCTCCACAGTTGCGACAGGTCGGTCTCGAAGACCAGGAAGAACAACCGCCGGTCGATGCCGAAGCGGGTCCGCAGGTCCAGGGCGCGCGCGGCCAGCCAGTGCCACGCCTCGTGCACGGCGACCAGGGCGTACGTGACCGGCAGCATGATCAGCAGGCTGGTGCCGACGTCACCGGTGAGCAGGAGATCGGCCGGTCGGGGCCAGAGGTCCGGGCGTACCAGGAGGCACGCCACCACCCCGATCGCGGCGGCGGCGTAGACCACCCACGCCACCCGGGAGAACAGCGGCCGAACCAGTGCCGCCGGAGGGCCGCCGGTCCAGGAGCGTTGCTGCACGGCGGCGGTCGGCACCGGCACGGGCGCCTGGTCGCTGTCCACGAACCCCAGCTCGGTCAGGACGGCGACGAAGTCGTCCACGTCCACCGGCTCGCCCGCGAACGCCTCGCCCCGTTCGGCGGCCTCGGCGAGCGTGGCCCCCTCCAGCAACGCCCGGATGACGACGCCACCCACCGCGGGCATCGCGACGTAGGTGCCCCGCTCCGGGTCGCCGACGAGGACGTCAGTGCCCTCCTCGACGACCGTCAGCGGGCGCAGCCGTACCGTGCTCGTGGTGTCGGTCATGACGCGGTGGCGGCGGTGCGGGCGCCGGCCGTCGCGCACATCGCGCAGTCCGCGTCGCGTGGCCACGGCTCGCGGCTGGGTCGGCAGCCCGCCGAGAGGTCCACCAGCACCTCGGCGCCCGCCGCGTACGGCGGTTCGTAGCCGGTCAGGTAGCGCAGCGCCTCGAACGCCACGAGGGACCCGACCAGCGCGGCCGACGGCCCGTTGGCCCGGTTGAGGCGGGAGATGCGGGCGCTGAGCCGTTGCGCGGTCATGGCGGCCGGCTCCAGCACCGACGCCGGGACGTCCCGGCCATCGCCGTAGGCGCGGACCCGGCATTCGTAGCAGGCACTGCGGCCCGGGTCGACGGAGAAGTAGATGAGCTGGGAGCCGACCATGCCGCCCCGGATCCAGGGCACCCCGGCGCGCAGGCACGCCTCGTTGACCCAGTTGTCGATCCGTTCGCCCTGGTCGACGCCGGACACCACCAGGTCGACGCCGGGCAGCAGGTCCGCGATGTCGTCGGGGCCGCCGATCCAGCGGCGTACCGCCTCGACGGTGATGCCGGAGTGGAAGGCGCGCACCCAGTCGGCGGCGCGGTCGACCTTGGTGGCGCCGAGGTCCGCCTCCCGGTACAGGAACTGCCGGGCGAGGTTGCGCGGCTCCACCTCGTCGGCGTCGACCAGGGTGAGCCGGCCGACGCCGAGGCCGGCCAGGTTCTGCAGCACGTTGGAGCCGAGCCCGCCGGTGCCCAGTTGCAGGACGTGGGCGTCGCGCACCCGCCGCTGCAGGTCGGCCTCGCTGGTCTCCAGGGTCGCGTACAGCTCGAAGAAGGCGAGGTTGCTGAAGTCCCGGCCGACCCGGGCGCGGTCGACGTGCCGGTCGAGGTCCCGCAGCAACCGAAGGCCGTCGAGCGCCGCCAGGGCGCCACTGAGGTCGTCGGTGCTCACCTCGACCCCGTCGGCGGCGAGGGCGGCACGTAGCTCGGCGACCGTTCCGGGCTGATTGGACAGTACGGTGAGCAGCCGTTCCACCTGGCCGTCCGGGTCGTCGAGCTGCACCGAGCGGCTCGGGTCGCAGACGACGACCAGACCGTCGCCGACACGCTCCCACTCGCAGGGCTTGAGGCCGACGCGCATGACAAACCTCCGGGTCCGAGGATGGTTTCACCGGGGTGGGCGGCCGCCGGCGAGCGACGGCCGACCACCCGGCTTGATCAGGAATCGGGGTACTGCGTGGTCTTCACCGACTCCACGGCGCGAACGACGATCTTCATGGCTGCCTCCCTCCCCTCTCGGCTCGACCGACCACCTCCGGACCCCCGGGGGTGCCGTTGCGGTCGGGCACGAAGAGAATGGCAACCGACGATGGGCCGGTACGTTGTGGAATCGTTGCGATGCCGAAGGTGGCTGATGCTGTGCGGGTCTCGTGGTGAACGTGCGCGCCAAACCGGTCGGATACCGTCTGCTCGGCCCGGTGCAGGTCCTCGCCGGGGCACGACCGGTCGACCCGGGGCCACCGCGACAGCGGGCGGTGTTGGCGGCGTTGCTGGTCGACGCGGGCCGGGTCGTCGAACAGGCCGCGCTGGTCGACCGGGTGTGGGGCGAGCACGCCCCCGCCGACGCACGGGGCAGCCTGCGGGCGCACGTCACCCGGATCCGGCAGGTGTTGCGCGAGGCGGCCGGTGACGCCGACCCGCCGCCGCTCGTACACCGCTCCGGCGGGTACCTGCTGGAGATCGACGAGGAACTGGTCGACCTGCACCGGTTCCGTCGGTTGCTGCTGCGCGCCGGGGACATCGCTGACGACCGGGAACGGCTGGCCACCCTGCGCGCGGCGATCGGGCTGCGGCAGGGCGTACCGCTGGCCGGCATCGCCGGGGACTGGGCCGCCCGGATGCGGGAGAGCTGGACCCGGGAGCACCTGGACGCCGTGGTGGCGTGGGCGGACGCCGAGCTGGGTGCGCACAACCCGGCCGTCACCATCGGGCCGCTGGCCGAGCTGACGGCGGAACACCCGCTCGTGGAGTCGCTCACCGCCGCGCTGATGCGGGCCCAGCACGCGCTCGGGCGCACCGCCGACGCGTTGCGGGAGTACGCCGCACTGCGGACCCGGCTGGCCGAAGCGCTCGGAGTCGACCCGGAACCGAACCTCCAGATGCTCCACCAGGCGCTGTTGCAGGGCGCACCCCCGCAACCCCGGGCCGCGCCGGCCGCCGGTACGCCGGCCCCGGTGCCGGCGGAGCTGCCCACCGACGTCCGCGGCTTCGTGGGGCGCACCGACGCCCTGGCCGGCCTCGACAAGCTGCTGGCCGAGCCCACCGGGGTGGCGACCGGCGGCGTGATCGCGGTGGTCTCCGGCACCGCCGGGGTCGGCAAGACCACCCTGGCCGTGCACTGGGCGCACCAGGTGGCCCACCGGTTTCCCGACGGCCAGCTCTACGCCGACCTGCGCGGCTTCGACCCCGGCGGGGTGCCGGTCCGGCCGGCCACCGCGCTGCGCGGCCTGCTCGAATCCCTCGGCCTACCGCCCGAGCGGATTCCCGCCGACCCGGACGTGCAGGCGGCGCGCTACCGCAGCCTGCTGGCCGGCAAGCGGATCCTCGTCGTGCTCGACAACGCCCGCGACGCCGACCAGGTCCGGCTCCTGCTGCCCGGCGCACCCACGTCGGCCACCGTGGTCACCAGCCGCGACCGGCTCGCTCCCCTGGTGACCGCGCACGGCGCCCACCCGCTCGCCGTCGGCGTCCTCGATCCCGACGAGGCCCGGCTCCTGCTGGCCCGCCGCCTGGGCGTCGACCGGGTGGTCGCCGAGCCAGCCGCCGTGCAACAGATCATCGCCGCCTGCGCGCGGCTGCCGCTCGCCCTCGCCATCGTCTGCGCCCGCGCACAGCAGACCGCGTTCCCGCTGACCGCGATCGCCGCCGAGCTCGCCGACGTGCACGGCCGCCTCGACGCCCTCGACGCCGGCGATCCGACCACCCGGGTACGCGCCGTCTTCTCCTGGTCCGAGGCCGCGCTGAGCGCCGACGCGCGGCGGCTGTTCCACCTGATCAGCCTGCACCCGGGCCCGGACGTCGGCGCGCACGCCGTGGCGAGCCTCGCCGGGCAACCGCTGTCCCCCACCCGCGGTCTGCTGGCCGAACTGGTCCGCGCCAACCTGGTCGCCGAACCGGCGCCCGGCCGGTACGCCCTGCACGACCTCCTGCGCGCGTACGCCGCCGAGGAGGTCGCCCCCGACGACCGGCGGGCCGCGCGGTCGCGCCTGGTCGGCCACTACACGCACGCCGCGCACGCCGCGAACCGGCTCGTACACGCCCAGCGGGACCCCATTGCGCTCCCGCTCGACCCGCCGCCGGCCGCCGACACGCCGGAGCACCTGGCGGATTCGCGCCAGGCGACGGCGTGGTTCCACGCCGAGCGCGCCGCCCTGCTCGCCACGCTGCGCCTCGCCGCCGAGTCCGGCCTCGACCGGGAGGCCTGGCAGCTCGCCTGGGCCCTCGACACGTACCTGGAACGCCGTGGGTACTGGTACGACCGCGCCGTCGCCTGGCGGACCGCGCTCGAGTGCACGGACCGGCTCGGCGTCCCGGCCGCGCGTGCCGGCGCCCACCTCAGCCTCGCCCACACCGACCTGCGGTTGCAGCGGCTCGACGACGCGCAGGAGCACCTGCACCGCGCCCTCGACCTCTATGTGGGCAGCGACGACACGGCCGGGCAGGCGTTCATCCACCGCCTCTTCGCCTACCTGCACGAGCACCGGAAGGACTTGCCCAGCGCCCTGGAGCACGCCCGCCGCGCCGTCCTGCTCTACCGCACGGCCGGGCACGAACGCGGGGAGGCGTTCGCGCTCAACGCTGTCGGCTGGTGCCACACGCTGCTCGGCGACCACGCCACGGCCGTCGAATACTGCGAACACGCGCTCAGCCTCCTGCGGCGGGTGGGCGACCGCGGCGGTACGGCCGCCACCTGGGACAGCCTCGGCCACGCCCGACACCACCTCGGCCAGCACGGTCGGGCCGTCGACTGTTACCGGCAGGCCCTCGGACTGTTCCGAGAACTCGGCTACCGCGCCCACGAGGCGGACACCCTCACTCACCTCGGCGACACCCACCTCGCCGCGGGCGACGCGGGCGCCGCGCGGGCGGTGTGGCAGCAGGCCCTGAGCATCCTCACCGACCTCGACCATCCATGGAGCGAGTCGGTCCGCGCCCGCCTCGACGCCCTGCCTTCCTCGGCGTAGTCCGTGCGCCGGCGGGCCGGTCACCACCACCGGCGACCACGGGTTGAGCGGTCAGATCGCGCCCGACAACGACTCCGCCGTGTGGCGGGCGCTCCCCCACAACGCCACGACGCGGCCCGCTCGATCGGCGGAATGAGCGCGTGTACGGGCCGCGCTGTCGTCAGCGAGCATATTTCTCGATGGCGGCCGGGGTCACCGGGGTGAAGAAGTTGACCAGGTTGCCGTCGGGGTCGCGGAACAGCAACGCCCGGTTGCCCCAGGGCATCGTGGTTGGCTCGTTGACGAAGTCCTCGACGAAGCCGGCCAGGTTCTGATGCACGCCGTCCACGTCGTCCACGAGGAATTCGATGATGACGCTACGGTTGTCGGCCGGACGGGCGGCGCCAGGCGCGAACAGCGGGACGGTGCGGGTACTGCCGATCGCGAGGGTCGCGGAGGTGGTCCTCACCTCGGCGAAGTCCTCGTTGGCCCAGCTCGCCCGCACCCTCGTGACTCGCTCGTAGAAGTCGACGAGGCGCGCGACGTCATCCGTGATGATGCGGGTCGAGACGAAGTTCATGGTGATCTCCCTGTTCCGGTGGAGCCGTTCCACCTCGCATGCTAGGACCAATACCGGACAGAAACGGTCCATATTTACGCTAGGTTCCACGCATGGCTCGACCCACCGCTCGCGTGCTCGCTCTGCTGGAGCTCCTACAGTCGGGCGGCAGCCGGACGGTGGCCGAACTCGCCGACCGGCTCGGCGTCAACGGGCGCACCGTGCGGCGGTACGTGGACCACCTGATCGAGCTCGACGTGCCCGTCGAGTCGGTGCGCGGCCGCTACGGCGGATACCGGCTCGCCTCCGGATACCGCATGCCTCCGCTCATGCTGGGCGACGACGAAGCGCTCGCCGTGCTGCTCGGCCTGGTCGCCGGTCGCCGAGCCGGGTTGATGACGGCGACGGGCATGGCGAGTGAGACGGCGGCGGCGAAGATCCGGCGGGTACTGCCCGAGCGGCTCGCCCACCGGCTCGACATGGTGCTCGAATCCCTCACCTTCACGGCGCCGCCCGGCGAGTTCGCCGTCCCGGAGGCCGGGCTCCTGCTCACTCTCGCCGATGCCGTGCACCACCGCCGGCCGGTCTCGATCAGGTACACCACCGCCGACGGGCGGCACAGCGAACGCACGCTGCACCCATACGGGCTCGTCGCCCATTCGGGCCGGTGGTACGTCACGGGCGTGGATCCCGAGATCGGCGAAGACCGGACGTTCCGGTTGGATCGCATCGCAGACGCGAGGACCCTGCCCGGCGCGTTCGAGCCGCCCGCCGGACTCGATCCGGCGCAGCGCGTCCTCTCCGGGCTCGCCAAGGCTCCGTACCAGCATCAGGTGACACTGTGGATCCAGGGGACGGTCGAGCAGATCCGCGCCCGACTTCCCGCCAGCGTCGCCAGCGTCGCCAGCGTCGCCAGCGTCGCCAGCGTGCAGGAGCCGCCGGCCGGGCAAGACGCAGATCCGGAGACCGAGCGCTGGCTCCGCGTCGAGCTGTGGGCGGAGCGCCTCGACTGGTTGCCTCCGGTGCTCGCGTCACTCGACAGGCCATTTGTCATCGAGCAACCGGATGACCTCCGCGGTCTCGTCATCGCGCTCGCCGACCGGCTTGCGACCTCCGCCCGTGCGGGTCGCCGCGAGGGTGACCGCCAGGTCCGGCGTCGCGGCGCGGCCGACGAGGCGCCCGAGTCCGCCGAACCGCCGGCGTCGAAGGCGGCGCGCCGCAACCCGACAACTTAGCCCAGCGGCGCTGCGCGGTCGCCCGCCGGCACCTCTCGGAGCACGGCCGGGAGGTGCCGGCATTGTTGGTCACCTGGATCGGGGCCGGTCAGCTGTTACCGATCGGGACGATTTGGTGCTGCTCCCTCCGGTGTTGACGGATCGAGTACGTCACGGCGGCCGCCCAGATCGCGCAGACGACCGCGTAGCAGCCATAACGCAGGGTGGCCGAGGCATCGAACCAGTCACTGCGGAGCAGGGTTCGGCTGTTGGTCAGCACGATCATGCCGCCGACCGCCGAGCCGAGCACCCGGGGCGGGACCAGGCGTACGAGCCAGGCCGCCACCGGCGCGGCGACCACCCCGCCGACGAGCAGCGCGATGACCCAGCCGACGTTGATGTTCTCCGCACCGATACCGACGAGGAAGCCGAGGCTCGCCGCGACGGCGACCAGGAACTCACTGGTGTCGATCGACCCAATGACCTTGCGTGGTTCGAGCCTGCCGCTGGCCAGGATCGCCGGGGTGCCGATGGGTCCCCAGCCGCCGCCACCGGTGGCGTCGACGAAGCCGGCGAGCAGGCCCAGTGGACCGAGGAATCGCTTGCGCAGCGGCTTGCCCATGTTGCCCTTCGCCAACCCGAAGGTGGTGAAGCGGACCAGGAGGTAGCTACCGAGGGTGAGCAGGATCAGCGACATGATCGGTGCCGCCGCATCGGTGGAGAGGCTGGACAGGAAGGTCGCGCCGGCGAAGGCGCCGACCGCCCCCGGAATGCCGATCCGCGCGACGACCTTCGCGTCGACGTTGCCGAATCGCCAGTGGGCGGCACCCGAGGCGAGGGTCGTGCCGATCTCGGCGAGGTGCACGGTGGCGGAGGCGGCGGCGGCATGGACGCCGACGGCGAGCAGCAGGGTCGTCGAGGTCACGCCGTAGGCCATGCCGAGACTGCCGTCGACCAGTTGGGCGCCGAGACCGACCAGGGCCAGCAGGAGAATCTTGCGCATGAGGGACCACCAGTTCGTTGGGGGCAGGTGGAAGGGGAAGCGGACCGCTCGGGTTGGACGGGCGGGTGGGCGGCCCGTGGGCGAGGTCCTGCCGGTCCGGGTTGGCCGGCGGGCATCCGGCGGTGCCGCCGGGCACGCGGGCGTGGCGACCCGTCGACCCCGCGGGTGTCGAGGAACGGACGTACGGAGGGGTGGCGTGGAGCCACCGCCGTGGAGGGCTCGCGAAGCACGCCGCGCCCGGCTCGAACCGGCGCGACCCGGTGCGGCTGACCGGGGCCTCCCCGGCGGTGGTCGGTTGAGCGACGAGCGGGTTGCCCCGCTCGATGACATGGCATTTTGCCGGTTGATTCTCCCCCTCTCCGATAGGCATTACGAACATTAAGCGAGGGCCGACCGGGACCAATTCCATACTCAGGAGATAGGAATGGTTCCGGCCCCACCAAACCGACCAGATAAGAGTGCTTTTATAAGCCGGATCTGCAAGACGATAGTGATAGACATCACTTTCTCTGCCGGGCTAGTAACACTTCTGAATTCAAAGTACGTCGATAGTTAACACCGCGCCTCGCAGCCGGAGCGAAGCCGCCGGCCGCCCAACCGAGGTCAGGCCGTCACGGCTTGGCGGACGGAAGATGTCCCGCGTCTCATCGATGCGATCGGAAGAACCGCAGGCCAGCGGGCTATTTTGGGAAAGTTAACTGAGCCGTAACTAAGCTGGCCTAACTTAATCGGAGCCCGAGATCGATAGGCGACAATAAGCTGCGGGCGGCAACCTCGGTTGATCATCTGATTCATTCGGTCGCGCTCGAGACCCGGGCGCCCAATGAAGTGGGAGTCCGATGAGTCCTGCACCGAACACGCGCGATCTCGTAATCGTGATCAGCGTCGGTAGCCCCCTCGAACCCAGTCCCGGGATCGTGACCGCCGCCCGCCACGGCGGCGGTCACGGCGTCCTGGACCTCGCCTCCGGCGACAGCTGGACACTCACCGCCCTGGCCCAGGCCGCCGCCGGGTCGAGCGGACCGATCGGCGTACGCGTACCGGCCGGCTGCACCGCCACGCCGGCCGACGTGGAGCGGGCGGGCCACGGCCGGGTCGATCTCCTGGTCCTACCGCCGGATACGCCCTGGCCACTGGCCGACGTGGTCGACAGGTACCGAGTGCTCGTCGAGGTGACCAGCCTCGACGACGCCCGGTACGCCGCCGCCGCCGGAGCGCACGGGCTCATCGCGCGCGGCATGGAGGGTGGCGGCACAGTCAGCGAGCTCAGCTCGTTCGTCCTGCTCCAGCAACTGGCCGCTGCCGACGACATCGACCTGCCGATCTGGGTCGCCGGCGGCATCGGCCCCCGCACCGCCGTCGCCTGTGTCATCGGCGGCGCGGCCGGCGTCGTCCTGGACAGCCAGCTCACCCTCATGCCGGAATCGGAGCTCCCGGCGGACGCGCGGGGCGCGATCCGTCGGCTGGACGGATCCGAGACGGTCCTGGTCGACGGAGTACGCGGGATCCGCCGGGGCGGTCCGCACGACAGCGCCTCACAACTGCTGCCGATCGGCCAGGACGGTTGGCTCGCCGCCGTCTTCGCCCGGCGCTGGCCCGACACCGCCGCCGCCGTACGCGGAATCCGTGCCCACCTTCTCGAAGCGCTCGCCGAATCGTCTGCCGGGGACGCCCTGGCGCCGGGCGCCGCTCTCGCCGACGCCCTCAACGTCCGGATACCGGTGGTACAGGGCCCGATGACCAGGGTCAGCGACGAGGCCCCGTTCGCGGCCGCGGTCGCCGCCGACGGCGCGCTGCCCTTCGTCGCGCTCGCGTTGGCCGGCGCGGAACAGTCCCGCCGGGTGCTCCGGGAGACCGCCGATCGACTGGGCGAGCGGCCCTGGGGCGTCGGGGTGCTCGGCTTCGCGCCCGACGAGCTGCGTGCGGCACAACTTGAGGCGATCCGGGAGATCAGACCCGCGTGCGCGATCATCGCGGGCGGCCGTCCGTCCCAGGCCACGGCGTTGGAGCAGGACGGGATCAACACCTTCCTGCACGTACCGTCACCGGGGTTGCTGCGGCAGTTCCTGCGGGCGGGCGCGCGCAAGTTCGTCTTCGAGGGCGCGGAGTGCGGCGGGCATGTGGGGCCACGGGCCAGCTTTCCCCTGTGGGAGGCGCAGCTGCTGGTGCTCGAGGAGTTCCTGGCGGAGACGCCGGACGAAGCCGGGCGGCTGCAACTGCTGTTCGCGGGCGGCATCCACGACGCCCGGTCGGCGGCGATGGTCGCCGCGATGGCGGCCCCGCTGACCGGCCGGGGGGCGCAGATCGGGCTGCTGATGGGGACCGCCTACCTCTTCACCAGCGAAGCGGTGCAGGAGGGCGCCATCCAGCCCCTGTTCCACCGTACGGCCATCGCCGCCACCAGCACGTCGCTGCTGGAGACCGCCCCCGGGCACGCGACCCGCTGCCTGCCCAGCCCGTTCGTGGATGACTTCCACAGCGTACGGGAGGAGCTGGAGTCGGCCGGGGTGGAGAACCGCCAGGTCTGGGAGCACCTGGAGCTGTTGAACGTCGGTCGGCTGCGGATCGCCAGCAAGGGCGTACGCCGGGAGAGCGACGGCCTGGTGGAGGTCGACGAGGCGGTGCAGGCCGTCGAGGGGATGTTCATGGCCGGCCAGGTCGCGGTGCTGCGCCACGCACCGACCACGGTCGCGGAGCTGCACGCGCAGGTCACCACCGAGGCACAGGAGTTCCTCGCGGTACGGACCGCCGCGCTGCGCGCCGAACTCGTCCCGCCGACCGCGCCGGTGGACGAGCCGGTCGCGCCGCTGGACATCGCCATCGTCGGCATGTCCTGCGTGCTGCCCGGCTCCCCCGACCTGCACAGTTTCTGGCAGACCGTACTCAGCGGCACCGACGCGGTCACCGAGGTGCCTGCCGACCGGTGGGACGTCGACACGTACTACGCGCCCGAGGTGGAGCCGGGTCAGGCCGGTCGGATCAGCGTCTCCCGGTGGGGTGGGTTCATCGAGCCGGTCCCGTTCGACGCGATCCGGTACGGGATACCCCCGGCGGCGCTGAGCAGCATCGACCCGACCCAGTTGCTCGCGCTCGAGGTGGCGCATCGGGCGCTCGTCGACGCCGGATATCCGTACGACGCGGCCGGCGCGGACCACCGTTCGACCGGGGTGGTGTTCGGGGCCGAGGCCGGCAGCGACATGGGTCACGCCCAGACGCTGCGGACCATGCTCCCGGCCTACCTCGGGGACGTGCCGCCCGAGTTGGAGGACCAACTCCCCACGGTCACCGAGGACAGCTTCCCCGGCGTGTTGGCCAACGTCATCGCCGGCCGGATCGCCAACCGTCTCGACCTCGGCGGTCCCAACTACACCATCGACGCCGCCTGCGCCTCGTCGCTCGCCGCGATGGACGCCGCCTGCAAGGAGCTCAGCGCCGGCAGCAGCGACCTGATGATCTGCGGCGGCGCCGACCTGCACAACGGCATCAACGACTACCTGATGTTCACCTCCGCGCACGCCCTCTCCCCCACCGGCCGGTGCCGCACGTTCGACAGCACCGGCGACGGTATCGCCCTCGGCGAGGGGGTGGCGTGCGTCGTACTGAAGCGGTTGGCCGACGCCGAGCGCGACGGCGACCGGATCTACGCCGTGATCAAGGGCATCGGAAGCTCCAGCGACGGACGTGCGCTCGGGCTCACCGCCCCGAGGGCGAGCGGGCAGCGACGCGCCCTCGACCGGGCCTACCATCGCACCGGGGTCTCGCCCCGACAGGTCGGTCTGGTCGAGGCGCACGGCACCGGCACGGTGGTGGGCGACCGTACCGAATTGGAGACCCTGACCCGGTTCTTCGACGAGGCCGGCGCGGAGCCCGGTAGTTGCACGCTGGGCTCGGTGAAGTCGCAGATCGGGCACACCAAGTGCGCGGCCGGCCTGGCCGGCGTGATCAAGGCGAGCCTCGCGCTCTACACCGGAGTCAAGCCACCCACGATCCACCTGACCCGCCCCAACCCCGCGTGGAATCCGGCCCGCAGTCCCTTCGCGTTCTACACCGGCGTTCGCCCGTGGATCGCGCCGGCGGCCGAGCGGCTGGCCGGGGTGAGCGCGTTCGGGTTCGGCGGGACGAATTTCCACACCGTGCTCGGCGCGTATGCGAACAGCCCCGAGCCACGGCACACCCGGCAGTCCTGGCCGGCGGAGCTGTTCTGCTTCCGCGGCGCCGATCGGCCCGCGGCACAGCTGCGGGTACGCCGGCTGCTGGAGATGCTGTCGAACCGCGACGAGCTGGGCCGACCGTGGTCGTTGCGGGACCTGGCCGCGTCGCTGTCCGACGAGGCCGACCACCGGGCCGGCGCGGTCCAGATTGCCATCGTCGCCCGTAACCGGAACGAACTCGCCGAGCTGTTGGGCCGGGCCGTCGCCGGCGAGCACGACCCGGCACGCGGGCTGGTCCAACCGCCGAACGACCCGGAGCCGGGCAAGGTGGCCTTCCTCTTCCCCGGTCAGGGCAGCCAGCGGCCGGGTGCGCTCGCCGAACTGTTCGTCGCGTTCCCCGAGCTGCGGCACTACCTGCGCCTCGGCGCCGAGTGGGCGGACCTCCTCTTCCCGCCGTCGGCGTTCGACCCGGAGACGGCCCGCGAGCAGGAGGACCGGGTACGCGACACTCGGGTCGCCCAACCCGTCCTGGGCATCGGCGGCCTCGCGGTCGACCACCTGCTACGTCGGCTGGGCGTCCGGCCCGACCTGACCGGCGGACACAGCTACGGGGAGCTCGTCGCGCTCTGCGTAGCCGACGCGTTCGACCCCGAGACCCTGCTCGCGCTGAGCCGGCAACGGGCCGAGGCGATCCTGACCGCCACCGGCGACGACCCGGGCACCATGGCGGCGGTCACCGGCACCGCCGAGCAGGTGAGCCAGGTGCTCACCGCATCGGGGCTGGCTGGCGACATCGTGCTGGCCAACCGGAACACCCCGACGCAGGTCGTGATCTCCGGCCCGACTCCCGCGGTCGGGTCGGCGGTGGCGGCGCTGCGCGAGGGCGGGCTGTCGGCCCGTCAGCTCTCCGTCGCGTGCGCGTTCCACAGCCCGGTGGTGGCCGGCGGCACCACACGTTTCGCCGAGGCGCTGGCGTCCAGCACGGTACGGGAGCCGGCCATCCAGGTCTGGTCGAACCACACGGCAGCCCCGTACGACGGGGACGCCGACCGGGTACGTGAACGGCTCGCCGCGCAGATCGGCGCGCCCGTGCGTTTCGTCGAACAGATCGAGGCGATGTACGCCAGCGGCGCTCGGACCTTCGTGGAGACCGGCCCCGGTCAGGTCCTCACCAAGCTGGTCCGGGCCATCCTCGGCGACCGGCCGCACCTCGCGGTCGCCACCGAGCCCCGTCCCGACGAGGGGCTGCGCGGCTTCCTCGTCACTGTCGCGCAACTGGCCTGTGCCGGCGTCCCGGTTTGGACCGGCTGGTTGTTCCAGGGCCGCGACACGGCGGACGTCGGGGCGGTCAAGACGGGCCAGCGTCCGTTCTGGACCGTGGACGGCCAGCTCGTACGAGATCAGTCCGGGAACAGCCTGCCCGGCGGAATGACGCCCCCACGACGGATCAAGGAGTTGTCGATGACCGCTTCGAACGGAACCGCCTTCAGTGGTCGGGACGGCCGCGACGAGTTGCTGAGCGAGTTCCTCCGCACCAGCCGGGACATGATCGCCTCGCAGCGGGACGTGATGCTCGCGTACTTCGGCGACGGCGCGGGTGGGCGACTCGTGTGGCAGCCCTCGCAGGCGTACCCGCCGGTGGTGCTGCCGGGTCACGGGACCGAGGTCGACGCGGTCGCGACGACGACGGCGGTGGTGGTGGCCGCTCCCCCGGCCGCACCGACGGGCGGGGTCGAGGTGGCCGCTGTGGCGGTCACCTCGTCCGGTCCTGATTTCCAGACCGCGATCCTCGACGTGATCAGCGAACGCACCGGCTACCCGGTGGACCTCATCGAACTCGACCTCGACCTCGAAGCCGACCTCAGCATCGACTCCATCAAACGCGCCGAAGTCGCCGGCGAGGTCGCCGCACGACTCGGCCTCGCCGTCGACGGCGACGAAGCCGAACTCGAAGACCTCGTCAAGGCCCGCACCGTACGCACCATGGTCGACTGGCTCAACCAGAAGATCCGGTCGACGACGGGTACGACCGTGATCCACGCGACCTCCGTACTCGGCCCGGCGAACGGGGTGGCGCACTCCACCACTGTCGTCACGACCGGCACTGCCGTGATGACCCGTCCCGACTTCCAGAGCGCGATCCTCGACGTGATCAGCGAACGCACCGGCTACCCGGTGGACCTGATCGAACTCGACCTGGACCTCGAAGCCGACCTCAGCATCGACTCCATCAAACGCGCCGAAGTCGCCGGCGAGGTCGCCGCACGACTCGGCCTCGCCGTCGACGGCGACGAAGCCGAACTCGAAGACCTCGTCAAGGCCCGCACCGTACGCACCATGGTCGACTGGCTCAACCAGAAGACGCAGGAGGTGACCGCCCCGGCGCCGTCGCCGAGTAACGGCGCGCTGGCCCTCACCGCACCCACACCGATGGTGGCACCACCCGCCGGAGCGCCCTCGGCCCTGGCCACCATGAGCCCGGCCATCGCACCCGCGCCGGTCCCCACCGTGTCGGCCACCGCCAGCGGTCCGGCCGGGATCACACCGAAGCGGCTGCTGCCCCTGGCGACGGTGGTCGCGGGACCTTCCGGCGCGGACACCGGCGCCCCACCGGCCGGGCAGCCGGCCGACGTGCTCGCCGGAACGCGTTTCCTCATCACCGGCGCCAGCCCGGCGCTGCCGTACCTCGCCGAACTGCTCCAGAAGCAGGGCGCGGCCGGGCAGACGGGTGTGCTGGACGAGAGGCAGGCCGACCAGCTCGCCGGCTTCGACGGGCTGATCCTGCTGGACGGTCTGGACGGCGCCGGAGCACCCCTGCTGCCCGACGTCTTCCCGTTCCTCAAGCAGGCGCTCGCCGCCGGTCCCCGCTGGCTGCTCGCGGCAGGACCGGTCGGCGGCACCGAACGGAGCGACGGCCTGGCCGGCCTGTTCCGTACCATTTCCAGGGAGTACCCACAGGTGGCGGCCAGGTACGTCCAGGTGGACGGTGCCGCCGAACCGCAGCAGATCGCCCGACACCTGATCGACGAGCTGCTGGTCCCCGGGGAGACCCCGGCCGTCGTGCGGCGCGAGACCGAGCGGACAACTGTCTCCCTCACCCCGGTGGCGCTGGGCGCGGTGGCGACCAGCGGTGCCGGGCCGGCCGGTGACGGCGCCTCCGAGGCCGCCGCGATCGGCCTCGACCGGGATTCGGTGGTGGTGCTGGTCGGCGGGGCTCGCGGGATCACGCCCTGGTTCGCCCGCGCGGTGGCCATGGCGAGCCGCTGCCGGATCGAGCTGGTCGGCCGCACACCGCTGCCGACCGGGCCGGAGGATCCGGACCTGGTGTCGGCCCGGGACAAGGCGTCGTTGCGTGCCGCGCTCGCCGGCCGGGGTCTGCGGTCACCGGCGCAGATCGAACACACCGCGCAGGCGATCCTGGCCGCCCGCGAGGTCGGGACGACCCTCGCCGAACTGCGGGAACTGGGCAGCGAGGTGCGCTACCACGCCCTCGACGTACGGGACGCGTCGGCGATCCGCCGCCTGCTGCTGGACGTCGAGCGTACGCACGGTCGGGTCGACGGCGTGGTCTACGCGGCCGGCGTGATCGAGGACAAGCTGATCGCGCAGAAGGACCCACAGTCGTTCGCCCGGGTGTTCGGCACCAAGGTCGACGGTGCCCGTTCGGTACTGGGCGGCCTGGACGAGCTGAACTCGCCCCCTCGGTTCGTGGTGCTGTTCGGCAGCATCGCCGCGGCATACGGCAATCGAGGTCAGAGCGACTACGCCGCGGCGAACGACGCGGTCGACGCGATCGGCGCCCGCTGGGCGGCCAGCACCGGCAACCGCTGTCTGACCGTGCACTGGGGGCCGTGGGCACCTGGCGCCGGGCACGGCGGGATGGTCAGCGACGAGCTGAGTCGGGAGTACGCACGCCGCGGCATCGATCTGATCGACCCCGAAGCGGGTGCCTTCAGCCTGCTGAGCGAGTTGGCGTGGGGCGACCCGAAGATCAATTCCGTGGTCTACACCGCCTCCGGCTGGTGATCGTCCAGCGGATTCGGCGGCACCCGAGCCGCACACCCGGTACGCCCGTCGACGGTGGAGCGAGAGGCCGAAAATGAACACGAGTACCGATCGGAGCGACCCGATCGCGATCGTCGGGATGGCGGCGGTGATGCCCGGCGCCGGCAACCTGGAGAGCTACTGGCGCAATCTCGTCGACGGGGTGGACGCGATCACCGACGTGCCGGCGAACCGGTGGGACGAGGAGTTCTACGACCCGGAGCAGGCCCACCGGCCGGACCGGATGTACTGCCGGCGCGGCGGGTTCGTCGACGAGTTCGCGACCTTCGAGCCGCTGCGGTTCGGCATCATGCCCGCCTCGGTCGCGGAGATCGAACCGGACCAGCTCATCGCCCTGAACGTGGCCGCCGCCGCGATCGATGACGCCGGCGGCGCGGACCGACTGCCCGGCGGCGACCGGGTCGGTGTGATCCTCGGTCGGGGCGGCATCCTCAGTCCGGCTCAGGCCCGCTACGCCCAACGGGTGCGGATGTCGAGCCAGGTCATCCAGGTGCTGCGGGAGCTGATTCCGGAGCTGGACCAGAGCCGGCTCGACCTGGTACGCGAGAAGTTCGACGAGCGGCTCGGCCCGTACCAGCCGGAGGGGACGATCGGACTGGTGCCGAACCTGGCCGCGTCCCGGGTGGCCAACCGGCTCAACCTGCGCGGTCCGGCGTACACCCTGGACGCGGCCTGCGCCTCGTCGCTGATCGCGGTCGACCAGGCGATCACCGAGCTGCGCAGCGGACGGTTGGACGCCGTCCTGGCCGGTGGAGTGCACCACGTGCACGACATCAGCTTCTGGTCGGTGTTCAACCAGTTGCGGGCGCTGTCCAGGCGCGGTGAGAGCCGGCCCTTCCACCGGGAGTCCGACGGCCTGCTGATCGGCGAGGGCACGGGTGTGGTCGTACTCAAGCGGTGGTCCGACGCTGTCCGGGACGGCGACCGGGTGTACTCCGTCATCCGGGGTAGCGGGATGTCCAGCGACGGCCGCTCGGCGAGCATGTTCAACCCGGCCTCCTCCGGACAGGTGCTGGCCATCCGGCGGGCCTGGGAGGCGGCGGGGCTGGACCCGACCGCGCCGGACGCGCTGGGGTTGCTGGAGGCGCACGGCACCGGCACACCCACCGGCGACGCGGCCGAACTGGTCTCGGTCGCCGAGGTCTTCGGACCGCATTCGGGCGACGGGCCACGCCCGGTGATCGGATCGGTCAAGTCGATGATCGGGCACACCATGCCGGCCGCCGGCATCGCCGGCCTGATCAAGGCGACGCTCGCGGTGTACCGGGGAGTCCTGCCGCCCACGCTGCACTGCGACGATCCACGCTCGGAGATGGCCGCGACCCGGTTCGCCCCGATCCCCACCGCCCGCCCGTGGGAGAGCGACGGGCCGCGTCGGGCCGGGGTGAACGCCTTCGGCTTCGGCGGCATCAACGCACACGTCATCATCGAGCAGGCGCCCGAACCCGCCGGTGTACGGCAGCGGCCGACCGCCGGGCAGCCGTTGGCGGTGGGTGGAGCGAGTGTCGGACGAGACACCGCGCCGACCACGGGCAGCTCGACGGTTGCGGTGACCGAGCCGGACCAGGTGCTCTGGCTCGCCGCGCCGGACCCCGCCCAATTGGCCGGCCTGCTGGCCCGCAGCGACCACGAGGTGCGGGCCCTCGGCGTCGAACGGGCCCGGAGCAACCGGCCCGCCAACGGGGCCGAAGCGTGCCGACTCGGCATCGTCAGCCCGACCGACAAGCTGCTGGCCGTCGCCCGCAAGACGGTCGCCCGCGGTCAGGCCTGGCGGGGCGGACGGGACATCTGGTTCAGCCCGTCACCGCTGCTGGCCGCCGGCACCGGACGCCTCGCCTTCGTCTTCCCCGGCCTGGAGGCGGAGTTCGCGCCCCGTACCGCGGACATCGCCGCGCACCTCGGACTGCCGGACCGGCAGTGGTCCGCCTCGGACCTGGGCCGGCACGGCGCCGGGCTGATCGAGGTCGGCAAACTCCTCGACAGGGCGCTGCGCCACCTCGGCGTGCTACCGGACGCGGTCGCCGGACACAGCATCGGCGAGTGGACCGCCGCGGCGACCAGCGGGCAGATCAGCACGGCGGCGATGGACGACTTTCTGGAACTGTTCCACGCCGACTCGGTCGAGGTCTCCGGATACGTGTTCGCCGCCGTGGGAGCTGGCGCGGACCGGGTCACCCCGATGCTGGGTGACTTTCCGGGGGTGGTGCTCTCGCACGACAACGCCCCGGGGCAGTCGGTGGTGAACGGCCCCGAACCCCAGGTGGACCGGCTGGTCGAGGCCCTGCGTACGGAGAACGTGCTGTGTCAGAAGTTGCCGTTCCGGTCGGCCTTCCACACCCCCGTGTTCGTCGACGGCCTGCAGTCGATCGGCGCGGCGCTGCGGCGGTGGGAGGTACACCCGACTCGGATACCGGTCTGGTCGGCGACCCTGGCGGCACCGTTCCCCGCTGACGAGGCGCAGGTCAACGCCCTGTTCGTCAGGCACATGATGGAGCCGGTCTGGTTCCGTCAGACCGTCGCGGCGATGTACGACGCCGGGGTACGGGTCTTCCTCCAGGTCGGTGCGGGACAGCTCGCCTCGCTGATCAGCGACAACCTGCGCGGGCGTGAGCATCTCGCGATGCCGGTGAACGTGAAGCACCGCAGCGGGCTGGACCAGCTCCGCCGGGTCGCCACCGCGATCTGGGTGGAGGGCGGCAGCCCGAACCTGACCGCGCTCGATCCGCCGTTGGCGAAGGCAGCCGCGAAACCGGTACGCCGTGGCCCGTCGATTCCGCTGGATCTCGGTGGCCCACTGGTCCGGCTCGGGGCGGGCGCCGCCGGTCTGCTCGGCGTGTCAGCGGGCGGCACCCCGCCGAACCACCTGGCCGCGGGTCCGCCAAAGCACGGTTCGGCCGTCCCGGTCGGCGCCTCGCCGGCAGTCGGAGCGGAGCGGCAGCCGGAGCCGGCGGGTAACGGCACCAACCCGGCGGCGGCGCTTGCCGCCCTGCACAGGTTGACCGGACGGTCCAGCGCGGCCGCGGAACTCGCCGCGCTGTTGCAGGACACGGCTCGGGACGCGGCAAGCGTTCTGGACGCGGCCGCCCGGCCGGCTCCGCCGGTACCGCCGCGCCCGGGTGTCGGACAACCCCCGGTCGCCCCGCCAGCCGGACCCTCCCGAACCGCCGCGCCCGGAGGCCGTGGCAACGGCGTCGCGGGCAACGGCGTCGGTTCGGCCAACGGGGTCGACACCGGCAAGGCGGTCAGCGGCAGCACGAGCAACGGCGACCCGGGTCCGGTTCGGCGGATCACGTTGCGGGTCTCCGTCGAGAACATGCCGTACCTGAAAGACCACTGCTTCTTCGTCCAGCCACCGGACTGGCCGAAGATGGAGGACCGGTGGCCGGTGGTGCCGGCCACCACCCTGGTGCAGCACATGGTCGACGCGGCGGAGCAGGCCATGCCGGGCCTGCGGGCGGTGGCCGTACGCGACGCCCGGTTCAACCGTTGGCTGATAGCCGAGCCGGGTCAGGACGTCGAGATCGCGGTGCGGCCGACCGGTGACGGCCTGGTCTCGGTCACCTTCGGCCCGTACGCCCGGTCGATGGTGGAACTCGCCGCGGACTATCCGGCGGACCCGCCCGAGGTGTGGCGGCACGATCCCGCGACCGAACGGCCGCCACGGATCAGCGCCGAGGAGATGTACGCCGAGCGGCTGATGTTCCACGGCCCCCAGTTCCAGGGCATCACCGCCGTGCACGCCCTCGGTGACATGCACGTACGGGGGGTGGTCCGCGCACCCGTGCCGCCGGGCGCCCTGCTGGACAACGCGCTGCAGCTGATCGGCAACTGGCTCATCACCACACAGCCGTTCCGTACCGTCGCGTTGCCCGTGGGCCTTCGCCACATCCGCTACTTCGGCCCCCCGCCGGCACCCGGTACGGACTTCGAGTGTGTCGCCCGGGTGCGCTCGATCGACGACGCACAACTCGTCGCGGACACCCAACTGGTGGTCGACGGCCGGGTGTGGGCACAGATCGAGGGCGCGGTGGACCGGCGCTTCGACAGCCATCCGCAGGCCCGGCCGGCGGAGCGGTTCCCCGAGCGGCATCCGATGTCGCTGATCCAACCCGAGGGCTGGACGATGGCCTTCGACTGCTGGACCGACCTGGTCACCCAGGGCATGGCCGCCCGCGGCATCCTGGGCTCGGCCGCGTACCAGGACTACGAGCGGCAGCCCGCCAGATCCCGCAAACAGTGGCTGTTGGGCCGGATCGCGGTGAAGGACGCCGTCCGGTTCCGGTTGTGGGAGGACGGACACCGCGACATCTACCCCATCGAACTGACGGTCGGCAACGATCCGGACGGGCGACCCCGGGTACACGGACGTCCGGGCCGTGACCTGCGCGACTGCGATGTCTCGCTGGCGCACTGCGCGGAGATCGGCGTCGCGATCGCGAAACCCCGCGGGCCGGCGTCGCCATCCGACGCGCCCGGCGTCGGCATCGACGTCGCCGAGATCACCGACCATCCGGAGAGCACCCTGCGCTTCGCCCTGACCGACGGGGAGACCGCCCTGTTGGACTCGCTCGGCGGCGACGCCGAGGACCGGCGGCAGTGGTTCACCCGGTTCTGGGCCGCCAAGGAGGCCGTCGGCAAGGCGGAGGGGACCGGACTCGACGGCCGCCCGCGCCGGTTCGTGGTGACCGGCGCCACGGACACGGTGCTGACGGTCCACGTCGACGACCGGAGCTACCCGGTCCAGCACCGCGAGGTCGGAAATCCCGAAGACCTACCACCTCGACGGTACGTGGTCGCCTGGACCTGGGGCCCGCGGACCGGGACCGATCAGCCGTGACCGGCATCCACTCCCGACCATCCGAAGGAGCACCTCCCATGGCCGCCTCGCACGCCGACATCCTCGCCGAGCTCACCGGGATCATCCACGCGGTCCTCGGCGACTTCGCCGCCGACGAACCCATCACCGTGGACACCACCTTCCGCGACGACCTCGGCATGGAGAGCATCGACGTCGTCTCCCTCGCCGGCCGGCTGCAGGCCCGGTACGGCAACACCGTCAACTTCGCGCACTTCGTCGCCAAACTCGATCTGGAGACCGTGGGCGAGCTGCGGGTCGGGCAGCTGGTTGAGCACATCGCACGCTCCCTCGACGCGAGCCCCACCGTCGTCGAGGCGGTCCACTCGTGACGATGATCCGGGCCAACGGGATCGACGTGCACGTCGAACACCTCGAACCACCGGCCGGTGAGCCGGACGAGGTCGGCGCTGACCGGGGTGCGGGGCCGACCCTCGTGATGATCCACGGAATGGCCTCCGACAGCCTCGCGAGCTGGTACTTCACCCTGGCCAAGCCCTTCGCCGACGCCGGGCTGCGGGTGGTGATGTACGACTTGCGGGGGCACGGCCACAGCGAGCGCCCGCCCACCGGCTACACCCTCGACGATTTCGTCGACGACCTGTCGGCGATGCTGACCGCACTTGACGTCACCGCTCCGGTGCACCTGCTCGGCAACTCGTTCGGCGGCACCATCGCGTTCGCCTACGCGGCCCGGCACCCCGACCGGGTCGCCTCCGTCGCGGCGGTCGAATCCTCGCCGCCGACCCCGGCGTGGATGGCCCGGGTCGCGCGCCGGCTGGACCGGGCCGCCGACCTTCTGCCCCGACCGGAGGCGCTGGCGCAGATCGTCGCCGGCCGGGGGGCCCAGGTGGCCCGCCGGGCCCGGGATACCGGCGAGCTGCTCATGGCGACCACGCTGGCCCGGGACCTACCGGCGAGTGCCCTGCCCAGTGCCGCGCAGATCAGCGCGATCGACGTACCGGTGCTCTGCCTCTACGGCGCGAACTCCGCGGTCGTCGAGCTGGCACCGGCGGTGGTCCGGCTGCTGCCGCAGACGCGGACCGTGGTCCTACCCGGCGAGAAACACACAGTCCTGGTCGACCGGCCGGAGGCGGTCCGCCGGCTCGTCCTGGCGTGGCTCCGCGAGGAGTGCTCCGTCGAGGTGGCCGAGGTGGCCACCGCCCCGTGACAACCCAACGTGCAGGAGGTCCTCGGATGGACACCCCGGTCACCGGCAGGTCGATCATCATCAGTAACGGCCGGTGCGGCTCGACGCTGCTCTCGGACCTGATCGCGGAGCAGCCCGAGACTCTCTCGGCGCAGGAGTTCTTCATGTCCGTCGCACCCTGGGCACGCAGTTCCGAGGTGCTGACCGGGGCCGCGTACTGGGCGGTGCTGAGCAGCCCCAAGGCGGAACTCGCCACTCTCTTCCGAATCGGGTTGCCGCCGAAGGAGGTGCGGTATCCCGCGACCGGGAGGTGGGCCGACCGGATGACCGAGTTGCCGCGGATCCTCGCCATCACCCTGTCGAAGCTGACCCCCGACCCGGACCGCCTCTTCGACCAGCTCGCCGAGCGGGTGCCGGACTTCCCGACGCAGTCGGTCGGCGACCACCACCGGATGTTCCTCGACCTGCTGGCCGTGATGACCGGCAAGCGGCGCTGGGTCGAGCGTTCCGGCGGGTCCAGCCACGTCGCTCCGTACCTTCTGCGGGCATTTCCCGAGGCGAAGGTGGTGTATCTGACCCGCGACCGGGAGGCGACCGCCCGCTCGATGAGCCAGCACTCGTCGTTCCAGCTGATTCAGCTGCGGGTGGAGTTCCTCGGCCGGTGCGGGCTGGATCCGTTCCGGATCGAACCCGGCCAGTCGGTGCCCGAGGACCTGGAGCGTTACCTGCCGGACCGGCTCAGCGCCGACCTGCTCCGGGATCGGGGCCAGGACCTGCGCCGCTACCTCGGTCTGAGCGCGTTCCTGACCAGCCAGGCCGAGCAGGCGCTCACCGACCTGCCGCCGCGCCACCTGCACCGGATGAGCTACGAGGACCTGGTCGCCGACCCGATCGGGCAGCTCGGCCTGCTGGCCCGGTTCCTGGAGTTCGAGGACTGGGAGGACTGGGCACGGCGGGTCGCCCCACGGGTGGTCAGCCCCGCCCGGTCCCGCGAGGTCGCCGCGGCCTGACCCGCGATCGTGCCCCACCGACCCTCAGGACTCCGTCGAACGAGAGGAACCATTCGTGAAACCACTCCGGATGTCGGGCCGGCGACCGCTCGCCGCGGCCGCCGTACTGGGACTGTTGTACGTCCTCGCGGCGCCGGCGTCAGCCGCCGCCACCCCGATCGGGACGGATGCGCCGGGTACGGCCGGACATCAGCCAAAATACGAGCGGAAGCTGATCGGGAAGGGCACCCCGGACGAGTGCTTCGCCGGTATCGGCGTGGCCTATCCACCCGGTCCGCCATGCGCCACCGGCCAGCCGAAGGTGAACCAGTCCTACCTGTGGGGCATGACCCAGACCGCGCAGAGCCTGTGGTTCGGCACCGGAGCGAACGTCAACTGCATGACCAGCGGGCGCAACCTGCGCAACACGACACCGAACCTGAACGACGACTGGGTGTGCGAGTACGGCGAGAGCCAGATCGCGAAACGTAACCCGACTCTGCCCCCCACCCTGGGCGACCATCGCCCGCCCCGCCTGTACACGTACGACAAACGTTCGGGGCGATTGACGGAGAAGACCGAGGCGGTGAAGGCCGCCTCCACCACCGACGCCAACCGGCTGAGCACGACCGCCGGAATCCGGGCCGCCGGCACCCATCAGGGGGTGGCGTTCCTGGGCGGGCCCGCCCTGGGCGAGAGCATCAACCTGTTCGCCTTCGACACCGACACCGGCGCCTTCCTCGGCTCGATCAACCTGCCGGCGTACGGCAACATCCGCCACTTCGTGGTGGCCGACGGCGCGCTCTACGCGGGTGTCGGGGTGGGCGCGAACGGCGGCAACCGGGGGCACGTGCTGCGCTGGACCGGCTCCAAGAGCAATCCGTTCAGCTTCGTCGAGGTCGCGAACCTACCGGCCCAGGCGGCGGATCTCACCGTGCACGAGGGGCGGATCTTCGTGACGACCTGGACGGGTTCCGGTGACGACGCCCTGGCAGCGGCCGTGCCCGGCACGACCGACGAGCCGCTGTCCGGGGTCGCCGGGGTGTGGATGAGCCCGAAGCTGTCGCAGGGGGAACGCGGCCTCACGCCGGCCGACGCCGACAACTGGACCCAGGTCTGGTCGGTCGACGGGTACGAGCCCGACCCGGTCGTGGCCCGCACCTACGCCCTGGGTGGGCTCGCCTCCTTCAACGGCTACCTGTACTGGGGCACGATGCACGTGCCGATGAAGGCGACCACGGTGCACATCGCGACCTACCCACCGGCGGACGAGGCCGCGCTGCGGTCCACGGTCCGCAGCACGCAGCGGGCGATCAGCATCTTCCGAGGTAAGAGCTTCGGCGACCGTCACCAGCGGGTGGACCTGCTGTACGGCGCATCCCAGTTGCCCGCCTACGACCCGGCGGGCAACGGCGGAGCGGGCCTCTGGGCCGCCGCCTCGACCGGATACACCCCGTTGTACGGCCCGTCGGGCATGGGCAACCCCTACAACAACTACACCTGGAAGATGGCGGTGGCGGGCGGGAAACTGTACGTGGGCACCATGGACTGGAGCTACATCTCCAAGGACCTGGGCCAGGACACCGCCCGGCTGTTGGGTGTCACCGGCCCCGCCGCGGCCGAGTTCGGCAAGGCCTCGGTACTGGCCGACGACCCCCCGCCGGCCCCGGTCTACGGCGGCGACCTGTTCGTCTTCGACTCGACCAGCAGGCCGGCCACGGTGGTGGACAACAGTGGGCTCGGCAACTACCTGAACTACGGGATCCGCAACATGATCGCCGACGGGTCGACCCTCTACCTGGGCATGGCCAATCCGATGAACCTGCGTACGGACCCGGACGACGATGTTCCCGAGGGCGGCTGGGAACTGATCCGACTCAGCGTGCAGCACTGTTAGGGCCTGTTTCATGAGGGCGGTCGAGCCGAGGCGGAGTCCGGGCGGCGATCCGGCAGGGCGCGGTGGGGGGCGGGTACCCGGGTTGTTTACGGGCGCCACCCCCACCCCCCCCCGCGGCCG